>MHBH01000011.1 GCA_001804805.1 Lentisphaerae bacterium GWF2_49_21
ATTGAATTTCTTTGAATGATGGAATATAATGTAAATCCTTAAGGAGGGGTATTCACTACTACCCACTCATTTTAAGAAAGAACCGAAAATAACTGATGCAATTTGGAAATACCATATTCCTATGGGGGCTTCTTGCGCTCCCGATCCCGATTATAATCCATCTGTATTTCAGGAGGAACAGGGTCCGTGTAAAATTTTCAACGACGCAGTTCTTCAGGAAGAGCGAAAAGTTCCTCGCATTCCGGAGAAGACTGAGGGATCTCCTCCTGCTGCTGCTGAGGACTCTTGCCATACTTTTCCTGGTCTTTGCGCTTTCGTGCCCATCTATCGGAGGATTCAAATATCTCTCCGGAGGAAACGCCGATGCGGTGATAATTATTGACGATACCCTTTCAATGTGCAGGAAAAATTCGTCCGGCGAGACCGCCTTCTCCTGCGCCCGCAGGAAGGCTCAGGAGATAATCGGTGCGCTTGGAACAGGGGATTCGGCCGCAGTGATATTCCTGTCCGGCAGGAAAGGAGTCTCCCTGACTCAGAGCATCAGGAAGGCCGATGAAGCCGTCAGGAACAGCGTCCTTTCGGGCTGCACAGGATCCTATTCGGCGGGATTCAAGAAGGCATCGGAATATATAAGGTCATCCCAGAGTCCCAACCATGAGATCTACCTCATCTCGGATTTCCAGTCCAGCCAGGCGCCGTCGCAGCCATACAGGGATTACGAGCTGAAGGACTCCAGGATATATTTCGTGGCGGTTTCGGGGACGCAGGAGAATCTTTCAGTGACGCGCGTATCCACCGGATTCAAGCCCAAGACGGTCAACAGGACCATGAGGGTGGAATATGATGTCGAGAATTCCGGCAGGTCCGAAAGCAAGACCGAACTGAATTTCGAAGTCAACGGCAAGACGCTTGAAACGCGAGATCTGACCATTGCAGGCGGAGAGAAGAAGTCCGGAGAATTCTCCTTCGTCCCTCTTTCCGAAGGAGTCATCTCCGGTTCCGTCGGTGTGAAGGATGATCCCTACAGCATGGACAACAGGAGATATTTTGCCGTTTCCGTATCGAAGAATGTCAAGGTGCTTGCGGTCTATGAGGATGAATTCGTTAAGACCGATCCGTATTTCTTCATCAGGCATGCCCTTGATCCGGACGGCACCGCCTCCAACGGCGTAAGCATACAGACTACGACCGTGAAGGAGATTACACCCGAACTGCTTTCAGGAGTTCATGTCCTGCTGCTGGCCGATGTCGACGTGGTACCTGAAAAATATGCGTCGCGGATTTCGGACTATCTCAAAAAAGGCGGCACGGTGATTTCAATGCCCGGAACCAGGACGAAGGCGACAAGCATGTCCGGGATCATGGATGTTCTCAGGAAGGACGGCGTTTCCGCGGTAAACGTCTACGGCCCCAGAGTTCCGCTGAAGAAGAACGGGATGACATTCAACGAGGATCTTTCGATAATGAACGAACTCCTGCAGCTGGACTACCTCTCATGGAAATACATGCAGGAGATCAATGCGGATCCTTCGGCAAAAGTCATGGCGTCCGCCGGCGGAAAAAATGTGATCGTCGAACGCAGGATCGGAAACGGCCGCTGGATCACGCTGGCATTTTCCGCGCGCAACGACTACTGCAACTGGCCGGAGCTGAAATCTTTTCCTGTAATCATGGTCCATCTGATCGACCATGCCGCGAATGGGATGTCCGACATCAAGAATATAATCTGCGGGAACAAGATCATGCTGCTGCCGTCATCCGGTTCGGTCGATGTCTCGGAATCGTCCGGTACATCCAGGATCAGTACCGTCAGAGGCAGGGCGTTTCCTTTCGAGGACACGTGGGTCCCGGGAGTAATCACATTCGACGGCGCCGACATAAGGGCGGCCGTTCTGGGAGGAGACGCGGAAGAGAGCAAGCCCGAAATTTTGCCGCGCGAAAAGCTGTCGACGTCGATCGTCGATCATGAGGTGAATTTCATCTCTCCGGATTCCACCGTCATGGAACAGGTCGAATCCAGCAGGCAGGGAAGCAGTCTTGCAGGACTCTTCTTCGTCCTGCTGTTCTTTGCGGCTCTCATGGAATTCCTGATCGCCGACAGGCATCTGAAGTATTTCAATCCTGCACCGTCCGCAGTGAAGGGAGGGAAGTCCTGATGCTTTATTTCTTCCCATTGGTCCCGGTGTGGCTTGTCTGCGTGATAGTTATCGTCTCAATCATCGCGATCATCCTTTCACTGCGTTCCGGAAGCGGACATCTGCTGTCGTCAGGAAGAAAAAGGATGCTCATAGTACTGAGGTCGGCCTCGTTCCTTTGCCTGATAATCATGATCCTTTCACCGGTCTTGAACAAGATGGAGGAGAACAAGAAGACAGCCAACATCGTATTCCTGGTGGATTCTTCACTGTCTATGGGATGCGCCGATGAAAAAGGCGGGAAGACAAGATACGAAGCAGCAGTCAACTTCCTGAAGGACAGGAAATTTGCGAAGATCGCAGAATATCCCGTCAGCTTCTATTCATTCAATGATGTCGCGGTCAAGAAGGATGGGACTGCGGAACTTGAAAAGATGAAAGCTTCAGGAGGCACGAATTTTGCGACGGCGGTGAAGCAGGTCGACAAGGACATCGGGCTTTCAGAGACTGCCGCCATTGTCTTCGTCTCCGACGGAAGTGATTATTCAGGATTCAGGGGAGGAGACATACAGGTTCCCGTCTACTGCGTGAGGACCGGCACCGATCTCGGAGGAAGCAAGGATCTCGGGATCGACTCCTTCAAATGTCCTGACAAGGCGCGTGTGAACGAGGAGGTTGAGCTGAGGGTGCCAATCACCATGCATGGGTTCGGCAAGGATCGCCCCATGGAGCTAGGCATATCCGAGGACGGGGTGATCAAGGAGCAGCGGAGGTTGAAACTCAATGAGGGAACGTTGACGGAGACGGTGAAGCATGTTTTCAAGACTGAAGGAGTGCATGTCCTGAAACTGCAGGTGGACAAGCTTCCCGGCGAAATCACATACCTGAACAATTCCCGCGAGATTGCGTTTGAAGTCGTAAAGGACGATTCCGAGACCGTCGTCTACTTCCCTGAACTCTCGAACAGCTACAGGCCGATGATACGCTTCCTCGAGCAGAGCCAGGAGAAATTTACGGCGGTATACAAGGTCGCCGACGGAAAATATTCGCTCCGCGGCATCGATCCGGACCAGGCGTTCAAGAACGGCCTGCCCAGCTCTCCAGACAAGATGTCCCATGTGGGAACTTTCATCCTTGGTTCGCATAACAGGCCGGCGCTGACGGACGCCGAGGAGAATCTCCTGGAAAAATATGTGAGCGCAGGAGGAAGCCTGATCCTGCTCGGAGGGAAGGAGGCCTTTGGCGTTCTTCCGGAAAGTTCCCCTGTCAGGAGGCTGTCGCCATTCGTGCATGCCGACGATTCCTTCATCTCCGGGAACTTCAAGGTTTCGGTGAACGATACGGAGTCGGACAGTTTCTCGGACAGGATCCGGGAGATAATCGCCCGGAACGCCAATGATCCTGAATTCGTCCTTAAATCCGTCAACTCGGTGAAGCTTGTCAAAAGCAGCGCCAAGGTCATCCTCTGGGCGGACTCGCAGGGCGGAAGACTGCCGCTTGTCGCAGTGCAGCATTTCGGGAAAGGCGTCGTGATAGGCGTGCTTTCAAATTCGTTCCCGCTGTGGGGGAATACGTCGTCGAGGACTGAAAACTTCAACGATTTCTGGAAGCAGCTCCTGAATTATTCGCAGTCCGGAAACGAGAGCGACATCCTAAAGATATCGGTGAACAAGACCGAGCTTGTGCCGGGCGACAGCCTGGAGGTGAATGCGATAGTCAGCATCCCTGAAGACAAGGACACCGGCATTAAAGTCAATGCTGATCTCTACAATACTGCGACCCGTGCAGTGTATCTTTCTCTTCCGATGGAGAGGAGGGGCGGATTCTACAAGTGCACCTTCAATTCCATCAAGCCCGGCAGATATATGCTGAAGGTCTCATGTGCCGGCAAGGACAAGATACTGCGCCAGAGGTTCAAGCTGATACTTTCCGGCGAGAGCATAAGGGAGAGCCAGGATGTCAGGTCTGAGATGTCCCGTTTCCTTGAATATTCCACTGCAAAGCATATTTATAGTACTGATGAGCGTAGCAGGCTGGAGAGCGACATCTACGAGAGCATGTCGAAGAACAAGGTCGAGAGGGAGGAAAGGCTTGTCTTCGAGACGCCATGGTTCTTCATGGTGCTGCTGACGCTTCTCGTGGCGGAATGGATCCTCAGGAGGAAATTCAACCTGACATGAAAAGGAGATTCGGCCACAGACTTGCACAGACCTTAGCAGACCGCGATTACCAAATACATCATAATTTATTGGCGCATTTGTTTGGTAATACAGGCTTGACTATGTTACCATACATTATGATGAATAATCATATTAGTATAGTAAGTCGCTTGAACCGGTTACCATACAGTATATCTTACAGCGGACAATGTATGGTAACCTTGAATGGGGAGGTAAAATGGCAATCAAGGGCATATTGAGGGAGGAGCTTGAAAACTCCTTGAAGATGAAGGCCGACTACGAAAGGGAGCTTGCAAAGCTTCCACGGGGAAGTCTGGCGAAAAGGAAGATCAAGGGGAAGCATTATTATTATCTGATATATCGTGAACACGGCAAGGTAAGGTCTGACTACAAGGGTAAGGTGAAGGAGAAGATAATACGTGAATATGCAGAGGCAAAGAAATACAGGGCCAAATATCGGCATCTCCTCTCCAGGGTCAAGAAGGAAATAAGATTTCTAAAGGGGGCGCTCCGTGGAAAAGAAGACGTATGAAAAAGGAAGATTCCATAAGTAAGATGTTCGGCAAGATGCACAAGAAATGGCAGACAACTGTCATTAAAAACCTCAAGTCGGCAGGGAAAGATGAAATTGTGGAGATCCTTAATTAATGCGTAATGGATTCTCGGGAGGAGAGTCGACCTGATATGAAAGAACCACTATTCAATTTTATAGCTTGGCTCAATGCTCGGATATTCAATTCCAGCAAATGTCTTCAGGATTGCTTCAAAAATTACCAAGGCATGAATTCTGAATGATACGTTGTTTGATTTTGGGAAACAATCTTTTTAGTTAACGATAGGTTGGCAATTGGATTAAATGTAGTTGTCATTTTGGGTAAATTTGTCAAATTACTAACGACCACCAAGCTATATTCATCTTTATATTCTTGGGCTTTCATATATTCATTTTCAGTAAGCCTGATACTCCCGGAAGACTCTCTAATACCTTTTATTTCAGCCAAAAAATATTTTCCAGACATCTGAACTTGAAAATCATAGCCATCCCCAAGCAATCTAGCATCATCCAGTATGCCAGTAGAAAAAGAATCTATGGTCTGATAGTTATTCATAAAGTAAAGTTCGGCTTCTTTCCCAGTTTCTTGAAGTTGCTTAAAACGACTTTTCGTCACAGGGCTGACAGCTGTTGGTTTTAATATTACCCCAAATTTGCCTTCAATGTAGATTTTGACAATTCCAGAGTATTGCACGGCATCGAGATTTCCAAACAATGAATCAATAAGAATTTTCCTGTGAATATATGCATTGCCTTTTTGCCACCAGCCTTTTCTGCCGCTGTCAAAAAATGGGTCAAAAAGGTCTTGACGGTTTTTTACAGTACCAGGTGTTTCTGCAATTTTTAATTCTACAATATACTGATAGAAGGCTTTTTTTGTTCTAACCCCAAACTCTTTAAAAAAACACATACCGAACTTTGCCAATCCGTAGCCTATTAAATTCAGTATTTCGTAGTTTTCATGTTTGCCGTTATTCATTTTAAGACTTCTTGTGTCTAAATCAGTTTTGACTTCAATTACTGGAAATATTGCTATTTATCCACTCTGACAAACAATAAAAAGGTTTAAGGAAATTACGAAATCCAATCAATTTTCAACTCCTTTTCAAGCTCCCTGAATTCCGGATCGCCGGTTAGAAGTTCGGCTTTCTTTGCCTTTGCCAATGCGGCGGCAAAGGCGTCGGCCAGGGAGATCTTATACTTGTATTTGAAGTCGGATGCGATATTCGCAAGTTCGAGATCAGCCGGAACAATCTCAATGGGGAGGCGTGTCAGAGAGAAAGATGCCAGAATCCATTCCTGAGGACCACTTTTCCTCTTGGATATATAGGCAACTTCGGCCCAATTTACAGAGGACATGTAGATTTCCGCACGGTCTTGGATGGCAAGATGGAGGATCTGCTTCACCTTTTCCGCTCCAGATTCGTTGTACAGGTAGGAAAGGACGGCAAAGCTGTCAAGAACATGTCTTTTCATGTCATTTGTCCTTCGCGAGTTCTTCTTTGCGTTCTTTCCGGAGTTCCTCGGTAGCGGATACGCCATCCTTGGACTTCAGCATCCCACAGAGGGAATTGACGAACTCGCCTGTCACCGGCTGAATAGTTATCTTGCCGTCATGGTCATCAAACACTATCTTTGTCCCCTCTCCTATGGAGTATTTTCTCCGAAGGAGTGACGGAATGACAAGCTGTCCTTTTGTCGTTACCTGTGCCACCATCATGGTATCACCTCTTTTTATAATATCATACACTGATCATAATGAAAGTCAAGATGTAAATGTAAGAAATAATAAATATGTAAGAAAAATGGCGACTATCACAGGCTATATATGAAAAAATGATACGTTCTGTAGGGACGGAAAATATTTCGCCCCTTCAGGGCGAATCAAATTATTGGATTCGACCCCCTATGGTTGAAACCATAGGCTGTGTTATTCAACGCATTTCATGCGTAAAGATAAATACTAAAATCACAGGGAAAACCTCATCTTTTCCGTTGGCTGGTAGGGTTTCGGATGAAAAAGAGTGTAAATTAATGAGCCTGATAGCGTATTATATGCAGGGAAAAAGAATGAATTACTTTTCAACAAAGTCGCTGTTCCGGACTAAACCGCTCCGCTTTGGGATTACAAGGCTTGCGGGTCTGCTGCTGCTTGTTTCGGTTTTTCCAGTGTCCGGAGTGGACAAGGATCCTATTAGCGCAGAGGCGATCGTCACGATGAACGATGGAACAGTCCTTTCCGGGATACTGACCATGATAGGCGCCAATCCCCTGACGATGACTCCCTTGAAGGAGGGCCGTCAGAAGCAGTTCCGCCTTGAGGACATCCTTTCCATCGAGCACAAGGTTGAGACTGCGGACATGAAGAAGCCCTGGGTCTACAAGGAAGCTGGCAGCATTGAGAAAGTCTATTATGACGAGAAGGAATATCCGTTCATAAATTTCATCACGAAGATCACGCTTGTCGATGGTACGAGCGTCAGCGGTCATATCGTTTCAGCGGCGTTCTACCTGAAGGACAACACAGGAAAGCACAAGGTGTTCCTACAGCGCCAGCTCAAGGGGGATAAGGGGCAGACCATGGCTGAAGTCTCCTATCCGGTCGCGCTGCAGTTCCCCGGAAACAAGGCGGTGAACGCATTGCCGTTCAAAGGAACCGTCGAAGGGCTTGGCAAGCTGGAGAAGGTTTCGGCGTTCGACGTTGAACGGGAGACTTTATTGGCCGCGAAAGTTTCAGAGGGAAGCAAGTTTGATTTCGGAAATCTGCTTCCTGGAACATATGATGTGTTCATTCTCACGGACACATATGCCCTTGCGGGATTGTCGGGGGACATCCCGTCCAATATCAAGAAGAATCCTCTGCAGGACGGCGATCTGGAGGCGATAAGGAAAGTACTCCCGCGCACAGACGACTTTTTCAAGGAAAAATGGGTATTGAAGCTGGAAGGATCCAGGGATTATGCAAAGACACTGGCATACAAGCAGAGGTCGGACTTCCTGGACGGTATGGGCAATCCAGTCCGTGGCGTCCGCATCTGGCATCTGGAGATGATGACCTGGCATCTGCCTGAAACCGAATGGCAGCTCGATAACAGGTTCGTGCTGATAAGGCACAAGCATCAGGAGACGGAGAAGGTGAGGAGGCTTTTCGCCGTACCTTCTATTGGCGCGGTGAGGCCGGGAACGGAACTGAAGATAAACAAGGAGATCATTGATGGCGACAGGGGATTTATACAGGACCTTAAATAGATATGAGATCGTCGGAAAGGTCAGGCAGGCCGCCGTAGCGGTCCTTGCTGCGCTGTCGGCGGACATCCTCCTGCTTTTCTGTCTTTTCTCATTGGACAACATCCTGAACTTCAATTCCTGGACGAGGATATTCTTTGTATTTGTGATTGTGATCCTCAATTTGTCACTGATAGGCTGGCTGGTCTGGATGTTCGCATACAGGAAGGAAGGCTACAGGAAGCTGGCGACCGGTTTTGAAAAGGAGAACGGGATCAGGGACAATGCCATGATAAATGCGGTCTGTTTCAGCGAGGACGGGGAACTTTCAGCCTCTCTTAAAAATCATTTCGTCTCCCAGGCGGTGGAGAATTGCAGGAGGATCAGGCTCCGTTTCTCATCGGTGCTGAAGACAAGGAATTTCAAGATGGCGTCAAGGGTGTTCCTGCTCGCGATAATCCTGTTCGGGATTTATTCCGCCGTCTTCCACAGGCACGCCCGCAATGCGCTGTTCCGGTTCATCAATCCTTATTCCCAGCTTGCATCGCTCAACTACACGCAGTTCAATGTCACGCCGGGCGACATTGAGATCATCGAAGGGGATTCATGCAGGATCATTTCGAACGCGACCAGGGGAGGCGAGGCGGCAAGCGAGCTTTCACTCGTTGTCAAGAACCAGGATTCAATCGACTCCTATGAAATGCAGAAGGGCGACAAGGGATTCTCTATGGAGATCAAGAACATAAGTTCGCCGGTGGTCTATTCCGTGAGGAACAGGCATGAAGCAAGCAGATGGTTCAATATCGGAATCGTCAGGAAACCGCGCTTCGAAAATGTGTCGGTGATGGTGAAGCCTCCTGAATATACCGGAGAGAAGGAATATCCACTGACGCAGCTGAAAAGGAACAATGAACTGCTGAAGGATTCGCTGGTGAAGGTGTCTTCAGTCCTGCCATCCGGATATAAGGCCGTCTTCTTCGCGAACGGACGGAATATTTCCGATACCACGGGATTTGAATACAGGATTTCATCCAACACGGTTTTCACTGCGAATGTCAAAAACGGGAAAGGGCTGGAGAACAAGGACGCCTGGACTGCGGAATTCGCAGCTGTCGAGGATCGCGTCCCTGAAATAAGATTCCTCAATACGAGCACCAACATCGAGATGCTACTCGGGGAGAAGATTCCGATCCAGCTTCTTGCCGAAGATGATATCGCCGTGAAGTCCGTCGACATATTCATTGAAGCTTCGCCGGACGAGAAGATCCTGAAGTCGTTCAAGTACGAGCAGAACAGGAAGAGCCTGCGGGAGGTCTGGATACTCACCGCCGACAAGTCTATTTTTGCGCAGAACGCCTCATACAGGATATGGGCCAGGGTTTCCGACAACTTCCCCGGAGGGCATGCCGGCCTGACACAGGTTCCTATCACGGTGCATATCGCTGACAATTCGAAGATCCTGGCGGAGATAGGGAGGAACGACGCGGAAGGCAAGCTCTATTCATTCCTCATCAAGGCGCTTGAAAAACAGAAGGCGGTGCAGAACATGCTTGGCGGACGGATGAAGAACATCAGGATAAAAAATGAATTGAACGAAATTGATTCGGGCCAGAACGAAGTCCATAGGCTTATCGTTTCTGCTTCGGATACTGCGGCAGAGCTCAGGAAAAGCAACAGGATAACCGAGCCGATGAAGACGGGGATCGATCAGGTGAAGAGCGGCATATCCACGGAAATCCTCGGCGAGTTCAAGGACGCGTTCAATGAAAAGAAGAAGGTTGATGTCAAGATCACCCTGAACAAGATAATCCTCATGCAGGGACAGCTCATAGCCAGGCTCGAGGAACTGCTCAACCTCCTCGCTCTTGGGAAAAAGGAGATGGAGGCGAAGAAGGAGGAGGCCAAGGAGGAACTTCAGGACCTGGCGCTTCTCGACAAGTTCAAGGCCCTGAAGAAGGATCTGGAGAAGTTCAAGGAGGATCAGAAGAAGGTCATGGAGAAGACCGAGGAGCTCGACAAGAAGAATCCCGAGGACTGGACCAAGGGAGATGAGGATTTGCTCGGTAACCTAGCCGCGAGGGAAATGGACATGTCAAAGATCTTCAAGGCCGACTTCAACGACCTCTCCAAGCTTGGCAGGCAGGATTTCTCGAATTCCAAGATGGCAGAGGAGCTTGTCGCGATGTACGAGGAGCTTCAGAAGGCCGGAGAGGCCCTGAAGAAAAAGGAGAATATCGAGATTGCAACCTTGAACGAGGAGGCCGCTGCAGGACTGGCCGAGACCATCGAGCAGAACCTTGAACGCTGGCTTGCCGACACGCCTGACAATATCAAATGGAATGCGGAGCAGGGTGAGGGTTCGCCGGACGTGCAGTTGACCGATCTGCCGAATGAGCTGACAGACATAATCGGGGATCTCATCGAATCCGAGAGCGATATGAGCGAGGACAGCCAGGATTCGACCAATTCAACAGCCTGGGACAAGGATGAGGGACTAGGCTGGGGTGTCAGCGACGGAAACATCAACAGCATGCAGGCGAAGGGAATCACAGGCAACGTGCTTCCGAACAACAACGAGGTCGCAGGACGTTCGGGAGAAGGACGCACCGGGAAATCCTCCGGACAGTTTGTCGGGGATACGGCTGTAGGAAAAGGCGGCAGGGAAACGCCGACGCGCCTTACGCAGTCTCCGTTCGAGGAAGGAACGATCAAGGATCTCACCAAGGAACCTCAGGGCGGTGCGACCGGCGGCGGCAAGCAATCGGGAATAGGTCATGAAGGCCTCCGTGGAAAGACTCCTGACAACAACAGGGATCTCGATCAGCGTCTTGGGGGCCAGGTCGAACTCAAGCAGAAGGCTGAAGCCCTGCTGCGCAAGCTGACTGTACAGAATCTTCCCACCGGAGATCTGGAGGAGGCGATATCCAAGATGGATTTGATCTCAAAATCCAATACGAAGGGGAAGGGGCTTGAACTGCGGCAGGTGAAGGATGACGTCCTTTCATCGCTGATTGACGCGAAGACGGCGATCAACGAGGCCGTGAAGTCAGATACTGAAAAGAACATCGCCAAGAGGAAGAAGGACAATTTCTTCAAGTACAACGGAAATGAAAGCACCCCGTCGGGATACGAGGACACTGTAGAGGCATATTTCAAATCCCTGGCGCAAGGTGAATAAATGTTTTCACAATGTCCGACGGCATCGTGAAAACATTTATGACAGGAGAAAAAGAACAGCCCTTGCGGGCTTGATCCTCCTTCGCAAAGATAGCTACGGAGGACAGGCTACGAGCAAATTACTAATAGGTTATATAATTGGTTTGAAGCATGTCGCGCCATAGCTTCCCAGCGACGGCGGATCAATGTCGCAAGACATGTTCTTTAATTTTCAGGAGCGTCAGACATATGAAAAATTCATTTTACATATTTAACAACACCTTGCTTTTTGCGGCACTTTTTCTTTTAATGTCCGCTGCTTTCGCCGCTGAGCATGAGAACCTCATTGTGAACGGATCGTTCGACAAGGGGGAGAAGACGCCGGACAACTGGGAGGCGGCCAACGGGCTCACTTCCTTCTATATCAACGAGGAGGGAAGGGGCCGGATCGTGAAGATGGATTCGCGGGTGGACCGGATGCAGTCTTTGGCATGGATGAAGAAGTTCAAGGAGGATCCGACTGCGGCTCCGCCGGAACCCGTGTATTCCAAGGATAAATATGCCTGCATTGGAGGCAACGAGGGCGTCTGGGTGGATTCCGGCCTGATAGATGTGAAACCTGGACAGAACTACAAGCTCACAGTGGACTACAAGGGGCCGTCATCCCCAATTGTCTGGATCAAGGGTTTCTTGTTCCATCCTGTGAGGAAGGATTATGCCGACGCATATCAGACAAGGCTGGTACCGGACAATCCCGACAAGGAGAAATGGAAGACATATTCGATCGGCTTCAATCCGACGGACAGGACTCCGAAGGTCGAGAAGATGAAGGTGCGGATCTACGCCTACTGGCCGGCGGGGATATATTATTTCGACAATGTAAAAGTCGAGGAGATCACCCCCGAGGAGATGGTTGAGCTTCAGAAAAAGAGGGAAGAGGTCCCGGAAAAAGAAAAAGACAAGAAGAAATAAAATTTTCAACTTCCCTCGCATTATTCCGGTAAAACCCTCTCCAGGCGTTTTGTCATAAAAGAGAGTAGCTTGGAAGATTTCGCCGGCTTGATTTCAGAAAACATCGACCGGCTGTTTAGATTCAGGACTTTTAGGATCCTACGGGCTTTTTGGGAGTTAACGATGGTCAGCAGATTTTCCAGAAGGTTGAGCATGTCCCTTTCTTTGATTCGACCGTCTGTGACTGTGGCATGGACATCCAGGAGATAAGCCGGCATCAACCGTGATAGAATACGGACATGTCGTTCGTCCTGTCGACCTGTCTGGGACAAATCAGCAACATTGGCGATCTTGGCTTTTAACAAGGCGATAGGTCCTGGCACACGCACCAGCACTCCGCCATCGCCAATACCGATGGTATATTCGGGATGATGAAGGTCTTTGTTGCTAATCCCGTGCAGATGGCTAAGTACCTCGACTGGCAACGGTTGACCATCGGTATTTATGGCTATGATAGCGCCTACCTCATTAGTGGGCGGACGCATGGGGAAAAACTGAGGTTTGACGCCCGCTATCCTGGCTATCCGGCTGACTGTCTCCCTGTTACCGAGCACATCGACGTCCCGTGAAACGAATGGCGACAGGTCGGAGGTACGTTCATAGTAGTAAAGAGCCCAAAGGTTCACCGCCTGTCCTCCTACAAGAAACAGCGGTTCATCGGCTTCCAGGACAGCTGCAAAATCCCCGGGAGGCCGTGCAATAAAATCAGATGGTTTGCGATTTTGCATGGCTTCTTTCCAGCTCTAAAACGCGTATCTTGCTATGGGCGGGGACGATGGAATTCCGGGTTTCTATCCCGTTGTGGCTGGCCAGGTGCAGATCAAGAAGGACCTGATCAAATTCGCGCTGATTGCGTTTGAACCGGGACAGTTGCGCGGCCGTGGCAAAGCGCTTCGGCGGTTTTGGAGAGAATTGCATGACAATTGGAAGCAGTCGCTTGGCCTGTGAAGAATTTTCAGTGCGTTTTTTAACCGTTTCACGCACTGCCTGGCGCATGAGCGCCATCGCAGTCGTGCCCTCATGCCGTGCGATCTCTTCCAAGGCGCTTAGGACTGCCTCGTGTTCCGTCAGGCTTTTGCGGCTTTTTGTGCTTGCAATCTGGTTCGGCATTGAAAATTCTCCCAAAAGGTTGATTCAACCTTTTATACAGTACTGCCTCCCTATTGTGCTGTCAAGCAGTCGTGAAAATGATACGTGGAAAATATTTTGTGTTTCATATCAAGAGATGGTTATGGAAGGTCAGCCTTCTTAGTGAAACTCTTGTAAAGGCTCCACTTCGCGAAATAAGAAAATTCCTCATGCTTCGGTCTGTGAGTCGTCAGACGCCCAGGATGCCGGACATGGTGGTAAAGGGAAGGACGCGCGTCTTGAATTCGGCGATTTCATAGTCCCTTTCCCCCATGTGAACCTGATAGAAGAGGGGTATGTTGGTCCGTTGGGCAAAATAGGATATGTTGGGGCTAATCAGCCGTTCGCCCATCTTGCATTCCACGGAAAACTCTGGTTTGTTGTTGCGTACGACTACGAAGTCCAATTCCCGTCCCTGGGAGTCACGTATAAAACGCAGTTCCATGCGATCTCCCTCGCGGTCTTCAATCATATGGCAGTACTTCAGGAGATTTGAGGCTACCAGGTTTTCAAACCGTGCAGGCGGCGTGGCGCAGACAGACCAGTCCCACATGTATAGTTTTCGTTCCTTGGTTGCCGCTCTCAGTTTCGGGAGACCGTGTGGCTGTATCCGAAAACAAAAGTATAGATTTTCCAGGATGGTGATCCAGTGGTCAATTGTCTCAAAAGCAACCGAAAGATCCTGCCGCAGGTTGTTGATGGACAGAGGCGATCCGATCCGTTCCGGAAGTACCTGCGCAAGGAGATCCAGCTGTGACACCTCCTTGACATGTTCCAAACTGACCAGATCCTCATGTATGACCCTGCTCTGGTGTTCCCGTTGCCAACGCTTCCAATGACGTGTGTTTCCCTTGAGAAAAGGCTCTGGAAATCCTCCAAACTGCAGGAGGTGATCGAGGTCGGACAAGCTTGGCTTCCTGGAGATTTCATAAAGAGACAATGGATGAAGGCGATGGTAGTGGTATCGTCCCTGCAGTGAATCCCCCCCTCTGCGATAATGATCCAGGCGGGCGGAGCCCGTTATCAAGAATTGCCGGCTCGATTTGTGCGTGTCGTAGAAGCCCTTTACAAGGTTTCTCCACCCCTTATACTTGTGGATTTCGTCAAGGATGACAAGCCGTTCTCCGGCCGGCAGAGCTCCTTGGAGGAGCATTTTTCTCGAAACCGGATTGTCCCAATTCAAGTAGGCAGGATGTGTTTCATTCCCTCCTGTCAGCAAGCCCAGGGCCAGTGTAGTTTTTCCGACCTGCCTTGGGCCTCCCAGGAATACCATTTTCTCCCCAAGATCTTCTGATATGGCCGCCTTGAGATAACGTTCCATGTTTTACTCCTGTGTATAAATTCATGTGCACTCTAATATATACATGCATAAATTAGAGTATAGTCTAATTTATGCAAGTTCACAAGTGCTGTATCTGCAAGAAATTTATAAGTGTGATTTTGCAGAATGATCTTCCACGCGTATCAAGCCTGTGCCTGCTTCCATTTCCGGATTGCTTCGATGAACGGGGGCATTATTTTCTTCAGTTTCGCGGGGCCGACACCTTTTATTGTTGACGCATCGTCGAGGGTTGACGGTGCGGATTTCGCAAGTTCGACCAGCACGGAATCGTGAAACACGCAGTATGCCGGTACATTTGTTTCTTCAGCGATGTCCTTGCGCAGAAGCCTGAGCGTCTCGAACAGATCGCCGTTCTCAACGTCCGTCCTAATGACCTTTGACTTTTTCCTCTTCGGGATCGCCGCAGGGATTTCGGGAAAATCAAGATTGACTGTCTTTTCCCCGTTCAGGACTTCAAGGCCGAGAGGCGTGATCTGGATGCACTGGTATTCTCCCCTGTCAGTCCTGCCGATGCATCCGAAATTCTCCAGGGTCTTCATGAACATCAGGATATTGTTCTGCTTCAGTTTCCTGAGCGCACCGAAGCAGCTCCTGCGGTTGAGTCCGCATTTGACAATCTCGACGCTGCTTGAACCAGCCAGGAGCTGGCTTATCTTTCCGCGCCCGAACCGTCCGTTGAACTCCTTTGCCGCAGAAAGTATAATTTTGACGATCTCAGTTTCATCATCGCTCGGGACGCGCAGCGAGGTGTGGATGGAGACGCCGCAGATATCGCAGTTCTTGCATTTCCAGCCGTCGGTCTCCTCTCCGAAATATGATATGATGAAGCTCTGCCTGCATTCGGATGAGCGTGCGTAGCGGATCACCTCCTGCATCCGCGACATTTCAAAATCCTTCTTCTGTCTCAGCACGCTGAAATCAATGTCCAGTTCCCGGCTCCCCCTGCGTATGAGCTTTGTCGTCCTGCCCGCAAATGGAGGAACCCATATCAGGCAGTCGTCGTTAAGGGCGTGCAGGACCCGCTTGACCTGCTCACGGTTAAGACCGGAGATATCTGCGAGATCATCGCATGAGCATGTGATGCCACCCGATGCCCTGACACCAAAATGTTTGAGGGCGCGTGCAATGAAGCGCGAGCGCTGCGTGGACTGCGACGCATGAGTTCCGGCAAGGGCGGTCAAATCGCCTTTGAATCTCAAATGGCCCGTGTTGTTTCCTGAGTATCCACGCTCCACATATCCGTAACGTTCAAGCACGCGCATGGCGCCGCTCAGGTGGTTCTCCGATTTTGCATCCGATACGCGGGCCTCCAGGCTTGACAGCGTCAGCTCCAGAGTGTCGCTTTTGCAATCGTCCGCGGACTTGAGAAGCGCGGCGTAAAGCTCTCGCAGAAGCGTTTCAGACGGATTGCCCATCTCTATGAAAAATTCCTGGACGAAGCGGTCCGCTTCGGAAAAAAGCAGCACGCAGTCGGCGGGTTCGCCGTCCCTGCCTGCGCGTCCTGCCTCCTGATAATATGCTTCAAGGGAGCCGGTCATGTTGTAATGTATGACGCGTCCCACGTCGGGACGGTCGATGCCCATGCCGAATGCGTTCGTGGCGGCAAGCGTGGGACTGGGCGTGTTCATGAATTTGTCCTGGATGAGTGTCCTGTCCTCGTCGCTCTTGCCGGCGTGATATGACATGCAATTCAAGTGTCCTGCGATTTCGTCCACGTTTTTCCTTGTTGAAGCGTAGATGATAGTGGGGCACTGTGTCCTGAAAAGTTTTTCGAGCGCGGCCCTTTTGCTGTAAGCGGTGTCGCATTTCATGACGGAGAAGGAGAGGTTGGGTCTTTTGAAACCGGCCACGCGCAGATGCATGTTGGGGCGCTTAAGCTGTTTCCTGATGTCATCGCGGACGATTGAAGTGGCTGTTGCGGTGAAACCGCAGACCTGGGGGATTGAATGTTTCTGGATCGCATCTCCGAGCATCAGGTACGAGGGACGGAAATCATGGCCCCATTGGCTGATGCAGTGGGCCTCGTCCACGATCAGGGCCGAAGGCGGCTTATGTCCAAGAAGGTCCTGGAATCCCTGCATATGGAAACGTTCCGGCGCCACGTACAGGAGCTTGACACCGCCCTCTGCGGTCCTGCGCAAAATGTTCTGCTGTTCGGAGAGCGGGACGGAACTGTTGACGAACTCCGCCTGGACTCCCCTTTCGCGCAGGGCGTCGACCTGGTCCTTCATGAGGGAGATAAGCGGTGACACTATGAGCCCGTATCCGGGGCGCATCAGCAGCGGAAGCTGGTAGCACAGGGATTTTCCAGCGCCTGTGGGCATGACGACGCAGAGGTCCTCGCCGCCGAGTATCTGGCGGACGATATCCTCCTGGTTGTCCAAAAAGCCTTCGAATCCGAAATATTTCTTCAGGGCTGAAAGGGGATCGTAATGATTTGAATGCATGAAGTATCCATATAGCTGATTTCAAAAATACAATAAAACGGTTGTCGCGGAAATATATCCGTTGGAGTCCAAACTTTAGTTTGTCTTAGTATTTCCCGACGCCCGTTTGGGCCGGGATCTTCGACAACAGGTCATGCAAGCTGAAGCTTGTACTCCAACGAAAGCAATCAGCTCAATAGAGGCAATTCTGAAATTGTCCCAAAACCAATCTTGTCAATCTATCATCATATTCATATTTTATCACGCCTTATGCCAAAAGATCGGGAACATTGCCTGTCTTTGCCAGGGAGCAGGTATTTTGTTTTATGCATTGAAAAACCGTCCTGAAAGATTAAATTCATTGTTCTATCTCACCCTGTATAAATAACTAAGGATAATCAGATATGGCTAAATGTAGTATCACTGTGCCCGTATTTTTCAGGATGGTCTTTGCGGCCATACTCGTCTCGATAGTTGCCGGATGCGCCAGCACATATTCGTTCAGGAACATCGAATCGGTATATACTTTCCAGAAGTTCAATGAGAGCAGGCTGGTGTCGGATTTGATAAGCCCGGACACCATACAGTATCTCCGCCTGAACTTCCTGGAGGGGGAATATGCTGAGAATCCGGAAGCAGTCATAGAGGCACTGGTCGGGAAGTTCGACAATTCCCGTGAAACTTCGGTGATAATGCCTATCTGCGAGCTTTCATACAGCCAGGGATTCAAATTTGAGCGGAAGGATCCTCTGAAGGCGGCCTCCTATTATGCGCTCTGCGCGTCATTCAGCTACGATTACCTGCACAGGGGGATATTCCAGAGGACGAACTACATGGAAATTTCGTCCAAGCTCCTTCTTGCCGCCGGACTCTACAACAGTTCTATCTCAAGGGGGGTCATGCTGTGGCAGAAGACGGATACAACCTGGGACAAGGGGCTGGATCTGGACCTTGGATACAGGAAATATTCGATTACAGTCAGGACCGACGATGACCATCTGTTCAATCCCGATTTCTTCAACGTGATACGGTCAGCCTACGACTATGATGTGCAGGGATTCACAAATTCCTTCCGTTCTAACGGACTCGGCGCCTCGCTGTTCGGCGTCCATGAAAAAAGGGAGGAGATAGACGACGAGCATTATCCGAAGCATTTCTTCCTGCCAATGACGGCTGTCCTCGAATTCAAGCCGATGCCTGTCGACATGAAACAGCCGAGGAAGGCTGACCTCAGGTTCTACAATGCGCTGAGGACCGACAAGATGGATCTCGGAGGAGCGCCCTTCCGTATTGACGCCGACTTTACCATTCCGCTTGCGGTTTTCCTTGCAGACAACGATCCGTCGAGATTCAGCTTCATGGGGCTGAAGAATCCAAGCAAGCTCAGGGAGATGAGCAACATTTTCATGATGGAGCCATATGATCCTGGCAAGATCCCGCTGCTTCTCGTGCACGGCCTCTATTCAAGCCCGGCCACCTTCCTGGAGATGTACAACGATTTCCTGGGAATTCCGGAAATAAGGCTCCGATACCAGATATGGTTCTTCTATTATCCGACCGGCCTGCCCATAACCGACTCCAGCAGCATTCTCAGGAGGAACCTGAAAGGGATACACGACAAGTACAATTCCGATGGCAAGAATCCGAATTTCAACAACATGCTCGTGGTCGGACACAGCATGGGCGGAATACTTACGGACCTCATGACCAAGGACAGCGGCACCAAATTCTATGATTCCGTATTCAATGTTCCCCTGGACAGCGGAGATTTCACGCCCCAGGAGAAGGAACTCCTCAAGCAAAACATGTTCTTCGCTCATTTTCCGTTCATTAAAAGATGCGTCTTCATAGCGACGCCTCATCGCGGAAGCGATATTGCGATAGCCTGGTGGGCCCGCATTCTTTCAAGGACGATCAGCCTTCCGGCGGATTTTGTCAATGCCACGTCGGATGTCATCATCAAGAAGAAGAGATTGCTGAAGGAGATGCCTCCGGAGTACCAGGACGTGATACCGACTTCCGTCCAGCAGCTTGCGCCCAAGGCCAGGATCATCCAGGTCAATTCCGAACTGCCATATTATAGCGGCCTGAAATATCATTCCATTATCGGAATACGCGATGCCGACAAGGGGTCGGGCAGCAGCGACGGGATAGTCCCGTATGAAAGCTCCCATCTCGACGGTGCATTGTCGGAATATCTGGTAAAAGACTCCCACACCTGCGTTAGCAACCCATATACAATTGCCGAGGTCAAGAGGATCGCCCTTTTGCACCTCAAGGAGATCGATGATCAGAAAGCTGAGTTAAAGGAGAAGGAGACTGACAGCGGCACGGACTACGTAAAATTTTCAAAGGTGATGCTTGCTCTTTCGAACAACCAGGAATTCATGGAAAGGCTGATGAACGGGATCGGGCGCGATCCCGACGCGGGCGGAGTGCTCGGGCCGGAAGAGCTCCAGCTCCTGAAGAAACTGATCTTCAGCAAGGATTTCGCCCTATTCGACTTCTTTCCCGGATTTACAGTCAGGGGAATGGGACTGGCCTACGAACTGGCCGGAAACGCGGTCAAGAAGCGCCAGGAGAATAATCCTGACGCTGCTGTAAAGGCGGACGAGTATCCGGAACTTAAGGCGGACGTGGTCGAGGAGCTTGGAATTCCCGTCAAGGGAAAAGTGAATCCTCCGGCCATCGATTCCCTTCTCAGGGATATCGGCCCCGGGCTCAAGATGGGGGAACTGTACGATCCAGAAGCAATAAAGATGAGGCCTGACAACCTGCGCATGGCGGAAGTCCTCAACAGGCTCTCGCTGAATCCGGCGGAGAAAGGGAAGCCCAAATACGTGATCAGAATGGGGGAGGATCTGGTTGACACTCCTCAGGCGCTGATTGAGAAGCTGATCAATTCCAACTGCAAGGTGGAGGTCAGGGATGCGCGGTATTTTGCAAATTTCGGGAAGCTCTTCTACAATGGGCAGGAAGTGCTTACGGCATACTGGATCAACACGGAATTCCCCATACCGGGAACAGATAAGACCCTTCTGGTGCCAGTAGGGCATTCGCAGCACGAACTCAATATTGAGGGGTCTGATTTCAAGATGCGGCTCATCTACTACTTCGGCAGCGACGGGAAGCTCGAATTCCGCTCGTTTGACACTGTCGACCAGACCTGGATTGGCGGAAGAGTTGCGAAGATCTACGATGGCAAACAGGCGATAGAGGTGGTAAGGATCGCAGGGGAGTCCATCAGGACGTATAAGAGGATCCAGAAGGAGAATCCAGATCTTCCGTTCGGGGGGTATTACAAGCTGGGCGTCTGCCTCGACGCGAACGCGATCATTGAATTCCACATGACAGGCCGGACTACTCAATTTCCGCTGACGCATGACGTGAAATATTTCAAGGGCGACAGCGAGGTGGAGAAGATCATGAGAAAGCTCCCATGCGACGGAGGGGATGTCCCGCCCGATCCCCAGAGGATAGTCGGCTCCATGCCTGCGGATGACATTTCAAAGCTTACGATTCCGGAGCTCCGCGAACAGCTGAAGTTGATCAAAGATGCCAGAATGGCCGAGAAATACCAGCCGATCCAGCAGGGGAAATGATTTTCTCGCGCCCGCTTCGCTCAAGCCACCAAGGCACAAAGATAGAGATATTCCTTTGATTTGCCATGTAGGATTTTCCGTCTTTGTGGCTCTGTGGCTTTGTGCGAGCAAATAAAATTATTTTATCTTGCGTATCAGCTCGAAGTTTGCGATCCTCGCAATAACGACTCCTTCTTTGTCCTTCTCCAGCTGGCCGTCGGCATTTTCCGAAAGTATGAAATCGTTTCTTGCCAGGCATGAGCCGTCGTACCCGTACGCCAGCATCCTGCTCTTCAATTCCGCAATGACATCTTCAACCTGCTCGGCCGGAAGACGTCCGATAGAGATGGCTGTTTCAGCATCGACCGGTTTCAGGAGCGGTCCGCTTTCCTGCTCAGCCACCCATTCGTCAAGCCCGTTGTAGTATCCGCGCAATGTAATGTAGTCGCGATCCTCCCTCAGCAACGGTTCGCCGACCGGGGTCTTCAGATGATTCAACTGGAGATAATGCCGATTGTCCAGATCTGGAGTCAGGCCGCGGCCCCTCGTCATGTAGACCGCACGGACATAGACGGCCGGCAGGCCGTGATCTGCCAGTTCACGTGCGATCGCGAACTCCTCGAAAGGACTGTTATACCCGTATTTAAGGACTGCATCAGACACCGATACATCGCTGGAATCTCCGGCCCGCTCCCCCATTTTCGAGGTTTTCCAGACAAGATGGACATGGTCCTTTGTAAGAGTGTAGAACACTTCGCTGCGCTGGGACAGCCGCCAGAAAGGTTCACGGCGCCAACGCTCCGGCAGAAAGTAGTCGAAGAGATGTCCGTTCCGTCCAACCACCCACAATTCTCCGCCAGTGCTTTCAACGCGTCCGTATACATATGGCACACCCAGGATTTCCATCTGCATAAGATGCTGGGGCAGGTGGGTCGGCTTGAAACGGTCCCTCTGGTCGTCGAGGTAGCGATGGCGTCTTGCCCTGGCAACTTCCTTTTCATATTTAGGCGTGCGCAAGACCAGCTCGTAGTCCACAACCGAATAGCGTCCTTTCTCCAGGAGCTCCCGCAGGTTCGCCGCCTGTGCACGAATACGTTCCTCGTCTGACACACCTGTGCATTCGAAGACTCCGGCCTCGTCGTCTGCACGCACAATCAGGTGGACCGGTTTCATGTCCGCCATCACAAATCCCTTCTGTTCCAGATCCCGGATCGCATGTTTAGTCAAGGGTTCGAGATGTGTCTGCAGGTCCGCGCCGGCAATTCCGACCTTTTCCAGTATCTCCACGATGTTCTGGCCGGGTATCCAGGCGTAGATCAGCTTATATTGGCGGAGGATGTCCAGCTCGATGCCGGGATGACGTGCGTGGATCCGGTTGATCTTCTCCAGGGAGCGGCCGCTCTGCCAGACCTGCATCCGTTCGGGGGGGACATAGATGGCCAGAGGTTCCTGGGTCCGTACATTCCGGTCCTGCGGTCCGTATTTTCCCTCCCTCATCTCCATCACCAGCGAGAATTCCTCCCACGGACTGTTGAACTCAGCATTGATGAATTCCATAAGCGTGTGCGTCTCCAGCGGAACGTCTTCGCCGACACGGCTGTTCTTCACGACCAGGTCCAGATGGCAGCCATCCACCGTCTTTGTAGGCACCCGGTAGACGGCGCTCGTGCCTTCGAGCTTTTCCCTGTATGTCTCGAACCAATCCCTGGCGTACCAGTTTTCCACGTCGAGCAGCTTCGCATGGGCCAGGCCGAACTGGGTGAGGTAGATATCTCCGCCGTCCGAAGTCTTGCGGTGCACGTAGACCACTCCGAGCACGGTCACAAGTTCGGAAGCTGAAACCGTTGCGAGTGAAGTTATCTCTCCTATGAAGTTTTCCTGCTGGGGATTCTGTTTATTGCACATATGGATGTCCGGCTGTCGGTCTTTGTATAATGATTAGGGGTTCCGTTAGAATATGATCCAGCTAATCTATACCGGTTAAATAATGATTCAAGACCGGGGAATCTCACTGTGGCAAATTGAAACATGTTTCTTGGGAAACTATACTATCAGGTTTTTCTTCCCAATAGATTATGATACAAGCTATAATATGAGTTGGAGACATGAGGGCTTTGATGAATTATTCCTGCGTTTGTATGGATGAGAACTTCCATGGAATACTGGAGCTTGTCAAGTCAAAATGCCAGGGGAGGGGATTGAAAGGAATATGATGAAAAACTACAAGATGATATCCTGGGTGTCTGCCGCTGTCTTCATTTTGACATGCATTGTCCAGCCGGGTATCTGCCAGGTTTTTGCTGCGGATGGGGAGGATAAGGAAAAAACTGCGCGTGCGCCTGAGATGAAGACCGACAATCCGGAGGCATATCTCAGGAGAGGCGGCGCATATCTTAAAAAAGGCGAATATGATCTGGCGGTCCAGGATTTCAACAAAGCCATCAGCCTGGATTCCAAAAATTCAATTGCATACACCGGCAGGGCATCTGCTTATTACAAGAAGGAACTCTATGAAAAGGCGATTGCCGACTGCAACCGCTCATTGGAGATATACTCCGGCAGCCCTGAGACATACGCTGTCAGGGGTGACGCCTACCGCGGAATGAGCGAGTATGATCTTTCAATAAAGGATTTCAACAAGGCCATCGAAATTGATCCCGGGGAGGCGAAATATTATCTGGGACGCAGTCGTGCATTGAAGGCAAAGGGACAGATCCAGGCGGCGGGCAAGGATATGAAGAAGGTTTTGGAACTGGATCCCGGCAATGCCAAAGCCGGGCAGGAACTGGGAGTGCTGGAGGAAAAAACTGATTTTGAGACGGGGATAATACCGAAGGAAGAACCTGTAGTCAGAGTGCCTGTGCAGGAAAAAGCTGTACAGCCCAGGACTGGGCCGGTTGCTGTTCCGAAGGTTGAAAAGACAGTATCACCCAGGACCAATGTTGCCGCAGCGCCGGAGTCGGATGTGATTGAAGAGACCGAGGTTGAAAAGAAGGAGATATCTGCGGCTGCTACGGAAAAAACTGCTGTTGCGCCTCCGGGGAATTTTTCCGGTCAGGATGATGTGGCGCCCTGTATTCTTCCCATATCGGGAAAGGAGCCTGTGGATTCCGGGGCGGACTGGGCGCTTGGGATTGGAAGCAAGCCTGGGCAGTTGCTGGATTCCTTGGAAGGGGGACGTTCAGGTGGCGATGTCACGGCAATGATGGTGCTGCTGCGACAGGCCGGAGGACCTCTCAGCGAGGATGAGGACAAGGCGATGAACAGGAAATGGGCTCCTTATGCTGCCTCCAAATCCCCCAGGGCGCACAAGGCGATCCGGAAACAGAGTGAACTTCTCCTGCAGTCCATGGTGAACCGCCAGATAATGGTCCAGTCCGCATGGGAATATGATTTCGCCATCGTGCAGAGGCAGATGGCAATACTTATGAAGGACAATGAGGCGGCGGCAGCGGCGGAGATGATGGCCGAACTCCAGCAGCAGGTTGCGGAGAATGCAAAAAAGAAACTTGATGTCCTGGCCGAGGAAGTCGACAAGGCTCCCGGGATCCCGACACCTGAGGAGCTCAAGGCGGAAGAGGACGCTGAACGGAAGAATGCCGAGGATGCGCTCGAACTTGGAAAAGGAGCACAGGAAGCCAGCCCGTCAAACAAGGTTCAGCTTGGTATGATGAAATTTGACAAGACTTTTGTGAGTGTGATGCCACCGTCTCCGACCTTCGGGGCAAAAGTTACAAAAACATGTGAAGTCAAGGACAACTCGGTAAGCTACCTTCATTCCGATAAATCCTATCTTGTCAAATACACATGCAGCTGGAAGCCACCAGATATCATACCTGTAATCGACGAAGGGGCATATAACAAGTTTGGATACTGGCAGACAACCCGGAAAGCAGGGACATATCCCATGTTTCCATTTAATATCAAGCTTGGCGATATGGGAAACAAGAAGACAGACATAAGAATCGGTATCTGTTATTCAGCTGACGGACCAGATGATCCATCCGGTAAGAGCATGATCATGTATGACACGTTATTGCGTCCGATGAAAATGGTCAACAACACGCAGGTTTATGAGGAAGGGCAGAATTTTGAGATAAAGGAACTGGGATATGGAAGGGAAGGCCTTCCCGTGTATAAGCGCGATACAAAATATGTTTACATATGTATTCAGTCATATCTCCAATGGACCGCATATGTCCGTTATAAATGGGAGCCTTTTGCACAGCCTAAAATAGTAGAAGCAACGAAGCAGGATCCTGGATTGAGCGCGGACAAGAATGATCAGATCGCGGAGCACGAGGCCAACATCGCCGCCGCAAAAAAGGCGATAGAAGGCATACGCAAGGAAATGGGTTCCGAGACAAATCAGAAACGGCGAGAGGAGATGCGGCTCCAGATACTGCATCTTGATCAGGACATTCATGACAGCAAGGATCTCATCGAGTCCATCAAGACAGGTTCGCTTGTCAAGACCCGCGGTCCCTGGGATGAACATGCTACTGCGGTGATGGCCAGGACGACGATGGAATTGGTCGAGGACTGCAAGAGGGCCCAGCAGATGCAGGCTTCCTATGTCCGTCTTGCTAAACTGATGGAGAAATACAAGCCGGACGAGGCGCGCAAGATATATGAAAGCTTTCGATCCCAGATGGTGCAGGGAATTTACGAGCCGGGAGGGATGGAGAAGGCCAGGAAGTCTTTGGATGCGCTCTATGGAAGCACGACTGCGGAGATAAAGGAGTCGCAGAAGCAGAACTATGCGGATCTCGATGTGAAGAAGGCGCAGCTGGAACGGGCTGAATGGAATCTTGCCGTCGCTGAAGGTGTCAAGAAGAACTGCGACCGTGCGATATTCGCCGGAAGCATGCTCACCGGCATGGCTCCGGGACTTGCCCTCAGCATGGTTTATGAGGGAGCGTGCACTTCAGTGGAAAAGGGGCCCAGGGAGGCTCTGAAAAACGCTGTTGTCCAAGGCGGGATCATGCTTGTAAGCATGGGCACTGTGAAGGCCGGTGGATGGGCCATTGGAAAATTCCTCAATCCCAAGGTCGCCCAGAGCGAAGTCAACACATTCAAGAAGATTCTGGATTCCAACCGCTACCAGCAGGAGATGGAGTGGAACCAGGCACTGGTGAACAGGCTCAAGGAGAAGGCGACCGCCATGGAGAATTTCAAGCCTTCGAGAACGGGAGAGTATTTCAAGGTCAGCAGCGAATTGAATGATGCCGTCGCCGCCGCGAACAGCAGTTCGCTTGCTAAGAATATAATGAAGAACGAATTGATTGCCGCCGAGAAGGGCCTGGTTGATAAAGGAAGCAAGGAGGCGGCAGCGGCGTTCAACGAGATCAAGGCATATCAGGATGTTTTAAACAAGCGCCTCCAGACAAATATTTATCCGCAGACGGACAACCAGATGCTGATAAAACTCCGGCAGCAGGGATACAACGTCGAGGCCAGCTGGTTCCGCGAATTCCGCAACGCCACCAGCAGGGGCGTCAACCGCGACCGCGATCTCGGCCTGCTCGCACAGATGGAGGGGAAGCTGATGAAAAATGGAAAGACTGTTCCCCTCAACGAGTTCATGAGTGATGGGCAGAAGGCTTACAATACAGCCTATAAGCAGGTGACAGGACGCAGCGCGGCCCTGGCGGATCAGAGCATCACCACGACCGCCCACAGCGAAGCCTTCCCGTTGAAATGGCTTGAGCAGAAGATTGGCGATGCCGGAGATCCGCGTGATTATGAGAAGGCTGGTACTGCCATATATAACAAGGTCAGGAATGCAATGGCAGGTCCCGATCCGGCATTTGTGAACCTGAAGAAGGCCTGTGGAAGCCTGGGCAAGGATCTCAAGACGAAAGTGCTGCCGCGCCTGGAGAAACCTGTTTCCGGAAGCGCGGTCAGCGAGACCTCGCGCAAGGCTGCGACGGAACACTGGAGCGAAGTACAGAAGGTCATGGATAATTTCGCCTCGGACAAGATTGATCCGTTGACGGCAATGAGGGAACTGCAGAGGCTGACCGGTTCAACGAGCATCACCCAGAGTGCAGCGGAGGTCAGGCGTCTGATGAACCGTCTTGGCGGTGCCGGGAAGTGAAAGAATTAAAAAAATTCCCGTTGGGAATTGGAACATTTGTTCATGAAACTATATTCAAGCTGATATTTGAGATGATTTCAAAAATACAATAAAACGGTTGTCGCGGAAATATGCCCGTTGGAGTCCAAACTTTAGTTTGTCTTAGTATTTCCCGACACCCGTAGGGCGTCGGGACTTGTACTCCAACGAAAGCAATCAGCTCAATAGAGGCAATTTTGAAATTGCCTCATTTATTGAAAACAAATAAGGATAAAGAAAATGAAACAATTCAAAAATGCATGCTGTGTATGTGCTCTTTCTTGCCTTGTGTCCGTCTTTGCCGGATGCGAGGCTGAGCCTGTCAAGCCTGCGGGCTTCGCTCAGAACGCCGGAATGATGAAGCACTGCGACCTGGTCCCTCTTGACAAGGTCTGGAAGGATCCGAGTTTCAATTCCAAAAACTACAATTCGATAATGGTCGTACCCGTCTTTACAAAGGCCCAGCTCGACAAGTCCTGGATGGAGGATGCGAATATCAGGACATGGATGGATGAGGAGAAGCAGGATGTCAAGGATTTTGCGCTTTATACCGAGAAAGCCTTCAGAAAGGCTGTTCAGAACAGCAAGAACTACAAGCTTGCCGAGAAGCCTGGTCCGAACACATTGATATTCGAACTCGCCCTAGTGAAGGTCGTCCCTGAAAAACCAGTTATCGGCACCGCGAAAAACCTGGCCACGCCTATTATTGCACCCTTCAGGCTGATGGCCCTTGCCGTGGCTCCGGCCCGTACCGCCGTTTCATCACAGACCGACAGCCCCATGCAGGCCTCGGTAGCCATCGAGGGGAACATCAGGGACAGCATGACGAAGAAGGTCGTTGCGAGTTTCGCAGACCGTGAGAAGCAGACGTCGGCCATTTTCAACTTCGAGGATTTCAGAGCCTATGGGAATCTCGAGCAGATCGTGGATGAATGGGCGAGGCAGTTCATGGAGATCATGGACAAGCGCCCCCTGCAGACAGGGGTGAAGGTCGAGGATCAGCGTCCTAACATGACGATCATAAATCCATGAACGCAACGAATCAGATTTTTATAATATGGGGTTAGGATTGTAAGCGGCTGTCCTAGAAAAATACACAAGCTGAAGATTGGACTCCAACGATTATAACATTCTCTTGTTGGAGTACAAACTTTAGTTTGTCTTATCTTAAGGGTGTACAGCGTCAGAATAATTCCTGCTCTGGGGAAACCGTAAAAATATTTTACAGGATGATGCCATGAAAAAAACTTTATTGATGCTTTTTGCAGCCGCTCTTCTTTTGCAGGGTTGTGGAAAAAAAGAGAAGGCCGAGGCGCCGCCGCCGGCAGTCACCGTGGTCAAGGTTGCAAGTGGGAATGTAACTTCGGCAATGGAGATCATCGGCCAGTTGAAGGCGTATGACGAGGTCGATCTCGTGGCACGTGTCCAGGGATTCCTCAGGAAGATATCGTTCAAGGAAGGGTCCGTTGTCAGCAAGGATCAGCCTCTCTTTGAAATTGAGCAGGAACAGTATAAGGCGCAGGTCGAGGCGGCGACGGCGGCCCTGATGAAGGTGCAGGCGACGTACGGAAATGCAGAGACGACCTATAACCGCCAGAAGAAACTTTTAGAAAGCGATGCGACCGCCAAGAAGAACTATGATGACGCTGCTGCGGCATTCATGGAGGCCAAGGCCGCGGTCATGCAGGCGGAGGCCACGCTTGCGACCGCAAAGCTCGACTTGAGCTATACGGATATAAAAGCGCCGTTCGACGGCAGGATCGGCTTCTACACCTACAGCGAAGGCAACCTTGTCGGCCCTTCCAGCAAGCGTCTTGCAAATGTCGTCAAGCTTGATCCGATGAGGGTCCAGTTCAACATCAACGAGATTGATCTTGTGAACCTGCAGATGGACCGCGCCAAGGACAACGCTCCTAAGAAAGGCACGATGATCGTGCTGGTACAGTTCCAGGATGGAAAGACCTATAAGGAGGAAGGCCGGATAAGTTTCGCCGACAACAAGGTCAACAGCTCAACCGGAACGATATTGGTCGAGGCGCTCTTTCCCAATCCCGACCAGATCCTCGTCCCGGGAATGTATGTAAAGGTGATATTGAAGGACAAGGAGCAGAAGGCCGCCCTGCTGATCCCGCAGTCGTCAATCCAGGAAAGCCTGCAAGGGAAGTTCGTGCTTGTGGTCGGAACGGACAAGAAGGTCGGCCAGCGCGATATAAAGACCGGAATCAAGAGCGGACCTTCGATAGAGGTCACGGATGGTCTCAAGGAAGGGGAGATGGTCATTGTGGAAGGCCTGCAGAAGGTCAAACTTGAATCGGCGGTGAAGCCGACTGTTGACGAGACCTACACGTTCAACAAGCTTGAAACGCAGGACAAGAAATGATCAGCAAGTTCTTCATAGACCGTCCCCGTTTTGCGATAGTGATCGCCATAGTGATAACCATTGCCGGTCTGATTTCCATCTTCGCCCTGCCTGTTGCGCAGTATCCCAACATCACGCCATCGCAGGTGCAGATAACAGCAATGTTCCCCGGTGCCGACGCCGATACCGTACTCAAGACCGTCGTCGAACCGATCGAGGCGCAGGTGAACGGCGTCAAGGGCATGATGTACATATCTTCTACGAGTTCCGACGACGGGACCGCGATAATCACGGTGACTTTTCCCGCAGGAACAGGTGGTGACATAAATACTGTGAACGTCCAGAACAAGGTCAGCATTGCCGAGCCCAAGCTTCCGACGGAGGTGAAGGCACAGGGCCTCATTGTCAAGGAAAAATCAAGCAACATCCTGCTTGTCATAAGCCTCTATTCCCCGAAAGGCACACGCGATCCGATCTTCCTGAGCAACTATGTCAACATCTTCATCCGCGACGAGATCATGAGGATAAACGGGGTGGGCGACAGCACGACGCTTGGTGCGGCCGTCTATTCGATGCGTCTCTGGCTGAATCCCGACAGGATGTCCAGCCTGGGACTGACAGCATCCGACGTGATCAACACTATCAAGCAGCAGAACGTCCAGGTGTCCGCAGGTGCGATCGGCGAAGCTCCTTGTGCGTCAGACCAGCCGTTCCGCTTCACGATACAGACACAGGGACGTCTTGACTCGGAGAAACAGTTCGAGGAGATAGTGGTGAAGGCGATGCCGGACGGAAACAATGTCAAGGTCAAGGACATCGGCCGCGTCGAACTCGGTGCCGAGAACTACAATTCCGAAAGCTCTCTCAATGGAAAACCTGCTTCACTGCTTGCGGTGTACCAGCTGCCCGAGGCGAACGGCATCCAGATAGCTCAGGCGTGCAGGAAACGTCTCGATGAACTCAAGGAGAAATTTCCTGAAGATCTGGATTACGGCATCCAGTACGACACCACCAAATTCATCAAGGCGTCGATAGAAGAAGTCGTAAAGACTCTTTATGAGGCGGTGTTCCTGGTGATCCTTGTGAACTTCCTCTTCCTGCAGTGCTGGCGCTCCACGCTCATACCGACAATTGCGGTTCCAGTTTCCCTCATCGGCACGTTCGCGGTGCTTCTGGCCCTCGGATATTCCATCAACCTCATAACTCTTTTCGGTCTGATACTTGCGATCGGAATCGTGGTCGATGACGCAATCCTGGTGATAGAAAACGTGAACCATCTCATGAGCTCCGAGAATCTTTCGCCGCGCGATGCCGCCAGGAAGACAATGGATCAGGTGACTGGCCCGATCATTGCGACAACACTCGTCCTCCTCGCCATGTTCATCCCAGTCTGCTTCATGCCCGGGATCACCGGAGAGATGTACCGCCAGTTCGGAGTGACCATCTCTGTCTCCGTGCTGATATCGGCCATAAACGCGCTCACGCTGAGCCCTGCGCTCTGCGCCACGCTGCTGAAACCTGAAGTGAAGGGCAAGAAGCTTTTCTTCGTCTTCAGATGGTTCAATTCGATTTTTGATGTGACTACGAAAGGTTATCTGAGGATTGCCGGGCTGGTGATCCGCAAGGCCTTCATCGTCATGATCATCTATGGCGGACTCATATTTGCGTGCTGGAAGATCTACGGAATGCTTCCTACTGGTTTCATCCCCGACGAGGACCAGGGACTGTTCATGGTGAACGTCCAGCTTCCAGAGGCCTCTTCGCTTCCGCGCACCACGAGAATCACAAACCAGGCCACCGAGGCGATGCTGAGCGTTCCGGGCATGACAGATTCCCTTGCGACGACCGGATACAGCATCATCACCTCGACCTCTGCGTCAAACAACGCGTTCATAATCGGAGTCCTCGACGACTGGGCCAAGCGCAAGGATCCGGAGCTAAGCCAGGAATCGGTAATGCGCAAGATACTCGCCAAGTTCATGGCGATCCCCGGGGCCATGATAATGCCTTTCAATATCCCGGCGATCCCCGGTCTTGGAACTTCCGGAGGATTTTCATTTGTCATACAGGATACCACAAGCTCTGATCCGCAGAATCTCTTTCAGGCGATGAGCCAGGTCGTGCTGGAGGCGAACCAGCGTCCAGAGATCACTGGCGCGTTTTCGACTTTCCGTGCCAGCGTCCCAAGGATATTCCTCAAGTTCGACCGTGAGAAGGCGCTGAAGCTGGGAGTCTCCATAGACGAGATTAACACTGTGCTCAAAGGTCTGGCCGGATATACCTATATCAATGACTTCAACAAGTTCGGAAAGACATACAAGGTCGAGATGCAGGCTGATTCCAAGTATCGTGCCGAACTCGACAACGTCATGGGGCTGCACGTCAGGAACAACAAGGGTGAAATGGTTCCGATCAATACGCTGGTAATTCCCGAGACGCGTTTCGCCCCGCAGTATATGAACCGCTACAACCTGTACCCGTCGGTCACGATAAACGGGAATTCCGCAGCCGGATACAGTTCCGGACAGGCCATGAAGGCGATGGAGGAGATTGCAGCGAAAAATCTTCCCGAGGGCATGAAATACGAATGGACGGATATGTCATACCAGGAGAAGCTTGCCGGAAACAAGGCCGCGATAATCTTCGGACTCGCCCTGTTCTTCATTTATCTTTTTCTAGTTGCGCAATACGAAAGCTGGATGATCCCGCTGGCGGTGTTGCTGTCAGTGCCGATCGCCTTCTTCGGCTCGCTTCTCTTCCTCCTGTTCTGCGGGCTGGACAACAATATCTACACACAGGTCGGATTCGTGCTCCTGTTCGGCATCGCCTGCAAGACAGCCATTCTCATCGTCGAGTTCGCCAAGGAAAGCCATGAGAAGGGCATGAGCATAACGGAAGCGGCAGCCCATGCCGCGAAGCTCAGGTTCAGGGCGGTGATGATGACGGCCATTGCGTTTGTCCTGGGAGTTACGCCTCTTGTCCTGGCTTTCGGTGCTGGTGCCGTCAGCCGCCGTTCGCTCGGAACAGTCGTCTTCGGCGGAATGCTCGTCTCATGTGTTTTCGGGACAATCCTGATACCAGTATTCTACGTGGTGGTCCAGAAGATGATCAACGCCTTCTCGAGCAAGTCAAAATGAAATCTAACAAGATTAAAAACTGGCACAAGGAAGTGTGGGATTACACAATTGGCGGATATCAGGTGCTCAAGAAATGGCTTTCCTACCGTGAGAAAAAGCTCCTTGGCCATGGATTGATTATAGACGAGGTACGTTATGTCACCGAAATGTCCCGCCGCATATATTCCCTTGTCCAACTCGAGTCCAACCTCGACGCTAACTACCGTAAGGTGGTGAAGGAAACTTATTAAACTACGCATAGTGGAATTCGCGGCGGGAGGAGTGAAAAAACTCAGTCCGATATAAAAACGGAAAAGAAAATAAATTCCCTTTTTGGGAACATATGTATTGACATTAAAATTGGGAACATGTATAATATGCGAGTAATCAAAAGGAAAACCCTTCGGGAGTTCTATTCGAAGCATCCGACAGCAAAGGTTCCGCTTGAATGCTGGTTTGCCGAGGCAAAGATGGCGAAATGGGCCAAGCCCAGCGATATCAAGGGAAAATATCGGAGCGCCGACTTCTTGAAGGGCAACAGGGTGGTGTTCGACATCAAGGGAAACGATTACCGGCTTGTCGTAAAAATAGCCTATAAACCGGGAATAATCTTCATCAGATTCGTGGGAACCCACAAGGAATATGACAGAATAAACGCGGAGACAATATGAATATGTTCAAGATAATAAAGAATGAGCCCGATTACGATGAATACCTGAAGCGCATCGAGGCCCTGATGGAAAAGGAGTCTCTTTCTACGGATGAGGAGGATGAAATCGAACTACTCGCCAAGCTTGTCGAAGACTACGAGGAATGCAAATTCCCAATGGATCTTCCTGATCCTGTCGAGGCGATAAAATTCCGCATGGAGCAGGAGGATCTCAAGCCGAAGGATTTGATCCCCTGCATGGGGAGCAGAAGCAAGGTGTCTGAAGTCTTGTCCGGGAAGCGCAGTCTCAGCCTCAAAATGATCCGCAATCTCAGTTCCAAGCTCGGTATACCGGCCGAAGTCCTGCTCAAGGAGAAGGGGCGTGGATTTTCATCTGAAGACTGTATTGACTGGCTCAGGTTTCCTATTACCGAAATGCTGAAACGCGGCTGGTTCGAGGGCTTTAAGGGAACGCTTTCCCAGGCGAAAGAACAAGCGGAGGAGTTGATAACCTGCTTTGCAGCCCCCGGCGGACAGAATTTTCTTTCTCCCGCATTGTACAGGCGATCATTCAGGCAGGGAAAGAGGATGGATGAGTATTCTCTCGCCGCATGGCGCATACGCGTATGCGGGCTTGCCAAGGAAGAGACGAATTTGCCGGCCTACAGGAAAAACCGCATCGACAGGAAATTCATGACCGGCTTGGCAGGATTAAGTTATATGAGCGACGGTCCATTGCTTGCCAAGGAGTTTTTAAACAAGAACGGCATCCACCTGATATTGGAACGGCATCTGCAAAGAACCTATTTGGATGGCGCGGCAATGCTGATGCCGGACGGTTCACCCATTGTAGCCTTGACCATAAGGCATGACCGTCTTGACAACTTCTGGTTTACGCTCTGCCACGAACTGGCGCATATAGCGACACATCTCGACAAAGACGGCGAAGAGTCTTTCTTCGACGATCTCGAAACAAGGGCTGATTCCGCAAAGGAAGATGAAGCCAACAAGTGGGCAATGGAGATGCTTATTCCGAACAGCTTGTGGGATAAATCCGGATTGAACGCAAAATCGTCGTTGTCAGAAGTAAAACATTTCGCTGACGAAATAAAAATCAGCCCTGCAATTCCGGCGGGAAGAATCAGGCGCGAGTCTGGCAACTACTCGCTATTTCCCAGCCTGATCGGCAGCAAAAAGCTCAAACCTATGTTCAAGCTGGTATGACAGATGAATAAAACCAAAGCAAAAGAAATTATAAAACAACAAATTGATCAGATCAAATGTGTGGCGGCTGAGAAAAGGTATCGTTATGCATTCGAGAAATGGTTTAGAGACACACGGGCTGATCTTGAACACGTTTTTCCTGCTAAAAGGCATAGCGTTGATTTTTCCAAAATAAGATTTAGTCCAAGGCGAAAAGTTGATTTGACTGAAAATGAAAGGCAAGAGGCGTACGAATACGGATTAGAGCGCAGTAAAGCGCTATTGGATTCCTGTATCAATGAAATAGAGAAGTTTTGGGACGAGGAAGACTTTGATTTTTTGGAAAAATATATTTCTGACGAGAAGATTGAGCAGTTGAAGGAAATAGAAACAGGATTTGATCTTTCCAAGCTGCTTGAACTATGTCGTGAACTTAACATCAACTATTCCACCAGAAATTATTACGCAGTAATCATGCTTGTCCGGACTATCATAGACCATGTTCCGCCAATTATGGATTGCAAAAGTTTTGGACAATATGCCAACGAAGTTAAAGGGAACACATTAAAGAAAATGATGTTGAGATTGGAGGATCAATCGAGAAAAGTGGCTGATATTCTTCTCCACGAACAAATCGGGAAAAAACACCCCGTACCAACAAAACAGCAGGTTGATTTCCGCTCAGAAATCGGTTTTCTGTTGGACGAAGTAATAAAAAGAATTTCATAGATCTGTTTTGCCGCAAGCAATCCATCGCCAGCAGCTCAGAAAGTGGCAATGCAAATTGCCAATGATATTCTTAAGAAAGCCGACCTCTATCCGAGTTTGTAAACATCAGTTCCCAAAGGTATATTTTTATTTAATTTTAATCCGGAGAAATTTTACACATGCGTCACTGTAAATATATGCTTCTTGCGTGTGTCCTGCTGCTTGCCTCGTGCAATAAAAAACCAGTTGCACCTCCACCGCCCCCGCCGGGCGTGGTGTGCGCTCCGGCTGTGAAGCAGGATGTCGCCACGACACATGGATATATTGGACAGATCGTCGCCGAGGACTGGGTGGATCTTGTTGCACGTGTCGAAGGTTTCCTTGTCATGAAGAACTTCGAGGAAGGAAGCTTTGTCAAGAAGGACGATCTCGTCTTCGAAATAGATCCCCGCCCATATGAGGCGCAGGTGAAGGAGGCGGAAGGTCAGCTTGTACATGCGCAGGCCTCATTGACATATGCCAACATCCAGGTCGAACGCTACAAGACACTGGTAAAACAGGATGCCGCCTCGCAGAAGGATCTCGATTCGGCAGTCATGACCCAGGGCGTCTCCACAGGTGAAGTCCTGGTCGCGCAGGGCCAGCTTGAGGTAGCGAAGATAAACCTCGGATACACGAAGATCTCCGCCCCGTTCGACGGCAAGCTCGGGGTATGCCCGATCAGCGTTGGAAATCTCGTCGGACCGACCATCAACAACAACCTCTGTAAGCTCGTAAGGATGGATCCGGTAAAGGTGGAATTCAACGTTCCGGAACCGATTGTCGTAAGCATTACACAGAGGGATGGCAACATTGAAAGGATTGCATCGGAGGTGACTCCGAGGCTGGTACTTGCCAACGGTACTGAATATCCCCTGGACGGGAAGATCTATTTTGCGGACAATACCATCAATACATCCACCGGAACCCTCCTTATCCGCGCCCGGTTCGATAATCCGAAAGGCATTCTTACTGCCGGTGAATATGTCAGGCTCAGGATTGAAAGGAAGGAAAAAACACCGTCAATACTCATTCCGGCACTCGCCATCCAGAGGGATCAGACAGGTGAGCTTGTCTATGTCGTCGACAAGGATTCCAAGGTGCAGAGCCGCAAAGTCACGACGGGCCAGATTTCCGGACTCAACATAGTCATCACAACAGGTCTCTCCGAAGGCGAGAATGTGATTGTCCAGGGCATATTGAAGGCCCGGCCGGGAATGACTGTCAATATGACAATGGCTGGTTCGACAAAAGCAGAATTGAATACCCAGCCGCCAGTTCCGGATGCAAAATCAAAACCGCCTTCCGGCAAATAAAACTGCAAGAGGCGCTTTAGATGATAAGTAAAATCTTCATTCACAGGCCAAGGCTGGCATTCGTCATTTCCATAGTGCTGGTCATTGCAGGGCTCATCTCCATCTTCAGCCTGCCTGTCTCACAGTTTCCCAATATCACACCTCCGCAGGTGCAGGTCTCATCCACATATACCGGAGCCAGCGCAAGCGTCGTGACGAACACCGTGGTGACGCCTCTGGAAAACCAGATAAACGGTGTCGAGGACATGATCTACATGTCGTCCACCGGCGGAAACGACGGTTCCCAGAACACGATGATATCCTTCTATCCGGGCACGAGCGGCGACATGAATACTGTCAACACGCAGAACCGCGTGAGTTTGGCGACCCCCCAGCTTCCCGACAGCGTCAAACGGCAGGGGATCACCGTCAAGCAGAAGTCCACCAACATGCTGCTGATCATCAATCTCTACTCTCCGAAGAACACATACGATTCGGTCTTCCTCAGCAATTACGCCCTAATAAACATCCAGAATGAAATGCTCCGCATCAGGGGAGTTGCCGACGCGAAGATCCTCGGGGAACTCGACTATTCGATGCGCATCTGGCTCGATTCCGACAAGATGGCAAGCCTTAACATGTCGCCGCAGGAGGTGACAAATGCCATACAGGCGCAGAACGTACAGGCCGCCGCCGGGCAGATAGGAATGCCTCCAACTCCGTCGGGACAGGCCAACCAGCTGATGATCCAGATCAAGGGCAGATTGGAAGACAAGGATGAGTTTTCCGAAATTGTCGTCCGCGCATTGCCGGACGGCTCGCAGATCAAGATCAAGGACATAGCGAATGTCGAACTGGGCGCCTTCAGCTACCAGTCGTTCGGCGAGCGTGACAACATGCCCGGGCTGAACCTTGCCATTTACCAGCTGCCTTCGGCGAACGGACTCCAGATCGCCGACACCGTCTACAAGAAGATGAAGGATCTGGAACAGTATTTTCCCGAGGATCTCAAGTATTCGATAAATTATGACACCACGCAGTTCGTGCGCCGTTCGATCAAGGAGGTCGTATTCACCCTTTTCATTGCGGTGGCGCTTGTCATCGGCGTCGTATTCCTCTTCCTGCAGGACTGGCGCGCCGTCATCGTTCCGATGCTCGCGGTACCCGTCTCCCTGATCGGCACATTCGCCGCGCTTCTTGCGATGGGCTACTCCATAAATCTCGTCTCCCTCTTCGGCCTGATACTTGCCATAGGAATAGTCGTGGACGACGCGATTGTCGTTGTGGAGAATTGCAAGCGCCTCATGGCGGAGGAGGGGCTCGATCCGGTAAGGGCCACCGAGAAGACCATGGAGCAGGTCACAAACCCCATCATCGCCACCACCTTCGTCCTCATGGCCATGTTCATCCCCGTCTGCTTCCTTCCCGGGATCTCCGGTTCGCTCTACAGGCAGTTCGCGATCACCATATCATGCTCCGTCTTCATCTCCGCGATAAACGCCATGACGCTGAGCCCCGCGCTCTGCGCCACCTTCATCAGGCCGGAAACAAAGGAGCCCATACTGCCGTTCCGCATGTTCAACAAGTTCTTCGAATGGGTCACCCTCGGATTCGCCTCTGTATCTACAATGTTCGCACGCCGCGCCTTCCTATGCGTGATTTTCCTCGCCGCATGCCTCTGGGGCTGCAACTGGCTCTATCAGAGAATTCCTACGGGATTCATACCCGACGAGGACATGGGAATATTCTTCGTGAACGTCCAGCTTCCTGAGGCCGCATCGGTCGAACGCACACATGCCGTCGTAAAGAAGGCCACCGACAAGATACTGAAGATCGAAGGCGTCGACCATGTCCTGGCGGTCACCGGCTTCAACATGATGGACCAGGTGAGCAATCCCAACAACGCATTGCTCATCGTGACTCTCAAGGACTGGGACCAGCGCAAGGTTCCAAGCCTCTTCCAGAAATCGATAATGCACAGACTCAATGGCGAACTGAACGTCATACCCGACGCCGCATTCTTCTGTTTCCCTCTGCCTGCGATTCCAGGACTCGGCACGGCGGGAGGACTCTCGTTCATCGTCGAGGATCTGCGCGGCGTCGATCCGCAGGTGCTCTCGCAGATTCTCATGGCGTTCATCATGGAGTCGAAGAAATATCCCGAGATCGGAAGCGCCTACAGCACCTACAGCGCGACAGTGCCGCAGATCTACCTCGAGATAGACCGCGAGAAGGTGATGAAGCTCGAACTCAGCCTGTCTGACGTATTCAACGCCCTCCAGTCATATCTGGGATCATATTATGTGAACGACTTCAACAAGTACGGCCAGGTATTCAAGGTCATGATCCAGGCGCAGGGACAGTTCCGAAAGGACGTGGACGACATCATGGGCATATATGTTACCAACAAGAAAGGCAAGATGGTGCCGATTGGAACTTTCGCCAATGCGAAGATAGTGTTCGGTCCTCAGACAGTCTTCAGATATAACATGTACCAGGCCGTCAGGATAAACGGATCAGCTGCGCCGGGCGCAAGTTCAGGCCAGGCAATGGGAGCATTCGAGAACATCGCAAAGACTGTTCTTCCTGAAGGCTTCAAGTATGAGTGGACCGACATGTCATATCAGGAACTCCAGGCGGCAGGCAAGGCCGGATTCATTTTTGCGCTTGCCCTGCTTTTCATCTACCTCTTTCTTGTGGGACAGTATGAAAGCTGGATGATACCGATCGCGATCATGCTCTCCGTTCCTGTCGCTCTGCTCGGTTCACTTGCATTCCTGTATATGCTCGGTGTCGAGAACGACATCTACACGCAGATAGGATTCGTGCTCCTCTTCGGCATGACGTGCAAGACCGAGATCCTTATTGTCGAATTTGCCGTGCACATGCGAGAACGAGGAATGGGAATAGTGGAATCCGCGATCGAGGCGCGAAAGACGCGTTTCCGCGCAGTGGTCATGACCGGTACCGCTTTCATCCTCGGCGTATTTCCGCTGGTGATCGCCATCGGAGCAGGAGCCGCGTGCCGCCGCTCTCTCGGAACTGCGGTATTCGGAGGAATGATAGTCGGTGAAGTCCTCGGAACAATCATGACACCCATGTTCTACGTCGCCATCCAGTGGCTCCGCGAAAAAGTCGGCGGCTGGAAACCTCCGGTATTGCCAGAAACGCCAGAATCCCAAAAGGCAGTGAAATGATGTCGCCACCCTGAGGGGACTTTCTATTTTTCTTACTCCCCATTTTCCCCAAGGCTTTCGCCTTATCTACTATACGCATATCTCAGCACTTGTCTTTTTCATTTTTACGTCAGGCGCTTTGGCCTGATAGACATATAAGGTTCCAGACTTTTCTGAAGTTATATTACAATTAGCTTCGAAAAGTAAAACAACTAGAAAGAAAGGAACCTTAC
>MHBH01000012.1 GCA_001804805.1 Lentisphaerae bacterium GWF2_49_21
GTGACTCCTTTCTGTTTAACTTCTGGAGATATTATATATCCCCAAAAGGAGTCACGCTTTTTTAAAAGCTATTTAGGACAAGACTGATATTGGACCAAAGATAATCTGATACAGGTAGAAAATCAAGGATACTGCATTCGATTGGAAAAAAGCTGTAACTCTGTTACAGCACTCCATCGGATGCCTGCAGCATCAATGCCGTTAACTTAAGCGTAACATTTTAATAATATGGATGTTATATTGTTTTATCTTTACGCATGGAATGCGTTAGGTAATAAAGCCTATGGTTTCAACCATAGGTATTGAATCCCAAAATTTGTTTTGCCCTGAAGGGGCAGAGTATATTCCGTCCCTACAGGACGAATCATCTTTTATACGAAACCTGTGGCTGAAGCCACAGGCTATATCACTCAATCCCTTCAGGATTCATCATCAGAATATAACATGCGAGACATTAACGTGTTATATCTTAAGTTAACGGCATTACTGCGGCATCGTAATACGAATACAAAAGTATTCTCAGAAGGCTCCATCCTACTTATTGAGGAAGAAGAATCGCCTTAGCCTGATTAATCCATGCGTTTCAGATGCGCATGGATTATTCACTCCGCGTGAATAATCCAGGTTAGTGCAATGCCAGTCGTTTGTAGTGTTTGCGGCGGTGAAGGAGATGTTCGGCGTCAGCGGCGATCATCTTTTCCTCGTATAGCTGGAAGTTGCCTTCGAACCACTTGAGCTTGCCGTCACCCTCGAAAATAAGAAGGTGCGTACATATTCGATCAAGGAAGAAACGGTCATGGCTGATTACCATCGCACAGCCGGGAAACTCTATGAGGGCTTCTTCAAGCACCCTCATGGTGTTGACGTCCAGATCGTTGGTAGGTTCGTCAAGCAGAAGCAGATTGCCTCCAGTACGCAGAAGTTTGGCTAGATGGACTCGGTTGCGTTCACCACCGGATAGCTGTCCTACTTTTTTCTGCTGCTGCTGTCCACGGAAGTTGAAACGCGAACAGTAGGCCCGGCTGTTGATACTGCGATCCCCCAGGGAAATATCATCCAGCCCCCCTGTGATTTCCTCGTAGATGCTCTTGCTGTCGTCAAGCGCATCACGGTGCTGGTCCACATAGGCAAGTACGACTGTATCTCCAATTTCAACAGTTCCCGAGTCCGGCTTCTCCTGCCCGATGATCATGCGGAAAAGAGTGGTCTTTCCGGCACCGTTGGGACCTATGATTCCGACAATGGCGCCTGGAGGAAGGTTGAAATCGACGTTGTCGAGGAGGGTGACATCACTGTATCCTTTTGTGAGGGATTTCGCTGTGACCACCTTGTTGCCCAGATGAGGCCCGGGAGGGATCTGGATGACACAATCGTTTTTCTGTACCTCGAACTTCTGACTGGACAATTCCTCGTATCGGCTGACACGCGCCTGCTGTTTCCTCAGACGCCCTTGGGGGCTTGTGCCTATCCACTCCAACTCCTTCTGCAGGATTTTCTGACGGTTGCTCTCGGATTTCTCACGGACACGGAGGATCTCGGATTTCTGCTTGAGCCACGAACTGTAGTTCCCTTCAAATGGGATTCCATAGGTGTTTTCCAGTTCCAGAATCCATTTGGTGATGTTGTCCAGGAAATATCGGTCATGCGTGACGATAATTACGGTCCCTTCATAATCGCGGAGCGCCTGTTCGAGCCAGGCGACGGTTTCGGCGTCGAGATGGTTGGTGGGTTCGTCAAGCAGCAGCAGATCGGGTTTTTCGAGAAGTGCTTTGCAGAGCGCAACACGACGGCATTCCCCACCTGAAAGCTTTGTCACGTCCGAATCATCAGGAGGAAGCACAAGTGCGTCGGAGGCCATGTCGAGCATACGATCAATTTCCCAGCCGTTTACCTTGTCAATCTCAGTCTGGAGCCTGTCCATCTCGTTACCGAGTTTCATCATCTCTGCCTCTGACAGCTTTTCTCCCAGCTTCGCACAGACCTCGTCATAACGGCTGATAAGATCCTTGACATGTTTCACAGCCTCTTCAAGATTTTGACGGACGTTCTTCTCCGGATTGAGATGTGGTTCCTGTGGGACATAGCAGACGCGCATGTTCTTGGAGATCTGGGCTGTCCCCATGATATCCGTATCCAGACCCGCCATTATACGCAGAAGAGTAGATTTCCCAGAACCGTTTTCTCCTACGATTCCTATCTTGGCGCCGTAGTAGAACGACAGGCTGATATCCTGAAGGACAGGTTTTTCATTGTAGAACTTCGACACGTTCATCATCTGGAACACAAAATGCGGAGGCATAATAGGCTTTTTCCCATGTTTTATTTAACGGTTTACTGTCAGGCCATTTCATCCAATATTTCCATACTGCACGTATGTCGGTGAAAAAGCCTATTTATATTGAAGATACTTCAAAATTCTTTACTCTTCAAGCTGTTATTTTACCTCAATTACTTTGGAATGTATGGAGGGTTCTCATATGGAAGGCTGTCGGACTTCAAATAAGGGCATTTTCGCTTGTAGTAGCGCATGTTTGCGCGTTCTTGAGTTCCGTTGCTTTAAAATCGGAATTAGGTTTCATGCCGGTTCAACCGGGATCTTTAGGGTTATTGCAGAAGGATATGTTTCAATAGTAAACTCACTGGCATCAGGGATCTGTTCGCCATCAACCTGGGCTGGCATGGGCTTGTCGAATTTGATTTTGAAAACCTTGCCCTTGATATGATAAATTGAATCTTCACCAAATGAACCGAACTTCCTGATCTTCCTAGGAAAATGACGATGGCTCAGAAGATAACGCCTAAGGTAGCTGGCATGCCCCTTGGAAATCAGAATGTCGAGTTTTCCATCATTCGCATATGCGGTGTCTGTAAGGTCGAACTCACCCGCATAGATCCGGGTATTGTTGATTATGATATTTAAAATCTTCCCGGAATATTTCTTTTCTCCATCAATGGCAATTTCACCTTTTACTGACTTATACCCGAAAAGATTCTTCATTACATTGTAGAGATATATCAGATAACCCTTGACCATCCAGAACAGCAACGGAATTTTCTTGAAGAATGACTTGTCCCTGTCCCTCCCTTTCAGGATGCTGGCGTCAATACCGCAGGCAAATCCGTCGGCGAAAAACCTGTCTCCGATCCTGCCAAGATCCAACTTGTAGTCCGCGCCCCAGACGGTTGAAATTACGGCACGGCGGATATCGTTGAATATAAGGTTCTCCATCGGACTCATGCTGAATGATTTCGCAATGTTGTTTCCGGTACCGAATGGAATTATGGCATATGATGGAAGGTATGCGCTTGGATTGGATTCCTTGAACTTCATCATACCGTTGATGAGAGCGTTGTGTGTGCCGTCTCCGCCAACCCCGACAATGGTCGTAGGCTCAGGTACTCCAGCCTTAAGGACTTCCAGTACTTTAACGGACAGATCACCAGCATGCGACACAAGCTCGTAGCTTATGTCCAGTTCCTTGAATATACCCTCTACCTCCTTCCAGCGTTCAACGGACTTGCCGTCGCAGGACAGAGGATTCAGGAAGCATATGACCTTTATCTGTTTCATTAGGAAATATACACCTCTGGCGAACATGTTAAAATCCGAAGCACGAAACTCGCCTTTGTCCGAGCCGGACTCGGACCGGCCAGGAAAATCCGAAACAATTAAATTCTTGTTCTATATCGGTGTCATGAAATAGGTTTCGGATGCGGACGCGCGTGGCATATAAGATGCTGTGATTGCTGTAACAGGCAAGTCATTCCGTTCCAAAGACGGGCATTCCGCCACGAGTAAATATTTAACATAAGGAGAATTCATATATGAATGATCAGGATAAAAGCGGATCAATGCCGGTGATCCTTATAGTGGACGACGATGATCTCCTGCGGAATTTCTATTCCCGTGTACTGACTGACGAGGGATATGAATCCGTATGCGCCGCCAACGGAAATGAAGCTATCGACATCCTTGAAAGCGGAAAATATGATATAAAACTCAGTATTATAGATCTCCTGATGCCTGTGAAGACCGGATGGGAACTGATCCAATACATGAAGAAAGACAATAAGTTCAGTAATATTCCTATTATTGCAATCACAGCTTTCGCCGCTTCACTTGATGAGTTTGAGAAAGTCAAGAGCACCTGCGAGGTTGTAATGCACAAGGGTGAATTCGCCCTCGACAATTTCAAGAACACCGTCCATGCACAGCTTAAAAGATAATGACTGCGGTACAAGATGATAAAGACCACGGAAGAAAATATTTTATTACTGTGCCATGCCAATGCCGTTAACTTAAGACATAATATACTGATGACTCGCATGTTACATGCATATATTAATCCTGAAGGGATTGAGTAATAAAGCCTGTGGTTTCAACCACAGGACATATATGGAAAAATGATTCGTCCTGTAGGGACGGAGTATACTCTGTCCCTTCAGGGCAAAACAAATTTTGGAATCCAATACCTATGGTTGAAACCATAGGCTTTATTACCTAACGCATTCCATGCGTAAAGAAAAACAATATAACAGCACTATTATTAAGATGTTACGCTTAAGTTAACGGCATTGGTGTCATGGAGCCATCTGAATGCGGTGACAAAATCACCGCTTGAGGATGAGCGCAGACTCTGTCTGCGCACTCCTGCGGATGCCTGAGGCATCGTAATACGAAAGCATTGGAATTATTTTTCAAAACTGTTGGGAAATGCCAGACTCCGTTTTGGCTAAGGTGTCATCAATATAGTATTTCCGGCTGGTCTCGAAGTGGGCGGAAAGCCCGGCAACTGCATCTTCGACGGAATCATTTAGTATTGCATCGATGATCTTCTTCCGTTCCGCCAGGATGGCGGTAAGATCCTCCGATTCTGCACAGCGCAGAACCCGGTAGGGTCGGCAGAGCAGTTGTAGACGGCGAACCTGTTCGACAATGAAACGATTGTCACAGGCCGATATTATGATTTCATGAAGTTCCTCATCGGCTTCAAGTATCGCTATGCGTAGATTTTCATTGCCGGTCTTGGTGGCTGCAATTAGTTTTTCATCCAGTATTTTAATTTCATGACGGTCTATCTTGTCGAACCACTCTCTTAGCACCATGCATTCGAGCAGTCGACGGTATTCCATCATCTGACCTATTTCATCTTTTTCAAGCTGGCGCACGATGCATCCGCGATGCGTCTGCTGTTCAAGAATGCCTTCCTGGACCAGACGGATCAATGCTTCGCGCAATGGCGTGCGGCTGACACCAAGCTCCTTGCAGAGCTTCTCCTCCCTCATCCATTTACCGGCCGTAATTTTACCGTCAAGGATGAGACGCAGAAGGCGCCTATAGACCCCTTCCCCGAGAGAACGACGTTGTATCTTCATAATTTTTCTCCCAGAGAAAAATTATTATCCATGATCTTCTGTATCTCGACGGCCTCGTTCCAGAATCCCTTTCCTTCCGGATCGTGTACGGAAGATGTGTATGGAATATTTACTTTGACGTCGAAATGACGGGCAATATCCAGCCCCATTACCATATTGCCCCGCCTATTGACGTGCATACCATCCTGCATCAGTGGCAAGTGCTTGTCTGGATGATTTTTACGAAGATATTCCCACCTGGCCAAATGATCCACAAGCCCGGATCCGGTTTCAACTGCAATCTGCCGGATGATTTCCATATACCGGGAAAACTTCTTCATATGCTCATCTGGGCACATATAGTCTATTGGCGCATAATACGTCTGGAAGACTATAGCAGTATCCATCTTTTTAAAACGGCGATGAAGTTCCAGAAGATTGGAAGTAAACTGTTCTTCGGTCAGCTTACGGTCAGGATTGCTGTCATTCCCGCCGACAGTTATGAACACCATATGAGGCCGGTAAAAGGCGGCATCGTCTTCAAAGCGACCAAGCAGATCTTTGGAAGTATGCCCTCCAATGCCTGTGTTTATGCAATAATGGATTCTTCCATACGTATTTCCAATGGCGAGATCAAATACGTCAAACCAGTGCATGCCTGGCAAAATCCTCTCAGTATTAGACGATCCAAAGGCGAGGATACGAGTTTTCTGCCCAGACTTGAACCGGTCCTTAATCGCACTGAATACAGGATTTTCTGACATATCTTTATCCTTATATGTTGAGAGTTTTTTACCTCTGGAATGAGCACTTATTGTTTTGTTTCATTCTTTGTCTTGTCAGCCAATGTCTTCTTTACGAACTCTACCAGCAGAGGAACTCCTGGAGTCACCATTCCGTGTCCATACCCCTGAAGTTCATAGAGTGTCGAGACCGTGTTCCCATTGACCTTCAGCATGCGCAGCAAATAGGCGTTCTCCTCATAGCGTCCGAGCATTTCCTTTTCACGATCACCTGAGAGAATGAGGATTGGAGGTGTGTCTGCCCGTACATGGAAAAGAGGAGAGAATTCGTCGACTACAGGCTGTTTGTCGGAGATTCCTCTTTCCTTGCGTATGGTCAGATGAGTGATGGCCTGTCCGCTGAAAGGTATGATTCCGGCAAGCTTGTTCGCATCTATCTCATATTTTGCCAGCCACTTCTTTTCAAGACCTACCATCGACACCAGATATCCACCGGCTGAATGTCCGGAAATAAAGATCTTGTCCGGGCTTCCACCATATTCGGAAACATGCTTGAATGTCCAGGCGATAGCGGCAGCGGCATCCTCGATATATGCCGGACATTTCACCTGTGGCGACAACCTATAATTCACTGCTATCACTACAATTCCCTTGTCTTTCAGGCCTGACGGAATGGCTTTGTTTCCACCGGTCAATCCGCCACCATGGAACCAGACTACCACAGGGAGATCTTTTCCATTTTCCTGGTAATATATATCCAATTTGCAACGTTCAATCTGATAAGGAGTTAAATCAGGAGTATTCGCATCATAATATGGTAGATCCTTGACTTCCTTATAGGTTGGTTTTACAGCGTTCTCGTCTGCGCAAAATACCGATGGCAGAAAGGCTGAAACAAGCAGTAAAAGCAGGAAAAACCGTTTCATAATCATCATTCCTTCAAGTTAGTTAAATTGTATATTGTATACAATATTCCAAAGGACGATTTTGTCAAATACTGATATATTTTAATGGATATGGAGGTTATGGATTACTTGAATTGAATATCCTTCATGAACTGGTTGATCTTGAATTTACCTGATTCAAGATCATTTATTTTCTTGCCTTGGATATTTAAGTTATCGATAGTCATGTCTTCTACAAGATGATTCTCGTCAAAGCCTGTGATCTTTGAAACGGGAAATTTGCCGCCAGTCACGATTATGTCCTTGAACACAACTCCTTTTATATTCCCCCTTTTATTGTCCTTGCCCCACATATCTGCACCAATCCAGCAGTTGATAAGAGTATTCTTTATGTCTTCAATCCTGATATTTTCAAATCTTATGTTGCTCATGCTGCCGGAATCGGAGACCAGTATTGCCAGGGAAGAACAGTCGTATCCGTTTGAGAAGTCGTGGATGATGTCGCAATCCTGGAATGTCACGTCTACGATATTCGCACGGGTCTCAGAGGTTATACCAAGTCCGCGGGCGCGTTCGTTCCAGATCACGCAGTTCCTGACAATTATGTTCTTCGATTCCAGATCCGGAGAGGCGGTCGTCGTCTTCACGCATATCTCATCGTCGTTGTTGCGCAGAAAACAGTCCTCCACAAGAACATCCTGGCTGTTGCAGATGTCGATGCCATCGCTGTTCTCCCTCTGGCAGATCTGCTTTATATTCCGTACCGTCACATTCGTGGAATTGTGCATCGCCACTACCCAGGCCGGGGCGTCAAGTATGATGATCCCCTCTACAAGCACATCTTTTGATTTTTCAAACCACATTGCAGTGCGCGCGTGCCAGGGAAGAAACCCCATGTCGATGATTCCCCGACCTCGGACCTTCACATTTTGCACGCCCCTGGTTTCCATAAAAGTCTTATAAACCTTGTTACCTTTCCAGTTTTTTCCCTGTACGGGCTTTTCCCCCTCTAAAATCTTCAACCTTAATATGGCCCCTCCGGAGATATAGACTGTCTGGTTGCTCTTCGGGCTCAGGGTGGTTATTTCATGGATTCCAGGCCCGAAATATATTACATCCGGATCATCGGGATTAGGGGCATCCTTTTCAATTGGATTTGCAAAAAGATGCAGAGCTCTTTCATAACTTCCATTTATCTCTATCGTGAGATTGGCAGGTTTTGACAGGAAAAATTCGCATGAACCATCTTTTAACTCATGTTTTATTCCAAAAGACGCTGGAAGTATTTTCACGGAATCCGTCTTATTCAGAGACAAAACCTTAATTTTCACCGTTCCTTGGAAATCGAAATATGCGAATGATGCCGGTCCTCCGCGTAAAGTCGGGACCGTGTAGACGAAGACAGACTTCCCATTTACTTCCACAGAATAATCTGGTGAAGCTTTTTCCGCGGCGGGCGCTTCATGGGTGACAATTTTAGATTCTGCATTCTCAGCGTTGCATACGGCACCGGCCAGAGCAAAGACCGGCATAATCCAGGTTCCAATATTCTTCACAGAATTAATTCTCCCTCTTTTAGAAATTGTTTATCTGATCAAAGCAGTAGATCCACTTGTCCCTGTTGTAGCCGTCGGTGAACCAGATGTCGTTCGCCTGGCTCGCCTTGAACGATATGTCCATATCTGAATCCGCACATCCTTTTGCCGAACCATCCCCTACGAGCCCGTTGTAGTATTTGTGCCCATGGTTCGCCTTCGCCGCAGGCCAGTTCGACCCCTTGTTCCAGGATGCAAGCCTGTCAATCAGGACCGTTTTGTTATACAGCTTGTCCATTTTCTTGGCCCTTCCATTTTTCACACGTGCACTCGTACTTGAATTCCATTTCAGCTCATTTACCTCGTCCCAGATGCTGTATGTACCCTCCTTGTATGTTCCGGAGACGGGATACGTCGGATTGACCCAGCTGGCCGAAGGGCAGAACATGACTGCATAGTTTGAACCAAAATATTTTTCTGAATAAAGCACCCCGATACCCTGTATCGCCTGATAGCTTATGCACGGATTGTCCTTCGGGAACTCCACCAAGTATATGTAGCCGAGCCCGTAGCCGTTCCAGTCTTCGGCATAGGAATTCATTGCAAGCCCTATCTGTTTCATGTTGCTCAGGCAGACCGTCCGTTTCGCCTGCTCCTTCGCATTCTGGAGTGCCGGCAGAAGAAGCGAGGCGAGAATTGCGATGATCGCAATCACCACGAGCAACTCGATGAGCGTAAACGTCATCGAGCTTGCTCTCGCCTTCGCTTTCGACTGCTGTTGCAGTCTCATAGCTACGGGGGGCACGGCCACCTGCAATTCGATCAATGTGAACTGCCTCATTAGACAGGTTCCACACCTTCTATTATTTTTTCCCATCCTGCACCTCCAATGTCGATTCCCTTACAATAAGTTCCGGAGGAACCAGCAGCTGGTAAGTCTTTTCTTTCCCTCCGTTGAACTTCCTGTCAATTATATCAATGCTCATTTTAGCAATCTTCTCTATATCCTGCCTTACCGTTGTCAGGGACGGATGGAAGAATTCCGAAAAGACCATATCATCATATCCTATGACGCCAACCTCCTCTGGGATCTTCATCTTTAGATCATGCAGTGCCTTCATGGCGCCCAGGGCGCATGGGTCGCTGACGCAGAATATCCCGTTGAAGCCGATACCGTTCTTCCTGATATATGAAGTCAACTCCCCATATGCCTTTTTCGAGGAGAACTCTCCAATTTTGGTATTGGCATTTATTATCACTGGCTCGTCAAACCCATAAATTTTCATCTGCCTGCTGAAGGAAGTTATCCTGTCGATTACCGTCGACACCTCCGGTTCGGCCACCAGTACTGCGGTCTTCCTGCAGTTGATCTTCCTGAAATGCTCGGCAGCAAGCGCACCTCCAGCAAGGTTGTCGGTGCAGACGCAGTCAAAATCAAAACCGTTGAAATACCTGTCTACGACGACCATCGGGCATTCCAGCTTCTTCAGTTCATTGATCATCTCTATCTTCAGCTGAACGCCAGGAGGAACTATTATGATCCCATCGTATTTGGCATTCCCTGGAATCCACTTGCCTATCGGGTCGAAGACATTGTACCTGGTGATTGCAGGAACATAATTTCCTCCTTTTGTCATATTGAGGAAGCTGTTGGCGAACGAGTCGAAAAATGGGGAAGGATGCATCGGCAGGGCAAGAAGTATCTTCTTCTGTACCGGTATCTTGACGACCTTCTTCCCGTCGGACTTGAATATGCCTCTTCCCGTAAGCCGCGAAATGAGGTTCTCCTCCTCGAGCCTGTCAAGCACCTTCTGGATCGTTATCTGCGCGGCATCATGCTCAGACATGAGATCGCGGACGCGGGGTAGTCTCGTCCCTGTTGGAAGCGACCTGATCTCCCCTTTTATTACATCATATATCTCTTCAAACTTGAATTTCATCGCAGCCTCCGGCAAATGCTATATTTTAATTGTCTTTATCATTATATCGCTGCTTGTACTGTCATATTCAGTGTTCGAATTCGGAGAAACGCAGAAGTCCACAATTGATCCTTCCCTGATGTCGGTCTCCAGCTTTATATCAGTTGACATCGGGGCTTCACCTCCTACTTTCCGCCTGAATATCTCCTTGCCGTCCTGCAGGATGACAAATTCCACACCATCCCCTTTTTCGTCCTCCCTGTAGCATCTTCCGCTTATCTGTACCTTTCCGGCATATCCGCTCTTCCAGCGCCGGACCGCCCATATCTGCTTTCCATCCGCAATCTCCGGATGGGCTCCTCCACCTCCGAGACTCAGGAACTTGTACGGTCCTGCCCAGTTCTCGCCCCACATGGTTTCTACGACATTCATCTCCTTGAACTCATACTTCCCTTCGCTGGATTGATCCGGCGCAACTTCAAAATACCCGTAATTCCAGTTGTTGAATCCCTGCTCCTTACCGTAGTCGTCAGCAGATGACGCTATGATCTTCTCCTCGGATTCGATCTCCTTCACCTTCTGGATTGAACCCCTGATGAAGAAAGGCTCGTTGCCAAGATCAACCAGAATCTTTCCGGAATCAGGAGCCAGGGATTTTTCCTCCCCCATCAGATTGGTGGAAATCATAGGCCCTGACGCTTCGACTTCTATCCTGCTCGGATAGGTGCCCCAGCATACAAGTATATCCTCGTCCGCGCTTTTCCTGAAACGGACTACATAGGCCCTAGTATATTTCCCGAACGCTTCCCTTCCCATGCATTTCGAATCATGGATCTGCTTCACAAGGTTCGCATAAGCCACATAGGCAGGTGCTACAACCAGCCGCCCCATCGGATCCTTTTCACCCCTGAGCAGCCCCATAGTGGTGAAAACATCATGATCCGCAGCAAGATACCAGTATATCTTTTCGACAT
>MHBH01000013.1 GCA_001804805.1 Lentisphaerae bacterium GWF2_49_21
GCCTCCGGTCGGAAAAGGGCTTGACGACCTTAAGCCCGGCTCCTTCTTTTATGATGGTGCTGCCGGACAACTCTATGTGATGCTTGAGAAAAAGGATGATCCACGCACCCACCTGATGGAGGCCAGCGTGATGGACTGGGTCTTGTCGGGGAAGGGTACGGAATATGTGACAATGCGCAATCTCTCCCTGATGCATTGCAATGGCAGCCGCATCGGTACTTATTCAGTTATGCTGACCACTGGCAAGTCGCACTGGACGGTGGAGGACTGCCGGATCGAATACGGCGACTTCGGCGGTTTGTCCGCCGGGGGCAAGAACCACCGCATCGTCCGCTGCATCATCAGCAACAACGGCAACAATGGCGTCGCAATGAACAATTCCGATGCAGCGCATGGATGGGCGTACTATCCGACCGCCCCCCGACAGGACACAGTTGTCGAGGACTGCGAAATAAGTGGAAACAACTACCGGAACTTCCAGGCGGCCTGGCATTCTGGTGGGCTTAAGCTGATCCCGGCATCACGCGGAGTTACGGTGCGCCGTTGTATCGTCAAGGACAACAACGGGCCGGGAATCTGGTTCGACAACACAATAGGAGAAAATACAATTGAAGATAATCTGTGCGACAACAACACTGCCGGCATCTTCTACGAAATTTCCAAGCCGAGCGAGGACTGCGCATTCAGCGCTATCATCCGCAACAACCGCATTGTACGGAGCCGCGAACAGGGCATCTATGTTTCCGCCTCCAGCGGGGTGCTTGTGGAAAACAATACGGTGTATGACTCATGGGTGGGAATTGCAGTGCATGGGATGCCAAGAGGAAAGTTTAAGCTTGCCGATAATACTGTCCAAAACAACATTATCATGGGAAGATCGCATGCCGACGCGGTCATTTTCGTCGGAGACAATGCCACGAACAACACCATGGACGGCAATTTCTATGTTACTGGTCCTGCCTCAACGTACAGCAAGAATGGTCTGAGAGTCTGTGTTGTAAAGGGGCAGGGGTACGACATTACGGATAAGACGCTGGAGTCTCTAAGGGTGAAAGGATATGAAAAGAATGGACTTGAAGGCGATCCCATGTGGGTGAATGCCGCCGCCTTTGACTTTCAGCTCAAGCCCGACAGTCCGGCCGCTGGCAAGGGATGGCGGAAGCTACCTGCTGTTGATGCTGCAAAATGATCAAGGCAAGGGGAAATGGAAGCATTCGTTCCCTATGATCCCATTTTGTTTTATAAAAAGCATCTCCTCTGATTGAAATTGGGCGGCTAATATGCTTTTTTATAAAGATTTTTTCGTAACAAGGGGAACTTTTCTTGAAATACATTTTCATGGCCATTCTTGCTGTTCTTATTCTCGTCACCATTGGCACCGCAATGGTCAACAAGCAGACCAGCAGCGGCAAGCCTGTCATATACTGGGTCACCGACAACAATCCTGCGCGCGCCCTCCAGATCAACACATTCCAGGCCTGGATGAAGAAGAAGGGTTATCCTGACTGCGAGCTCAAGCTTGATACCGCCAACCGCGACGTCTCGAAGCAGATCATACAGAGCGTTTCCGGCGTAGGCGGCGACGTGATGGACTGCTGGAGCGGCGGCGGCGACATCATGTATTTCGCGGAGATGGGGATCATGGAGGATGTCACAGAGGACGCCAAGAAGCTTGGATTCGATCCGTCAAAGACCTTCCCTTCGCTTGAGGACGATCTCAAGGTCGGTGGAAAACAGTATATCTTCCCGTGCAACGTTGGCGCCAGCATGTATTTCGTGAACTGCGAGGTCTTCAAGCGGTTCGGACTTGAAACCCCTCCTATGACCTGGGACATTGCTGAATTTGAAAGGAGGGGAAAGGAATTTGTAGAGGTGGCCAACAAGGGGCTTGAAAGACGCATGTTTTTCATGGCCGAGAACATTGATATGATTTCAACGATGCGTTCATATGGAAACGATGTGTTCAATGAGACTCTGACGAGATCCAGGATGACAGGCGAGGGAAATGAAGGATATCTGAAGGCCCTCAAGCTCAATAAGAAATGGATAGAGGAATACCACCTCATCCCTTCGGCCGCCGAAGTCCAGTCGTTTTCAACCGACAGCGGATATGGCGGTGCGACGTTGCAGCTTTTCTTCAAGGGCAACTTCGCAATGGTGAACATCGGACGTTACGCCCTCATTCAGTTCAGGCAGTTCGGCACGATGGATCTAGACGCCGTGCAATATCCGAACGGAGGATATCCCAACACCATAATCGCGACCCGTGCGGCCCTCGTCTACAAGGGGGGGAAGAACAAGGACCTCGCGAAATATTTCCTTGCGTATCTCGCAAGCGAAGACTACAACATGAACATTGTGAATGATGCCGACGCGCTTCCGCCGAATCCGGAATACACCAGGACGGAGGAGTATCTCCACCCGAAGGACTACCCGAACGAATGGAAAGTGCATAAGAAGTTTGCGCAGGATGCCGTGGACATTTCCATCGTCCTCACAAAATCACCGTTTGTCGCAAATAAAAGGGTATACAGTTATCTGGATGACGCAAGGCAGGCGGTGCTTTCAAAAAAGCAGACTCCTGAAGAGTCTGTGAAATACTGCGAAACCAGGATCAACGAGGAGATAGACCGTAATCTTCTTGAGAAACCAAAGCTGAGACCGGAATATGACAAGCAGCTTGAGCTGCAGAAGAAGATTGATGAGTACCGGAAGACCGGCAGGAAGATCCCGAAGGATTGGATCAGCAATCCATACCATAAGAAATACTATAAGGATATGGGCTGGCTGGAGACGGAAAAGAATGCGAATATCCAATAATGAACAAGGAATATCCAATGTCCAAATGAAATCCGATGGGAATTGGAAATTCCTTGTTGGATATTGGACATTCAAAAAATTTAGGGTTTGAGATCATGCTCAGCAAGAAGACATCGAATACGATTGCGGGAATAGCATTCCTGTCGCCTAATATCATAGGATTCCTGTGCTTCACCACCATTCCCCTTGTCTTCAGCATGGTCCTTGCCTTCAGCAACTGGGATCTGACCTTGCACAATATGTTCCACGATGAAGCCATCAAGTTCGTGGGGCTCAAGAACTTCATCCGCCTTTTCCAGGAACGTGATTTCTGGAAATTCCTGGGCAATACACTGTTCCTGATGATGGGCGCCCCGTTCGCCATTGCAGGAAGCCTTATTGCAGCCATACTCCTCAACAAGGATCTCAAGGGAAAGAAATCCGGCGTGTTCAAGATAATTCTGCCAGGCGCAATACTCTTCATTTCATGTGTGATGCTGACTCTTGTTGGCATGGGTGCGGCCGCCCTGACCATTTTAATAGTGGGTGCAGTCGGTATGACCCTGATAAGCGGGATACTTTTCGGTCAGACAGTCTACAGGACGCTTTTCTATCTGCCGAACTTCACTTCCGGTGTCGCAGTATACATCCTTTGGAAAAAACTCTACAGCCCGCAGACCGGTCCGGTGAACGCAGTGCTTGATAAACCGGTATCAGTCGTTGGGAATATAGTGAACGCCACCCCCTCGTGGGTGCTCCTCGCAGGTGAATGGCTGTGCCTGTTAATCGGGCTTTTCATAATGATGAAGGTGCTCAAATCCCTCTTCAACCACTGGAAGGAAGGGGATATCGGATCCTGCGGTCTTGTGCTTGCATTGTTCTTTGTGATGCTTCCTGCATTCTTTGCAATACTCTGGGCGCCTACGGCGGCTATGAAACTGGCGGTCCCGGCAATTGCGGTTGTCCTGCTTGTCTTCCATCTTGCCACAGACCTGAAGACCAGGGACTTCCCCTGCACCATCTGGCATGGGGTCGGCTCTGGATTCATGATTGCAATGATCTCCCTTATCCCTATGTTCATGTTCATCGGATTTGCCGCGGCAATTGCACACTTGGCTGATATAACAAGGCAAACTGACTTTTCGGTGCTCCCGCCGCCGGAATGGCTTGCGAGCTATGACTGGGCGAAACCTGCAATCATGATCATGGGGCTCTGGATGGCAATTGGCTCCAACAACATGCTTCTCTATCTGGCCGGTCTCAGCAACGTCCCTCCTGAACTCGAGGAGGCCGCCGACATCGATGGAGCATCTCCCTTCCAGAAATTCTGGCATGTGACATGGCCCCAGCTCGCGCCGATCACATTCTTCATAGTTGTCATGACCGTCATCGGCGGACTGCAGGGCGGATTCGAAATGGCCAGGACCATGACGCAGGGCGGTCCCTTTGGTTCGACAACTACCTTGAGTTATTTTATTTACAACGAAGGTTTCGCAACCGGAAGGCTGGGATATTCCTCCGCCATTTCCTGGGTGCTCTTCATCATGGTCTTCTCGATAACCATGATCAACTGGAAATTCGGGAGCAAATATGTCAATGACTGAAAATAGCAAAAGAGATTCGGTCATGAACGTCTCCAAGGGCAGGACCCTCAAGAGGGAAATCATGGGGATAAGCCTTCTGCATATCCTGCTTGCAGGCATGAGCCTTCTTTTCATGCTGCCGTTCCTGTGGATGGTCCTGACAAGCCTCAAGACGCTGGCGGAAGTCGGCCTTCCGGAGTGGATGCCGGCGGCTTTCCAATGGAAGAACTACCCGGAAGTCTTTGATGTCATTCCTTTTGCCAAGTTCTACTGGAACAGCATCCTGATCGCCTCCTGGGTCACCTTCCTCCAGGTCTTTACAAGTTCGCTCGCGGCTTTCAGCTTCAGCCGTCTCAACTGGCCTGGACGCGACAAGGTCTTCCTCATGTACCTTGCCACCATGATGCTTCCCGGTCTTGTCATGATGATCCCCAACTACCAGATAATGATCTCCCTTGGCTGGGTTGACTCTTTTGTCGGACTAATCGTGCCTGCATCGTTCTCCGCGTTCGGCACTTTCATGATGAGGCAGTTCATGATGACTATCCCCACAAGTCTTGACGAGGCCGCTGAGATCGACGGAGCAAGCAAGTGGCAGCTATACTGGGATGTCATACTTCCGCTCTCAAAACCCGGCCTTATAACGCTGACGATCTTCACGTTCATGGGCAACTACCAGAGCTTCTTCTGGCCTCTGGTCATGCTCAAGTCCATCGACAAATATACGCTTCCTGTCGGACTCCTCTTCTTCGATTCGACACGCGGACAGACCACGCATCTCCTCATGGCCGGCGTTACCATGTCAGTCCTGCCGATGGTGATAGTGTTCATCATCATGCAGAAGCAGATGGTGAAGGGAATACAGCTTGGGGCGGTTAAGGGGTAGGGGAAGACGACAGAGGACAGATGACGGACGACAGCTTTAAGATTCAAGAATTTGTTCGTAGTAGTCCGCCTAGGCGGATTCGAGTGTTCTTGAAGTAGGGACGGGCTTTAGCCTGTCCCATTCTTTGGATTAAGCATGGTACATGCTAAAGCACGTACCTACTTAACGCGCAAGCATGCGCTACTACAAACGGAATACCCCTCTCGTTATTGAATTCATTTCTAAGCCTGATGGGCTTGCAGCTGGCAAATCAAAAGAAGCAAGTTTGAAATTGCCTCACTTCTTTTCTTCAGCAATACTTGCTTCCGGTTCGACTTTAATAAATCCGAACACCTTGTGCTTCTCAGCTATTCTCCTGATCTCATCCATCCTGCTGCTCGCCTTCTGGCTCTTCAATGATGCGTAGGCTTCGTTGAATATGTCAGATTTTGCTCGCCAGCTGCCACCGTCGGACTTTACATAGCCGGACTTGGCATAAAGCTCCTGCTCGATCCTTTTCCAGTTTTCCTCGTAGAACTTGTCGGCTTCAACTTTGTAGCTGCCTTTGATCTGCTTTATTTTTTCCTGTGTCTTGAAGGTCGCGGCATCGGAATCGAAGAGATATTTGAATTCGTCGTAGATATCCCGCATGCTGTATTTATCCATGTCGACCAGAACGAAAATTCCGTCCTTGCCCTTGTATGTCCCCTTCACCGGGCCGGATCTGTTCTTTGACAGGAACTCCACCTGCTGTCCGACGCTCGCCTCATTGAAAGACTTGATCGCGTCATCGATCTGCAACGCAATATTTTTCTGGTTGAACTTCTCGTCGGTCAGCTTCCTGGCTGTTTCGTGGGCTTCCCTGGTAATTTGGTCGGGAGTTTTCGAAGGAGGTTTCACCGGATATTCCATCTTTGCGGATTTCGCAGCCTCCTGCTTTATCTCCTCGTCAGAAATGATTTTGACTTCAGAGAGCTCCTTCACCAGGAGCTTCTGTTCATTCTTATACGCGGACTTATAATAAATGATTGTAGCGTAAATTATGAGGATTAGCGCTGCAGGGACAATTATCAGGCCTGACAGGACCTTTAAAATACCCGTGAAAGGAGAGGGGTGTTTTTTCCTATTTGGATTAACTTGATTTGCCATTTCAAAATACCGTTATTTACTTTTGCGCGCCATATGCTAATTTTGATTGGTTTATTTGAATTACTTTGTACCTGAATTTCAAAAACTCAAATTTTATACCGTCTATAAAAGGATTTTTAAAATGAATTCCTTCCAGAGAGTGTCTGAAGCGTTGACCAAATCCGGTTCATTCACAGTTGGCGCAAACTACTGGGCCTCCCACGCAGGCACGAACATGTGGAAGGACTGGCGCCCGGAAGTAATCGACAGGGATTTCAAGACTCTTTCAGCAGCGGGTGTCCAAGTCCTGCGCGTGTTCCCCCTCTGGCCGGATTTCCAGCCCCTCACAATGCAACGCGGCGGCGGTGGATGCCTTGCCGGACTCTTCTTCGGGGAAAATCCTCTGCCTGACACGGAAGCAGGGCAGGCCGGTGTCGATGAGATCATGATACAGCGCTTTGAGAAATTCGCGCAACTTGCTGAAAAACACAAGCTCTCTCTCATCGTAGGACTCGTTACTGGCTGGATGAGCGGACGGCTCTTTGTTCCGCCAGCATTTGAAAACCTCAACGTCCTGACCGACCAGCTTGCGATAAAATGGGAGGTGAAGTTCGTAAGATATTTCATCAAGAAGCTGAAGAAGTATCCTGCGATCATCGCATGGGATCTTGGCAACGAATGCAACTGCATGGCCGGCGCTCCGCGTCCTGAAGACGCCTGGGCGTGGACATCCGCCATTGCGAGCGCAATACGGATTTCTGACAGTTCCCGTCCTGTTGTTTCCGGAATGCATTCTCTGATTCCTGAATTCAAGGGCGGAAATTCATGGCTTATCCAGGACCAGGCCGATCTCTGCGACCTTCTGACGACACATCCCTATCCGATTTTCACTCCTCATGCAAAACATGACCCTCTCGATACGATCCGCTCGATCCTGCACGCGACTGCGGAAAATCATTTCTACAGCGACATCGGCGGCAAACCATGCTTCACCGAGGAAACTGGGACTCTTGGGCCGATGATTGGAAGCTATGAAAAAGCTTCAGCCTTTCTCCGGACAAACATGTTCTCCCTCTGGGCGAACGACTGCCGTGGGCTTCTCTGGTGGTGCGGTTTTGACCAGAAGCACCTAATGCACCAGCCTTATGTCAAGACCGCAATGGAATGTGAACTCGGACTTTTCACAAAGGATCATAAGCCCAAGCCAATGGCTGCGGAATTCGCAAAATTCAGGAAGTTCGTCGAGGCAATGCCTTTTGAAAAACTGCCGGAACGGACTGTTGAAGCCGTATGCATTCTTCCTGGTGGCAACGACCAGTGGGGCGCCGCCTACGGAAGTTTCATACTGGCAAAACAGGCGGGACTCGACATTGAATTCCAGTATGCCGCCCAGCCGTTGAAGGATTCAAAACTGTATATGCTCCCGTCGGCAAGCGGAATGCATTCTATTCTCCGTCCCAAATGGAACGAGCTTCTGGACAAGGTAAGGAAAGGCGCGACGCTTTATCTTTCCCTTGATGACGCCTACTTCACGGATTTCAACGAGACGTTCGGTGTGGATCTCCAGTCGAGATCAACTGGAACGTCGAAAGCGTCATTCGTCATGCATGGAATCAAGGACAGCCCGACAGTCTGCTTCAGCCCGAAGACATGTTTCTCCATGAAGGCGAAGAAGGCGGAAATACTTGGGAACAATATTGCCGGAAATCCAGTCTTCTTCAAGGCGAAATGCGGGAAGGGGACAGTTTACCTCCTGACATTCCCGCTCGAGCAGCTGATGATAACGACGCCTTCATCATTCCAGTCGGAGGAAACCTGCGATGCATGGAAGATATACAGCCATCTCGCTGAACCTTTCCTCAGGAAAAGGGCATTGAAAAGCAATCATCCGCTGCTGAATGCGACGGAGCACGTAGCCGGAAAAACAAAACGGATATATGTGCTGATAAATGTGACCCCGGAAGACATAGAGGCGGAATTGGATGTGGCAGAAGAATGGAAGATCGACAGGAAATATCCGGCGGGATTGACTCTTGGAAATTTGTCGGGCGGAAATGCCAGGATCTCAATCGATGCCAACTCAGGAGCCGTGTTGATTTTAAGGAAATGATTAACGAGGTGCAGATTTTATGAAGACTCCAAATATAGTATTCATACTTGTCGACGACATGGGCTGGATGGATCTCTCATGCCAGGGCAGCAAATTCTATGAGACACCGAACATCGACCGGCTCGCCCGCGAAGGATTGCGTTTTACGGATGCGTACGCATCATGTCCGGTCTGCTCGCCGACGAGAGCGAGCCTGCTGACAGGAAAATATCCTGCCCGGCTCGGTCTTACGCATTATATATGGAATAATCCCGTGCATTACAATGGAACTTATGAAAAAGGGAAGTTGCTGGGAGTGCCCTATGTTCCCTACATGTCAACCCGCGAAAAATCACTTGCGTCGGCATTGAAACAGCATGGCTACAAGACTTGGCATATCGGGAAATGGCATCTTGGATCAGAGGAGTACTGGCCGGAAAAGCACGGATTCGACATAAACATCGGAGGCTGTGAGAAAGGTCATCCTTCCGGACGCGGACACTATTTCGTCCCATGGGACATCCCAACAATCCCTCCCAAGGAAGGAGATTGCTTTCTGACGGACCGTCTCGGAGACGAGGCTGTGGAGCGCATCATGAACAACGATGGGACTCCTTTTTTCCTCAACATGTGGTTCTATGCCGTCCACACTCCCGTCCAGGCTAAGCCAGAAAAGATAAAAAAATTTGAACTCAAGGCGAAAGAGATGGGAATTGACAAGATAAATCCCTTGGTCAAAGGGGATTGCTTTCCCAGCGAGCACAAGAAGAATCAGAGGATCGAACGCAGGATCATCCAGTCAAATCCCGCATATGCAGGTCTGGTCGAGCATTTGGACGAGAATATCGGGAAGATACTTGACGCGCTTGATCGTAAGGGGCTGGCCGAAGACACGATAGTAATTTTTACTTCCGACAATGGCGGGCTCAGCACGGCTGAATCTTCTCCCACATGCAACACACCCCTTCAGGAAGGCAAGGGATGGATGTATGAAGGTGGAATCAGGGAACCATTGATTGTCAGGTGGCCCGGGAAGATCAGACCGGGCGTCACCGATTCAGTCGTTACGAGCTGCGACTTCTATCCGACGATCCTTGAGGCATGCGGACTTCCGCTGGAGAATGCCCAGCATCTTGATGGAAAAAGCTTCCTGCCTGTACTTAGAGGGGGGAAATATGATCGCGGATCCGTGTTCTGGCATTTCCCGCATTATGCAAACCAGGGAGGAACTCCGGGATGTGCAATTCGCAGGGGAGACTGGAAACTGATAGAATTCTTCGAGCACGGGATCGAGCTGTACAACCTTAAAAATGACATAAGCGAGAAGGACAATTTAGCTCCAATCCATCCCGAACTTGCCGAATCGCTGCGCGCAGAACTGCACGGATGGCTGAAGGAGATGAACGCAATCGTGCCTGCGAAAAATCCTGAATGGAAGCCATGGCGGGATGCGGATCTGGATCCGCTGGATTAGATTTTCTTGTCGTCGCCTTTTTCGCCCATGTCATAGCTTATGAGGAAGTTTCCTGTTATCCTGCTGACCTCTTCAATGCTGGTGAGGCCGCGGCTGAGCTTTATCCATCCATCTTCGCGGAGTGTCTTCATTCCCTTCTGCCTGGCGGCCCTTCTTAATTCGCTTGAAGCCGCATGGGCTGCGGCAAGATCCTGGATCTCTTCGTCAAGCAAAAATATTTCATAGATGGCGAGGCGTCCCTTGTATCCAGTACTGTTGCATTTCGCGCAGCCTGCGCCCTTCCATGCCTTTACCTCCTCCGGCCTGACTCCGAGGAAATGGGATATTTCCGTGCGGATATGCGGAGTGATGTTTTCATCAAGTACTTTGCAGTTAGGGCATATTCTCCTGACAAGGCGCTGGGCGATACAGGCGACCAGCGAGGAGGCGAGAAGATATGGTTCGACTCCCATGTCGATCAGCCTGTTGACGGCTCCGACTGAGTCGTTCGTGTGGAGGGTGCTGAAGACAAGGTGTCCGGTCAGCGACGATCTGATTGCTATCTCCGCAGTTTCAGAGTCGCGGATCTCGCCGACGAGGATGATGTCGGGATCGTGGCGGAGTATGGAACGGAGCCCGCTGGCGAAAGTAAGTCCGATCTGGCTGTGCATCTGGATCTGGCTGACGCCCTGCATTTCGTATTCGACGGGATCCTCGACAGTGATTATCTTCCTGTCCTTCCTGGAATCTGCGATTTTCGCAAGAGCCGCGTAGAGGGTCGTGGTTTTTCCGCTTCCAGTCGGGCCGGTGACAAGTATGATTCCATGCGGGAGATCGATGAGCTTCTGCAGGATCCTCAAGTCCGAATCCTCAAGTCCGAGATCGGACATTGAGAGGAAGACGGTCTTGCGGTTGAGTATCCTGAGGCATATGGTTTCGCCGAACCTGCTGGGCATTATTGAAATACGCAGGTCGAATTCTTCAGTGCCCGCCTTTACCGAGATCCGTCCGTCATGAGGCAGTCTTCTCTCGGCGATGTTCAGATCCGCCATGATCTTCAGCCTTGAAGTGATTGCCTCATGGAATTTGCGGACACCGTCCGGGACCGGGATGTCCTGCAGCATTCCATCTATCCTGTAGCGGAGCTTCACGCTGTCCTGGAAAGGTTCGATGTGTATGTCGGTGGCGGCCATTTCGAGTGCGTCTATGAGGATCTGGTTGACCAGGCTGATGATTGGTACCGACTCGTCGTCGACCTTGATGTCGCCGCCTGCGGATGAATAGCGTATTTCCCTGCTCTGCAGTCTTTCAGCGATCTTGGATTCACGGATTTTGATGACAGTTTCAGCTCCAAGGCCATAGACGCTCTTGAGGGTCATGTTGATTTCATGGGAGGTGGCGAGGAGCGGTTCGATCCGTTTTCCGACGAGGAGGCGCAGGTTTTCCAGGACCCGCATCGACGGGGGGGTTGAGAAGGCGGCCTCGAGCGTGTTCTGCTTGAGCTTCAATGGGACGAACTTATAATGGATGGCGGTCTTGGCGGAGATGCATTTCTTTGCATCCTCCTCGATATTGATCTTGTGGAGGGATATCAACGGGAGTCCGGTGCATTCGCTGAGGGCCTTGTAGATCTCGTCCTGGGGGCAGCAGTCGAGTTCGATCAGCGACTGATGGGCGGGGATGCCCTCCCTTTTCATGCGTTTCTGGGCAATCTCGCCCTGCTGTTTTGTTATCCTGCCACGGCCTTCGAGCAGACTGAAGATATCGCCTTTGGTTGCAGTATTCTCATTCATCCAGCATCACCTTTTCGCTTGATTGGAGCGTTATGGCCTGTGTCTCGTTCTTCTTGTTGGTTATCATCAGCATGTCAGATGTGATCATGTCCACAGAGAGCCCGTCGAGCTTGTCTCCGGGAGCGACAGTGAAATCCTTTGTCTCCTTTGTCTTGCTGTCGAAGACCGATATGAGCGCGAGCAATTCTCCGGAAGCGGATTTTGTAACTCCTTTGAACTCGATGTTCTTGAATTCAGCATAGCGCATTGTCAGGACAGTTGTCTTTTTCGGCGGAGGAGGGGGAGGGGGCTTGGTTTCCGGAGGTTTCGGTTCCACTTTAGGAGGCTTGGGCGGCGGCGGTGTAACTTTTTTCGGCTGTTTTACGGCGAATGTCTTCTGGAAATAGAAAGGCTTCTCGTCCTTGCCCAGGGGCGGGACCGGATCCAGGAATGCAAGCGCCTTTTCGTTCAGCAGGGAGCGGGGTTTCGGGGCGTTCGTGGACATCGACAGGTCGGCATCCTTCGAGCTCATGAGGTCGAAGACAAAGAAGAATACAGCGGAAAGGAGCAGTATGATTGAAATACAGAAAATAGTTTTCTCCCAGTCTTTCTGGACGCTCTCATTCAGTTTTTTTGCATCCATGGTATTCACGCTCCTTCAGGAAGTATTTTTGGCGGAGCCGGTTTGCTGCGCACTGGTTCGCCTGAACCTTCGCCCGTCGGAAAATAAAACGCCGAGCATTCGATTTCCACCTTGATGATCCTTGCTTCCACGGACAGCTGGGTGTCGTCGTTCCTGATGTCCGGGACCAGGGACATCTGTATCTGGGAGACGGGGAAGAAATTGTCGCCCGACTGGATTTTGCCAAGGAAGGAATATAGGCTTTCAACAGTTCCGTAGAGGGCAAGGCGGATTGGAATGGCCATTACATACGGAGACTTGTCCTCATCGTAGAGACGATATTCGGTGACTGGCATGAACTGCAGCCTTGCGGCCGGTTTTTTCCGTCCCTTCTCGTCCTGTATGATGACCTTGTCGTCGGCCTGGACGCGGAGTCCGCTCTGCGTCACGAGAGTTGTCAGCTTGTCCAGCACCCAGACCTGCAATACCAGCTGGTAGATGTTCTGTGTCTGTGTCTTTTCTCCGAGCCCGAGTATCGATTCTGAAAGATATATGTCCCTTGATGCCAGCTTGATCTCAAGGTTGTTGTATTCCTCCTGGTAGTCGAGCCTTGTCACGTCATGCGTGAAGTCGGAATGGGTTTCAAAAATCTTCTTGACGCTGCTGCTGAGCGTGCCGGTGCATCGCTGCAGGATCTGCTGTGATTTCTGCTTTATGCCGGTTATTTCCTTCTTGTCCTTCAATGCCCCATCGGGCCTGCCGCCTTCCAGTTCAGTTTTTTTCAGCTGGACATATGTCTCAAGCCGTCCCGGATCGAGAGGCCAGCCTGAATGGCCGAGTTCGTTCTTGGTATTGCTGATGTAGGCGCGGTCGCTGCGGACCTTGACCGCCAGAGGCCTGACAAAAAGAATATGCGTGGCGACAAGGACAACCAGCATGATGAGCAGGGCGATGAAGAGGCGGACATGCTGTCTGGGCCATTTTTTCATTTTTACTTGCCCTTCTTGATTTCGACGAGATTGGCCTGGTTGACGCTGTCTTCGGCAAAAGGCAGCTTGATTGCGAAATCGCGGAACCTCTTCCCGCCGAGCTGGGAATTGATTTCACGGTTGTTTACGACCTGCGAGATCCACGGGGATGACATTATATCCTCCCTGCCGGTTCTTTCCTCCTCGGAGAGGATGTCCACCTCCTCGGTGTTTGAGCTGAAAAGAGGGACATTGCTCAGCTTTGTCTGTATCTGGCGGACCAGGTCGTAATGCTCCTTCTTGCTTGAGGAGATGGTGAATCCAATGAGGACGAGGGAGCGGTTCTCGGTCATTTGATTTACGCAGACGGATTCGTTCCTGCCTCTTTTCATGAAGGAAGCAGGATCTTTTGCCGCCAGATTTGCCATGAAGATGTTCTGGGTGTCCTTCGATGCGTTCTTCTCCAGTTTCAGCCCATGGAAGCTTTTTTCGTCGGCAAGATAGCTGAAGAAGAAATTATCCCCCTTTATCTTTCCGACTTCCCTGACGGCTGAAAGGAACCTGGGGATGTTGTTGCCGGTGATTGCGAACGGTACTATCATCTTTTCATAGTGCCTTATGTCATCGCCCAGCTTGTCCAGCTTTGGAATGAACACTTCGCAGGCCTGCAGGCGTGTGATTATCTTCCTGTTCTGGAGATCTTCTTTTTCCAGTTTCAGATAGAAGTCGATGAGGTAGAGGAATATTGCGATCACGAAGATGAAGACCGCCGCTGAAATGAACTTGTAGTTCCTCTTCCTGAGCGAGACCCACCTTATCTCCGAAGGTGCGAGGGAGATGCGGATGTCCTCTATTTCCATGGCCTGGAGCGCAAGCCCGTATGCGCAGGCCAGTTCAGGAAGAAGTTTCCCTTCCTTGTCCACCGGACCGAAAAGTTCGATTTCGCATTCCATGAAATTGGACATGAGTATTTCCGGCAGGCCACCGATAAGCGAGCCGCCTCCGCAGAGCCAGAGCTTCACTATTTCCATTCCTGCCGTCTCGGCATTCTCGTGGATCTTCCATTGTTCCACGGCGTTCTTGAGTTCGGAGATGAGAGTCAAGGAGACCTTGTGCAAGGGGTGTTTTTTGTTCTTGGAGCTGATTTCAGCCTTCAGTTTCTCCTCCTCGGCCTTGGCCTCGTCCATCTCCATTGACTCCATAAGGGCGCGGTTGAACTTGTCTGATCCGAACAGGAGGCTGTTTATGGAGAGGATCTGTCCGCCGGCAAATATTATCACGGTGGAGTTTTCGGCGCCGATCTCGATTATCATCTGGGGCTTTTCGACGTCCTTTGTTTCAGGATGCAGATTGAAAAGGGCGTTTATGAGGGCCATGCTGTTCATGGTCATGTCTGCAGGAGTGACGCCGGCCGACTCGAGCACCTGCAATTTTTCAGCGACGACTGAATAGCGGGAAATTCCTATCAGTACGGGGTTGTTTCTTCCGTATTTCGGCGGCATGATGTGATAGTCATGGATGAATTTCTCCTCGGAGATTCCTGACAGCTGCTGCGTCTCATAGGCGATCATCTCCTCCAGCTTGGCCTCGGGAGCTACAGGGAAGTCCCTTACCTGGACAGTGGCGAGGTATTGTTGAAGCCCCAGGCATATGTCGCGGTTTTTCCAGCCATTCTGCTCCAGCCATGTGGAAAGGCTCTGGCTGAGTTCTTCATCATCGAGGATTCCTTCTGCGCGCAGTTTCAGCAGCTGGTGGGAAACGAGGCTGACTCCTCCTTCTTTTGTCCAGGAAAGCTCTGCAGCCTTAATAGTGCTGGAGCCTATGTCGAGGCCGACCGCCTTGCGTGTTTTATTCTTCCAAAACATACGATTTCGGGTTCCTTTATCATCTGGATACGGCTTTTTGAGGGCGAAGGTTACGGTTCCCAGGCGCCGTCTTCCCATTTCGCCCTGCTCATGAAATAGTTACCGGCAAACCCGACGTTCAGGACAGGCGCTTCATTATTTGGAATAACTCTTGAAGGGGAATAGTCTTTAAGCCTTTTTACATGCCAGTAGCATCGGATCACCGGGAAAAGAGTCGGATCATAGCCTTCTCCGAGCGCATGGGTCCCGTCTCCACCCTGCTTGAGCTGGATATTCTTCAATTGGGCCCAGGTGTAGGGGGAGGTGAGCCCGGATCCGGTGAGGTTCCAGGCGCAGTCGGAGTCAGTGAACTCATAGAAATAACTTACATTTCCGACAGCCGTGTTGGGATTGATATGGATTCCGGTATTTCCTTGGCGGTCATAGGCTGTTGAGTGCTGCTGGTCGGCCCTTGCGAGCCACGCGTTTGCGGGAGTGTTGGACGGGTTGGAGTCCGAAGGGCATAGATAAACTCCGGTGCTTGTCATGTAGTCGGGATACAGACGTGAAACCCAGCCCACATCCGCGTCAGTGTTGTCATGCTTATAGGTTATTATGGCAAGTCCTATCTGCTTGAGGTTGTTCATACAGCTGGCCTGTTTGCCCTTGTCCCTGGCCTTGCTGAGGGCGGGAAGCATAAGACCGGCGATTATTGCGATGATCGCAATAACGACAAGTAGTTCGATAAGTGTGAAAAGTCTTTTATTCATTATTTCTCCAAAAATTAAAGAAATCCTTGAATGTATTATCGTACTCTAGCATAACGTATTTACATAGCAAGTTATTGCATTAAATCCGGAGAATTTTTCAAATTGGGTACAACGCTGAGTTTTGGCGACGGAATGTCACAGCCGTCGCCCGGTCATTTTTCTTGAATTTCGGTTATGGAACCGTCGGGGGAAAGTTTGAACGCCCTTCGGGTGCCGGGACGTTCACGATGACGTGCGATTGCAGTATAAGTCCTGCCGTCGGAAATGATTTCAAAGACGTATTTGGGATCCTTGTTGATGCTCTGTATTATCTCTGCGGTATTCTTGTTGGCCGACAATGTCTGCATGTCGGCATAGCTTCCGTATTCACTCTTATATAGTTCCTGGACCTGTCTGATTGACAAGAGACCGTGCGTGGCTCTTGCTTCCTCAGGAACATGCCAAGAGTCATGCCCGAAAGGATTGCGAGTATCGCAACGCCTGTCAGGATTGTGGTGAAATCTCCGGAGGAGTGTGAGAATTTCATCTGCCGCTTCCACCAGCCGTATTTGTCGATCATCTTTTCCAGCTGGGCGCTTGAAACCGTTTTCAACATGTTCTTCTCGGCTTCGGAAAGATCGAGATTGGCAAGTGTCGCATCGCGGTCGTTCATAAGGCTGTAGCGGAATACCACGTCCTCCGACGCGCGTTTCAGTACCGCCTGCAGTTTCTCGTCGTTCATGGTTTGATCTCGCTTGATTTTCCTTTTGAATCAATCAGGTAGATCGGCCGGTTTGAACGAGTCTTGTGCTTGGCGGTAATCAGGAAATCGTCTTTCAGGACCTTTATCTCGTATTGATACTGGTCCTTTTCGGATAATTTATCGATGAAGTTGGCCTTAGTCAGGGATTCGATGTCAGTATATGTACCATGTTTTTGGTAATAGGCCGCTTCAGCGAGGAAAAGCTGATTAAGTTTTGATTTCGCCACAACACCTGATGCAGTGCAGCCGGCGGTTGATGTTACCCCAATAAAAAGTCCGGCAGAAATCGCAGTTAAAGCAGCTGCGGTCACGGTTGCGGTAAGATATGGGAAAGAACTATTAGAACAAACCGTTTTTCCCCACCATGCTGTTTTTAGTTTGAGCATTTTTTCCAGCTGCTCGTCCGAAACTGACTTGAGCATGTTCTTCTCGACATCCGAAAGGTCAAGCTCGTTGACAGTTGCATCACGGTCTTTCAGAAGACGATAGCGGAACACTTCGTCTTCCGACGCGCGTTTCAGGACCGCCTGCAGTTTCTCGTCGTTCATATTTTTTCAATTCCTGATTTCGTTTTGACGATTTAGCTTGTCTTTATCCCGGAGGGATAGAGTAATGAAGCCTGTGGTTTCAACCACAGGTAAATCATACATGAACAATCCGTCTTGAAGAGACGGAGTCATTCCTGGGTACAGTTCGTGTTTTTTGGGCATCTTATCCTATCCTCACTCCGTCCCTTCAGGACGAAACCATTTTTGTTACAGTACCTATGGTTGAAACCATAGGCTTCATCACTATACGCCTTCAGCGTTGAACTCTGTAGTTTCTCGTCAGACATATCTTATTGCCCTTTGAATTATGAAAAAAATACATTCATTCGAAGTTGGAAGTTCGACCTGTCCCCCGTAGCCTTGGCGAAGGAGGAAGTTGAATGTTCGATGTTCAAGTCTTGTCATCTCCCCGCCCTCGTCGCCAGCTCCTGCGGTGTGATGCGCGGAGAATGCGCCCCGCAGCTCTCGGATCCGTCGGACGGCTTCTTCTCCTGTTTCTCCGGATAGAATCCGAACTGGCGCAGCAGTTTCAGTTTCGGCAGGACATTGTTCTCCAGATCCATGTGGAAGAACCCCGAGAAGATGTCGGGATTGTCCATGATCATCTTGAAATATTCCTTGTACCGCTCCGGAATCTCCACCTCTCCGCCATAACAGAGCTCGTGTCCGGTGAAGACGAATTCCGGAAGGAGGTACGGACAGAATTCAAGCTTGTACTTCTCCGACCATTCCTTGTAGAGATCCGTCTGGGGCAGCAGGGAAAGCAGGCTTGGCAGGATGCGTGCGCCCATCATGCGGAACGACACCATCTGGAACAGCGACTGGTTGAAGTCATCCATCGTCTCGAACGGGAATCCCCACATGAAGAATGCGTCCACCCTCGGAAAAATCTCAACTGCACGGGGAATTATCTCCAGGCTGTCGGCTGCGGTGAATCCTTTTTTCGTCAGGGCAAGCACCTTGTCGGAGCCCGACTCGATCCCGAAGCGGAGCTCCAGGCATCCGCAGTCGGCCATGGCGCGCATCATCTCGTCGTCAACGAGATTTACTCTTCCGAAGGCCTTCCACTCGACGTTCAAACCGGATTTGCGAAGTTCGCAGCAGAAGTCCATCACCTGCTTTTTCCCGGAAACGAAAAATTCGTCCTGGAAGAGGAAAAGATCGATGCCTGCCTCCTTGTTGAGGAAGCTCATTTCTTCGACGATGTTCTTTGCGCTCCTGGAATAGCTCTCCAGGAACCATACGGGCGCGACCGAGCAGAAAGTGCAGGGGTAGGGGCATCCGCGGCTGGTCATCATCCCGTAGCCGGCATATTTCTTCAGGTTGATCTTGTGGAATGACGGGAATGGAATGGAGTCCAGCTTGCATATTCGGTCCTGTTTCGGATTATGGCATATTCCGCCGTCGGTGTCGCGGTAGGAAATTCCTCTTATCCCTTCGAGCGAAGATCCGGACTGCAGGGCGCGCATCATTTCTACTCCGCTCCTCTCGCTTTCACCGCGGGCTATGATGTCAACCCATGGAAAGCGTTTGAGGATTTTGTCTTCGACGGCTGTCGAACCGACTCCTCCGAGGACGACGACATGTTCCGGATAGCGCTGTTTCAGGGCGCGTATCGCTTGGATTGTGAAGGGGAGCAGGTTTGCCATGCATGAAAGGCCGATCACGGGTGCGGGATCCGCAAGGAAGTCCAGGAAGTTGTTCATGTCAAAGGGATCATCGCAGGAGCATGTCTGGTAGTCACGGAAATCCACTTTGAATCCGGCGTCCTCGAGCGCCCGTGTGAGGTAGAGGGGGCCGAGCGGGACATGCAGTTCGCGTTCGATCTCCTCGCCGTAGCGCATGAAGAGCATGTTGAGATTGACAAGTGTAATGTCGGCCATGAATTGAACTCCTATACAAAAAAGATAAGAACAGCTCTTGCGAGCTTAACTACGAACGAATGCTCAATTTGAAATAAGTTTATAGTTACTAATAAGGTCATTAAATAGTTTACGTTTTCTGGGTAGGGACGGCTCACCGAGCCGTCCGCACTTCGACACGCTCAGGATAAACGGCGCTCTCGGCGAGAGCGCCCTACCGTAAACAATATCATGCACACATTAGTAATGCCGCAAGGCATGTTCTCGGATTCAATTTTATTTTTCTTAAAATTCCTTACTTCAACATTCGATATTCAGTATTCGGAATTCGACATTCATTTTCTCACTTACCGTATCCCGAAGGAATAGTCCTTTTCCAGATCTCGGGGCTGCCGGATTTCCTTTTGCTTTATCATCTGGGCGAGCAGGGGTTCAGAGAGAGGTTTCGCCTGCCGGAAATATTCTGCCGCCTTGTTCTTCATCTTCTGCTGCCAGGAGACGACTCCGCAGAAAAGAGAACTGTCAATGGTGCTTGCCTCCTTGAGACGGGTGCTGATTTCGGTGATTGATAATGAGCTCATCGGAATATTCTTCTGGATTACGACCGCCTCCATTTTCATTTCAACCTTCAGTTTTCCGTCTGCAACGCTGATTATTGTCGCTGTCTCACCGGAGTTGTCAATTGCAAGGCTGATTTGTTTTCCGGCATCCTTCTCAAGGCTTTTGAGAAGAAAGGCGTTCAGTTTTTCCAGCGAATCGAGGATGCGTGCGATCTCAGGATATTTGTCCTTGTCTTCGGATTTCGAATACTTCTCCCTGGCCTCTGCGAAATTGCCTTTGAGAATGGTTGCACCGAGTTCGTTCTTGTCCATGAAGGCGGACAACGCTTCACTCACATTCATTATGTCTGAACTGTCAATTCCACGCTCGGGCGGTCTGCTGCCGGCGGACTGTGCGAACTGGAGCTGACTTGGCAGGATAGTATTTGTATCCAGGGAATCCTCCCCGTTTGCGCCGGCGGGTGTAGGTTGTGCTTCTGTCGGTTCCACAGTCTTTGGGCGGTCCGGGCGGATGCCGCGCGACATATTGTTCGGAATGTCCGGACGTGAGCCTTTGGTCAAGGGCTGGTAGGAGTTGCTTGTGTCCTGAGTATTTTGCTGGACGGTGGCGTTCTGATTGCCCGGCTGGTCCGGCCGAATTCCCTGTGGAACATTATTTTCGCATCCCTGCAGGATTGATGCTCCGACGGCGGCAAGCATAAGGACTGCAGTTTTGCTCATGAAGGCGTTTTTCTGCTGTGGTGCGACTTTCGCAGAATCAATTATTTTCTCAAGCTGGTTTTCAGGGATGACGGACAGCATTGCTGTTTCCGCAGGAGTGAGTTTCAAATTTATTGATTCGGCCGCCTTACCGCGTTCGCGGACCAGTTGTTCCTTGAATTCCGGATCGACCGACGCCTTTTTCACCATGACCTCGATGCCGCGTGGGATTTCGCCGACCTTGGTGCCGCAGCCCGGAGGACGTCCGCCGACAATTGTAGTATATACGGCTTCCTTCTCTTCAATGCGTTCCTTCTTCATGACAGCCGCTCCTTGTGAAAATAGGATTTAGGGTATGGTTCAATGTAGTTGGAATGGCAGAAAATTCAATTGCAATTGATACTTGAAACTCGTAACTTGAAACTGGGATTTATTAAGAGTGTAGCATAGGCGTCCCGCCTGTGATTAGGATTTATGAAAGATAAGAAAAGAATTACAGGCGAGACGCCTATACCACATTCTTTATTGCGGACAAGACGCCGGCAACTTGATTATTGCAAAACTACGAGAAAGGTTTTCTGTGGAGATATATCCCGTTGGAGTACAAGCTTTAGCTTGTCTTAGTCTTCAACAGTTTATGCAAGCCGAAGCTTGTACTCCAACTAAAGCAATCAACTCAAAAGAGGTAATTTTGCAATTGCCTTATCTATTTAACTCAGAACCCTTGACCGCTGCCGTGATCACGAACCCTGAGTTGATCCCCGCCGCAAGATTGATGGCCTCTTTGATGACAGCTTCATCGATCTTTGCCTGGTTCGCCTTGGCAAGACGCTTGGCGGTGCATTCCGGACAGCCCTTGGTGACAGCAACGGCAATTCCGATCAGATGCCGTTCCCGTTCAGTCAGTGCGCCGCTGTAGTTCCCGCCGAACATCGGGTCGCCAGCCTCGGCCTGCGCCTTAATCATTCCAAAATCATTGAATTTCATTGTTCCTCTCTTTCAGTTTTGCAACGCTTTTAGCTCTCCGTCGAGGCTGTAACCGAGTTCGGAGTATCTGTTTTGTTAGAGTTTTTTTTCTTTATTATTAAAAACAAGGCAATAAGTGTAAGTATAAAACCCAGTACGATTGCAATGAAGACAAGCATTTGAGGTCCTATATTTTCACACCCGCAAACACCATACTTAAATAGCATTTTGCCATCGAATTGTGATTTTACAGCAACTATATTGTCACTCCCGACAGGACCACCGCCACGTGTTGTGGCCCCGTCTTTAAATCGAAGGTAAACAACTTCATTCCCACGAATAAGCTCAACATTTGCATTTTTAATATCTTCATCAAATAAAGGTTCTGCATTTATTATTTGTGTCCCATGAGAATAAATATAGGAAATGTGAAATTCGCCAGCTTTCCCTACTTTTTTCCCTTCGGCTGTCAGCAAGATTTCATTTTGAGCATTTTGAAAAGCTTCATTAACCTGTTTTTTTACAATCAATGAAAAAATCAAAATGCTAATAGCCAGCAAAATTAGGACCAAACCTATGATTTTTCTTGTGTTCATTGTTTTCACGTAGAACGCCTCGGCCTCTGGAACCGAGAGAAGCGAGGTTCCCGGAAGGCATATTGTTGGCAACTTATATTTATTTAGGTTTTCGTGTTGGTTCAATCACAATAAATGATTTTATTTTGGGGTCGAGGGAGAAAGTTGTCCCATTTCCATTTACCACTATAATCTGTCCATTGCTTTCTGTTATTGATTGTATGTATATCCATTGCACATCTGGTTCGAGATCCTGGTCTATCTGAACTTTATAAAGTCGTGTCTGCCAAAGTAATTTTCCGGTTTTTGCGTCTATGGCATGGATTACGCCATCATCAGTTCGCACGGCTTTGTATGTGACACCGTCATGAGTCAGTTCTGGAGGAGGATTGCTGAATTTGACCTTCGCATAGACAACGAAAGTAAATAATGCGACAAGACATGCACATATAAAAATCATTTTTTTCATATTTATCTCCTCTGCCAACTGTTATTATACGCAATTTCGCTTTTTCGTAAAATAGCACTTTTCCCGATGCAATACAATACGCATAAGACAGCTGGGATCTGCCCAAAAAATAAAAGCAGTTGTTTGTTATGCTGACAAGAAATAAGAGCAGTTGATACGTGTCTGTTGAAGAGTTGTCTTCATAGCTTGTAGTTAAGCCATTATTGGCTGTGTTTTTAGGCAAAGAAACACGCAAAAATGCGTTAACTACAAGCAAATGCATCCGTAAAGAAATTCCTGCAAGTGCTCCATCACAGGCGAGAGCACAGTCATTTGACGTGACAAGCGCCTGTACCACGTTCTTTATTACCCCGAGCGCTGGCCCTCGGGACGCTCTGGGGGACACGGTCGCTCCCCACAGACATGGGGAAGCTATGGCGGACAGGCTACGAACATATGAAATTAAATTCTTATGAATTCGTTTGTAGTTAACGTCGCAAGACGTGCTCTTGATTGAATTAAAGAATGTAGCACAGGCACTTGCCTGTGCTACATTCTTAAGAGTTGCCGACGAGACGCCAACGCTCCGTGAGAATAGAACAGCTCTTGCGAGCTTAACTACAAACAAGTTTAGATGTTTGGAAATTTCATTGTTTGAATACTGGAGCTTGTTTGGAATTTGGTAATTTGGAACTTGGAATTTACTTTAGAGGTTCCCTTTGCTGTCTACGGATCTTTCACGCAGTCCGGGGCTTCTTCCTTCTTGGAAAGTCCGTGGACGGTCTTCTCCCAGTAATACGGATTGGTGAAAAGCTGGATCAGTCCTTTCCAGGCGCCTATTGAGATCAGCACCCAGTAGAAGGGCATGAGGAGTGCGAAGGGCAGGAGGTAGTAGTATTTCCTTTTCAGGCATGCCAGGCAGTGGGAGAAGACGAACAGGAAATTCGCCAGGATGAGCACGCAGCCGATTGTGAAAAAGGTGATTGAAACAAGAGACCAGAACTGGTCCTGGTCCGTTCCGAGATAGAGCAGTGGCCATGCCTTGAAATGCCTGCCAAGAATCTGAAAGCCATCATAATTGTCCTGGATGGAGTTTGTGATCATTCCCAATATTGTCTGTCCATGGAAGAGTCCGTGTGCAAGCAAAAGAAGATAAAGCCCTCCCGCCAGCCAGTAAATCACGTTTATCACCATCATGAACGAGCTTGCGCCGACGCTCATATAGAAACCGAAAAGGCCCCATGGGCCAAGATCCCTCAGGGTCCTTATGGGATATCTCATGTGTGTCAGGTGCGTCTGGAAGAAACCCTTTATCCATCTTGAACGCTGGCGTATCCAGTTCCAGACCTTTGAGTTCGCCTCCTCCCAGGTGGTGGAGTCCAGCATGCAGGTGCGGTATCCCTTTGAGTAGATCCTTATTCCGAGGTCGCAGTCTTCCGTGACGTTGAACGGATCCCATCCGCCGATCTTCCTGAGGCTCCCGGTGCGGAAATGGTTTGATGTGCCTCCGAGCGGGATTGGAATGTTCATGAGCTCCATTCCGGGAAGGAGTAGATCGAATGTGGTGCTGTATTCGATCGTGAACCACCGGGTCAGGAGGTTCTGGCGCGGATTGTAATAGTTCAGCTTCGCCTGGATGCAGGCGTAGTTCTCGGGAAGCTGGCGGAACAATATGACGGCCTTCTTCAGCTGGTCTGGCTCCGGCCTGTCCTCCGCATCGAAGATCACGCAGTACTCGCCTTTCGCATGCTTCAGCCCGAAATTGCAGGCCCTCGGCTTTGTCTTTGGAAGAAAGTCGGGGACGACGATGACCTCGTAATATTCCGGGAGGACGGAGTCCTTGACGACATTGACGGTAGCCTGGTCGTCCTGTTCGAGGAGGAGTTTGACGTCGAGCTTGTCTTTCGGATAGTCGAGGCGGTCGATGTGCGTGATGATCTTGTCAGCGATATTGGCTTCCTTGTATAAGGGGATGAGGATCGTGTAGATTGGCAGATCTTCATCTTTAAGTTCCTGAATCTGCGTGGCGGATATTTTTCTTTCACCGCGTCCTGTGAATGAAACGAATACGGCAAGCCCTCTGAAGAATGCCGCGCTGAAATACCAGAAGGAGACATATAGCGTAACGAGGCAGAGCGCGACGTCCCAGCGGTAGGCGAGGACAAAAAGAAGGAAGCACGCGACAAGGCTGTAGAAGACTATCTGCCACCACTTGAAAGTGACAACAGAGCAGTATCTTCCGTGTTCTAGGACGAATTCTTTCGTTACGTCGTCAAGTTTCATCAAATATGTTTTTCCGATGGTGAAACGGTTAAGCTACCTTTTACAATGGACTCTTTCCAGTACATGCGCCATGAATCGCGTGAAAAAGTGGATGCCCAGCGCCGGAGCATATCCTGAAGCCATCTATTTGAGCATGGCCTCATGTTTGCTCGCCACATTTACAGCCTATAGGACAAATTCCAAGTTCCAAAACCCAAGCTCCAAACAATATTTAAAACTGGCAAGTTCCAGGCAATTCCTTGAAAAAACAAGAAAATCCATTGATTTGAGGCAATTTCAAAATTACCTCTTTTGAGCTGATTTCAAAAGTTGGAGCGCGCTGTCCCGACATCGCTGAGCCGGGATCTTAGACTTTAGCGTGTGTACCCTGTTGTCGAAGATCCCGGCCCCAACGGGTGTCGGGAAATACCAAGACACGCTGAAGCTGTGAACTCCAACAAGCGTTATTCTCGCAACAAACGGTTTTCGTATTTTTGAAATCAGCTTGCTTTACTAGTTTTTGTTTGGAATTTGTCCTCTGTTTGGAATATGGAACTTGTTTGTGATTTGGAATTTGGAACTTGGAATTTCCGGGACTGCCTCGCATCACACATGAAGCAATTGAAAAAAATCTGCACAAGTCAAATTATGGTTATTCCTGTTAAATACGTTGGAACTGGTAGGAAAGTGACAGGGAAACAATAAGATTTCCACAATATTCCATCCGTTCTTGCGTTATTAAATGCCAAAAGCTATACTATAAACGGCAGATAATATTAAATTATTTTCCTTGATGCGTAACTTCTTTGGGAAAACTCCGTATTTATAATGATGGCGATTTCTAAGAAAAAAATATTGTTGGCGTTTTCGGCAATGCTTGTCCTGTTTGGAACGGCAGGACTGCTCTTTTCCATTGAAGACGAGAATTCTGAAAGCAAAAACTATGACGGCGCCTGGTTCCTCCAGGTGAACAGCAGGACTCCCGAGGAGCTCGATCCCGAAGACGACGGGACAATTTCAGCCTCCTTCAAGCTCCCGGGAACCACAATGGTCTATTTCGAAAGGAAGAGGGAGACCTTCCGTCCGCTGCCGGACGACTTCCGCAAGGACAAGCTGTCAATGGAGGTGAAGGCCGTAAGCGCCGACGGGAAGCCTGTGAACGGCAGCATCTTCATCAAGGACAAGACCGGACTCTGGTTCCAGAGCCGTAGAATCTTTTCGCTGAACTCGGGAGAGTGGAGGAAGGTTGAGGTTGATCTCAAGGCTTCGACACATGAACTGAACCCCGAAGGGCATACTGCCGACTGGAACTGCCTTAACGCCGCGATGATGCTCACCATGGGCTTCAATGTTTTCGGACAGGAACCCAGGAACATCAAGTTTTCAATGCGCAATCTGGGCCTTTCCGGTGAAAGGATGCAGCCGGAATTATACATTGCCAACCTCGAATACCAGAAGAAGGGCCAGATGTATAAGATGATCGAGGGGAGCTTCGACCTTTCAAGGGAATATTTCAATCCTTTCGATGCCGAGGAGATCAAGGTTGATGTCCAGATCATAGGTCCGGATTCAGGAGAATACGCAGTTCCGGCATATTTCACGCAGGACTATGTAAGACAGCTCCATTTCAACCGTGAAATGAGGACTCCTGCCGGCAAGGCCCACTGGGCTTTCCGTTTTACGCCGACCGGTCCTGGCACTTATAAGTTCCGCATCGCCGCAACCGACTCCTCCGAACCGCCGGGCAATGAGATCTCAACCCAATATTTCAAAGTGGAGGTTGAATCCTCGAAAAATCCCGGATTCGTCCGGGTGTGCAAGGATGATCCGCGCTTCTTCGAGCTGAACACAGGGGAGTTCTTCTATCCGATCGGATTCAACATCCATTCCGTCAAGGACCTCAGGAGCGAAAAAGAGCTCAAGATAGGATACCGTCCGGACAGAGGCACTTACTCCTACGAGGAATATTTTTCAGCGATGGCCAGGAACGGAGTCAATTCCGTCGAAGTATGGATGGCCGCCTGGTCGTTTGCGCTGGAATGGACAAGCTCCAGGACCGACTACTACGGACTTGGACGCTATAATCTGTTCAACGCCTGGCGGCTGGATTTTGTCCTTGACGATGCATTGAAGAAGGGGATCTACGTCCATCTCGTCCTCGACAACCACGGGAAGCTGTCAAGCCACTGCGATCCGGAATGGGACAATTCCCCATATAACAAGAAAATACCGTTTGCGGTCGCCGACGGCGCCATGCTCGATCTGCCAAAGGACTTCTTCTCCGACAAGGAGGCCGAAAGATACTACCGGAACCGGAACCGGTATATCGCCGGAAGGTGGGGCGCATATACGAACATCTTCGGAGTTGAATTATGGAGCGAGATCGATCTGATCACAAACCACAGGGATGTCTACGACAACGGCAAGAGTATTGAATGGCACAAGATGGCCACGGAGCATTTCGCAGGCCTGGACAACAACAGGCACATACTCACCACGCATATATGCGGGGACTACAACAATTCGTACAACCACCGCAGATTCTACGATCTTCCGCTGCTTTCCTATGTCGTCGGGGACGCATACCGCGACAACACGCCTTTTGTGGACCACATGCTGAAACACATCGAAAAACTGAAGGAGCTTAAAAAGCCCCTGCTGATAACGGAATACGGCGGCAGTCCGCATGCCGGGACTTTCAACAGGCTCGAGGCCGATCTCCATGCCGGAATCTGGTCGTCGTTCTTCTGCGAACAGGCGGGAACGCCGTTCCTCTGGTGGCACGATTTCATCCATGACAAGAACAAGTATCCCCATTTCCGCGGATTCTCGTTGTTCATGAAGGGGATTGATCCGCGGAACAAGGGATTCATATATTCCCAGCGTACGGTCAGCTCCACTGAGGGGCCGATCAACAGTTCCTACTCATGTCTCGCCGCCGGCAACCAGAATGAATATTATGCCTGGGTCTTCAAGAAGACCCCCTTGGAGAATTATCCCGATGATCCTTCTTCGGTCGAAGAGCTCCAGAACCACATGATCACCCTGAAAGGGCTGTCGGCTACAGGCGGATACAAGGTTGATTTTTATGATACAATGTCCGGTGAAATCATCAGGTCGGACAAATTTACCGCCGTAAATGGAGATTTGAATATCAACCTTCCTCCGTTCAAGATCGATATCGCCATGAAGGTTTCTCCTGAGCGGCAGGAGAACGGAAACAAAGCCCCCGTTCCCGCAGCAGTGGAGGCGAAATGAGGAAACTGCTCGTTATTTTCCTCCTCGTGTCGGCCGTTCCGGCGTTTGCAATATGGCACGACGATCTCGCCAAATTCCGTCTGGAAGTGAAGCCCGAGAAGGCGGATGTGATACTCATGATCGAACTGCACGGCATGATATTCCCGTCCTCTCTCAAAAACGGAGTGGCTGTCTACAGCGGCGGGAAGAAGCTTGCCCATCACCTTGACAAGGAAAGCAATGTGCTTTTCACCGGTAAAGTCCCCCCGGGGGAGAACAGCTTCGTCTATTTCGGATTTGATGAGCCACGTCCTTTTGAAAATTGGAACGAGGCCGAACTCGGCAAGATTCCCGAACCCCAGAAGCTCCGGCTGCTGTTGAACAACGGCAGGCTGGACAATACACAGGAAGCGGACATGCTGGCGAACAGGAATTACATGAAATACCTCGAAATAAAAAAGATGGAGATGAAAATATCCGCCATTGAACAGGATTTCCTCCTTTCAAAGAGGAAAATGACCGATGCGGATAAAATGGACTTGGAGGAGCGCAGGGCCGATGTAAGGCACAAGTCCGCGCCCGCGAACATTCCGGCCTCCGACCTGAGGAGGTTCAGGGAAAGGGAGAGGGAGATGGAAAGATTCTTCAGGCAGGACATGGTGCCAAACGAGGTTTCAAGCGTAAAAAAAGTTCTTCTCGACCAGACGCCGTCATCGAAGAACAGGAACTTCGTGGCCCAGTTCACGGGCAGTCTTCTAATAGCGGAGGCGGGAATATATTCGTTCGCGATCAATTCCCGCAATGCAAGCCATCTTGTCATCGACGACAAGCTTGTTGTCGCCTGGCCCTTCAACCATGAGAAGTCCGAAGGGTGGGAGAAGACAGGGGATGTATATCTTGAGCCCGGCCTCCACGTCCTGTCATATTGCTTCCATAGGAACAGAGGAGTCCCGTATGCCGCCGCAGCATGGAAGAGGAATGACGAGAAGGAGTTCAAGATCCTTGCGGAAAAAGATTTCACCCCGGCGTATCGTGCATCCATACTGAACTGTTCCGACAAGAACGGGATCCGGAATCCCATAGTGAAGTATGAGATCAAAGGGCATTTCTTCATCGACCGCGAGAAGAAGGCCGACTGGCTCCAGTGCGAAGTTGAGAAGGCGGGCAATGATTTTACCCCTGTCTGGAAAGCCGGTTCTGAAATCGTCTCTGAAAACCTGAAGGCGTCTTTTGCGCTGGAGCGGAAATCGGACATCCCGGTCTACCTTTCCTCCAAGGAAAATGCATTTCCCGACATAAAGATTGAGATCCCGGAAGAGCTCGTGAAGGAAAGCGATAGCAAGATCATTGAGCCCGACCTCTACATGAAACTCAGGGCGCCTTCATTCATATTCGACGATGAGACGCTTGAAATGGACGTGGAAATATACTCGGGACTGCCACTGGAGACGCTCGTGCTGCTGAGGACCAGTCCCAGCGGTATCAATCCCATGTTCAAGAAGGATGTTTCCTGGATCGAACTTGAGCCCCGGAAGGACATCAAGACGAATCCTTTCACGCAGGAATTTGTCTACAAGAAGAAATTCGAACTCAATGGCGGATTCTTCGCCAGGGGGCAGTTCAAGGTCAAATTCACACTTGGCGTTCCGCCTATGACAATGTCGGATGAGAGCATCCGTTTCGTCCTTCTCGCAGAATGCCCTGAACTGAAATGCGACAACTATGGAATGTTCTACGATATGCAGGGAAAGAGGGTGGTTCCGGTACTCCATCGTCCGACCCTGGCGGAAAAACGCACATGGTCGTTTGCAGAGTCGCTGGTGAAGGAACTGACCCCGACACGGAAGATCCTTGTTGTTGCGGACGATTTTGGAGAGGATGAAAATTTATTTTCAGCCAGGCTGGGAAAACTTCTCAAGGGAAAAGGCATCGGCCTTGAGTTCGCCGCCTGGACGAGGGAGGAAAATACGCCAGCCATGTCAGCAAGCCTCGGGAACATGATGCGGATAATAGCCAAGTCCGACGCGGACAAGGTGGTCATAATCCCTTCTGCCTGGGACAACAGGATGTCAGTGTCCTCCAGACAGCAGATAAGGACATTGTCGGCCGTCATCCAGACGGTTCAGGCGAACAAGAAGGTCAAGTCGCTCGTCCTCTCAACACCTTATCCCACGCTTGACGACAATCCGATTGAGACGGAAGTTGTGAAGGGGGTCAGGCAGGATTTGAAAAGGGATTATGGCATCGAAGAGATACTCGACCTTAATTCCTATCTCAGGAGCCGGCCCGGATGGAAGGCTTCCTATCTCAGGAATTCATCCTCGCCATCGCTCTATACTTCCTTTCCGGTAAATCTGGCGGATGAGATCTGCAAGATGGTCCTCGATTCAAACTGAGCTTCCGAAGCAGTCTTCCCTGCTGATTGGACAAGCAAGGCTTTGTCATCATAGCTGACGGGGCTCCGCTGGAAGGCGGGGTGAACTCGAACTTTATCCCGCCGGTGACGGGACCGCGACCTTCCCGGGACTCCCGAGCGCTTGCGCCTCGGGACGTGCTCGGGACGCTCCGAGCAGGGGATTGGTATTCCAACAGAGAAAATGGGGTGGCTGACGGGGCTCGAACCCGCGACCTGATGAGCCACAGTCATCCGCTCTAACCAACTGAGCTACAGCCACCATTTGAAAAAGGCGTGTAAATTAGTGCAGGAAGGCCTGACCTTCAAATCAGGTTTTGTCTTTTTCTTCCGGTTTGTTTTGATTCGGCTTTTCAGTGGAGCTCAGTTCTTTTTTGATTGAATCCTCAACTCCATCCTTTGCCTTCTTGAACTCATTTACGGCCTTGCCCATGCCTTTTGCAAGTTCAGGCAGCTTGGCTCCCCCGTAGATGAGAAGAATGATGAAAAGAATGACTAGAAGTTCTGGATAGCCTATTCCAAACATGTTTACAGTCCTTTCCTGTTATGTGGATAACCTATCACTGTTTTTCGGTTTTTGAAGTGATGCCGCCAATATTCCCAGCTCATACAGGAGAATCATAGGCAAAGCCACTACTATCTGGGTGACTGCGTCAGGGGAAGGTGTTATGACCGCAGCCAGTATGAACGCTCCGATGACCGAATATGGCCTTGCTTTCTTGATGGTCTTCAGCTGTATCAGCCCCAGCCGCACGATTATCACGATCACAAGAGGCAGTTCGAATATGAATCCGGCTCCAAGAAGCCACATGAATACAAAGTCGATGTAGTCCCTGAGCCTCCACAGGTTTTCCGCACCCTGCACCCCGAACGAGGTCAGCACCGGCAATACCAGGAAAAGTGCGGCATATCCGGCAATTATGCCCAGCGTGAAGAGGATCGTAATTGAGGAATACATCCACCAGAACGCCTTCCGCTCATTGATTTTCAGTCCTGGCGCAATGAAATCCCATATGATCAGGATCAGAAGAGGAAGGCTCAGGGCGATACCTCCAAGTATTCCCACCTTCATCTTGATCATCACCGCGTCAAAGGGACCAGTCTGTGTCAGTGTTATCGGATGCTTTGACAATGTATCAATGAACAGGGGAAGTGACAGCATTCCTATTGCATCATCAACATGATAGAGGGAGTATCCGGTGAAGGCCAGAAAAATTAGCAGGAGCTTGAAAAGAGTCCAGCGGAGCTCCTCAAGGTGCTCCCACAAGCTCATTTTTTTCTCTTCTTCAATCATTCTTTCATCCATAAATAATTATATCAGGGTTGTTTTTTCAACTTGCTCTTCATGCTGGCAAGGTAGTCCGGAGGGATCTTATAGTTGAGCTCATTCGCTTTGACAAGCTTGTTCCAGGCCTCATCGTATCTTTCCTGATGGTAGAGGCATACCGACCAGTTGAAGAAGAACGTACCTTTCGGATTTATCTTGCTGCACGCAGTTGAAAAAAGATCCTCGGCGGCCTTCAGCAGGGTGGCTTTTTCTTCCGCGTCCTTCCTGTTGACCGCGCTTTCGGTAAGCACCTTGCCCAGTGCGTTCATTATCGAGGGGTTCAATGGATCCATGGCATTCGCCTTTTCGAGGATCTTTAAGGAGGCCTCAAGCTTTTCAAGGCTGTTCTCCTGCAGGGCTTCGGCCTCGAGCACCACCCCGATTCCCCAGTATGCCTGGGGATTGTCGGAATTGTTGTACCATGCCTCGTTAAAATGTTTCATCGCATTGTTGTAGTCCCTGTTTATGTGGAAATCTTCCCATCCTGCCTTGATGTCATTATTGCTGACCCCCTCTTTTTTCTCCTTCAAGGGTTCACAGGTTCCGCCATACATCGGCTCCTCGTATGCGAACGGATCCACATTTGTCTTGCATCCGGAAAGGACAAGCAGGATCAGCGTCAGGGATAAAAATAGTTTTTTCATATTGACTTTCTTCCTTTAAAATTTCTTTAGCCTGTCCAGCAGCATGGAGAACCTCGGCTCGAGGCGGGTGTTGTTCACCGCCATGCCGAGTGCCTTCTTGCTTCCGATGATCACAAGCAGCTTCTTCGCCCTCGTCATCGCCGTGTAGAGCAGGTTCTTCTGCAGCATCATGAAGTGCTGCGTGAGCATCGGGATTATCACCGCAGGAAATTCGCTGCCCTGCGACTTGTGCACGGTTATCGCATACGCCAGGTTCAGCTGGTCGGCCTCGATGTAGTCATAGTCGACCATGCTGCCCTCGAAGGCCACCCGGAACTTCTTGTCCTCGTGCATTATCCCTATGATCCTGCCCATGTCCCCGTTGAAGACGCCCTTGTCATAATTGTTGGAAGTCTGCATCACCCTGTCTCCGGACCTGTAGATCATGTCCCCGAAAGTAAAATGCATGCGATGCTTGTCCTCGGGATTCAGCTCTGACTGCAGGAGCTTGTTGAGGGCTATCGTCCCGCAGGACGCACGGTTCATCGGGCTCAGCACCTGTACGTCGCGCATCGGATCAAATCCGAAACGCTTCGGAATCCTGTCACGTACCATGTCGCAGATCGTCTTCAGCACCTGGTCCGGCTCTTCCTGTTCGATCCAGTAGAAATCCGTGAGGACATCTTTCGGGACCGGGCTTATGTCGGGAAGCCGTCCCGCATTCACCGCATGGGCGTTGGTGATTATCCTGCTTCCTTCCTTCTGCCGGTAGATCTGCGTGAGATGTGTGACCTTCGCCTTGCCAGACATGATCAGGTCGGCCAGGAACGTACCAGGGCCCACCGACGGCAGCTGGTCGGAATCTCCGACCATTACGACAGTCGTCCCCTGCGCGATCGCCCTGAAGAGATATAGCGCAAGCGGAATGTCCAGCATGGAGACCTCGTCGACGATCAGCAGGTCGCAGGGCAGGGCGATCTTAGAACCGTAGTAGAAGGATCTCTTTTCAGGCTCCCATTTCAGCATCCGGTGGATCGTCATGGCGATCGACTTGCAGGATTCGCTCAGGCGTTTCGAGGCGCGCCCGGTCGGTGCCGCAAGATAGACCTTCAGCCTTGCGAATTTCGCACGCCTGACGATCTCCCCGACGACGGTCGTCTTTCCGACGCCCGGTCCGCCGGTGATGATGCTCAACGGAAACTGTGCGACGCTGTCCACGGCCTGGAGCTGTCCGGGATTGAAAAGTATCTTCGATTGAATCTCCGCTTCCTTTATCTTCTGGCCATGATGGACTTTTACATTGCATAGTCCGTTCAGGATGGAGGCAAGCTCCTTTTCAGCGTTGTAGAGGTATGTGCTGTAGATCATCTTCTTGGAAAGGACGCCGTCGGAACTTTCATTTATCGTCTCCCTCACCGCATAACCTTTTTCAATCGCTATGTCAAGTCCACGCACCGCATTGGCCTCCTCCACATCTAGGAGCTTGGCGGTGTTCTTGATGAATTCGGATTCGGGATAGCAGACATGGCCGGCCTCGCTCAGGCGGTTGAGCGAGTAGAGGACTCCTGCCGAAAGCCTGGCGTCATCTGTCTTCTGCAGGCCGAGGCTCCCGCCGATCTTGTCGGACATTATGAATCCGATCCCGTCGACCTCTTCAGCGAGACGGTACGGATTCTCCCTGATGACCTGCGGTGACTTGTCGCCGTAGACCTTGTATATCCTTATCGCATAGGCGGTGCTTATCCCGAGGCTCTGTAGGAAGATGAAGATGTCGCGTTTCTGTTCGTGCTCCTTCCAGGCGGTCTTCACCATCTCGACACGCTTCTTGCCGAGTCCGGGAATTTCGTTGAGGCGGGAGGAATAATTATCGAGGATATCAAGCGTCCTCTCACCGAACTTGTTCACTATCGCCTCGGCGTATTTCGGACCGATGCCGTAGATCAGCCCTGATGACAGGTATCTCTTGATTCCGTCGGGAGTGCTTGGAAGAATATACTTGTAGCTTTTCGCCTTGAACTGCCGCCCATGCTCGCGGTGATTCTCCCAGATGCCGAGGACTTCGATGCCCTGTCCGGCATAGGCTCCGGTGATCGGGCCGACGACGACATGCTCCGCGCCCTTCGTGTCGATAAGCTTCAGGACGGTATACGTCTCATCGTCGCTTGCAAACACGACATTCTTTATTTCGCCGCGGAGGGAATGTTCGAGAATGCTCCCGGCCTTTTTTTCTACTTCAGTATTTGTCAGGTTCAAGTCGTCCATTCAGTTCCTGGGCTTTTTCCGTTTTAGATTTGTGTGGCGAGGGTTCTGGCCTTTTCCTGCGATGCAATGATGCTTTTCTTCTGAAGTTCCTCGCCGTAGGCCATCTGTTCGGCATTTATGAAGGTGATATCGGTGATGCCCACGAATCCGAATGCGGAACGCAGATACGGTTCCTGGAAATCCATCTTCTTCCCTTCCGCGGAGCTGTAGTCGCCTCCGCGGCTGGTGATGACCACCATCTTCTTGTCCTTCAAAAGACCTTCCGGACCGTTCGCCGTATAACGGAAAAGGTATCTCGGCTGTATTATCACGTCCATGTAATGCTTCAAGGTATAAGGGATGCTGAAGTTCCACATCGGAACGCTGATGAGATACACGTCGGCAGAAGTGAAACGTTCTATCTGCGAAACTATCTCGTTCCATGACTCCTTCATTTCTCCAGAAAGGTCCTTTCCGTTAAGCAGGGCATATTTGCCGTCGACCCTTTTTACGGTCATGGAGGGAATCTCCTCCTTTGTAAGATCCAGCTCGTCAACGGTCCATCCTTGATGCTTCTGCCTGAATGCTACAAGAAACGCCCCGGACACCTTGAGAGTGCTCGATGCGTCTCCGCGCGGCGTCGCAATGATGTGCAGAAGTTTTTTCATAGGTTGCCTCCAGTTCTAATATACCATTTTCTTCGCCTTCAGCCAGCGAAGGAAGACGGAAAGGGAAGAGAAACCAAGCTCGTCGGAGATCTCGGTCATGTTGCATCCCTTCTTTTTAAGTTCAGCTGCCTTCTTCAGCCTGCACTTGTCTACGAAGCCGTGCAGTGTCTCTCCGGCGTATTTCCTGAACATCCTGTGGAAATGGTATTTGCTCATTCCTGCGAGCTTCGCAGTCTTCGCAAGGTTGAAACCGTGCCCGCCGGTAGTCCGGATGTTCTGCATCAGACTTTCGAATATTTCTTCCTTGTAGTTGAGATCGTCCCTCGGTTTTTCACCTGAATATCCTTTCCCGGCGATGTTCAGAAGCAGGACGGAGAATGAGGAAATTATTTTTGCACGTTGGAATTCAACAGGCAGATTTCCCTCCAGCGCCGAATCCCATGCGCATTTGAAGGAGAGGGAAGAAGGATCGTCCTTCATCAGGAAGCTTCCAACAAGCGAGGATTTCCCTCCTCTTATATTATATAGGTGGGCGACGGTCATGTTGTTCAGGAATATAAGCCACATGTGGACCGAATCCGGATAATGCGACGGGTAGAGCCTGTCATGCGATTCGAACGAATCGAAGAAGAAGACAGTGCCGGGATCGCAGAGATAGATCCTGTCCTTGAACCCGCAGTACGCCTTTCCCGAGAAGCAGACCAGCGCCTCGCGTGCCGGATGGCTGTCGCTGTGCGTCTTCATCCAATTGCCATGTTTTTCATTTTGTATTAAAGGGCATTCAGGTTTCAGGAACGAGGAAACGAGCCTCCATTTTTCAGGATGCTCGGTCAGCTCCAGCATTTCTTCTGTGAAATATCTGTTCCTCATTGCTTCGAGGCCTTTCATCATAAAGAATCTCCGAGCCGCGCCAATGAGCGCAGAAGTTCTTCCGCATCCCCGTTATCTGTAACTGGGAGCATGGATGGACATAGGGAGATTCTTTATTAGCAACAATTGCACAACTTTAGCAATATTTGTTTCTTGCCAATATACACTGTAAAGCTAGATTTGAAATAAACAGGAAAGCATTTATTGCACACTTTTATAGAAGGAGAATGCCATAATGAAATTTGGATTTGCAAAAAGAGATATCACTCCGCGGGTAGGGGTGGAGCTGTCAGGATTCGGGCCATATCTGCACAGACAGTCGATCGCCGTGCGCGACAGGCTCTCCGCAAGGGCCATGGCGTTGAATGATGGAAAGAAGACCGTAGTCCTGCTGAGCCTTGATCTCCTCCTCGTCAGCCGCGAGGTAACCGAGAAGGCCAGGAAGCTGGTCAAGGAAAAATATTCCGGGACCTGCGATGTGATAGTCCATTGCACTCATACGCACAGCGGTCCCGCGATCCTCGGGATCGAGGGCTGGGGCGAAGTCGATGTCCCTTACTGCGAACTCCTCCCGAACCGTCTGGCGGAAACATGCCTTGAAGCGATACAGAATATGAAGGAAGCTTCCGTCTCCCATGCCGAAGTCCCATGCGTAGGTATCGGATTGAACAGGGAATACGACAAGGATGCTCCGCCGATTAAAGATGTAATCAGAGATGACTGGCGTCCGGCAAAACCCGAGTTTACGGAAACGACCTGCCATGTCCTGAAATTTGAAGTGGATGGCAAGATGATCGCTTTCCTCAGCCATTTCGGATGCCATCCGGTGGTGTGCTGCCAGCAGACCCGCTATATCCACGGAGACTACTGCGGAGTCGCCACGAACATCCTCGAAACGGAGAATCCCGGGACGACCGGACTTTTCCTGCAGGGCGCCCTCGGTGATGTGAACAGCTGCTGCGTCCACAAGCCGGAGAAGGAATCCCTTGAGGCCTTGGACATCATAGCCGCAAGATATGTGAAGGCGGTCCAGGAAGGCCTAAGGCAAGCGAAGTCTATTTCCATTGACAAAATTTCATTTGCTAAATCCCTCGTGAAGTTCACCAGGAAAACTCTCGACGCCGGACATTTCAGGAAACTGCTGACGGAGAAGGAAGCGTTGTTCGCCCAGGAAGATGCCAGCGATGAAGACAGGAATCTCAGGATGGCCGGAGTATATGTGACCAACCTTAGGAAACTTGTCAGCAGATTGGAGAAAGACGGATTCAAGGACGACTCTGCGGAACTCAATGCGCTTCAGATCGGGCCTATTGCGATCTTCGCAACTCCGTTCGAGGTGTTCCAGGCGATCAAGAACGACGTTAAAAAACAGAGCAAATTCAAAACCTCATGGGTGCTGAGCGTAACTAACGACTATAAAAGTTACGCTCCGGACGGTACGACGGCCAAACGGGGCGGATATGCCGCAGACCAGGTCCCGATGATGATCGGCGAACCTCCATACGCGGATATCCACGGCGAACTTGTGAGGGCGTTGATTGAATTGGAGAAGAAGCTTTAATTGAATTATGAATCCGTTTGTAGTTAATGTCGTAAGACATGTTCTTAAGTAGGTACGTGCTTTAGCATGTACCATCTTTAAGAAAGGGACAGCCTAAAGACCGTCCCTACTTTAAAGAAACAGTCCTTGCAGGCATAACTACGAGCGAACCCATAAATAATAATAAACAGGCTGGAAAGCCTGTCTTACTTAAGAAAGGAAGATGTGTCATGAAAAATATCAAAATGGAGAAACTTGCGATAGCCGGAGGAAAACCAGTATCGGTAAAACAGCTCAAGCCGATGGACTGGCCGCCGAGGGATAAGGCGACGGCGAAAAAGCTTTGTGAAGTCTATATGAGCGGAAAATGGTCCTTCAACGGGACCGAGGAACAGGCTTTTGTAAAGGAATACGCCAAATTCCACGGCGCGAAATACGGAGTGTTCATGGTCAATGGAACCGTAACTCTCCAATGCGCGTTGGCTGCATGCGGTGTTGGGCCTGGAGATGAAGTCATTGTTCCAGCACTCACATGGCTGGCGACTTCCACTGCCGTCAACCAGATTGGTGCAAAGACCGTTTTTGTGGATATTGATCCTCTGACTCTCTGCTTGGATCCGCAGAAGTTCAAGGAAGCGATCACTCCAAAGACAAAAGCGGTCATTCCCGTCCATCTCTATGGATCAAACGCGGATCTCGATGTGATTATATCGATTGCAAAGAAGCGCGGAATATTTGTCATCGAGGACTGTGCCCATGCGCAGGGAGGAAAATGGAAGGGACGCGGACTAGGAAGCTGGGGTGATATCGGCTCGTTCAGTTTCCAGCAGTCAAAGACACTTTCCTGCGGTGAAGGCGGGATCTGCCTGACCAATGATGAAAAACTGGCGGGACTTCTTTACCGTCTGAAACACATCGGTTATGCAGCCAACACTGCCCAGGGAAAAGCGGCAAGCGGACCACCGGCGGGACTTCTCTGCAACAATTATCGTGCAACTGAATTCCAGGCGGTGATTTTGCGCGGACAGTTAAAAGGCTTGGCTAAACTCATTGCCCTTTATAACAGGAACGCCCTTCGTCTTGAAAAACAGCTTGCCGGAATACCAGGACTCCGCGTCCAGGCGCGTGGAAGACTGGCAGGACCGCAGAGCTATTATGGATGGGCGGTGACATTTACAGATGATGTCTTTGCCGGTATCCCCTTCAGTAGCATCCAGAAGGCGATGACTGCCGAAGGCCTATCAACTTGGGGTACTTACGGTCCTGTGTACAAGCATATGCTCTATAACCTGCCTAAGAATTCCGCATACAGGATTGCGAACGGGAAATGTCCGGTGGCGGAAGGCATTGCTTCATCAAAGACGGCAGTCCTTCCCCATCCGTGGCTTGGCTCGGATGCTGCGACAATAGATTTGATCGCAAGGATCTTTGCGAAGATCGCAGGGAACGCGGATGCGCTGAGGGCCGTGAAATAGGTTGCTTTCTGCCCTTTCCCCCTCTGCTTCAAACGGCGGGGGAAAGGACTTAATCAATAAAAGATTGTGCCAAGTGGCATGTCCGCAAATTCCAGGATTGAGCCTTTTGTTTGTAGCGGCCTACTGCGGTGACCGCAGTTTTATCAATAGGAAACTTTTACCGGTTAAGTAGGGCGGTCATTCCTGGCCGCCATCTTGTCGGGCTTCCGCCTTCGCTAAGATGCTACGGCGGGACAAGGGAAAGCCCGACCTGCTTCAAAGGCAAGTTTCAAAGGAGTAGGCGAATTTATACGCCGTTATTGGGAACGTGCAATAAATTGTACTACGAACAAATTCCCAATTGTCCTGCAATTTCGTTATAAATAAATGAGCCTGAATTCCGGTTCATTTATTTATCAGTCCGCCAGATACGGGCCCATTGCCGCTTCGAAGGCTATTAGTGAATATGCTGTGACAAGCTCCGGAATAGTCTCCATCCAGCGGCCATGCTTGTCGTTGTACCATTCACCGTTGGTCTTCTGGAGCTCGAGCAGCTTCTTGATGAGATCGACGCGCCATTGGACTTTCTTGCCGTCGGGAAGGGTGATGAATTCCTCGCCGAGTACGGCATTGGCTTTTGCAAAAGTTATAAGGTAGTAGTAATGGCCTTCCGCCCCCATTCCGGGATTCTGGTCGAGGGTATAGTTCTTACTCGCCCATTCGACTGCGGCCTTGACTCTCTGGTCGTCCTTCTTAAGCTTCGCGTAGATCATGCTCTTGAGTCCGGCATAGGTCATGCTTCCGTATGAACGTAGGCCTTTCTGCTCGAATTTCTCATCGGCCTTGCTCTCGTCGGGCTTGTAGACGAAACCCCCGTAGTTCGGATCGCTCTTGTCCTTGACTACCCAGACCTGGTCGTTTGATTCGGGGACGTGCTGGAGACGGCTGAGGAACATTACCGCATTGCTCCATGCAAGATCGGCCTTCTTTGAGTCTTCAGGATTTTTGGCCTTGGGTTCCTTGTCGAGATAATCGGTAAGATATAATGCTTCAAGCGCCCACTGCGTGTTTGAAAGGTCGGGTGCCGCCGGACCTGCTTTTCCATAACCCACTCCGCCAAATGCGGGATTGTCCTTATTTGCAGGAGCGGCTTTGTTGTCCTGGTCAACCTGCGAGTCGATCAGGAATTTCCTGGCATTGCGGAGGACTTGTTCGTCTTCCGGCTTGTTGATTATGGCGAGTGTTGCGAGACAGATCGATGTCGTGTAGTTCGGATATTCCTTTTCGACATTGGCCATCCAGATCGAACCATCCTTCTGCACGAATTTGAGCATGAACAGCCTGGCTTTTTCTACAGCCGCCTGCCTGATCTCAGGATTAAGTTTTGAATGGCTGTTGTGGAGGGCCATGACGACGAGTCCGGTTATGGCGGGATGATGCAGCCACGAACCGTCGTCCATCTGCTTGTCAGTGAGATAATTCACTCCGCGCTGGATTGAAGCGGTGGCTTCACGGATAAGAGTCTCGTCGATTTTCGGAAGCGAGCTCGCAATAGGTTTTTCATCTGCGCAGAATCCGTATGTTGAAATAAGAAATCCGGACGAAAGAACCAAGGCCAAAGAAAGATTTTTTAATGTTTTCATTGTTTGAAATACCCTCCTGAGTTTTATGCTTAAGTATTTTAATTAAAAGGTAACGCCATTCAACGCTCTCCGCAAGACCGCAATATTAAATTTAACAAATTTAGCGGATTTGCGCAACCGTTAAGCTGGGTAGAATGAGGCTGTTTATCCTTGAAAGTATGTCGGGTTTTAACCCGACACTTGGTTGGCGGTTTAAAAACCGCCCTACTTTTGAGTCAAAAAGCCCAGATTAACGGTTACAGATTTATCGCTTGTTGACTTGGATATAAAATTGCATCCCCCGATGAAAATTTATCAGTAGCAATGAATGACGGCAATGAGCTCAAGCGGTTCTGTCCCAACTGACTTTATCGAATGTCCGGCCCCACCGCCAGTGAGGATCGTGTCGCCCGGGAATAGTTTTTCAACCTTTCCATTGTCCTCGGCCTCTGCTGCACCACGGACAATTATGTAGACTTCCTCCTCGTTGTCGTGATTGTGGAATCCGATGCTGTCACCCGGTTCGAGCGTCAGCTTTGCGCAGAGCCTGGTCTTTGCCTTGAGCTCCGTCTTCGGTTCCCAGAAATGTTCGATCTTGACCTTGCCGTTTCCCCCGCGCATCTTCTCGCGGATTTCGCACTTAAGATCTTTTGCACGATGAATCATGGAAAACCTCCAATGATAATTACACCCACAGATTACACAGAATAATATAACCACGAAACACACGAATCACACGAAAAAATAATAATTGTTAATTTTTTACTACGCAAAAACTTAACAATTGATTTTGTGATAAGTCAGGAGGGAAAAAGTTTGATTAAAACTTTCGTGTAGTTCGTGTGTTTCGTGGTTCAGCTTTTTTTCTTGAAGAGATTCAAGAATGCCATGAATTTCTGGAATGGCGATCTCAGTTCCACCGCCTTTACCGGACACGCCTCCAGACAGCACATGCAGAGGATACATTTTTTCTTCAGGACCCGAAAACTTCCACCTTCAGAAAGGATCGCCTTCTGGCTGCACGCCTTGAAGCATTTTCCGCATTTTATACATGTTTCCTGGATGATGAACGGACGATAAGTCATGATCAGTGTCAGCATATGGAACATTGATTCAGGGAAACGGTGTAGGATGTCGGATTTGGATCTCGGTATCTTCAATTTTCCAAGCCTTTCGGCGGCATCGCCTACAAGATCAATATTTTCCCGCCGGATATCACCAAAACCGAGTTCGGCGACCTTCACGAGGAGTTGTATGTCCTGCGGCTTGTAGCCGTACGCCGTGCATGCGCATGCATCGATAGCGACAGCGTCATAGCCCGCCATGACTATGCCTGATTTGAAAGGTTTTCCGTTCGCAGGACCGTCGCCCTGCATGGATTCGATGGCGTCAACTATGACGAAATCGGGCTTGATCTTTCCATATACCGCAGCGATAAGATTGGACATCTTCCTCGGCGATGGCGCGGTGGCATGGAACGCGCTCTTTGATTCGCCGACGATGAGGCCGTAGGAATTCTTGACGGCTACCGTGATCTTCGTGAGAATATGCGTCTTGAGCTTGGGAAGGGATATGAAGACGTCGAAGTCCTTGAGTTCTTTAAGGAGAGGGATGTATCCGTGTCCGGGAACTTCCACCCTTTCGAAGTTTTCAAGCGGCAGGAGTTCGACCTTCTCCTCGTCGGCAACTTTCTTCATTCCGGTCTTTTCCCAGAGCTCCTCCCAGGTATATATGCCTGCCGGACTGTCGGCAATGGTAATCTTTTCAACGCCTTTTTTGCGAAGTTCGCGGATGACGGCGCGGACGAGTTCCGGATGGGTCGTGACGCACTGGTCAGGAGTTTTTGCGCTAAGGAGATTGGGTTTCAGAAGAACTTTTGCGCCGGGCTTTATTTTTTCAGGCCAGCCGCCGGCAAGTTCCACGGCAGTCCTGATCTTCTCCTCGAGAAGAGGAAGATCGTATGACTCGCAGTTCACCGCCGAAACTTTTGTCTTTTGTTGCATTCTGGTAGCACAGACATTCCTGTCTGTGTCCTTTTTCAGTCTATAATTATTATTCTTCCATATCCACGGACAGGAATGTCCGTGTTACCAAAATACTGCAGACAGGAATGTCCACGCTACTTACTTAATCCATTCCCAGTCGTTCCAGTTCTTTACAAGGCCTGCTTTGACTGGATTATTTCGGATATATCTCTTGACCTTGTCTTCTTCTTCTGCCGTCCTGCACCATCTTTCGAAACTTTCAGGTGCCCAGAAAGAACCAGTTCTGCCAGTCATCTTGTTTGCCTCTCTGCCTGTCCAGCCTTTCAACATCTTTAAGGTCTTGACAAAGTTCACCTTTGCCTCTGAGCCGACCATTAGGCAATGGACATGGTTTGACATGATGACATATGAAGGGAACCTCCATCCGTAGTTGTCCTCAATCCACGCCATGGATTCCACAATCATGTCCGAAATTTCTTCGTTTATCTTAAGATTAGAATATTTACAGCCATCAAGAATTTGTTCAACCTTCTGGAAATGTTTTCTTTCAATTTCTGTAAGCTGCAATGCGGATTCAGTCTTGGCCAGGGCAATTTCATATTCCGCTTTCAGCTCAGTGTACACATCTGCAGGGATTGAGTTTTTCAGGCGAAAAGTAACAAAGTAAGAATGTCCGACAACGTGCCAGTGCGGGAGCCCTCTCCTGTAGAATGCTGTTGTCTGATAATCTTTCATGGTAGTACAGGCATTTCTGTCTGTGGTCTTTTCTTCTTCCGTTGTTTACCTAATAATGCCACGGACAGGAATGTTCGTGTTACACAAATGCCGCAGACAAGAATGTCTGCGCTACTAAAAGTAATCGAAATCAAAAATTATCATATGAAAAAGGAATATCAACGTCTCGTCGCAAAAGTAGCTGCAGGCGTTGAAAGGCGTGCAGATTAAAGATATAGTCATACTGCAACTTAAAGCGAGGGATATTGCCTATGAGTTCAAAACCTGTTACTCTTGCGGTCTGCGGGGCTGGAAGCAGGGGACTTCTTTCCTATGCCCCTTATGCATTGAAACATCCGGATGAATTGAAGGTTGTTGCTGTTGCCGAACCAAGGGAATGGTTCAGGAATGAGGCCATGAAAAGGCACAAGATCCCTGAGAAGAACGTCTTTTCCGACTGGAGGGAAATGGCCAGGAAGGAAAATCTGGCCGATGCCGTTCTCGTTGCGACACAGGACTCACAGCACAAGGAGCCGGCCATTGCGTTCATCAGGAAAAATTATGATGTACTTCTCGAAAAGCCCATGGCGTGCAACGAGGCCGACTGCCGTGAAATAGCAGAAGCTGCGAGGGGAAGAAAGAGCATCTTCGCGCTCTGCCATGTCCTGAGATACACTCCGTATTTCAGGAGAATTAAGGCCATTGTAGAAAGCGGGGTGCTTGGACAGATCGCAACGGTCAGGCATATCGAGCCGGTCGGATTCTGGCATCAGGCCCACTCATACGTCAGGGGAAACTGGCGAAATGAAAAGCTGTCATCCCCTATGATCCTTTCCAAATCCTGCCATGACATGGATATCCTGCTCTTCATCCTCGGGAAGAAATGCCTCCGCATTTCAAGCTTCGGTTCCCTGATGCATTTCCGGAAGGAGAACAAGCCTAGGAATGCCGCAGACAGATGCATTGACTGTCCTCTGGCGGATAATAAATGTCCGTATTCAGCTAAGGCATTTTACATGAAAATGGTCAACGAGGGAAACTTTGGATGGCCGCTGAGCGTCATTTGCACTGATATGACCCCGAAAGGTGTCGAGAAGGCCCTGCGTGAAGGTCCATATGGGCGCTGCGTCTACGCCTGCGACAACGACGTCGTCGATCACCAGGTCGTCTCGATACTTTTTGAAAACGAGACTACTGCGTCGTTCACAATGACCGCATTCACCCCGAAGATGCACCGTGAAACGGATATATTCGGCAGCCACGGATGCCTCAGGGGAGACGGCAATATAATCAAGGTGACAACTTTCCTGACCGGCAAGACGGACGAGTTCGACGTCAACCGTGAAGCGGGCGACATAACCGGGGGACACGGGGGCGGAGACGAAGGCCTTATGAAGGATTTTGTCAAAGCTGTCAAAACCCGTGATTTCTCGATAATGTCCTCAGGTCCTGAAGTTTCCCTTGAGAGCCATATGATGGCATTCGCCGCCGAAAGGGCCCGCAGGAACGATACCGTCGAATCCATTAAACTGTAGAATATGTATGATGGGGGGCGGCATATATTCAGGGCCGTCCGATGACAGCGTCCTTGGGGAGCCGGTGCTTTTTTATACTGTCATGCTTGATTCATGTTACACCTTTGGCTATCTTTCCGTAGATATGAAAATGAAAATCAGAAATCCCATCAGCAAGAATCATGGTTTTGTCCTGGTCCTCCTTGCTGGACTGATCTTGTTTGTGCCCTGGTGTCCGATCATTGCCACATTCTATTATGAATATTGTATTCATCTGGCGACATGCGAGGGCTGGCAATTTGGAACGGATATAATTTCCACCTATGGTCCCTTTGGATTCGTAGGTCTTCCTTTCTATCGGGCTTCAACTTATCCAAGCATGATTTTGCTCAATATCTGCCTGTACGGAATCATGGTGGCGTTTCTTTGGGAGTTCTGGCAGAATATCGTGAATCCTGCACGTCCATCTGCCGTTTGGATTGTGATAATTCTGCTGTTGCCAGGCTTCGGACCGGCAATGGAATGGTCGCCTGTTCTTTTCACCCCATATGTTTTGGTGAATCTCTTTGTCCTGCGTCATTTTTTTGGGAAAACGGCTCCCTCTTACTTGTATCTTTTCATGTTTGTCATCGTTCTTGGGATGTTCGTCCTGGTCAAAGGGACTTTCATTTTTCTGATCTTAATGACCATTGTAGTTGTTTCAGCCGATCAAATCATCAACTCAAAGAAGGTGCCGTGGATTTTTCCGGGATTTATTGTAGGCGTATTGGTCTTATGGGTGGTTTCCAGCCAGAAAACTGGAAATATCCTTGGTTATTTTTTAAGCACTGCTGATTTGATAGCGGGCTACAAGGACGGTGCGGGAAGCTTTGAAGGCACAAAACTGGGAATTGCCCCTGTTGTTTTTGCGCTAGGTAGTCTTGGACTTATCGGAACTTTCCTTTTGACGGTTCGAAAACTTCTTGGTTGGCGTAGCATATGGCCGGCGAGTATTCTTGCCGCCACATTATATGTAATGTTTCAACATGGTTTTGTGCGCCAGGATCCGCAGCATTCCGTGTCTGCATGTCTCTCATTTTGCTGTTTATATGTGTTGATGCTTCCGTTATTGTGGGTTCTATCTGGTGGAAATAAGACACTGCGCCGGGTGTTGGTGGCTAATGGAACTGTGGGAATTATTATTATAGCCACTTGCTGGTTGTCAGGTGGCGGAAGACCGGTGGTGAATTCATTTTTTCAAAGAATCAAAGGGATTCCTGCACTGATGACTCAAGGAGTTTCGGCGTTGGAAACTGCCAGGGAAGCTCACTTGCAATTGCTTAAGCAAAAATTCCCGTTGCCACAATTTGATGGAAGCATGGAATCCTCCACTTTTGACGCAGGTGTGGCAGAAGCCTATGGAAATTATAGCATGGTCCGGCCCACTGTGACATTATATGTTGCATATACATCCAAAATGTCTATGCGAAACAAAGATTATCTCGAGGATGCTTCAGGACCGGGGGCGATCCTGTTTTCCATCCCGGTTGCCATTGATGGGCGCTACCCGGCGGCGACAGATTCAATTGGATTGTTAGCCCAGAAAACCCATTTCTCCGCTATTGGAAGGGTTGGCAATCTTTTGGTTCTAGAACGCCGGGCAAGACCGCTTAAACTGAAATCTGAAAAACTACAGGAACTCGACGTGGATGTTAACGGTACAATATCATTGCCTGATCCGGGGAAAGGCATGGTTTTTGCGCAAATCGAAATAACGCCAACGATAGCTGGAAGACTTTTCAGCCTGCTATATAAGCCTGCAGCGACATTTATTATTGTCAGCGTTGGCACAGAGGAAGCCAGATTTCGTTTGATCAGGGCAACGGCCAAGGAAGGAATGCTTCTATCCCCGCTTCTATGTGATCTTCCTTCCTTTCAAGCCTTTTACAGCGATTCGAATTCCAGTCTAAAATTATCAGGTTTCCGGATTGAATATGAGAAGGGCAGGGAGTGGTGTTATCAAAATAAAATAAAAGTGGTGCTATCCAAAGTAAATGTAGATTAGTGGTATCCGGTGCCAAGCCTGTGACAAAATAAGAATGCCTGCGCCACCATTGCTGTCCTAAATAAGCTTCAAGTTTAGATTTGGGACGGATTTTTC
>MHBH01000014.1 GCA_001804805.1 Lentisphaerae bacterium GWF2_49_21
CTTCCTTGTCATTCCAAATGCCGTCGTACCATCGTCTACGGCCCAGCCTATCGCACATTCCAACTGCCCCCGGTTCACCAGATTCTTCCTGTGGTGGTTGAAGGAATATGTGTTTTTCAGATATCCATATTGGTTTGGGAAACGGTCCCAATCGACCGGACATACAAAAAGATTTGCGGTATTAATATGGGCTCCTATGGAACTTTTATTGAAAGCTACTGCTCCCTTTTCTGTGTCCGACATATCCCATCCAAGCTGTCCGCATATTAAATCAATGTAGTCAACGCTCCCAACGGCAAGTCCTGAGGGAAGCAATCCGCTGACCTTCCATGGGGGAAATTGATCGTTGTTATCAGTAGCATAAAGCAGGATCGCAAGCCCAATCTGCTTCTCATTGCTCAGGCATATGGCCTTCTTTGCCATGTCCTTGGCGTTCTGGAGCGCCGGAAGGAGAAGCGCCGCCAGGATTGCGATGATCGCAATAACGACCAACAGCTCAATGAGCGTAAATGCTCTTGAGCTTGCCTTCGCCTGTCTGGCTACGGCTGGCACGGCAAGCAATTCAATCAAAGTAAACTTTGTTTGAATTGGCCTACGTCCCCTGCCGGGTAACTTCGGCTCGCAGGCCACTAAAAGTTCTATCAATGTGAATTTTCCGGTTTTCATCTTCTGCCTCCCGTTCAAATCTTCTTCGTCGACTTCCTGATCACAAGCCTTGGATTCACACCAGTCCTCTCGCACTTCACCCTTGAAAAATCCTTTATGTCCTTCAATATGAAATTTGCAGCGGCCTTTCCAATGTCTGCAAAAGGCCTTTCAATTGTCGTAAGGAACCCGGCATTCCTGGTGAACGGCATGTCATCATATCCGACAAGGGAAATATCTTCGGGAACCTTGAGACCGATTTCGGAGAGGGCCTTCCTGCATCCTTCGGCAACAAGGTCGTTGATTGCGAATATCGCAGTATATGGGATTTTCCCGCAGGTGTCCTTAACCGCCCTGTATCCTATCTCGACATATGAGCTGTCCGAAAGCTGATATTTTGAATCTTCTATCCTTACAGGATGCCTGTATTCAAGTTCCTTCCTGACAGGCAGTCCGTTCTCGACCAGGGCCTTCCTGTATCCAATAAGTCTTCTTTCAAGATACGGACAGTCGAGATTGATATGGAGAATGTCCTTGTGTCCGAGTTTGATAAGATGGTTTGTTGCCATGTACGAGCCGGCAAGATCATCTTCATAAACACAATTTACATCGAGAGACGCGGGTTGTTCCAGGACTATGAAGAGCTTTCCGGAATCGACAAGCGGCCGTATGGTCTCCTTGAGCACTTCGGGAAGAGAATTGCATATCGGTTCAAATACAACAATGTTTATTTCCCTGCTTTCCGCAGCCCTCTTCACTGTTTCCTTTTCAAGATCAACATCTCCCCTCGTGAAGGCTACGCTCAAATTTATGTGCTTGTTCCTCACCCTGAGAGTTTTTTCAAGTTCGTCTATTACAAGCGCGGCACCCCATTCAGGAGAGTTGTCCGGACCCGAAAGGAAAGGCTCTATGATCTGGATGTTTATCTTGTCTTCGGCAAGCCTTCTTCCAAGATTTACAAAGGTCCCTTTGCCTTTTACGCTGAGAAGGACCCCTCGGGATTTCAAATCCCTGATGGCATTCCTGACAGTGATCCTGCTGACATTGTAGATTGACATGAGTTCGGATTCGGAATAGATCATGTCTCCGGATTTCAGATTGCCATTGCTTATATGAGATTGGATGGCTTCACAAATAAGATCTGTCTTTAAAAGAGATTTCATTGTTCACCTGTATTAACTTGTACTATTATATATATTAACTTAGTATATGTCAAGGCAAGATCAGGATTTTTCCGTAATTATGATGATATTTTCTAATAGTAAGATAGTTATAGCTATAAATGCATTTTACGAAAAGCTGCCGGGGAATATCTTGTCCTGCGTCTGAACATTCTTGAGAAATAATGCAGATCATCAAATCCACATTCAAGTGCCGTCTCCTTCATGGTTTTCAAGGAATAGGACAGTATCCTCTTGGCGGCAAGTATCCTGGCATCTATCAGGTCTGAAATCGGAGTGCTGTTGAAGAACTTCCGGTAGAGTGCTGCAAACCGTTCAGGACTGAGGTTTGCCTGATACGCAAGTCCATCTATGGTCTGTGTCTCAGTATAGTTTTCCAGCATTTTCGCCCGGATCACTATGAACCTCTCATAGTGCCTCCTCTCAGCGGGAGTCATCGTCTCACGTCTCAAGGAGTGTCCGCGTGCAATCCTTGAAACGTCGACAAGCATTTCAAAAAGCTTGTTCTCTATGGACACGCTGGAGAATTCGTCAGCTGTCTCCGCCTCGGCCATCAATGCCTTTATGTATTCCTCCATGAGTTCAGGATGTCCCGTGGGGATCAACCTGTTCCATGGCAGTTTCAGCCGTTTCATGATCCTGGATACAACGCCATAGTCCAAATGCATCCAGTCGTTGCGGAATCCTTCCGGAGCCCTGGGGACGCTGCAGTGGTACTGTCTGGAACCGAGATCCTGGATGATGCAGTCTCCCGGCTCGACCCTTTCCATTCCCTTGGCCGTGCTTATCATCGCCCCGGTGCGGAAACACATGACAAGCGCCCTTCTTGGAAGCTTGGGCTTCCAGTCGAACACGAACTCCGGCGTGTGCCCGGTGTTGATGTCCATGAGGTGAAGTATGACTGTTTCCTTGCCCATTACCGATCGAATATAACCGTTTTGTCCAAATCTTCAAAATCTTTGTCCATTTTAAAGAAGGCATGGTCAAATATGTTTATGATTAATAAATATCCTATTGAGGTGACTACATGAATACACATAAGGTCAGGATTTGTTTTGTAGGATGCGGCGGACATGCCACTGGATTCATCTATCCAGCACTGCTGAAGATACCGGACGCCGAACTCTGCGCAGTTGCGGCGCAGCATCCGGAAACCGCGGCGACTGCGGCAAAGAAATTCGGCGCTGGAAATTCATATTCCGATTACCGGAAGATGATTGAAACCGAAAAACCGGATGCGGTGATAATCGTCGGACCTCCTAAACTGCATTACGAGGCCGGGAAGTTCTGTCTGGAACACAAGATTCCTTTTTTCATGGAGAAACCCCAGGGTGAGAATCTCGAGCAGGCTGCGGAACTCGCAGATCTTTCCAGAAAACACAAGACGTTCGGACAGGTAGGATTCATGATGCGCCACAGCAGTATCATACGGAAGGCCGCGGAAGTGATCGAAAAGGAAAATCTCGGCAGGATCATGTACGGCTCAGTGAAATACTACACCAGCGGTCCATACCGTTCAGACGTAATCTACGGTCTTCCGGGAACGGATGACATTTCCTACCTGTGGCGTTACCTCATGGTACAGGCAGTACATCCGGTAAATCTCGCAGGCAGCTTCCTCGGCAGTATAACGGATGTCGTTCCAGAAGTTATTTTCTCAGGCGAAAATATACTGGTCAACATCAAGCTTAAGGATGATGCCGGAGCAGTTTTCGATGTGCTTCTCCATACCTTTGTAGCTCCCGGCTACGGCAATCTGGAGTTCAGGACGGAACTTGTGACAGAGAACCGCGGCATGCTTTTCGCCGACAATTTCTCATCTCTGGAGATCTATCTGCCGAAACCTCCACGCGATTATCTCGAGAAGAACAGCCGCAGCATGATCGCCTGGGAACCGTCCACCTTCGGCAACAACAACGTCAAGCTCGGGTTCGAGACCGAGATCGCCGAATTCATAAAATCGGTCCGGACTGGAATAGCTCCATGCACCGATCTGATAGACGGACTGAAGACGATGCAGATTTTGACTGATGTCTGCAACAAGGTGAAAGGACAGGGCAAATAGCATGAAACAGAAAGTATTGACATTCAGGAGCATGGATGACGCGGAACTTGAACCTTCGGAACTTGTTCCGTCTCCTGATAGTATGCTGGTACGGACAATCTGTTCGACAATCAGTCCCGGAACAGAACTGTTCTGCATAAGGGAAGCAGTGAAGTCAGGCAATTCTACCAGGCCCGGTTATATCCTGACCGGAAAGGATGAGAAAGGAAAGCGTAATTTTCTTTTTCCTGCGATGAAGGAAAGTTCAGGGTGCCATTGCGATGTAAAGGCTGTCGGCAAGGACTCAATACTGGTTCCGCTGCCCGAAGGGATATCCGACGAGGAATCCGGGTTCCTGCGTTTCATCAATATAGGGCTCCATGCGTTCTTAAGGATTCCAAAGCTCCCTGAGAAAGTATGCGTGATCGGACTTGGTCCGGTAGGCAACATGGCATGCCAGACCGCGCAGATACTAGGCTGTGAGATAATCGGCGTGGATGTAAGCGACAGACGGCGGGCTACAGCCGGTGACTGTGGAATCAGAAGCACAATCCGTCCCGAAGATCCTGCGAGGAAAGACAAGGAGTTTGATCTGGTGATCGACACGGTATGCAGTTCGTCAACGCTTGCATCGGCATCAGCCATTCTCAAGGACCACGGCGAATGCAGCATGATTGGGATTGTGAAGGACGGCGACCTGAAGGCTTCCGACATCATGCGCCAGATATGGAACCGGAACCTGGTCTTCCGTTCCGGCTGGGAAATGTTGAACCCATTGAAGAAACAGGCGGGCGATCCACAGGTCAGCACCGAAGATAATCTTCTCAGAGCAATTAACTGGATGAAGTCAGGATTATATTCAGTGAAACCTCTGATCACAGGCGTAATCCCCGCCGAAATAGGGGCTATCAAGGACTCCTATTCACGGCTAGACAAAAAGCCCGACGAGAACATGTGCTTCGTGATCAGATGGCAATAAGCGGTAATTGCTTATAATCTCTCCAGTACCGCTGAACCATCCGCTTCAAGCTTGAGCCTGCCTTCAACGGTCTTGCCTGTCAGCATGTCCTTGAACTTGTCCTTGCCAAGATCGATCTTCTGTTTCTTGGACCTGAAGTTGAAGACGAACACAAACTCCCTCTTGCCGTCGGTCCTCATCTGTGCGGTGACGCCTGAAGGAAGATCTTCAGATAGTATCCTTTTCACCTTCATTTCGCTGATCACTGCCGTAGAAAGATCCTTCAGGAAATCATCGGAAGTCCTGGCGGCGACATAATAGACTTTGCCTTTGCCAAATTTATTCACGGTCACAGCCGGTTTGCCGGCATAGAAATCCTTTCCATAGACTGCAAGCGCCTTAGCTCCTTCCAGATGGATCTGTTCGCAATAGTCATACGCCTTGAATTTGCCCTTGATCCCAAGTGAATTACCTTTGATGGCCACGACCTGCTGTTTGTCGTCAGGCGTAATGCCGTCGATCTCCTCGTTCCAGATTCCGAAGAGCTTGCGAAGTCCGCAACCCGGCCATCCGCCAGTGAAACACCTGTCGTTTTCATCCACAATCCCGGTAAGATAGGATGCGATCACGGTTCCGCCGTTAGACACGAACTTGGTCAGCTTTTCCGCGACACCCTTCTTTATCATGAACAGCATCGGAAGGACAAGAACCTTGTACTTGTCAAAAGAGGATATGCTTTCAATAACATCGATAGACACTCCGGAATTCCAGAAGGGCCTGTAGAAAGACTGGCAGGTCTCGACATATTTCTTGTTCGCATTGGTGGGACCCTGCGAAAAATCGAGGGCCCAGCGCGAATCCCAGTCGAATACAAGCGCCACTTCAGCCGCCGTAGAAGTCCCAATAACGTCGTCGAGTTTCCTGTGTATCTTCCCGATCTCAGCGACTTCCTTGAAGACTCGGGTGTTCTCATGTCCTACATGGTCTACGACTGCGCCGTGAAATTTCTCACATGAACCCATCCCCTTGCGGTACTGGAAATACATGGTGCCGTCGGCGCCATGAGCGATCGTCTGAAGCATTTCCCTCTTGTGGACGCCCGGCCTCTTGAGCCGTGTGTACTGCTGCCAGTTCGTCGCGCTCGGACATGACTCCATCAGCATGAACGGCTTTCCTCCCTTGAAAGAGCGGTGCATGTCGTGGACCATGGACAAATAAGAACCCATTCCTGAATTGTCGTCTGGCTTGTACCATGACGGATATGCATCGTCTGCTATCACATCGCAGACTTCGGCGACACGCCAGTAGTCAAGTCCGTTGAAGAATCCCATCATGTTCGTAGTCACCGGCGCATTCGGCGTCAGCTTCTTGAGCGGAGCTATTTCGTGCTTCATGAAATCACAGCACTGCCATGTGATGAAACGGCTCCAGTCAAGTTTAAGGGCGTCGACACAGCCGTCATGCGGATCGATCTGGTTCCAGGCGGTGTAGTTATGGCTCCAGAAATAGGTCCACCAGCGCTCGTTGAGGTTGTCGAGGGTCTTGTATTTCTTTTCTAGCCAGCCGTACCATGATTTCAGGCAGAGGTCGCACATGCATTCGCCGTTGTATTCGTTCGAGATGTGCCAGGCTCCGAGCGCAGGATGATTCTTGTAGCGTTCAGCGAGCTTCGTATTGATGATGTTCACCTTTTCACGGTAGACAGGAGAAGTCCAACAGTGGTTGTGCCTGTCATGATACGGTTCGCGCTGTCCGTCCCTCTTCACGCGCCTGACCTCCGGATATTTCATCGCCATCCAGGCCGGGCGTGCACCGCTAGGAGTTGCGAGTATCGCATTGTATCCCTTTTTTGCGAGACGGTCCATTATCTTATCGAGCCAGTCGAAATTGAACTTGCCTTCCTCGGGTTCATAGCTTGTCCAGGCGAATATGCCGAGGGAGAAGGTGTTGCAGCCGGAAAGGTCCATGAGACGGAAATCCTCGTCTATCGCCTTGGGATGCTTGAGCCACTGGTCCGGGTTATAGTCTCCACCGTGCAGGAAATGCGGGAACTTCGATATGATCGGCGCGTATTTCATATATTTCCTTCCTTTCATTTTTTGTAGGAAGGAAATATAAGCCAAGAATCTTACTAATCACTCTCAAAGTGAAATTTTCAGACTCCTATTTCTCCATGCAGCACCGGCCAGGCGCCGGACCAGAAAGTGACGTTGAATTTCATTTCCATCGTCATTTTATCCTGTTCAAAACGGCAGCTCAGCACGATGTTGAAAGGCTGTTCGTGGCAGCAGATGAAGATTTGGAGTTCCTCAGGAGAAATCCAACCGGCGGAAGCCGCATAACGGCGCGGCGGATCGTTTTCCAGCCGGATCTGCCCGCATCTCCAGTCTCCGTATCCGGCAGTCAGGGTTTCAGTTAGTTCCTCTTTTCCCAGCTCAAGTGTCACCCCTGACTTGTCAAAGCGGAAGACAGCTTGGCTGAAGAGACCGGGATTTTCGCTCAGTTTCCATTTACGTCCGTTCAAGCGGGCCTCAAGAGGGGAAGATGAGGCTCCAGACGCTTTTGGCATACAAGGCTTGATGAACTTGGTCTTTTCTGAAATAGTAAGACAACCAGCATGCATGCTGGGAAGCAGTTCCTCCCAGATCAGATCCAGCACCTGCTGCATGTTCTGCAGTCCTGAGGTAATTGCGATTACCGCATCCTGTTCCGGCATGGCAAGACAGTATTGCCCGAAAGCTCCATCTCCACGAAACGCATTGTGCCGGCAGCGCCAGAACTGATATCCATATCCTTCCGCCCAGTCAAGCTTTCCTGCATGTGCGTTCGACACCTGGAAAGACGTCGCTTCAGACACCCATGGTTCCGGTATGAGCTGTTCTTCGCCCCATCTCCCCTTCTGCAGATATAGCTGTCCGAACTTCGCGATATCCTCGGTCTTCAAGCTCATTCCCCAGCCGCCGACATGTGTCCCGTCCGGGCTTGTCTCGGTCCTTGCTCCTTTTATTCCAAGAGGGGCAAGGATTCTCGGTTCCAGATAGTCGAGCAACTGTTGGCCTGTCACAGAACTCAGGATCGCGGACAGCAGGTATGTCGCTCCTGAATTGTAGACGAAATGCGTTCCGGGCTTATGGACCACAGGCTCCTCGAAGATCTCCTGACCCAGTCGCCCTGGAACTTGTTCTTTTTCACACCTTCCAACGAACATTTTCCATGGCCACTGGTCATTGTGAGCAGATGGCGTACGGTCATGGTCCGGAGTTCCTCGGAAATATCGCCTGGGTGCCGTTTCCGCGGAAAAAATCCGATCACGGGATCGTCTATTTTGAAACAGCCCTCGGATATCGCAATCCCTATGGCGGTCGAAGTAAAGCTCTTGCTCAATGAAAAAAGCAGATGGGGATGTTCAGGGGCATAAGGGAACCACCAGGTCTCCGCAACCACTTTTCCGTGGCGCAGAAGCATGAAGCTGTGCAGGGAATTCAGTTCCTTTGCCGCACGTTCGATGAACCGACCGACCGACTTTCCCGGAATGCCCACTTCTTCGGGCGTTGCTCTTGCAAGACAACACTCTTTCTTGGTTTTCATATCACAGTAAAATAACCGGAGGCAGGGAAGAATCAAGCTCATGCATTTTTCAGGCCTACGTCCAAGCTGGAGTCCGGGAAAGATGTCCTATGCTGGATTAGGAACGGGTCAGAAGACTGTTAGAATTATATTATGCCATTGAATATGAAGGATTGACGTGGCAAAATATGTGGTAATTTCAAAAACAGACGGGGTATTCCATGGGCAAAGGCAACATATTCGCTGTAGATGACGAGGAAGACATACTTGAGCTTATCCGCATGAACCTTGAAAAAGAGGGCTACAAGGTCACATCCATCGGCACCGGAGAGGAATGCCTGAAGAAGTCACGTGAAAAAATTCCTGATCTGATCCTGCTGGACCTGATGCTTCCCGGAATTGACGGACTCGATGTATGCAGGACCTTGAAGAACGATTCCAAGACACGTCACATCCCGATAATCATGTTGACGGCGAAAGGCGAGGAGAGCGACATTGTCACAGGTCTTGAGCTTGGCGCCGACGACTACATTACAAAGCCGTTCAGCATGAAAGTCCTGCTGGCAAGGATCAAATCAGTGATTAGGAAAGGAACTGCTCCGGCTGCAACGGGTTCTGCGGAAGTCATCAAGAGGAGAAACATGGTCATCGATCCGGGCCGCCGTGAAGTCACGGTTGGAGGCAAGGCGATTGAACTTACATTCACCGAATTTGAAGTCCTGGCTTTTCTTGCAAGAAGGCCGGGCTGGGTCTTTACCAGGAATCAGATCGTTGAGGGTGTCAAGGGCGGAGGATATCCTGTGACCGAACGGGCGGTGGATGTGCAGATTGTCGGGCTCAGGAAGAAGCTTGGAGCTGCAGCAGAGCTGATTGATACTATCAGAGGGGTTGGATACAAGTTCATGGATCGATGAACCAGGGTGATGTCAAATGGCGAGAAAAACAATATTCTATCATATACTCCCTTATTATCTCCTAGTAATAGTCCTTACTCTTTTCACATCGGCCTGGTATACGACCGTTCTCCTGAAGAAATTCTACTTCAAGCACGTCCAGGAGGAGCTTGAGATCAGGTGTTCGCTGGTTGAAAAGGATGTTGCCGATCTAATGGCCTCGTCGGATTACAATGGTCTTGACCTCTTCTGCAAGAAGTTCTACAAGGCGAACAATTCAAGGTTGACAGTAATAGCGCCCGACGGAAAGGTCCTCGCCGATTCGATAGAGGATCCTGCGAAGATGGAGAATCATGCTGGGCGCATCGAGATTGATGATGCATTGAAGAACCTTACTGGAAGATCGATCAGATACAGCCCCACATTGCACCAGAATATGATGTATATCGCGATGCCTCTGCCCATCAAGGGGAAGGATTCGTCCGTCCTGAGGATATCGGTGCCCGTAGGTTTCATAGACAAGACATTATCCGAAATATATAGGAAGATAATCTATGCGGGAATCGCCATTGCGGTCCTGGCGACGCTTATAGGAGTATTTGTTTCACGCCGGATATCCAGCCCGATACTTGCCCTTGAAAAGGGTGCTGCGAACTTCGCAAAGGGGGATTTCAGCAGGAAGCTCCAGGTTCCGGACATCGACGAGATAGGCGAACTTGCCGGCTCCATGAATTTCATGGCGGACGAGCTGAACAGGAGGATGAGGGAGATCCTTGAACAGCGCAACCGGCAGAACGCGATCCTTTCAAGCATGATGGAGGGAGTGATCGCAGTGGATGCCGAAGGAAGAATACTCAGCATCAACCGCGCCGCGGCGCTTCTTCTCAAGACGCCGGAGTCTTATCAGGACAAGCTGTTCCATGAGATCATCAGGAATGCGGCACTGCAGAATTTCATAGACAGCGTTCTTGAAGAGAAGAAGACCATAGAGAAGGAGCTCAGCTTCTTCGACGATGAACAGCGCAGCCTGTATGTGCGAGGAACCGTGCTAAACGATTCCGAGGGCGGATGCATCGGTGCGCTTCTTGTGATCAACGACATAACCCGCCTAAAGAAGCTTGAGAACATGAGGAGTGAATTCGTAGCCAACGTCTCGCATGAGATCAAGACGCCTCTCACCGCGATAAAGGCGTCTGTAGAAACCTTGCTTGACGGGGGAACTGCAAAGGATGACATGGAGAACCTCCTCAGGATCATCAGCAGGCATACCGAGAGGCTGACTTCCATAGTCGATGACATCCTGAGCCTTTCAAAGCTCGAGCAGGACAAGATGCAGGACGATCAGAAGCTTTCCGAGACACTGCTGGAAACCGTTGTAGAAGGCGCCATCGCCGACTGCAGGGAGAAGGCGGAGAAGAAAGAGATAGGCTTTGTAATGAACTGCAACAAAGGCATAGTCGGAAAGATGAACAGCTCGCTGATGGAACAGGCTCTTGTCAACCTCATCGACAATGCCATCAAATACAGCGATGAAAAAAGTTCAGTGGAAATTGAGACTTTCAAGGACGATGGGAAGATCTTCATGCGCGTCAAGGATCACGGCTGCGGAATCCCACAGGAGCACCTCTCCCGGATATTCGAGAGGTTCTACCGTGTCGACAAGGGCCGCAGCAGGAAGCTTGGGGGGACAGGTCTCGGCCTTTCCATCGTAAAGCACATTGCGAACTTGCATGGCGCCAAGGTCGAAGTCGAGAGCGTCGTCGGCAAAGGCAGCACGTTCACGATAATACTCCCCGGGTAAATATTCACCGGATCCGCCGTGGCGGATCCGGTGAATATTTACATCTAACAGAAAACTCACAGTTGCCTAATACCCCTCTAATCCTTTCCTGATACAATGATAACTATGAAATATAAAACCATATTTATCAGCGATGTCCATCTCGGGACAACAGTCTCGCAGACCGATAAGCTTCTGAAGTTTTTAAAGGAAAATGAATTCGAGAAGCTTTATCTGGTCGGGGACATTGTCGACATGACTGCAATCAGGCGCCGGTATTTCTACTGGAATGAGGATAATAATACACTGCTCCAGAAAATCCTCCGCATGGCGAGGAAAGGGATCCAGGTGGAATACATAGTCGGAAACCATGATATCTTCCTGGAGTTCTTCGCCCATGAGTATTTCGGGAACATCGGTCTTAAGGAAAGGGATGTCCATGTCACCGCCAACGGTACAAGATGTCTTGTTATGCACGGGCATCAGTTTGACGGGGTGATCAAGAAAATGCCTTTGTTATACTGGCTCGGGGATACCATGTATGATTTCGCGCTTTTCATAAACATATGGTTCAACAGGATCAGGTATCTCCTCGGGAAGGACTACTGGTCATTGTCGCTCTATCTCAAGACAAAGGTGAAGAATGTCGTGAAGTTCATAGGCAATTATGAACAGCTCGTGATCCATGAAGTGAAAAAGGACACGAGTATCGGCGCAGTCATAGTCGGGCATATCCACATGGCGGCCGACAAGGAAATTTCCAGAATACGGTATTTGAACTGCGGATGCTGGACGGAGTTCTGTTCCGCGGTGGTGGAGCACGAGGATGGAAGACTTGAGCTGCTAAGGATTGAAGAATAATACTCCTCTATTTCCTCCTGAAAACAGAAATAAGAAGCTTTTGCATTTAACACAATATTACCTCCCCCCTAATCTTATCCTAACACTGCAATTGTAGAATAATTCTCATAATCAATGAATTCTATTGCCAATAAAATAAAAACTAAGGGGAGAAAGATGAACTTGAAGAGAAAATTTCTCGCTGGAGGCGCGGTGCTCGCGATCTTTGCAGGAGCGGTATTCGCCCAGGAGACGAGGGAGATCCGTGTGACGGAGGACCGTGACCAGGCGTATTTCACCACGAAGGTCTATGAACTCAAGAACACTCTGGCCACGGACATCACACCGTTCGTTATTGGCGCAGTGCAGCGCTATGACAAGTTCTCAAGCGTAGAGAGGATGAACGACAAGGCGAACAAGCGCCAGATGCTCACCGTGAACATGCCTGTTGTCATGGTCCCATATATAGACGACATGATTGAGAAGATAGATCGCCCCGGAACCAAGGACGGGCAGAATTCAGTGATCCAGAGTACAGGCATTGCCAAGTTCGTCTATTATCCTGAACACCGCGCATCTGCCGACATGCTTCCGATAGGTCCTGCTGTCGGAAGTTCCGACGGGGCATATTTCTTCGACAAGGAGAACAACATGTTCTACTGGAAGGATGTAAAGTCGAAAGGCGAGAGCGCGTCGAAATACTACCAGGCGTTCGACAGGCCCGTACCGCAGGTATCGCTTCAGCTGAACGTCTACGAGATCAATGAGAACGATATCAAGGAACTTGGAATAGACTACATAAGCTGGAAGAATGGCCCCGGCGCGAATCTGTTCAGCACTGGTTTTGATTTCCTGAACATGAAGTCGTTTACTGATGTTTCTAACTGGATGAATTCCACGGACATCATAGGCAAGGCATCGCACAGCTGGGGCGGATTCCTGATCGCTCCGAACATAGACATGACCTTCATAAGGCTCCTTGCACAGAAGGGCAAGGCCAGGATATCAACATCCGGATCCCTGACGCTGGTCAACGACTATGCAAATGATCCGCAGAATTTCTCCAAGGCAAAATACAAGCTCAGGTTCACGCCCAGCTTCCAGGACATAAAGAAGGACGACAAGCAGAACGCAAGTATCAGCCAGGCGGCCTCCGACTTCTACTTCTACCTCAAGCGCCCGACTATCAATTTCAACGGCGAAGAAGGCCAGAAGGCCATGATGATGGAGTTCGGATACGAGTTGAACATACTTGACACCGTCGAGCAGACCAGCAAGGGAACCCCCGTCCAGAACGTGAACAATTTCAGCTCATGGCTGACCGTCGCCGCCGATACCGAGAAGATTGTCGGCACTTATGACAGGGAGCAGGATGTGAGCCAGTACAACGGGATGCCTTTTCTCGGCGACATACCTGTTCTCAAATATCTTTTCGGCGCAGTCGAGCATTCCAAGTCCAGGACGAAGGTGTTTGTGACCGTGACTATCAAGCCTGTTACTCCGGTGGACGATCTCCCGGAGTGGTCAGGCAAGGCTGTGACCATCAGGGAGATGCTTGCCGCAAAAAAAATTGAAGATAATAAATAAAATAGGAAAGGGATATTAAAATGAAAAGAAGAATTGCCCAGATAATGATTTTAGGTGCGGTGGCTTCAATGCCGTTCGCTCTGAGAGCAGAGGATGTGACGGGAGTTGAAACTCCCAGGTCGGCGCCGCTGGGAAGCCAGATACAGACGCACCTGAGGCTCGACATCAAGGATGACACCAAGAATGTGAAGCTCGTATCGGCCACCACCAATCCGAACGTGATCACCAAGACATACGTTCTGAAGAACGCAGATCCTTACGAGTTGCTTCCGTATTTCCAGACCGCAGTCAAGGCGCAGAGGACTGCAAGCAACACCTCCAAGGTCGAATGCATGAAGTTCAACGACGGCACTGGCGTACTGATAGTGTCAGCTGAAGACTACAGGTTTGGCAGGCAGCAGCAGGGAATGGGCTTTGACGAGATAATCGCCCTGCTTGACAGGCCTGGTGTCACAGCGTCATCGGGCACGGTCGGCTATGCTTACTTCCCCAAGTATGTAAGCGCCAGCTGGCTCTATAACGCCCTGCACAATGTCGGCATGAACCAGAGCGGCAGCAAGGAACTGATGGGAGGAAAGGACAAGATCATAGTAGACGCATCCCTGAACGCCCTTTTCGTGTATGTCCCATCATATCAGGTGAAGAACATTAACGAAATGATAAAGCAGTATGACACACCTGTTTCGGAAGTGAATGTCAAATATTCCATTTATGAGCTTGATGCGGAAATAGACGGAAGCATCGGAGTAGATTTCCAGGCATGGAAGAACGGCCCTGGATCTGAATTCCTGAACCTCTCAAGCAGGTTCGGCCAGCAGTGGGATTTCACGAAGAACATCGTTGACTATGCCACGAAAGGCAATTCACGCACGCAGTTCATCAACTTCAGTCCGAAATGGAACAGCAAGTATCTTGACTTCCTGATGGCGAAAGGAAAGGCGAGCATTGTCACTTCTGGCACGATGAGCATAAAGAACAACCAGGATGCGAGGATAGAGGCGACAACGAGGGTGCCGGGATTCCGCGACGGCGCGAAATATTCTGATATTGATGTGATAAGCTACATCCGGTTGAGCGACAAGCGTATCTATGATTCCACTGTTTCCAGCCAGATAAGTCCTGATTCGACCGGTGCATATGATGACAGGTACAGGCTTACTGCTACCGATGAAAATGGTATTCCAATTGCGATAACCGGCATAGGCAACACGTATGGAGCCTTTCCCGGGGCGCCGTATCGTGGAGACCTGCAGATCACCAGGATGTTCGATGGTTCGAGATATTATTACTATCTCGAGATGAACGAAAATGAGGCTTCAGGACAAGGGGCGCAATTTGTAAAGCTCCCATATTACAGGAATGCAGCTGGAGCTCTTCCCGCTTCGCCCCTCACCAATGATGCCTATAATCTTGGATACAAGACAAAGGCGTACAATGTGAAGATAGAGAGGCTGACCGCCACTTCCGCCGGTAATGGAGGAGTGCTCAATCCGGTTGGCGGCGGTACGGCGGCAACTACGGAAATATTCAACTATGCATGGGTGGCAATGACAAGCTGGGATTCTTCCGAGAACTTCAAGCTTTATAAGGATGTTGCGCGCGATACGGCGATAGACGGATATGGGTTTGTGATGAACATCAGGCCGGTCACTTGCGAAAAATCGAGTACTCTCGATATCAGCATGGGGAATACCAGCCTTATCGGATACCAGGACAACGGTGCGCCCAGGACATCCAAGAGCGAGATGAGCACCAAGGTCGTAGTCAACAACAACGGCAGTGAGTTCGTGATCGGCGGTTTGGACAAGAAGTCGATAGTCACAAGCGTCGACAAGCTGCCTTGGCTCGGGGATATCCCGGGTCTCGGCTGGTTGCTTGGCAGCGAATCTCCGACCACCAAGAAGTCCCAGCTTGTAGCAGTCATACAGTGTGTGCCTGTGATGCCTGAAACCAAGGTGCCGGAAGACTTGAAGAAAGAGATCGAACAGATGACCGAGAAGATTGTGTCGGCTGGAGAGGCCTTCAAGCTTAACCAGGTAGGATATGATCAGTACCTGCTTGACGGGGAAAAGAAGGGAATTGACCCTCTGCCCTGATTAGCGTAGAACTAATCCGTACCTAACGAAAGTCTAACAATTGAGAAAGAGATTATAACAAGAAAGAAGGAGTGAATATGAAAATGAGCATAAGAAATTTGATAGCAGGGATAGGCGGTGCGATATGCCTCGCCATTTCCGGAAATTTGTTTGCGGGTACGCTTAATGGAGCCGGCGCCACATTTCCGGCTCCGCTGTACCAGCAATGGATTTCAGAATATTCGAAGGTCAGCGGCGGGGTTAAGATAAACTACCAGGCGGTCGGTTCAGGAGCCGGTCTCGCACAGATAAGGGCGAAGACGGTGGATTTCGGAGCGTCCGATGAACCATTGAAAAAAGAAGATCTCGACAAGGACGGGATGATACAGTTCCCGCTGGCCATGGGGGCAATTGTCCCAGTCGTAAATCTGCCGGATATAAAGCCCGGGGAACTGAAGTTTTCGGGGCCGGTACTTGTAAAAATATTCATGGGGAAGATTACTTCATGGGCCGATCCTGAGATCACAAGGATCAATGAGGGTCTCAAGCTTCCCGATACGAAGATAACAATGGTTCACAGGGCTGACGGTTCAGGTACCACCTGGAATTTCACAAACTACCTGTCGAAGGTGTCCGAGGAATGGTCCGGAAAATATGGATGCGCAAAGGAGATCGCATGGTTCGAGGGATCTGTAGGCGGGAGGGGCAACTCAGGAGTTGCGGCCATGGTGAAGAAGATAAAGGGATCTGTCGGATATGTGGAGTCTGCATATGCCTTTGAGAGCAAGATGACTTATACACAGATGCTGAACAAGTCTGGAAAATTTGTAAAGCCCTGCGATGAATCATTTCAGGCTGCCGCTGAAAATGCCGATTGGAAGAACGCTCCCGGCTTCTATATGGTCCTTACTGATCAGGCTGGAGAGAAGAGCTGGCCGATCATGGCTTCAACATATATCCTGATCTACAAGAACCAGCCTGACAAGGAGAAGATAGGAAGCCTTACTAAATTTTTTACGTGGTCTTATGACAGTGGAACAGGTATAGCGAAAAAACTGAACTATGTGCCAATGCCGAAAAATGTGTCTGATCTTGTCAAGGAAACCTGGAAGAACGAGATAAAATAGTCCACACTGTGGAAAAGAGGGGATGGTCTGGAGCGGAAAGATACTGGTTCACCCCCCCCCATGATTCGAGGTTTGCAGCATGAAAAAGAGGGACAGGACAAATGATTCATATCCTGACAGGATTTTCAGGACGGTTACATATTGCTCCGCGATCCTGATAATAATAATCATGGCCGCCCTCTTCATCCAGTTGCTCTATCACTCCGTTCCCACGATCAGGAGATTCGGCTTCGAGTTCTTCTGGTCGAAACAATGGGATCCTGTCAATTTAAACTTTGGCGCCCTCAGCAGTATCTACGGTACCATTGTCACTTCACTGATAGCGATGCTCATATCCGTGCCTATTAGTTTTGTGATCGCTCTTTTCCTGGTTGAGATGGCCAGTCCCGGAATCAAGAGGATCGTAAGCCAGGCTTTGGATCTGCTTGCTGCGATTCCAAGCATCATCTTTGGGATGTGGGGCCTTTTCGTGTTCGCCCCCTTCATGCAGGATTATATCCAGCCGTTCCTCGGTAAATATTTTGGTTTCCTGCCTTTCTTCAAGGGAACTCCCATGGGGATAGGAATGCTGACTTCCGGGCTTATCCTTGCGCTGATGATACTTCCATTCATAAGTGCAGTGATGAGGGACGTCTTTCAAATGGTTCCACCTGTGGTCAAGGAGTCGGCGTATGGAATTGGTTCGACCACATGGGAGGTATCGTATCATGTCACTATGAAATATGGACTTCAGGGAATTCTGGGAGCCGTCTTCCTTGGACTGGGAAGGGCCATAGGGGAGACGATGGCCGTCACGTTTGTCATAGGAAATGGATATACTGTGAATGCATCTCTCTTTGATCCTGCAACTACCATTGCTTCTACTCTTGCAAGCCAGTTTCCCGAGGCCGTAGCACAGCCGATATTCAAAAGCACGCTGATGGAGCTTGGACTTGTCCTGTTCATTGTGACTTTCGGGATCCAGATGGCCGCCCAGTGGTGGCTTAACAGGATCAGACGTAGTACAGGAGGAGGATTGTGAAGACAGACGACGGACGACAGATGGCAGAGAATAATATCAAGGATGAATTCTAATATGAAAAAGAGACCTGTTTTTCTCAGGAAGATGACCGACAAGATGGTGAAGGTGGTTTCCATCATGGCTGCCTTTGTCGGAATATTCCTTTTGTTCTGGATCCTCTTTGAAGTATTCATGCGGGGATTTTCCGCATTCAGTCCGAAGTTCTTCATGGACATCAGCCTTGACGGGGAAAATGGAGGAATTGCCAACGCCATAGTCGGAACAGTTGTCATAACTTTCACCGCGGTCATCCTTGGTGTGCCTGCCGGACTTCTCGGCGGGATATTTCTCTCGGAATATGGCAGGAGCAGCAAGATAGGGAATATAATAAGATTCTCATCCAACGTCATGATGGGGATGCCGTCGATCATCATCGGCCTCTTCATATATAGTATTATTGTATATAACATGGGTACATTTTCCGGTTTTTCCGGCGCAGTTGCGCTTGCGATCATAATGCTTCCTGTTGTACTGAGGACGACCGAGGATATGCTTTCTCTTGTTCCGAATTCCCTGCGCGAGGCGGCGCTGGCGCTTGGCACCCCTAGATGGAAGGTTACCCTCAATATCCTGTTCAGGGCGGCGAAGACAGGTCTTATAACCGGTGTTCTGCTGGCGACAGCAAGAGTGAGCGGCGAGACGGCACCGCTGCTTTTCACAGCCCTCAACAGTTATTACTGGCCGGCAGAACCATGCTGGCAGTTCTGGCAGTTCTTCAGTTCACCGACGGCAAACCTTACCGTCACAATAAATGATTATGCAATGTCCCCCTACCCGGGATTGAACAGCATTGCCTGGGGGGCTTCCCTTCTGATAACATTTGGCGTGCTTGCATTGAACATATCCGCGAGAATATTTTTCAGGGAGGAAAAGAAGTGATGCATGAAATAAGGGACAATATAAAGATATCCGTAAGAGGACTTAATTTCTTCTACGGTTCCAACCAGGCTCTGATTGATAACGATATTGACATCCTGAAGAACAAGGTCACGGCAGTGATCGGCCCATCCGGATGCGGGAAGTCGACACATCTGCGGGTCTATAATCGAATATTCGAGCTCTACCGGGAACAGAAGGCCACGGGAACTGTCATGCTCGACGGGGAAAATATACTTTCACCTGATATAGACATACTGGAACTCCGCAGGAAAGTTGGAATGATCTTCCAGAAGCCGACGCCATTTCCGATGTCGGTCTATGAGAACATAGCATATGGACTCAGGCTCCATTACAAGCTGGGCAGAGACGAGATCTTTGAGAAGGTCGAAAAGGCCCTCCGTTCAGCTGCATTATGGGATGAGGTGAAGGACAAGCTGGACAAGCCTGGCCTGGCTCTTTCCGGCGGACAGCAACAGCGGCTCTGCATTGCAAGGGCGATAGCCGTTGAGCCTGAGATAATCCTGATGGATGAACCGACATCCGCAATTGATCCGATTGGAACCGCGAAGATAGAAGACCTGGTAGGTGAGCTTGAAAAGAAATTTACTATAGTGATTGTCACCCACAACATGCAGCAGGCAGCCAGGATTTCCGACTATACCGCCTTCTTCTTCGAGGGCAGGATAATTGAATACGGGGAGACCGAGCAGATTTTTACAAAACCTGCGAATAAGAAGACGGAAGATTATATAACCGGAAGATTCGGGTGATATTTCAACTGAAGTTGAAATATTAAAGTAATGATAAAGCAACGGAGGATGACATGTCAGTACTATTGAACAAGGAAATAACTGGACTTAAGAAGAAAATACTCCAGATGACGGCAATGGTCGAGGAGAGCGTGAGAAAATCTGTAAATGCTGTAAGACACAAGGATGAAGCTCTGGCGGATGAGGTGATCCGTACTGATGATGAAATAGATCTCATGGAAAACGCTCTTGAAGAGGAATGCCTCAAAATACTCGCGCTGCATCAGCCGGTGGCCGCTGATCTGCGTTATGTCGTGGCCTGCCTGAAGATAAACAATGATCTTGAGCGCATAGGCGATCTTGCTGTAAATATCGCCCAGAGGGCGAAGGCTATTTCCTCCGAGAAGGACGACTTCATTCCCGGTTCGATATCCGAGATGATTGAAAAGGCGATTTCAATGCTGAAGAAAAGCCTTGATGCCTTCATAGAAACGGATGCTGCCCTCGCAAGGGAGGTATCATCCCTTGACGATGAAATCGACGCGCTCAACCGGAACATGTACCAGGAAGTCAGGAATATGATCATGCAGGATCCGAAGAGGACCGGCTATCTTCTCCATGTCCTTGGCGTCTCCCGCCAGCTTGAACGCATAGGCGATTACGCCTGCAACATATCCGAAGATGTGATTTACATGATCGAGGGAAGGATTGTCAGGCACGACAAGCTGTCGGGCAAGGGATGAAGGTCTGGTTTCCTGCATTCTGATCCATTCCCATATATCCTTCGTTTTAACACAATCCTAACAAATCCCTCACCTGTGCAAAATAATCAGATGTCATTTTATCTCCAGACAAAAAGAGGAATTTGCCATGGATACGACATTAATACTGGTAATAGCAGTAATAGTATTGGCGCTAATATTTGACTTCCTAAACGGATTTCATGATGCCGCCAACTCCATTGCGACCATTGTAGTCACCAAAACACTTACTCCTGGCCAGGCCGTAGTCATGGCCGGACTGGCTAATTTCGTAGGTTACTTCACCTTCGGCATGGCAATCGCCAAGACAGTCGGCAAAGGGATAATAAACATTGAAAATATAACCTTGACCATCGTACTTGCCGCCTTGGTCGGCGCCATAATCTGGAACATTATAACCTGGATCCTCGGTCTTCCAACCTCGAGCAGCCATGCGCTTATTGGCGGCCTTATCGGAAGCGCAGTTGCCGCGGCAGGCTTCAAAGCCGTGGTTCTCGGCGGGGTCATAAAAATTGTCGCATTCATCTTTCTGGCGCCCCTGATAGGAATGTTGGCGGCATCAATATTCACAGTCGCCATAATATGGATGTTCCGGAAGTCAACACCAACCAAGGCAAATACGATTTTCAAGAGGCTCCAGCTTGTGTCTTCTTTCTGCTACAGTGTCGGACACGGCACAAATGACGCCCAGAAATGCATGGGTATAATTGCCCTGGCTCTTTTCACAGGGGGCATTACAAAAACTTTCCAGCTTGATACCTGGGTGATAATCTCATGCTACTGTGCAATTTCCCTTGGGACTATGTTCGGAGGCTGGAGAATCGTGAAAACTATGGGCACCAAGATAACGAAGATACGTCCGATGGAAGGGTTCTCCGCTGAAACAGCCTCGGCGATCGTCCTGATCGGAACTGCTCACTTTGGTATCCCTGTCAGCACAACCCACGTCATCGCCGGATCCATCATGGGCGTGGGTGCCGTTGAAAAAGGAGCCGGTGTGCGCTGGGTCACGGCACGCAGGATAATATGGGCCTGGTTCCTGACAATCCCTCTGACCGCCCTTTGTTCCGCCTTGACATATTTTGTAATGTCATTCCTTTTACCCGCCTGACCGCTCAAAATACCTTATTTGCAGTCATCGGCATACCATGTCCAGAGGAGGCAAAGAAGCAGGCAGACAGCCCCTGCATTGCAAAGGACGGCGGAAGTCGCCATGGGAAATCCTGTCAATTCGGAACGTCCGGCAAAGCTTATAAGACAGTATGATATCAGAGCAGATGAATATATGACTGTACGCTGGACATATGGTATTGCCGGCATAGGCCTTGCAAGACACATGAACGCAGGTATTGCGAGCACATAATAGTGAATCCAGACAAGTGGTGCGCAGAGCAGGTATAGCAGGCATCCGATGCTGAGCATCAGGAGATTCATCGATGGAGAACCGGTCTCAGCCGTGCGTGAAGGATTCTTCCTCATTACAGCAAATGCAACTCCTGTTATCATTGCCATCAATATGATAAAGAGGACGTATGACAGATTTTGCTGGCCGCACATTTCTCCTGTCACTCTAGAAAGGGCGAAATTTCCTTCCTTAACAGTCACATAAGGCAGATTGGAAATATTGCGCGCGGACTCGAACCACCAGAACCATGATTTAAAAGTTGAAAAGAATATTGAGGCAGACAGCAGTCCAAGGACAGTTCCCGCCACCATCCCGGCCAAAGAAAGAAAAAACTCTTTCTTTTGCTTCATCACCATCAGCCCGGCAAGTATCATCATAGGCGCAAATATCATGTTCGGCTTGAAAAGGACCATCAGCCCGAGAACTGCTCCTCCAATAACATATCCAAGTTCCTTTTTGCGGATCATATGGACACAGACGAGAAATAAGGCGATGAACGCGAGTTGCATCAGCACGACATTTCCCACCCGCAGATCGGACAGGAACGGTCCGTAGAAAACTGAAAAGAGTATTGCCGGATATAGAATTGAATAGAAAGGAAATTTAAGAAGGTGAATAATTATCAGGATAAAAAAGGCGAAGCAGGCAAGTTGGATCAGGTAGAACTTTGAAATGTCCAGTTCATAATCACCACTGACAAACAAACTCATGAACGTATATAGAAACGGCGTAGATATGAAAAAATGAAGTCTGTCATCAGATGACTGGTAATTGTAGAACTTCTTCTCATAGTCCTGCCAGCACTGCGCGGCAAGTTTCTGCCTTGGACCGGTATTCATTTCGAGCGAATTCCTGTAGCAGCTCTCCCTAACCTGCGTGCTTTTCTCCTTCTCATAGAAATTGACGCCTTTCTGCGCCCGTACGGCCTGCACCCCGACCCAGTAGTTATAATAGTCCACCCCGGGACTTGTCCGGAAAAAACTCCATATGCTGACAAAAAGGAGAAGTACCGTCAGGATGACGACAGATGTCCGGAACCAATTTTCATTACTGAATTTAAAATCATTCATGGCTGATGTGAATTTATATTTATAATGTCGGAAAATACCCCTGAGGCATAAAAGAATCAAGGAATCCGGCGCGCTATGGCCCTGAGGCTGTCGCCATTAGGTTTGACTTCAACACGCTCCCTGAGGATTTCAAAGCCATGGGAGGCAATTTCCCCTATCAACGATTCCTTCCTGCCAAAATAACGGTAGGGAGCTCCGTCGGAAAAAGCACAACGCATTACTGAATCATAATTCTTGATTATCTCTTTGTCCTTGGGCTCATCACAGATGGAATTCAACATGAAGAATCCTCCGGGCTTCAATACTCGATGAATTTCCTTGAAAGCGAGACTGCGATCTTCACCGATTATGCAGTGGAGGCATAAACCGTCGAACACAATGTCGAATGTTTTGTCTTCAAACCTGGAAAGATCAGTTACATTCATCTCGAAGAAACGGAGATTTTCGAGTTTTTCATTCCGCTTGCTGGCAATCTGAACCGCTGTCGGAGATATCTCAATTCCGGTGACATTGAATCCATGTCTGGCGATTATCGCACTTATATTTCCAGCTCCGCTTCCAAGCTCCAATACCTCACCCTTGTCTGGCGGTTTGAAATCCTTTACAAATTCAGCCCAGTAGTCGGTCCAGTATTTTTCGCGTTCAGGAACCTGGTTTCCTCCCCAGCCCTTCAAACCCTTTTCAACTATTTCACGGTATCTGGCTTCGTGCAGTTCCTTGTATTTTGGCTTCATACGGGCATGATTCCTCATTTTTCGTTCCTATCCCACAGCGGTATCTCATTATAAACAAACACGATATGCCGTAAAAACAAGTTGAAATCATTCTTTCAAGTGGTTTCTTCTGGAAAATCCTGTTATATTCATGATGCGGACGAATGGTATGAGATAATTCATTTACAAGTATGGCAGGCCATGAAACAGACAACAGAAATTAATGTCTCCCTATTGGTGCCCGGAGAAGCTGAAGCTGCATCTCAGCTGGTGATGGAGACATTCCGGACACATGTGGCGCCTTGTTACACTCAACAGGGAGTCGATGAGTTTGCGAAATACGCAAAAGCAGATTGTATTCAGGAACGGCATGGACATGTACATCAGACTTGGACTGCAAAGATTGGAAACGTCATTGTCGGCGTGCTTGAAATCCGGTTTCCAGACCATATTTCAATGCTGTTTGTATCAGCAAATCATCAGGCTAGAGGAATCGGCAGAAGTCTCATGGATCGCGCCATGATTCAATTGCTTAGTGCCAGCCCGGACATCCGGGAATTGACCGTGCACTCATCGTCCAATGCCATTCCAACCTATCGAAAGTTCGGTTTTAAGGAATGTGGAGGTATTCAGGAAAAGAACGGTATCAAATTCCAGCCAATGACGATGGTATTGAAAAAGGACATGAACCAATTCTACAAGGGGCTGACACCATACTATCACCTTATTTATCAGGACTGGGAGAAGAGCATACGGAAACAGGCGAAGGATATCAATTCAATAATCCGGGAAAAATTGGGCGATGGTGTACACAGTATCCTTGATGTCTCATGCGGAATCGGAACACAGGCAATTGGGTTGGCACAACACGGATATCAAGTAACTGCATCAGATCTTTCGCCCGAAGAGGCCGAACGGGCAAAGGTTGAAACATCAAAAAAAGGTCTCAATATCAATTTCTCCGTGTCGGACATGCGCGATAGTTTCAAGCACCATGCCAAGCAGTTCGACGCAGTTATCTCATGCGACAATTCCGTGCCGCACTTGCTGACGGATGACGACATCCTTCTGGCTTTCAGTCAATTCCACCAATGCACCCGTCCCGGGGGAACCTGCATCATAAGCGTCAGGGACTATGAGAAGGAAGATTTATCCAAACAGCAGATCAAACCGTATGGAGTCCGGGAGGAGCACGGGGTTCGCTGGCTGCTCTGGCAGGTTTGGGATCCTCATGGATCAACCTATGACGTAACCATGTACCTGCTTGAAGAACGTGCTGGTTCTGAATGCCGTATTCATATTGTTCGCACAGTTTATTATGCAATAGGCATCCAGAAACTGATGGATCTGATGAGAAGTGCCGGATTCGAGAATGTCACACGACGGGACGGCGTTTTCTTCCAGCCTCTGATCACGGGAACAAGAAAAGTAAATATTCACTGAATTCACTGCGGTGGATTCAGTGAATATTTACTGCTTTTTAGCCTCAATGCATATTTCATCACCATCGAATTCATGGGACAATTCCCAGCTTATGATCTCAAGACCGGTGGTCCTGACCTCATCCAGTATGCTTTCCGGAGGACTCTGAAAATTGAGGAATATGACTTCTGTCGGCCCTCTCCATATATCCAGTGGAGGCAATGTGCGTCAATGACAATATCAAACGACTCGTTACCGTAGGAACTCAAATCCGCTATGTCTCCAACTTGGAAATCAGCCTTGAACTCAGCAGTTGAATTCTTTTCCTTCGCCCATTCAATTGCGGTCGGGGTAATGTCCACTCCAAACATTTCATATCCCTTCTGCGCCATCCACAAGGTGAGGTTTCCGGCTCCACAACCGAGTTCGAGCACCCGGCCCTGCTTTGGAGCCTTAGCCCTTACAAGCGACCTTTCGATGTTCAGTTTGAACAAATCATAGTCTGACTCATCCCCTCCCCATCCTGCTTTCCCTTCTGCCTTTAATTTGGCATAACCTTTGTCGGCCGTAGGTTTACTATCCATGTGATCCTTTCATTTTTTATTTGAGCGTCAAGTAGGTACGTGCTTCAGCATGTACCATCTTAATGAGGCAATTTCAAAATTGCCTTTATTGAGCTTATTGCTTACGTTGGAGTATCACGTGACCACGTTGACACGTGGAACGTGACTCACGTGGCAAGCTTCAGTCCCGATGCCGATGGATCGGGAACAAACTAAAGTTTGGACTCCAACGGGCACATTTCCGCGACAACCGTTTTATTGTATTTTAAAATCAGCTCTAATGTATAAGAATGGGACAGGCTAAAGCCCGTCCCTACTTATGAGGCAAAAAGCCCAGCTTAACGGTTACCCTTTTCTCGCCAGCATCACGAATGGGCCGGGATAAAGACCGCGCTTCTGCTGCATGGGAACATCTATTGCTGCAATGATTTCCGCTCCCGCCTTTTCCGCGGCATTGACATATTCCTCTACGCTTCCATGAAATGCCGGGAATGGGAACTGAGAACCTTCTATATCTATCATTAAGCCGGGCCCCCAAGTTTTTTGTATATCCGGATGTATATCAGAAATTATAATGTGTCCTCCAGGCCTCAATACACGCACAAACTCCTTGAACGGCTGATTAAGATCCTCAACGTGTGCAAGAGTCAGCATGCACATAACTAGATCAAAGGATTCATCTTTAGCAGAAATGTTCGAAACATCCTCTTTCCTGAATGCAATAGAAAGTCCAAGTTCCTCAGATTTCCCGCGAGCCACTTCGAGCATCTTGGAACTCTGATCGGTAGCCTCAACCCTTTTACCTTGCTTAGCCAGAAAGACAGCATACCGCCCCGTTCCAGTTCCTGCATCAAGAACATCTTTGAATTCAATCCGCCGCAACAGTGATTTGACGACAATCTCTTCGACCGCCGTTATCTCGCTGGCAGTACAGGACGAGTGGGCTTTGTCATATGCATTACTTTGCGCGTCATAGGTCTTTTCAACTTGCTGTTTCATTTCGCCTCCTTATTCAAACACCATAAAATTGAAACGATGGGGATTGTGCCAGAAGCCCGATTCCTGCCCCCATGATATCTCCAGACGCTCCCCGTGGAAAGAAGTGCCTTCTGTCATTTTTGCCGAAAGATAACGGTTCCTGCGCAAATTAGCGTTGACAAGTCGACCGGAAAGAGCCTTAGCATCCGAAGAGTCGGTAAACTGAGAGAGAGGGATCCGGAATTCCATCGTATAATAATCGTTGCCCTTGTACGTGGCACATGCAAATTCATCCAAGACCTTGCCATGGGACATCTGGATAATCAAATCCTTTGAGATCTTATATCCTGAGATCTTGCTTTTTACATAGGAAAAGGCTTCGCCGTTCGACACATGCCAGTGAAGATATTCGGAGAGATTCCGTGTCATATCAAAGAACAGTTCTATGCCGTCATCCGCCCATGCTCCCGAATTTTCTCCTGCAGGGAGCTTGCAACGTAGTGCATCCATGCAAGGTTCCGGCACCTTAACTCCTACATGGAGAAACTTATCCGTATAGAAAAGATATGACTTGAGAGCCAGACTGCCAGCCTGCACTGGCTTCTCAACGTCCTCTCCATTGTTCAAACAATAAGGTCCTGGCAACGGAACCAGTTCACTGTAGATTGGTTCATCAAGCTTACCGTCAAATGTAATTGCCGCCTCAGACTTATGTGCAATTACATACAACGGCTTCGGTGGATTTCCCGGCCTGCCGCTATGCGCCCATTTCTCACCGTCAAGGAATTGATGCATATCTGCCTGGGGAATTGAATCCATTGCAATATTGTCGGAAAGAAACTGTTTCCAGATGTCTTCAATAGACTTGTCCTTCTTCTGCTCTGAAAGCCTAATCAGTTTCAGGTAATACCAGGCCCTGTCTTTCGTTTGTTCCGGCAAAAACTCCTTCATTTTAGAAATCAATGCCAGTATCGCAGTTGGATTTCCATCCTGGAACTTGTCGGTGTCCCACCATTTGAGTAGAATGTCAAGCAGGCGTTGCCAATCCGCTGCCGCTGAAATGTTATCCTTGTTAAGTCTGCAAAAGTTCAGGGCATTCAACAGCACCGTTGCGGGATCTTTTTCCCCTTCGGGCAGATCCACGAACACAGGTGCTACGACACCTGGCCACACGAGCTTGTCCCCGGCCCTGACAGTCCATACCGCCACTGGAGTCAAGGAGAATGCTTGTGATAATTCGAGAATTGCTGGAACAGGTGAAGGAATGGAGATCCTCTGGACCTGTCCTGGCGCAATGTCTATGGCAGTCAAACCCGCCGGGAGTTCCCAGGGAAAACCCTCCCCGTTCATCTTCCAGCAAATCGACCCTTGCAATTTATCAGGGAAAGGATTCCTTATGGCAAATTCCAATTCCGCAGGTTTCTTTCCCCCTTTCGCAGCCACGCGCAGGACAAGAGGCCTGAGAGATGAATCAAACGCCCAGAATGTCTGCAGGTCATCCTGATGGCGATTCATTTCCTGTCCCTTCCATTTCAAGATATCCCAGAGGATGACAGCGTGATCCGAAGTACTCGTCGCAATCCGTCCAGTAGAAGGGCAAACGGCACCTGCCGGATCAAATCCAGTTCCCGGCAAGGCCAATGTCGCCATTTCCCTTCCTGTTGCAAGATCCCAGATTTTTGCGGTTCCGTCTGAAGTCCAGGAGAATCCCCTGCGGCCGTCATCAAAAAAAGAACCTGTGAAGACTCCCCGGAAATGGACTTTCATACTAATCAATTCCTGTCCATGGGCTATATCCCATAACCTCAAATATCCATCCAGTCCTGATGAGAGAATACGTCGTCCATCAGGGGAAAACTCAATGCCGTTCAGACAGTTCCTGGAGCTTCCCATATCTCCAAGCTTTTTTCCAGTATAGGCATCGTAGATTGCTATCATTTTACCTACACCCGCAGTCGCCAGCATCTTCCCGTCAGGCGAAAAAGCAACAAGTCCGCCGCGTCCGCCAAGATAGCGTTCATCCGGCTCAAGACATAACTCCCTATCACCGGTCAGGGTGTTCCAGACAGTTACCATGGTAGAACTGTTGACAATGGCAATCCGTTTTCCATCCGGTGAAAACCTTAAGCTTTGTATCCGGCCAATAGTATTGATTGTAATCTTTTTCCCTCCTGTTTCAGCATCAAAGACAAAAGCCTCTCCGCTGGCAGTCCCGCTGGCGACATATCGGTCATCCGGAGAAAAGCATACGCTCTCAATCTGCGACATGTTTCCTTCAATAGTCCGTATCAATACACCGTCTTCGGTGCGCCATATCCTTAGCACAGTGTCCGTTCCAGCGGTCACAAAGAAGTGATCATCTCTGGAGAAACACATGTCCAGGATGAAACTGGAATTACCGGCAAGTTTCATAATCCCGATATCCTGCTCAATTCCCTGGAGACGCAGGGTGCGATCATCAGATGCCGTCAGGACATTTTGTCCATCCGGAGAAAAAACAGCCGAATTGACAGTACCCTCGTGTCCCCTGATTGTCCGCAGGGCACGACAGGTTTCAGTATCCCAGATAATTGCCGTCATGTCACCACCGGCAGTCATCATGCGGCTGCTATCTGGAGAAAAAGACACCGAAAGGACACTGCCGGAATGCCCCAAATGCCTGCCAATTATCTTCCTTTTACCTTCTGCTTGCATTGAGTCCATGGCATTTTTCACAAAAGCTGCAGTGTCCGCATCCCATGCCTTCGCACGAATTGCAAAAATATTATTTGAAAACCCCATGAGCGTATATTTCCCGTCAGGCGAAAACGCCAATGATGAAAATCGCAATACCGCAGTATCGCCGTAATACTCTTTCCCCGTATAGGAATCCCAGAGATTCTCGACTCCCATTCCACCTCCGGCAATGAACTTTCCGTCAGCGGAAAATGCTGCAACCAATGTCATCTTCCTTTCATCGCTGATTCGCAACAACTCTCCTCCCGAACCGCTGTCCCATACAATTACAAGACCGTTGCCAGCCGAGAGAAAGCGTTTACCATCAGGCGAGAATGAAACTGCCCTGCATGTTCCGGGATGCTTCAGCCTGAACACAGCTTGCCCGCCCGAACTATCCTACATGGTAATGGCACCGGACTGTTCGGCTGTCAGAAAACGTCCGTCCCGGGAAACAGCTACCGCATCAACTGGACTGTCAAGTTCAATCTTCAATGATTCCTTGCCGGTGGCTGAGTCCCAGATTCGGACTGTCTTATCACTGCTGCTAGAAAGTATCCTCTTCCCATCTGGGAAAAAAGCTGCGCTTGTTACTGCCGCCTGGTGTCCGGTCATTACGACAACCTTGGGATTGCAGAGCCGTTTCATACGCCCCCATTCCCAGTTGCGGAAATACGGTTGGCAGCTTTCGATCATCTCCCGTGCCGAAGACAGATTCTCCTCCTGAACCTTCATCTGGATGGCGCCAATCCGGGCAACATAGGACTCATATTCATCCTCCGTCTGAAGTTTCTCGGCTTTCACTCTTTGAAGCTCTTCAGCAGTCTTTGCCTTCAATGCCGAATTTCTGGCAATCTCCGCGGCATCGCGCTGATTCTGCGCCTCCTCTTTGGCTTCGACAGCATTCCTTTCAGCGGTGAGCGCCTGATTCCTCTGAGCAAGTGCAACCACCAGCCCAATAGCCACCGCCAGGAATACGCTCGCTGCTGCTGCAACGAATCCCTTATGCCGCCCGGCAAACAGCCACAACTGCCTGAACAGTCCAGCCCCCTCTGCGGAGGTCGCAAATCCACCCTGGTATGCTTCAATATCCTTCTGGAGATCCTTGACACTCTGGTAACGGTCGTTCTTATCTGGAGACAATGCTTTCATCGCAACTGATGAAAGCGCGGCCGGGACATGTCCTCCCGGAAGATGCCGAAGCTTAAGCTTGTGACTGTGCTCAAATAATGTTGGCGTTTCTATCCTTCCCTGGACAACCTTCATGAGAATATCGTTGACGTTATCTCCGCCCACCGGAGGAGACAATGTCAATATGTCGTAGAGAATTGCTCCGAGAGCGTAAATGTCCGACCGATGGTCTATTTCCGACACTTTGCCATAGGCCTGTTCGGGAGGCATGTAGACAGGCGTACCCATGGCTTTTCCCTCCATGGTCATCGCTCCCTCAACGGAAGCAGTACCATCCGATCTTGATGATTCTACTATGGTCCTTGAGCCCGTAGCATCTTCTGACACATCATCCTTCTCCTTCCGCCCTATAACTTTTCCAAGCCCCCAGTCCATCACCAGCACTTCTCCGAATTCCCCAATCATTATGTTAGCCGGCTTCAAGTCGCGGTGAACTACGCCCTTTGTATGTGAAAACGCCATGGCATCGCAAATCTTGAGGAATATGGTGAGCAGGCTGTTCAGAGGATACTTTGAAATGATGTCTGGAACTCCGTTCCTGATGCCGTCGATTATGGAATCGAGTGTCACTCCCTTGACGAATTTCATCGTGTAGAAGACATTGCCCGAAGCATCCACTCCAAGCTCATGTACAGGCACGATGCCCGGATGCTCCATCTGCCCGGTGATCTGCGCCTCCTCGATCAGGCGTATGATCTGATTGTCCGTGGAACGCTTCGGATCAAGGAGCACCTTCATCGCCACAGTCCGGCGTATGTTCAGGTCCTTCGCCTGCAGGATTGCCCCCATCCCTCCCTGGTTGACTTTTCTCCCAATGTCATATTTCCTGCCGGCCTGGTCGACAAGCACGGAAGACGCCACGGAGGAGGATTTGCCTTTCTCGTCAAGTGCAACCCCTCCTTCGATCCCGCACTTCTCCATGAACTGCGTGATCGTCATTCCGTCACGCTTAATGTCCATCGCAAGCGTTTTTTTCAGTTCGGATACTTTGTCTTTTTCCTCTCCCATGATCCCCTATGTTTTTGAAAATCCGCTATCCTCTCAGATATCCTTAAATCCTCTACCTTAGAAAATTACCACCAGCCTCCAGCGTTTTCCTTCCAACATGTACAGTTTTCTTCCCTACCATCCTTCATCTTCGTATTCAGTGGCTTCCGAACCGACTTCGACCTGGACCGCATCGATCCATAACGTGCCCACGTCTCCGATCGGATAGAATCTAACCAGCAACCGATCATTTACATCCTTCATAGTCCAGCTGAGCTGGTATTTCTTCCATTCGGCAGAAAGACGGAATTCCTCCTTTGCCATTTCACGGTCTATGGTCGTCTTGGCACTTACCGTCGTGTTTTCCTGCGCTTGCAAAATCCCAACCAACATGAATACTGCATGCACTCATATAAGAACTCTCAAAAAGTCCTGAAGCCGGTATCAAAAAAGATAAGATCTGGGGATTTTTAGTAAATATTCACTGTATCCGCCGCAGCGGATACTTCAGTGAATATTTACCTACATCGTTATGCCTTCGATGATGGCTCTGGCGCCTTCGGGCAGTTTTTCCAGATTGCTGATCTTATACCGGTTCTTCTCGATGTCGGTCAATATGATCACCCCGGCGTTGTTTACGGACATGTTTTCCCTTGGATTGAAGAGATACATGATTTTCTTTCCGCGGTCAGTGGTAATCTCCCATTCATCGAATCCGTGCCCGCGTATGACCTGTTTTGTCTTCAGTTTGCTGATATCGAGGATCTCCGGGACAAAATAGCGTTCGTCCATCGCCCGGCGGACAAGCTGCTTCTGAACCTCGTCGAATCCTTCCAGGCCGGTCATGATCCCAATCTCTTCGATTTCCTGGTCTATCTCCTTGATGACAGATATGAACTGTTCCGGCAAAGTCAAAGGGAAAAGTGTGATGCAATGCAGATGCTCATGGACTGTCCCGTCCTTGAGCTTGCAGTTCAGAACGCCTGTCGCGCTCTTCTCAAACTTGATGTCGTCTTTTGTCAAAATCTTCATCAGTCATCCCTTAAATTTGTTCCGGTATACTGCCTTCTCCATTATCCTGTCCGCCTTTGTCCCCGAAATTTTTAGGCTTCTTGCCGTTACCATTGCCTTCCACCTGGGGGGTCTCAAAAGCCATGATCTGAGCAAGTTCGCTCTGGATCTGCACGAGCTCGTAGAAAATGCCTTTTTTCGCCAGCAGTTCCTGATGCGTGCCTATCTCTCCGATCTCACCGTTCTTCAAGACCACAAGCCGGTCGCATTTGCGCAGGGTGGAAAGACGGTGTGCAATGGCGATGGTTGTGCGTCCCTTGGTAAGCCGTTCAAGCGCCTCCTGTATCTTCTTTTCAGTCTGTGTGTCAACAGAAGATGTCGCCTCATCGAGGATCAGGATCTTCGGGTCACGTAGTATCGCCCTGGCAATGGAGATCCTCTGCTTTTCACCGCCGGAAAGACTGTTCCCTCGTTCGCCGACCTCAGTGTCGTATCCATCCGGCTTCTTCAGTATGAATTCATGTGCATTGGCCGCAATTGATGCCTTGATCACTTCTTCCCTGGTGGCTCCTGGTTTTGTATAGCAGATGTTTTCGTAGATGGTTCCGTTGAAAAGGAAGGTATCCTGGAGGACGATCCCAATATTCTTGCGCAAGTCATTCTGCTTGATCTTGCGCAGGTCCACCCCGTCCAGCAATATCTCTCCGCCGGTAGTGTCATAGAGGCGGCAGATCACGTTGATCATCGTGCTTTTGCCTGCACCGCTCTTGCCGACCAGCCCGATCATCTCGTGCTCGTGGATGGTCAGTGAGACATTCTTGAGAACAGGCTTAAACTTGTCATATCCGAAAGTGACGTTCCGGAACTCGATTTCACCCCTCAGGTTGGGAAGACCGACAGCATCCGGAGACTCCTTGATCATAGGTTCGGTGTCAAGCACGTCAAAAACTCGTTCAGAGGCGCTCAAGGCGTTGGTGATGAGATCGAGCATGCGGGTCAGCATGAACACAGGACGGTAGAACATCATCAGGTATCCGGAATAAGCGAGCACCGAGCCGAGACTCATCTTGCCGGCGAAGAGGAGATGTCCGCCAACATACCATACTATGACCATGCCCGACATTAACAAGAGATGGAACACTGGATGGAAGATGCTCCAGCGTTTAACAAGTTCGATTCCGGCGTCACGGTATCTCAGGCTGTATTTCTGGAACTTGTCGGTCTCCATCTGTTCCTGTCCGAACGCCTTGACGACGCGGATCCCTGACAAGGAGTCGGCAACAATCGCACTGAGCTTCGATCGGCGGTGGAAGAAACGGTGGAAGAATATCCAGAACTTAGGTATTACCATCTTGACAAAAAGGACGATGCAGAAGATCGGAATCAGCACGAACAATGTCAGCTGCCAGCTCAGAAAGAAGAGGAATATCCCTATCCCGATGAACATCAATATCGATTCGATGGTGATTGGAACGAAATCCACGAGCAGACGTTGCATCTCCGAGGTGTCCTGGTTGACCCGCGCCAGCAGGGCCCCGGTCTGGTGTTTGTCGAAGAATCCAAGCGACAACTCCTGTAGTTTCTCGTAGACTCTCTGGCGGACGTCGGCAACAGTCTTGAAGCCGAGAGTTCCGGACAGCCGTTCCTGTATTCCACCGAGGAAGAGCTGCATGGCATATGCTGCAAAAAGCACGATGCAGGTGATCCCCAGCCATTCCATGTTTGTATATACGCCGGCAGCATCCGGCTTGAAGATGACATCGACGAATATCTTGTTCATGTACGGCGGAATAAGACCGCATACTGTGCCGGCCAACATCGTCAGAAGTATCAATACCAGCGTGCCCTTGTAGACCCTTGCAAACTGCGAAATCCGCAGAAGAGTTCCCTTGCGGTCGGTGCATCTTGGACACTTGTTGAGCTCCTCGGGTATGGGCTTCTTGCATGAAACGCAGATTTTCCCGGACAGGGTTGACTTGTCCAAAATCGGTTCGTTGTTGATAAGCCGCGAAATGTCTTCAGCTGCATGTGCAAAGAAAGGATTTAGAACCTGGGAGAATGAAATTATCTTGAACGGAGATCCTACCTTGGGTTCGACGAGAAGCGACATTATCCCGACAAGAGGGGAAATCCTGGCTTTCTTAAGCGAGATCAGGGAAATGTCATGGCAGGGAGCACTATCTCCTTTCTCGCCGATGCAATAGACAAGGACGGTCTTGTTTGTGACGACAAGCCATTCGACGCCATAATGCCGGTGTCCCGTAATGTCCGAGGACAAGGATAATTTTACTTCCTCGCCGGGATGATCCTTCTGGAGGATCTCCCGTACCCTGTCCGGTATTACGCTGTAAATGTCTGAAGTCTGAATATTTGTCATATCAAATCCGGATAAAGAAAAACTCTCCAATGAGAACATCCGACAGGAGTTGTGATTTTCTTAATGACAGGAAGATAGTACGGAGAACGGAAAGAATCAAGCTCAACCATTTCTCAAGGTTGTGCAAGTTCCTTCCTTTTCTTTTCCAATGTCTCAAGATATGTGCTTGAGATGAACCAGTATTTCAAATAAGCCACCAGCGGGACGCTTATAGCCCCGTAACCCGGAAGGATCTGGAAAATCCCAAGAAAGATAACAAGCAGGCGCATCGTCCATTTCGTCCTGAACCTCTTTCCAAATGGAAGGTATTGAGCAAACGGAGCAATGATCATTGTCCTAAGGAACAGTATTCCGGCAATAAATCCGAGGATTGGAATGAAGCTAAGCATGATGCATACAGGTATGACCTGGCGAAGATATCTCCTATGCATGAAATTCAGGTATGCGTCCACGTCATCCTGCGTCTTCATCAGCTCATATCCGCATTTCCGGCATTTCTGGATTGGACAGCTTTCGGCAAATGCGGTATTGCATTCCGGACATCTTTTCCCCTCTATGGCGAAGAGACTGTTGATTTCCTTCCTGTCTTCCTTCAGCAACCAGTCTGAAAATCCGGTCCTCCTCTTCTTCATGAGATAAGCTGATCTGGCAATTATGAAAGTAAGGACAATGATTATGAACGGCAGGGAGGAAATGATACTTTTGCATATCAGGCTCAGCCTATCCATTTTCCACCAGTTTCAATAATTTACATCTCATCCCTGTATCATAAGGCTGAAGACAGGTCAATGGGCGCAGGCTAGCTGATGCATCTTGATCAGTTCATCAAGCATGGCCTGCTGGTTCTTGGTGATGTCCTCAGGAAGCACCTTCATTGTCTCCACGTGCCCGTCGGCATATACGATGTTGAAACCTCCGGGATGGGCGGACGGCGTCTTCTTCGAGATGTTTGAGACACATGTGAATTCAATGAGTATCCAAGTCTTGTCAGGATCCTTTATTGTTGCCTTGCCTGCAATCGTATCGTTGTAGACCCATGTCAGCCCCTTTTCCTTCATGGCATCAGGCATCGCGGGACATATCCATACCTTGTCACCGCTGCCAAGCGCATCTCCCAGAATCACCCTGATGCTGTTCTTGTCTGTCTTGGGCTTTTCAGGAAAGAATGCGGCCTTCGGATATTCCCCGCTTTCCAGCTGGAACGCGACTATCGCCTGCCCGACCTGGCGCATGTTGTTCATGCATTCGACCTCAAGCCCCTTCTGCTTCACCTTCAGATATGCTCCTGCCGGAATGCTGGTGACAATGGCGGTGACCGCGAGAAGTTCAGTGAGGGTGAAATACTTGACCACCATCTTCTTCATACTATTTTTTGCCTTCATCTTCTACCTCCTGTTTGATCCAGATGAATATTCCCCTGTTCCTTGCCGCCTCGGCAAGATAACCGTCCTTCAATTTCCCGGCTGGCGTGTTCTGCGCCAGTGCCCAGTATCCCAGACCCTTCAAGACCTGCGGACTTGACAAACAGTATTTCTCATCCCCATAATTTTTCCCGCGGCTCAGCATGGCCTTGGATAATAACTTAATGTAGCTACCTAAATCCTTGGTGTCAACCAAGGACTTCTTTCCAGCCCCATCAGCATCCACTATTTCCTGCCATAGCTTAAATGCGTCAGCCTCATTTTCCTGCAGCCAGCTGGCAGCACCGGCTTCGAAGAACGCAATCTGTCCGCTCAGTGTCTTCTTGCCATATGACTCTGCCACACTTTTGAATATTTCAACGGCCTTGACGTACTGTCCTTTTACCATCGCTATCCTTGCAAGGCTGTTTTTGGATTCGAGCAGCATTCCTTTGTGGGAATTTTTAACAGCCCATTCTTCTGCCGACTTGAACTGCGGTTCCGCATCATCAAGCCGTCCTCTGGAAAGGGATTCACGCGCCTTGAGTAGGATTTTCGTACCTTCCTCCATTTCTCCGGCAGTTGACATTCCCTGGTTTTTAAGTGCAGAAATCTCCTCTTCCAGTCGCTCGGACTTGTGTTTTGCTGCAACAGCACTGATATCCACCTTCTGTTTTGCAATACTTCTTTCACTGGTCATCGGAACAACAAAAAAGTAGTATAGGGCTCCCCCGATGGCGAGAAATATAGAGACTGTGATCGCCTGGGCTCTGTGCCGGCGCAGCCATTTCTCCCAACGTTCCGCCAGTGAGAGGCGCCGCACTGAAACAGGATTTCCATCCCGGCATGCCTCTAGGTCGGCGCAGACACGGGACATATCCCTATATCGCAGTTTTTTCTCCTTTTCGAGCATCTTGAGGACGACCGCCTCGAGGTTACGGCTGATATCCTTGCGCAATTTACGGGGAGGCTTTGCTTCATGTCTGCAGATCATCTTGAACATTTCAGGCAATGGCATGTCAGGGGTGACAGGATAAGGAGAGACTCCTGTAAGAAGCTCATATACCATGAAACCGAACGAATATATGTCCGACTGGTTCGTGAATTCACCATCTCCTGCGCCGCATTGTTCCGGTGACATATACCGTGGCGTACCCATGATGGTTCCGGTCAATGTCAGCTGCTGCGAATTCTCCATCTTCGCCAGGCCGAAATCGGCAAGGAGAGGCTGGTTGAACTCGTTGATGAGGATGTTCGCCGGTTTAAGGTCACGGTGCAAAATCCCCTCGTTGTGAGCAAAGGCAAGGGCCTGCGCCACAGGAACCACATAGTCCAGCACTTCCTTTATAGATAAATTCTTTCCTACCATCTCCTTGAGGGTCCGTCCTCCCGGAACTAATTCCATCGCTATATAATAGTCCGGACCGCTCCGGCCAGTGTCATAGACAGTTATGATATTGGGATGTCTCCTGAGAAGCTTGGATGCCTCAGCCTCGCGGAGGAAACGGCTTATCTCCGCCTGCGGTACAAACGGGGTGGTGGTCATGACCTTGATGGCAATTTCCGCCTTGTCGGCATCTGCGGCGCGATATACTATGCCGGTGCCTCCTCTTCCAAGGAACTCGATGATTCGGTACGGACCTATCTTCCCCTTGGAGATTTCCTGCTGTCCGGCATTGTCACGTGCCAATGTCTCTTCAAAATCGCTCATCAGGGACGATCCTATTTAACCGCTGATATACCAGTCAACTCTATTCCGCTGACAAATCGTTTCATGTTGAGTCTCCTGCTGTCAGCAATTTTATTTTTTATATTGGACCATTGCTGTCCTAAATAAGCTTCAAGTTTAGATTTGGGACGGATTTTTCCGTCTGAGCACATTCTTCCAACATTCATTTTTCAAAACC
>MHBH01000015.1 GCA_001804805.1 Lentisphaerae bacterium GWF2_49_21
CCCCTGATCACCGTCCATATCAGGTCGGCTGCGAACTTCGCATATTTCTTCTCTCCTGTAAAATAATAGACAACCGCCGCACGATAGGCATCATCCAGAATGTCCATGTTTACGTCTTCTGCGCCCAGTCCCGTATCCTCGAACGGAACCTTCTGCCATTTGCCGTCCCTGTTCATTGTCAGGCTGCCATCGCCGTAAGGTTCAAGCCTGTCGTATGACGGGCGTCCGCCTGCTCCAACTCTTCCGTATGCAACCCTTACTGTCGGATATGGGGCATTTCCCTCCCGGCGCGCTATCTTGTTGGCGCCTCCCCAGAAATGAGTGTGCCTCTTCCCATCCTCCCAGTTCATCTGCAGGCGCGACACGGCATACTGCGGATCGGTCTCGTGCCGTTTGACGAGGGGATCCACCTTGTTCTTCAAATCCTGATATGTTTTCTTCGCCCACTCACTGGTTTCGATCTTCTTCATCAGGGCATCCCTGTCCTGTCTGGTCGCAAAAACACGCGGATGGTCTTCCGTCCGGAACTGGTCCGCCTTCACCTTGCCGGGAGTCTGCGTATGGAGACAGGAGGATAAAATTACGGCAGAGGAAAGAGCCGTAAATCCAAGAAGTTTTTTCACGTTTTTCCCTCCTGATGATATTTAATGATTTCCACCACGTCCGTAATGCGTATTCACTTTACTTTCCGCTCAAGACATCAAACATTTCCTGCTTGAGCTCACTGATCTGCCTATGCAGTTTTACAAACCTGGCCATATTCTCTTCGCTTTCTTCCGGACGGGATGCAATAAATGCCTCGATCTCCTTGCTTAGCTCTTCCATTCGGACCTTTTTTTCCTTGTAAGCCTTGATCATATCAGGTGCAAGTTTAGACAATTTCCAGTCTTCCAAAATAGTATTGATTTCACTTCTGTCAGCCGATATGGCATCCTCCAACTTCTTGCAGAGCTTCTCGTATTCCATTGTGGCCTTCTGAAGATGTGATTCAGTTTCACGCATTTCTCCAACCTTTGCAAGCAATTTCCTGCCCATCTCCTGAGGCATCTCCTTCGTCAGCCTGTCAATCACAACCTTCCGCATCTCACAAACCCCTTCGATTTGACGGATGAATGATTTTGGTGCCGCATTTTCTTCCGCCGCCAATTTTCCCAGCATCGTAGTGCCGTCATCGTCAAGTAAAATGTATGTGGGAAAACCTTCCACGGCAAAAGATTCTTTAAGCTGGGAGTTGCGTGTGCGCAGGTTCTCCGGAACAAGCTCTTTGTTCTGTGGAAAATCTATCATGACCAAAATGAGGTTCTTCGTGGCGTAATCCTGCCATTCCTTTTCCGAGAAGACTTTTTCTCCCATCATAATGCACCACCCGCACCAATCGGAACCAGTGAAATTCAGCAATATCGGTATTTTCTTTTCGGCGGCCACTTTCTTTGCTGCGTCAAGATCCATTGTCCACTTCCCGGGCTCAGCCCCGCTTGTCGAGGCCTTTTCAGCCGAAAACGCAGTCTGGTCGACAAGACACATCATCATTGCAAGAATACAAATTATCCTTTTCATAACTTCCTTTTCTCTCTTTAATATTTTAATGCTTGTATATTTATAAATAAAACCTTCCAGCGCTCCTCCTTTTGGCATCCAAAAGATATTCTGCCAGGATTCTTATTTGGAGTTCTATTTTTTTCCATCTACAAGGTTACACGAGACATAATGTCCGTCGCCGACCTTGAAGAGTTCCTGCTTTTCGTCCTTGCACCCCTCCTTGCATATCGAGCATCTGGAATGGAAGCTGCAACCCGGGGGAAGATTGCTTATGTCGGGAACCTCTCCTGAAAGTGCGGGATTCATTGGCACATCAGGATCAGGATTTGGAACAGCTGACAGGAGCATCTTCGTGTATGGATGTCTCGGATCATTGAAAAGATCGTCCGTCTTCGCAAGTTCGACGATCCGGCCAGCATACATGACGGCGATATCGTCGCAGATGTGCTTAACCACTCCGAGATTGTGCGCTATGAATATATATGTCAATCCAAGATCCTCCTGGAGATCCTGCAGCAGGTTTATCACCTGAGCCTGGACCGAAACATCTAGCGCTGACACAGCCTCATCGCAGACAACCAGCGAAGGATGCATTATTAGTGCACGCGCAATTCCAATCCTCTGGCGCTGCCCGCCGCTGAACGCATGCGGATAGCGGGTCCTGTGCTCGGGCTTGAGTCCAACCTTCCTGAGCATTTCAACCACCCTGTCCTCGAGTTCCTGTCCTTTTGCCAGATTGTGGATCACCAGAGGTTCAGCGACAATCTGCCGTACAGTCATCCTCGGATTCAGGCTCGCATAAGGGTCCTGGAATATCATCTGCATCTTCGTACGAAGGGGCTTGAGTTTCTTTTCAGGGATCTTGCAAAGATCCACAAGTTTTGTGAAAGTGTCGAAATGAACTTCCCCGCTGGTAGGGTCGAGAGCCCTGAGAATGGTGCGTCCGGCAGTCGTCTTCCCACATCCGCTTTCGCCGACAAGCCCGAGGGTCTCCCCGGGCATAAGATCGAAGCTTATGTCGTCCACGGCCTTGATCGTCCCTATCTGCTTCTTTAAAAACCCCTTGCTGTAGATAGGGAAATATTTGCAGAGGTTCTTCACCCTGAGCAGCGGGAAGTGCTCGTCCTTGAACTTGCCGTCAAGGGCCTTGTCCAGGGCGACCTCGAACATGCCCTCCTTGTCCTCCCACTCAAATTCCTTGAATCTGTCTTTCATTGCAAATACCTATGATATTACTTGTAAATACACACGCTAAAGCTGTAAACTCCAACAAAATTTCTCAACTTCTTACTGACTGCTGACAACTGACTGCTGACCGCTCTTCATTATTTCCCTCGCCCTCAGGCATGCTGCCGTGTGCCCCGGTTCTATCTCCTCAAGAGGCGGCGGATTTCCGACATCGCACAGGCCGGGTTTGAAATACTCGCATCTCGGATGGAACGGACATCCAGGTGGAATCGCGGTTAAAGATGGCACGCTCCCTTTTATCGAGTGCAGCCTCTGCTTGTCCATTGCCAGTCCCGGCAGGGATGCAAGAAGCCCCATGGTGTATGGATGGCGCGGGGATTTCAAAATCGATCTCACATCCGAACATTCCACTATCTTACCTAAATACATCACAGCGACATCGTCGGCCATCTGAGCCACGACTCCGAGATCATGGGTTATCAGAAGTATTGAAGTCCCGAGCTCCTTCTGGAGGTTTTTCATGAGCAGCATGATCTGGGCCTGTATCGTGACATCCAGCGCAGTAGTCGGCTCGTCAGCTATCAGAATCTCGGGATTGCACACAAGAGCCATTGCAATCATGACGCGCTGCCTCATGCCTCCGCTCATCTCGAAAGGATATTGCGTGATCCTCTTTTCAGGTCCGGAAATACCAACCTTCCTAAGCATCTCAACCGCCTTGGCCTCGGCTTCCTTCTTCGTCGCCTTCTGATGGATAAGTATCGCTTCGCATATCTGGTTGCCTACTGTATGGACGGGGCTCAGAGCAGTCATCGGTTCCTGGAATATCATGCTTATCTTCCCACCACGGATATGATAGATGAGTTCGTCGTTGTCGGACAGCTTCGCGATGTCGGCAGGATCCTCGTCGTGCGGGTAGAAGATCATGGAACCACCGACAATCTTTCCAGGACTCTGGATCAGCCTGAGAATCGAATAGCTGGTAACTGACTTGCCGCATCCGGACTCGCCGACAAGCGCCATCACTTTTCCGCGCCGCATTGAGAAGCTGACCCCGTCAACGGCACGGAGCTCCCCTTCAATCGTATTGAAGTAGACTTTGAGATCCTTGATCTCGAGGACGTTGTTAGAGGGGCGAGTGCGAGGGGCGAGTGCGAGGGATGGACGGGAAGAGGGAGCGCCTTCGGCAATACGAACAAAATCTTTTATGTTTTTTGAATTATCAGTCATTTGCCCTGATTTTATCCTTCAATGTATTTATTGTTGCACCAAGTATGCCAATAACTTCATCGCAACGCTTAATACGGTCTTCAATAATAGACGATGGCAGCCAATGTTTCATCCTAACATAGCGCCCCCTTGTCTCACGTGCAGATCCTCTGGCAATCCTCAGGAACTGCACATATTCCCTGCTGCTTCCTCTGCCATAGCCCTCCTCGATGTTTGCACATATGGAGTCAGAGCTTGCAACCTGCTGTGAAATCAGGCGATGGCACTGAGGTTTGTCTTTTAACTTTTCCATGTCTGTCACTACCATATCGAAAAGCTCCATGCCCTTTTTATATGCACCAAATCCTTCAAGTGAATCTTGTCCCATATCCCCTCCACATTTCAAATTATTCTATTCCTCATATTTACACTCGCACCCGCCCCTCGCACTTGACATGACACTTCCAGAGGGACGAGTGCGAGGGACAAGTCCGAGTGATAAATCAAATACTCCCACCCTTTCCCATCCTTTTCTTCCCTCTCTTCACTTTCCCCTCTTCACCCACTCGCACCCGCCCCTCGCACTTATCACTTCTTTCACTTCCCCGCATGGTACGGATCCGCCGCGTCACGGAGCCCGTCGCCCATGAAATTGAAGCACATCACTGTAAGGATGATGAGGGCGACCGGCAGGAGCAGCCAAGGATAGTTCTTGACCACCTGCATGCTCATGCAATCCTGCAGCATAACGCCCCAGCTTATTGTAGGAGCTTTCAGCCCTAGTCCAAGGAAGCTCAATCCTGTTTCGCCAAGAATCATCGCGGGTATCGTCATAGTCAGGGAAACTATTATATGGCTGGTAAATCCCGGCACCAGATGACGGAATATTATCCTAGCGTCACTCGCTCCGAGGAGTTTGGCGGCCACGGCGTAATCCTCCTCGCGCAAACTCAGTATCTTGCCCCTCACAACGCGCGCCAGCCCGGTCCATCCCATCAACGAGAGTATTACAGTTATACCGAAATAGACCTGCAGATTGCTCCAAGTCCGTGGCAGCGCAGCGCCAAGCGCCAGCCACAGGGGAAGTTTCGGGAACGCGTTGATGATTTCAATGCTGCGCTGGATGATCATGTCTGTCATGCCTCCGAAATAGCCGGAGATACCACCTATGCTTACACCGAGAAGGAACGATATGACGATTGCTATGACTCCGATCGACAATGAAATCCGCGAACCTATCAATATGCGGCTGTAAATGTCGCGTCCGAACTTGTCGCCTCCCAGGAAAATGAACTTCGGCACGTCGTCAGGAAGAATCCTACTGTCCTTGTGCATTACGCGATACTTTGCGGAATTGACACCGAACAAATGAATGTCCGAAGGTACAATCCCCAATATCCTGTATGAATATCCCCTTACAAAAAATCCGAGAGGGACGATCTCATTCTTCTCCTCAGTATAGTATTTCCTGAGGGTGACCGGATCAGTATGCTGCCTGATAACACATACATGGAGGCCCTTGTCAAAATTGAACTTGGGGATGTTCGGCTGGCAGTATATATAATCGATGTTGTTCTGCGAAGGATCATTGACAGCGAAAAATTCCGCGAACATGGAGATGAAATAAAGCCCGCATATGAGCACCAGCGATATCACGGCAAGCTTGTGCTTCCTATAGCGCAGGGCGATGAGATCCCACTGCCCCATCGAGGACAAGTCCAGCTCCTTCTTTCTTCTTTTGAAAAGTCCTATCATCAATACCTCAGCTATTATGGAACATCACCATGACGGATAAAGAACTATTAAACTGCAGAACTGTAGAACCATAGAACATTTGAACCGCAGAAGTAGGAAACGCCAAAACAAATCCATATGACTTACTTACCATCGGTTTTACTCGCTGTTTTTATGCTTTTTACAAAAATAGATATAAGCTCGTTGCATGACAAGCTGGTCTGCAACATGAAGTCCAGCTTTGTTTTTTGGCAGTTTCTCCGAAAACTTAAGGATGTCTACTGCAAATCGTATCAGTCTTTCTTCAAGATCAAACATCTTTTGTCCCTTCCATATTCTATACATTCTTCTTTTCTTCGGTCTTGTTCTTTTCCCTCTTCATTTCCCCATTTCCCCATTTCTCCTGTTCTGCGGTTCTCCTGTTCTACGGTTCTTCTGTTCTGCGGTTCTATTTACCCTCCCTCCTCACTTTCCTCCGCCTTCCATTCGTATCCTGGGATCCACTGCAACCAGGAGGAGATCGCTCACCAGGGTGCCGAGTACGCTCAACGTGCTCAGCAGCATCAGCATTGAACCTGCAAGATACATGTCCTGCTGCAGCACCGCGTCAAGCTGCATCGGACCTATGGTCGGAAGACTCATCACTATCGATATTATTGCACCACCGGAAATGAGTTCCGGGAAGATCCCGCCAATCCCTGAGACGAACGGGTTCAAGGCGACGCGGACAGGATATTTCAGCAGGAGCCTGAGAGGACGCACCCCTTTAGCCCTTGCAGTTGTCACATAAGGTTTCTTGAGTTCATCCAGCAGATTCGCGCGCATCACGCGGATCATGCCGGCGGTGCCGGTGACGCCCTGAACCACGACCGGCAACCATAGGTGCTTGAGCAGATCCATCGCCTTTCCAAAACTCCATCCGCTCTGGGCCGCATATTCCGG
>MHBH01000016.1 GCA_001804805.1 Lentisphaerae bacterium GWF2_49_21
CACATCAACTTATTGTATTCCAAAATGCGTATAGTAGATAGGGCGAAAGCCCTGGGAAGTCAATAAGGTAAAAAAAAGCCCCCGCAGGTCGGCGACATTGAAGAGATCGACTGAAATGCAATCCTATTATCCTCCGAAACAATAGCAGACACTGAATTTAACCGAATTGCAAAACAATAAGGACTGACTGTCGGGTATATATTCAACTATGCAAGTATGTCGGGTTTTAACCCGACGATTAATTGGCGGTTTAAAAACCGCCTTATACCGAATTGCATTCCTTTGGCAGTAATTCATGAAGGACGAAGAACAGCCCTTACGGGCTTAACTAGACGTTGCTCGAAAAGGTAATCTCAAAATGTAATTTGATTTAAAAGTAGCACAGACATTCTTGTCTGTGAATTCAAATTCCATTTTCAATCGCAGACCAGCCTTCGCTAAGAAGCTGTGGCGCGGCAAGCAGGAATGTCCGCGTTACCCCCTTTTCGAGCAGGCTCTAACTAACAAACCCCAAATGGCCTTTGCAATTCGTTTGTAGCATGTCGCGCCATAGCTTCCAAGCGACGGCGTTATCAATGCCGTAAGGCATGTTCCTGCCATTTGATTGCACTTCGGGATTACTCCTTGAATACAACACGCTATAGGACACAGCCAACAATGGCTTGACTACCAGCAAAAGCAATCCATTTCAGCGTGCGTATTTATTAATTAATCAGGACACGCTAAAGCCGTGAACTCCAACGTGGAGAACGAGGCCAGGAAATCTTGTGCGGGGGATATATTCAGCGCCTCATCGGGTTCGGAGGCAGGCCTATGTCCCTGCGCCAGGGACTCGTCTCTTCACTGTCGGCCTTCCTGTCCTTCCTCCTCTCATCCCTGGGATCCTTCCTGGCCTCCTCGGCTGGCGGCGGGGCAGTGACTTCGATCTTCTCAAGTTCGAGGTAGTAATGCGGAAGCTGGGTAGCCTCAGGTTCACTCATGAACTTCTTGATCTTGCCATAGACCTTGACCTTTGAATTCTTCTTCATTGTCGGAACAAGTTCATTGTTTTCCTTGTTTTTTTCAGCCATTACGGGAATATTGACGGGCTTGACCAGCAGGCAGTAATCCTTGCCGGCCTTGAACCCGGACTTCTCCACATACGCAGGAAAAGTGGTCTCATAACCGAAATATTCCGATTCATAGCAGATTCGCTTGTTCTTATATTCTTCAGGCGTGGCCTTCAGCTTGGCAATTTCCACTTCCGTGTAGTTTTCAGCCTTGAAAGTTTCAGCATTCACAAAGGCTGACAAAACCAGCAGCACCGAAAAAACTACTATCTTTGGCATATTCATAATTTTCCCTCGTGTTTAATGATTGAATATATAACGTGCAATAAGACTTTATATTGTTTCGGATTTCGATATTCGGATTTCGAGTTTGGATTGCGGGCAAAGCCCGCCTTATAGAGCTCCTACTGCATTCACCAAGTCAACCTCGACAACCGGTTTGTGCCAGCCCCTCACCCATCGCTCCTGTCCAGTCACCTGGATAGTCTTGTTCTCCCATAGCTTGAGGTTCATCCTCCGGCTGAAGACATAGCAGACAGGGAAATAATGATCGTCGGTCTTGTCGGCCAGGGCAAAGGACACTGCCCCCGTCCCGAGTTCAGGCTTTACCGGAACGAGCAAGCCTTCATATGAGACCGCCTTGGGGGCAATACCGGAAAAGGACATCTTGTCGGCTTCATTGTTCTTCCTATCGGGCTCCTTGTCTTTCTTCTCCTCCGGCTTGACGACAGGCGCGGGATCATCCTGCTTCCCCTCTTTCAAGGCTCCTGCCTGCACTGGATCCACATCCACGTACTCGGCATTGACCCATGCGGTAAGTCCCTCGACCGCGGAAATCTTAAGCCAGCCCTCCTGCGTGGTGTCAAGGATATCTACTTTGATCCCCTGTTCCAATAACATTGCATATGGTGAGCATGCGACGCTAGGTCCGGTACGGATATAGGCCTTCTTCATGACAACGCCATCCCTTACGAACGCCGCCGATATCCAGACGGAGCACTTCGCAGGCGCGCTTATCTCATACCAGCCCTTTTCAAAGTTGAGTATCTTGACCTTGTCATTCCTCCCGAGCTGGGCGACAACCGCATATTTCTCGCCTGGCTTGACGCGGACATTCAGCACATTGGCCTTTACGGCCCCCTCCACCGGCTCAGCGCCAGACAAGGCAAGTCCACCTGCAAGAAGAGATATGATTATTAGAAAATTTTTCATAATGCATAATATAGCAAAGGTGTTTACTCTTCCAAGTCCAATTTAACTCATTTCTAAATTCAACAGGCTTCCGACCGCGTAGGAAAGATAATTCAAATGAGCTGATTTCTAAAATATAATAAAACGGTTGTTGCGGAAATATGCCCGTTGGAGTCCAAACTTTAGTTTGTTCCCGATCCTTTGGCATCGGGACTGAAGCTTGTACTCCAACGAAAGCAATCAGATCAATAGAGGCAATTTTGAAATTGCCTCAAATTACAGGCGAGACCTGTACTGATCATGTCGAAGTAGCTTGTCGAAGTACGCCTGTACCACATTTATCCCAATATTTTTCCCCGAGCCCTTGCCTTGCCAGTTCCCGTTTGCTATATTCAAAAAAATTTCAACACACATTAAAAGGATCTCATAAGTGAGCTCAAAGAAATATTTTGACATAGGCGTGGAGATATGGAACAGGAAATACCGCTACGAGGGATCGAACGGGCTCCCTGCGGACAAGACGATCGAGGACACCTGGCGGCGCGTTGCGAAAGCCGCAGCCGCTGTTGAGAAGGAACAGAAGGAATGGGAGAAGAAATTCTTCGACATACTCAGCGGCTACCGCTTCCTCCCCGGAGGCAGGATACTTTCCAACGCCGGCACGGCAAGGGCCGCCGTAACGATGTTCAACTGCTATGTGATGAACAAGATCGATGATTCCATAGAAGGCATCTTCGACGTCGTGAAAGATTCCGCGGTGACACAGAAGCAGGGAGGCGGCGTCGGCTTCGACTTCTCTACCATCAGGCCGGTAAATTCGCATATCAAGGGATGCGAGGCAAAATCCTCCGGCCCTATCAGCTTCATGCAGGTCCTGGACTCCACCTGCCGCACTATCATGAGCGCAGGCCAGAGGCGCGGCGCCCAGATGGCGGTAATGAGATGCGACCATCCCGACATCCAGGAGTTCATAACTGCAAAACGCGGCAACGCCAACCTCCATATGTTCAACCTCTCAGTGGCCGTAACCGACAAGTTCATAGAAGCCGTCAGGAAAAACAAGGACTGGGATCTTGTGTTCGAGGGCAAGGTCCACAAGACCGTGAAGGCAATCGAGCTCTGGGAGCTCATCATGAAGTCCACATACGACTATGCCGAACCTGGTTTCATCCTCATCGACAGGGTCAACCAGATGAACAACATGTACTACTGTGAAAACATCAGTGCTACAAACCCATGCGGCGAACAGCCACTTCCGCCCTACGGCGCATGCCTGCTGGGCTCGGTCAACCTTACGCGTTTCGTCAGCAATCCCTTCACTCCGAAGGCAAAGATAGACTTCAAAGGGATCGAGGAGACTGTCAGGACTGCCGTCCGCTTCCTCGACAACATCATCGAGATCAGCGGTTATCCTCTGGAAAAGCAGAAGGAGGAGGCGCAGAAAAAGCGCAGGATGGGCATCGGCATAACAGGACTCGCGGACCTCTTCATGTTCATGCGGACCAGGTACGGTTCGCCTGAGTCGATAAAGCTTGCTGCAGAAATCATGAAGACCATAACTTATGCCTCCTACGGCGCCAGCGTAGAACTCGGCAAGGAGAAGGGAGTTTTCCCGTTGTTCGACAAGGACAAGTATCCCAAGGGTAAATTTATATCGTCCCTGCCGAAAGAACTCCGGAACGAAATCGCAAAGCACGGCCTGCGGAATTCGCACCTCATATCGATCGCCCCGACAGGCACGATCAGCCTGTTCGCCGGAAACATATCCAGCGGAGTGGAGCCTGTATTCGCTATGACTTACGACAGGAAGATCAGGAATACCACCGAACATGATGTCAGCGTGGTCGAGGTTTCCGACTACGCCTACAGGATGTATGCTCAGCACAAGAATGACGGCAAATCGAAGCTTCCGGACTATTTCGTGACGGCGGACAATGTCACTCCCGAGGAGCACGTGAAAATCCAGGCCGAACTGCAGAAATATGTCGACAGCTCAATTTCCAAGACCATCAACATCCCCACGGATTACGCCTATGATAAATTCAAGAACATCTACATGTTCGCATGGGAGCACGGGCTCAAGGGATGCACGACGTTCAGGCCTTCGGACAAGATGACGGGAATACTTACGAAAAAGGATGACGGACAGAAGAAACCCGAACAGAAGACACTCGACATACCGCGTCCAAAAGAGCTCGAAGGCACCACCTACAAGATAAAGACCCCTCTCTCCCCCGACGCCTTATACCTTACAATAAATGATATCATAGAGGAAGGCACCGGCAGGAGGCGGCCGTATGAGCTTTTCATAAACACCAAGAACCTCCAGCACCTCAGCTGGATCGTGGCGATGACAAGGCTGATCTCAGCAGTTTTCAGGAAGGAGCCGGATCCGAGTTTCCTCGTGGACGAGCTCAAGAGCATCTATGATCCCAACGGCGGTTATTTTTCGGAGGGCAAGTATATCCCATCGCTCGCGGCCGACATCGGCCTTGTCGTTGAAAAGCACCTGACGAAGATCGGCATGATAAAGAAGAACGGAAATGGCAACGGGAACGGGACGCAGCCTGTCCCGGCTGAAAAGCCAAAAAAGGGGGCGGGAAAAATAGAGGCGAACAAGTTCATGATATGTCCGCAGTGCAATGACAAGAGCCTGTATTACCAGGAAAACTGCCTGAAATGCCTGAGCTGCGGATACAGCAAGTGCGGATAAAATCCGGCCGACGCCGGATTTTATACTTAAAACTTAAAACCTGAAACTTAAAACATAATGCTTTATTATCTGACAACATATGCGGATCATTTCGGACCATTCCGTCTTTTCCAGTACGTCACTTTCCGCGCCGGAGGTGCAGCCATGACAGCCATGCTGATCGCCTTCATATTCGGTCCCTTCACCGTGAGAATGCTGAAAAGGATGAACACGGCTGCACCGTCGAGATTGAAGGGCCTCGTACCCGACAAACATCTCAATCCTGAAAAGGACAAGGTACCTTCGATGGGCGGTGTCCTCATAATCGCCAGCATCGCAATTTCGACAATCCTATGGTCCCTGCCATTCAATCCGATCGTGACCGTATTCCTCGTGACGCTGCTCGCGCTCGGAGCCGTGGGATTCTGGGATGATTACACAAAGGTCGTCTTCGGAAACCGCGACGGAATTCCCGGAAGGATGAAACTTCTCATGCAGATCGTCATCGCCATATCTGCAGCAGCCTATCTCGATGCTCTCCCGGAAACCCATCACCTCCTGAGACAGATAACGGTGCCGTTCCTGAAAAATCCGATCATGGAGGATCTGCCCGCAATGCTGGCGTTCGGATTCGCCGCTCTTGTCGTGGTCGCATGCTCGAACGCTGTGAACCTTACCGACGGAAAGGACGGCCTTGCCGTAGGCTGCTCAATTTTCTGCACTCTCGTCTATGCAATTTTCGCCTACATCTGCGGTCACAAGATTTTCGCCGGATACCTGAACGTGCCTTTCATACCCGGCGCCAGCGAAGTCGTCGTCCTGGCAGCCGCAATCGTCGGCGCCTGCATCGGCTTCCTCTGGTATAACTGCCAGCCGGCATCGATGTTCATGGGCGACACCGGAAGCCTTGCGCTTGGCGGCACCATCGGACTTATAGCTGTTCTTGTAAAACAGGAACTCACCCTCGTCATCGTCGGCGGAGTATTTGTAATAGAAGCCCTTTCTGTCATCATCCAGGTGGTGAGCTTCAAACTTTTCAAGAAGCGCATTTTCCTCTGCACTCCGATCCATCATCATTTTGAGAGGCTGGGCTGGACTGAATCCCAGATCGTGATCAGGTTCTGGATAATTTCCGGAATCCTGGCACTCATAGGACTTGCAACACTGAAACTGAGATGAAAATGCGGAGCATCCTGCTCCACATAAATATCGAAATTCGAATATCGGAATCCCGCGAAGCGGGACGAGGACAACGAGGCCACTGAGCTTTTCGGGGCAGACAGAACCAGCGCAGGAAATCAGAAGTTCGTAGCAAACTTGAAGGTTTTTGCAGACAGGCAGTCTTTCAGGAAGAGAGGGAAACCTAAAGCAGGAGACTAATAATATGATAACATCTTATTATATAACAAGGTGTTATCCAGCATGGCACTAATGCCCTATGAAATATCCGGGTTAGTATGACACCTTGGCGAGATTGGCCTTGTAATGCTTCAAAATCCCCGCCTCATCCTTGAGGGCTGTGCTGTTCAACATCCTTG
>MHBH01000017.1 GCA_001804805.1 Lentisphaerae bacterium GWF2_49_21
ACTGTTTACAGATATCGAACAACAAAACAAGGAAGCTGATAATTGCATCCAGTTGATTCTGTTATAGTTAAAGCCGGACACTAATGACTCCTCTTCAATCTTATTACCATGTTCATCATACTTACAAGTATATTTGCTGATTAAAGCCCCGTCACTTTTACACCATGCATCTTCAATCTGATTGTCCCTATCATCATACTTACAGGTATGTTTTTCGATTAAAGTCCCTCTTGCATCATACTGTGTATCTTCAATCTGATGCCCCCTGTTGTCATATTTATAAGCACATTTACCGCGTAAAATCCCTCTCGCATCATACTGTGCTACCTCAGCTTTATAGCCCTTTTCATCATACATATAAATACATTTATCAATTAAAGTCCCTCTTGCATCATAGTATGAACTCTCAATTACATTTCCCTTGTCGTCATACTTAGGAATGGATTTACTGTATAAAGTCCCGCCTGAACCTTCATACTGCGCTTCCTCAACCTTAAAGCCCTTTTCATCATACTTATAAATATATTTTCTGATTAAATCCCCGCCTCCATCATACTGTGCATTTTCAATCTGATTCCCATTGCTATCATACTTGTAAGCAAATTTCGGTATTACAGCCCCATATGTTGCCCACGATGCTTCTTTAATCACATTTCCTCTGCTATCGTATTTGTAAATTATTTTGGTTATATTCTTATATGTATCAGTCCATGTCTCTTCAATCTGATTCCCATTGCTATCGTACTTATAGTCATACTTGCCTGCAAAAACATCCTTCGCTCTATAGACTGCTATTTCAATCAAATTGCCGTTCCCATCATACTTGTAAATAGACTTAATAAAATTATCGGTTAAAACCCCTTCTGCGTTATAATAAATTTCTTCAATCTTTTTGCCATTTTCATCATATTTACAAATAGATTTCTTTGTTATTTCCTTAACATTCTCACCGTCTTTGTTCTTAACCTCATAATCAGTCTTGATCCATTCTTTGACTTTGCCCTTTATGCCATCTGTCTCCCATCCTGTCTTCTTGGGTGCGGAAAACAAATTGATAGCCAATAGGAATGAAAGGATGCAGGTTAATGGTTTTTTCATTTTATCCTCATCATGCAGAACGTCCAAGGCCTACCGAGCGGTACTCCGGTTCGGTGAGGCCGTATAGTTACATGCTTATTTATTTATATTAATATTTCTTGCTTTAATTAACCATGACGCTGCGCCAAATGTCTCACTTCCAGCTTTCATTTTGTTTAAAGCGGATTCTGCTTTTTTGGCAACTGTATCATCAAAGTGCCCCGGAACTGGGGTGTTGTCTTTTAGAAGCTCTTTTAACTTTCCATAGAATCTTTTGTCGCCAAGCTCACCAACTACCAATGCAGCAAAAGAACGTTTTAAAGGATCCTCTGAATTTATCATCTTGTTTAAGTATTCATAAGGGTCTTCATTTAATTCAGCTAATGTAAGAGCTGTGTAAAATTGTCTGTCTCCGTCATGATGTGAACCCAATCCATATTGAATATCAATAATTTCCTCAACATCGACTTTTCCGTCTTTAGTAACTTCAGACCATACTCTTTCAGCATCTTGACCAAAGACAAGTTGATTCTTCCATGTCTCAGGCATTTTAGATTCCTGCACGGACTGACATGAGGAAAGCATTATTAAGGCAAATGCATATGATATAATTTTTATTTTCATGTAACTGTTATTATACGTATGTACGTTTTTCCGGGAAACTAGTTATCAAATTCAAAAAAATCACAGAAAACCTGCGATAAATCTATCAAAACTGCGCTATTTAATACAAAATTGGGTAACAGAAGACAGTAAATGTACGCTTTTACAGGTTATTATCCTTGTTATGCCTATGTATGTTTTATCCGGGATTCCAGTTATAATATAAGCGCTAAAACAGGAAAGCCAAGATAAGATGGGCACTTGTTGCGGGAAGACGCCCTGTTGTAATCGTTCTTTCTGAATGCTTTATTAGGAAATGGATGCAACAACATTATTAGTATGGATGGTGGCCGGAGCGTTTGGCGCGGGATATTTCGTCTACGGCAAGAAACAGCAGAAGGGGATTCCACTTGTTGCAGGAATACTTCTGTGCGTAATTCCGTATTTCATAGAAAATATCTGGCTCCTGATCTCAATCTGCGTGGTCCTGATAATCTCGCCGTTCATAATCAAGATTTGATATGTGCTATGTCTTTCGCAGCTTTCATTTAAGCTGAGGCAATTTCAAAATTGCCTCTGTTGAGCTGATTGCTTTCGTTGGAGTACAAGCTTCAGCTTGCGTAAACTGTTGAATACTAAGACAAACTAAAGTTTGGACTCCAACGGGCATATTTCCGCGACAACCGTTTTATTGTATTTTTGAAATCAGCTCAAGCTTGTAGTTAAGCCATTTTTGACTGTTCTTGAAAACTTGAAGAACACGCAAGAATGCGTTAACTACAAACGAATGCAATCTCGAGAGAAAAATCCCGTATCCGCTCGTAGTCAATGCCGCAAGGCATGTTCTTGGAACTTGGATTTTACTTCAAGAGCATCTTTTGAAGTCGATGAATCCGCGTTCGACATTGGTATAAGTCAGCTGGATCCGGATCCTCTGTCCGACATCGACACCCTGAAAACCGCTGGCAAGTCTTCCTTCAACCGCCGGATGCAGGATCCGCACCCATGTTCCCTTGTCCGAGGCGCCGGTGACGATTGCATCAAAACGTTCGCCGATCCTGTTTTCAAGAAGCATCGCCACTGCGGACTTCGCAACTTGGCGTTCGACCTTCTTTGCCGCGTTTTCCTTGTCTGTACAGCGCTTTGCGAGGAAATCAAGTTCTTCATTGGAGTAGGGCAGGGAACTGCCAGAAAGTACGGATTTCAGAAGTCGGTGCGTGATGATGTCTGGATAACGGCGGTTCGGAGCCGTGGTATGCGTGTAGTCTTTCACTGCCAGTGCGAAATGACCTTCGGCGGCAGTGCCGGGTATCTCGACGACATATTCCCCGGGACCAAGAAGTTTTATGATGGTCAGTGACAAGTCTGGAAACCTGAGCGGATCTGCGGATTTCGCGGAAATTAGAAAATTTTCCAACGCTTTTGAGTCAGGTTCCGACGGCAGACGGCAACCTTTTTCAGAAGCGAGTTCAACAATACGTTCCCAGCGTTTCGGCGTGCGGACGACGCGCCGTATGGATGGGAGTTTTCTTGAGGCAAGAAATCTTGCAGAGCATCCGTTTGCTGCAATCATGAAGTCTTCAATCAGCTCTTTTGCCCTGTTCCTTTTCTCCGCCTCCATGTCATTGAACTTTCCATTTTCATATCGTGGACGTATCTCTCCTGTCTCGAGATCGAGGGCGCCAAGCTCCTGCCGGAGCGATTTCATTTTCTGTGCGGCGCTGTCCTGGAGCCTGATATTCTCCTCGAGCCCCTTTACGTCTCCGATCTTCGCAGGCATCGGACCTGTTCCCTCCAGCCATAGGGCGACGCTGTTGTATGCGAGTTTCGCATGGTTCCGCACAAAGGCCCTGTAGATTTCCGAACTTCTGAGACTGCCATTTTCTGAGAGCGACATCTCGATGACAACTGAAACCCGGTCGGAATCGGGATTGAGTGAGGTCAGATCAGTTGAAAGCTTTTCAGGGAGCATCGGAAAGATTTCAGCGACAGAATAGATCGAAGTTGTATTATGCTGGGCGTGGAGGTCTAGAGCCGACTGCTTTTTCACCAGAGCATCGACATCTGCGATGGCGACAAAGATCTTTATGCCTCCGTCTGATATCTTTTCTGCATATGTGAGCTGATCAAGATCGCGCGAGGAGTCGTTGTCGATTGAAGACCATGGCAGAACCCGCATGTCCCGCAGTGAATTTCCGGTGTTGGTCGCCGGACCGCTAATTCTGCCTGTCTCAGCAATTACCTGCTGGGGGAAATCCGGGAGAAGTCCGCGTTCAAGCATGACCCGGTGTGCGATTTCCTGAAGCACTGTCTTTTGCCTGTCAACTATCTCTGGCATGGTTTATCCTGAATTAAATGTTTATATGTGATTACAATACTTTCAGGATATGCTAAAGACAAGATTGACAAGGATTGGATTTCTACATTGATGAGGTAGGGATGGCTCTCCGCAGCCGTCCGCGGCGCGTTGCGGAGAACGCGCCCTACCTTCAGATTCAATTAGCCAATCCTATTTCAAAATTAACTAGACGGTGCTCGAAAAGAGGGTAACGCAGACATTCTTGTCTGCGACTGAAAATCAAATTTGAACACACAGACAAGAATGTCTATGTTACTTTTTAAACAAATTACATTTTTGAATCATCCAATAACAAAAGGCCGGGATTGCACCCGGCCTTCTTTGATAATTCAGAGATTGTTTTCAACGTGCCTTGCGGGCTCCGGCCCCTGCCGCTGCTCCGCCAGTCTTCTTTGCCGGCTTCGATTTAAAGCCATTTCCCAGGATGTCCATGTCGCCATTGTATTTCGGTGTTCCGCGCTTGCCACTGACCGTGGTGTCGCGGTTGACAGTATTCCCATCGCGGGTTGCGGTGGTAGTACGATCACGTTCGGCTCCGCTCTTCCATTTCGTGTCGACATCGGTCGTGCGGGTGCTGCCTTCCTTGGTGCTTGTCCCCTCTTTTGTCCGGACAACTTCACCACTGGAGTTTGTGGTTTCTGAATGTCCTGTGAAGGTTGTGCCGTCCTTGGTCAGAGTACCGTTCGTGTCAAAGGTCTTTCCGCCGGAACCGGTGGTCGTGCCATTCTTGGTCCAGGTATTTCCATCCTTGGTGACGGTGCCTTCGCTGGTGATGGTCTTCCCGTCCTTTGTCGTGACGGTCTTGTCGTATTCCAGAGTGTTGCCCTCCTTGGTGTAGGTGGCGTCGATGTCCCGGCTGTTGCCTGTCTTGGTATTTGTGACAGTTGCATCACGTGTCACTGTGCTGCCATCTTTCGTCAAAGTTCCCTCGCGAGTCTTGACGACCTCTCCATCGGAATTTTTGACTTCTCCCTCATGCGTTACGGTATTTCCGGTTCTTGTGGTCGTACCATCATTTGTCCAGGTCTTTCCGCCTGGGCCTGTAGTTGTTCCGCTGTTCTCCCAAAGACCTGTTCCGGTTTTTGTGACAGTTCCTTCATGGGTGGCGCTTTTGCTTCCGTCGGCGTTAGAGACCGTAGTTGTTGTGTTCACAGCCTGTGCCGATGTGGTCGCAGTCGTTGTTGTATTGGCAGTGCCTGTTATTCCCGTTGAGTTCTGGATATTGCTATCTTCGATCTTTTCGGCGACATCTTCCGGAGATAGGTTTTCAATCCTTTCCCTTGTGCCGGGACATTTCTCATCAATCCTGTCCTTGACCTTGTCAGGCAGGGCGGCATAAGTTGATTTTATCTGCTTGAGGAGTTCTTCAGCCTTTGCGGAATCCTTGTTTATGACTGCCTCCCTGAACTGCTGGCCAAGCTGGCGGATCTGCTGGACCTGCTGTTTGATCTCCTGTATCCTTTCCTGGAGAGCCTGCGCTCCCCGGTTTCCCTGCTGCTGGGCCTGTGCGAATATCGCAACCGGCATGATCAGGGTTGTAATTACAGTTGCCGTTATGATCCATTTCCTCTTCATGCTGCACCTCCTCATTAAAAATCACCCGTAATATATCACAATATCCTATAAATTTTGAGAGGCGTCACCGGTATTGCCTGCTTTTTTGCCAGCACGCTGTTCCTTGATTTTCTCCTTGACCTTCTCGGGGATGGCGTTCTTGAGGGCTTCCCTCGCGGCTTTTACCTTCTCATGGGCTGCCTTGAAAGCCTCCTTGTCCTTGGCATTCTTCAAGTTCTTGAGGGCATCCTCAAGTCCCTGGATGGCATTGACAATGTCGGTCTTGCCGGCGCTGGTCGCCTTAGCCTTGTGCTCGTCGAGTTTTTTGATGCGTTCATCGATCTTTGCTGCGATCTGTTCCGGGGAAGGGCGCTTTCCTTCGCATTTTGCCGCATTCTTTCCAGTTTCAGTTTCACCAGTGGTTTCAGCTGATGCCGGGGTGATGTAGGCCAGCATGCAGACTCCGATCAGTGCGATTAGCTTTTTCATTTCCGTTCTCCTCTTTTTGTTATTTTATTGCTTCCCTTATCTCTCTTCCTGTCCAGTACTACACGGCTGGAGGCTTGAATCTTTCACATAAAGATAAGATTTATGAAAAAATCTTTTATAATGCCCACTTTGATATATATTTTCCCTGTTAACAGGGAAAAATGTCAATGGAAGAAAAATCGACATACAAGACTCGGGTGACGCTTCTCCAGAAGCTCAAGGACAGCCATGACGATGCCGCCTGGGCCGACTTCGCCTATTACTACAGGAACTACATCTACAATATCGCACGCAGGATGAACCTCGGGCACGACGACGCCAACGAGATCGTCCAGCTTGTCATCCTCAAGTCCTGGAACAAGCTCAAGGAATTCAATTATGATTCCGAGAAAGGCCGTTTCAGGGGCTGGCTCTGCAGGGTCGCCGGAAATGAGATCCGGAATTATTTCCGCGACCAGAAGAAACGCTACGTTTCAATCGAGGAGTTCAAGACCGAAGACGGACGCGACACCCTTGAGCAGTTCACTGATCCAGAGATCGAGAAGATCGCGGAGCAGGAGTGGGAGGAATATGTCCCGAAGCTCGCGTGGAAGAACATCAGCGAAAGCTTCGAGCAGAACGCCAGGCAGACCTATGAACTTTTCCTGGGCGGGAAGACTCCTGAGGAGATTGCAGAAAAACTCGGTATCTCAAAGAATACCGTCTATGTCCATAAGAACCGCATCAGGGAGAAGCTGCTTCCCGAAATCAAACGCCTGAAAGTTGAACTGGGATGAATTTTCCGCGGCTGCGCAAAATTCATGACAATATGAGGGGAAATTTCAGAATAGGACACGCATGATTTTCAGATTCTGCCTATATGGATTCCTCAAGAACCAGCGGTATTTCGAACCGTTCATGATGCTGTTCCTCCTTGGCAATGGCAACTCCTTCGCCACGGTCGGAATCCTGGTCGGATTCCGCGAATTCTGCATCAACGCCACCAATATTCCGGCAGGAGCCATCGCTGATCTCTACGGACGGCGGCGTTGCATGATCTTTTCCTTTCTCGCCTACATGATCTCATTTATCATTTTTGGTTTCGCCGCCGACAAATTGCCATACCTTTTCGCAGCCGTGTTCTTCTTCGGCATAGGCGAAGCCTTCCGTGAAGGCACACACAAGTCGATGATCTTCACCTGGCTGCGCCTCAACAACCGCATCTCGGAGAAAACCAAGGTCTACGGAATCACCCGTTCCTGGTCGAAAATCGGATCGGCCGTCTCCATCCCCATCGCAACTGCAATCGCCTTGATAACCGACCAGCTCAATGTCCTCTTCTTCGCCGCCCTGATCCCATACACCATCGGATTCATATCGCTTTGCACATATCCAAAGGAACTCGATGGCAGTCCCGAATGCGGAGGCAGCATCAAAGGGGTTTTCATACACATGTGGCAGACGGTACGTGATTCCATCAAGCTCAAAGGACTCCGCCGTCTCATGACTGAATCGATGGGCTTTGAAGGCTTCTTCGATGTGGTCAAGGATTATGTCCAGCCGATGCTCAAAACCATGGCCCTTGGCATACCGGTACTGCTGTCACTCAGCGACGACAGGCGTGGAATCGTTCTCATCGGCATAGCCTATATCATCTTCCATCTCGGTTCGGCCTGGTCGAGCCGGAAAGCGCATCAGCTCAGTGAGAAGTTCGGAGGAGAGGACCAGGCAAGCCGTTTTCTCTGGTGGTGCGTGGCCGGCATCTACCTGACGATGCTGCCATGTCTTGCCTGGGAATTCTACTATCCGGTGATCGGGATTTTCTTCATGCTATACATGATGCAGAGCGCCTGGCGCCCGCTGATCATCAGCCGTTTCGACGCTTACTCACCCGACACCCATGGCACAAGCGTGCTGTCGGTGGAAAGCCAGGCCCAGACCTTTGCCAAAATGATAATTGCCCCGCTATTGGGTTTGGCGATCGATCTGCTGTCAGGTACTGGTGGTGCAAGCAGCGGCAAGTTCTGGCCAATCGCAGCCGTAGGCATGGTTATCTCCACTTATATGGCGCTCAGCGCTCCCAAGCCTTCTGTCAAAACGAAATGATGCTTGAGCAGGAATTCACACCTGATAATCCGTGATGAAGATATCCTGAGAGTCCTTGTCGATGAATAGACGGAAATGCCCATTGGACTCTCCTTCAATTGTCCACACTTCATAGCTGTCCGCCGTATTTGGGATGAACCATGAAGGCTTCTTGTCGAAAAAGTCCTTAAAGAGAAGGCTTGCTTCCTCCCCGGATACCTGTTTGAGTTTATTCCCATCAAAAAGCTGTTTCTTTAGAGCGTCATTCTTCTTGATATGGAAGTAATATGCGAACTCATAGGTGAAATGGGCCGACCTCCAATATTGCGAGTGGACAACGACCACATCCGTCGGTTTCGTGGATTTGAAAGCCCTTTCCCAGTTCCGCGAATCGTCAGACCACGTGCCTGACTTGTGGCATCCTGAGAGCATAAGTGCCACTGCAAGTATTAATGCAAATCGCGTTTTCATGTGCATTCTTTGATTTTTGAGGTCTCTCTCTTTGAACTGATTGCTCAAGTTGGAGTATCACGTGACCACGTTGACACGTGACTCACGTGGCAAGCTTTCTGCGTCCGCCGTAGCTTCTTTGCGAAGGCGGAAGCTTGCGTAACCTGTTGTCGAAGATCCCGGCCCCAACGGGTGTCGGGAAATACCAAGACAAACTAAAGTTTGTACTCCAACGGGCATATTTTTACAATAACCGTTATTGAATTATGAAATTAGCCCTCTTGTTTACATTTTTCCAGGAACTGTCCTATGTCGGTTTTCAGGTCAATGGCTTTTTTGTAAAATAGTGATCCGCTGTCGTCAAGAGCTTTGTCGATGATAGAGGTAAGCTCCTGAGGCACTGAGGGCTCCACGTTCAGGAGCGGAATTGGATTGTTTTTCAGTATGGCGTTGAAGGGATTCTTCTCAGTCTTACAGTCTCTCGGAGGCCTGGCTGTAAGGAGGAAGTAAAGGACAGCCGCTGCGCTCCAGACATCGACTTCTGGTTTCGAATACTTATAGTTGATGAGCTGCTGCCTGCTTATGAAGTCCAGAGAACCGCCGACGGAGCCTGTCTGCGTGTATCCGGTTTTTCCTGCGAAACTGAAGTTCTTTGCAAGGCCGAAATCGGAAATCTTTATGATCAAGTCGTCGGCTTTCTGTCCACTGCCTGCCACGGCGTAGTTTCCAGACGAAGCCGGGTCATCTGTCATCTGTCGTCTGATTTCAGGCTTGTTCTTGATCAGGATATTCTCCGGCTTGATGTCCCTGTGGATGAGGCCGATCCCCTTGCTGAAAGTTCCATCTGTCATCTTGATCTGCGGGATCTCGGCGTTGTGTGCGTAATGGAGGCCGTCGAGGACCTGCATGATGATCCTGCAGGCTTCGGCTGTGGAAGGCATTCTTTCACGGAGAAGGAAGTCGTTGAGGCTTCCGCCCTTGCAGTATTCCATCGTGAAATACCAGATGTCACGTGATTTTCCGTAGTCGATCACCTTGACGATGTTCGGGTGATTAAGCACACGGCTGTTGGCGATCTCGCGCTCAAACCGCTCCTCGGTCCTGCGGGAGCCGACAAGATCCGGAGAAAGTATCTTGAGCGCCTCAAGGGCAGCGTTTTTCTCGTTCCTAGCGAGATAGACGGTTCCGATCCCGCCTTTTCCGATCAGGCGGACGATCGTATGCGAACCAAGCCGCGTACCGCTCATATCAAGATCTGACTTTGATACCTTCACAGACAGAAATCTCCTTTGTCGTAATATATTCCAAGAATGGATATATTATAAAGTTCTTATAACAAAATGTGTGTATATTGCGTATTATATATGGAGAAACATAAATGTCCCGGATAGGCCGGGACGGATGATTGGACGAGGAATGCTTATGCCGGAAATTAAATTCAGCTGTATGAAATGTGGCTCAGAGATAGAGGCCGAAACCACTCTGGCGGGCAAGGTCATGCAGTGTCCCCGGTGTCACAATGCCCTGAAGGTGCCCGACGAGTGCATGGTGCCCGGGATGGTACTCGGTGGCTACACTCTGGAGAAGATGCTGGGGCAGGGCGGTATGGGCGAGGTATGGCTTGCAACTCAGACCTCCATGGGAAGGAAGGTCGCCCTGAAGATCCTCAATCCCTCCCTTTCAAAGGACAAGGAATTCATCAAAAGGTTTACCAATGAGATGAAAATGGTCGGAATGCTCGACCATCAGGGAATAGTCTCCGCCTACGAAGCCGGAAATGCCAATGGATTTTATTTTTTGGCAACCTCCTATGTGGACGGAGAGACCATTGCAAGCATGCTGGAATCCGGAAAAGTCTTCAAGGAAAAAGAAGCGCTTGAAGTCGTCAAGAAGGTTGCAGAGGCATTGAAGTACGCCTGGGACAAGTATCAAATACTGCACAGGGACATAAAACCCGCCAACATCATGATCGAAAAGGGCGGCGAAGTGAAGCTCATGGACATGGGCATATCGAAAAGCCTCAAGGAGGACGTCTCGATCACCATGACGGGAATAATTGTCGGCACCCCATACTATATGAGCCCGGAACAGGCGAAGGCTGAAAGGGATATCGACCAGCGCGCCGACATCTACTCCCTTGGTGCAACTCTCTATCATATGCTGACTGGACGTCTCCCATATGATGCCACAAGCGCGATGGCGATCCTGGCCCGGGTGATTTCCGAACAGGCGACTTTGGTAAGGAAACTGAACAGCAACGTGTCGCCGGAATGTGAAATGCTTATCGGAAAGATGATGTCCAAGGACAAGAACCAGCGGCAGGCCAGCTGGCAGGAAGTTATTGATGACATTGAAGAAACTATTGAGAACGACAATCTGGCTGCGCCGATAATTCCAGAAGTCCCTGAAAATATTCCGATGAAGTCGGACTGGCTGATGAAAGCCGGCGTAATTCTGATTATCGCTTGTTTTGTCATAGTCAGTATTGCCCTGATAAAGAGGGGTGAAAACAGAAGGGCGGCATCGTCGGACATTGAAGTGAAAGATGACGCGCCTGGAGTTGACAGTGAGAAAAAGACTGACAGTGCACCTGTGGTGAAATCAAAAGGTCCACCAAGGGTTATCTCCTCCCGTGCACAGCCTTCTGTCCAGGAACAACCAGCTGATGTCGTCAAAGAGCCCAAGTCGCCTGCGGTTGAGATTCCGGATACGTCAAGAAAAGAACCCGGAAAGGGCGCTACTATACTGAGTGAATTGGCTGACCGGGGACTTGTTCTCAGCGAAAAGGAAATAGAGAAGGTCGCTCCGATTTTAAAGGACTATTACAGGGATCTTGCACAGCTGAAGGAAAACAGGTCCGCAACGTTTGTCGAAAAGAGGGACAAGATCAAGGCAATTGTATACGATACGAAAAAGAAGGTCGAATCCAAATTGTCCAAGGAAAGGGCTGCCATACTTATGAAATATCTTGACGATGAGAGATACCAGAAGGTGCATGACATCCTCGCACCAGCTCAGATGAACCAGCGGCGTCTGCATCAGCGCACGGACACGCCTCCAGCTCATGCTACAATGCCAGCCCCAGCCAGCACTCATGGCAAATGAGGGCGTTTTCGCTTGTAGTAGCGCATGTTTGCGCGTTAAGTAGGTACGTGCTTCCCGTGTCCGCCATAGCTTCTTTGCGACGGCGGAAGCATGTACCATCTTAAAGTCTAAGAATGGGACAGGCTAAAGCTCGTCCCTACTTTAAGAACGCTCGAACACGAGCTATCCGCCTTCGCCAAGATGCTACGGCGAGACAAGCTTCTTTGAAACTTGCCTCTGAAGTAGGTCGGGCTTTCCAGCCCGACAAGATGGCGGCCAGGAATGACCGCCCTACTTAAGCGGTAAAAGTTTCTTATTGATAAAACTGCGGCCACCGCTGTAGGCCGCTACGAACAGATATCCTAAGTCCGACAACCTCAGTACAGGTCTCGCCTGTGATTAGAAAGGTTGCGCTAGGCAAGAGAAGACACAGGCAGGATGCCTGTGTTACATTGCCGACTTACTAATAGTCTCATAATAGAATGGAGTTTCAAAATAACGGAGGGCGGACCACGCCTAAGCGTGGTAAACTTTCCAGCGTGCCTTGCCGTAGCTTCCCAGCGAAGGCAGGTCCGCCAACTCGCGGGTTGGAAAACCCGCGCTCCTTTGAAGAGGAAATGCCTCGAAATTATTCTGAGACGACTAGTATAATAATGAATTACCGGCCCTCAATGGTCACTTCAGTTTTTCGGCGAGTTTCTTTACTTTCTCGTCCTTGAGGAGTTCGGGGAAGCGCTTTTTAAGTTCTCCGAAGGTGGTCCTGGCTTCATCGAGCTTTTTCTGCCGGATGGAGATATCTATGCTCAGGATCATCGCCTGCTGTGAAAGAATGGGATCGTCGGAGAGGATGAACACCGACATCGCATAGCGGTTGGCCCTGACAAGGTCGTCCTTGTTATCCGAGAGTATCCGTGCAAGTCCGAGTCTTGCCCTGGCGGAGGCCGTCTTGCTCACCGACATCTCTATGCATTTTTCAAATACGAGGACGGCTTCATCCTTCTCTCCTTTGTTCAGGAGCGTCATCCCGAGATATGAAAGAAGCTCGGACTGGAGGTCCTTGTTTTGAGTGACTATTTTTTCGGCGTCACGGAAACTCTTGAGCGTCTTGTTCATGTCGCCCTTCTTCTCGGTGAGAAGCCCGATTGCAATAAGGCCTCTGAGCTTGTTGTCGGGATCAGGATTTTTCACGAGTGCTTCGTAGCATTTGGCGGCAGCGTCGCTTTTTCCTGCTTCGGAGAACTGGTTCCCCGTTAGGAGGAGGAGGTCTGGATTCAAAGAGGAAAGCCTGTCGCCGTCTGATGCGAAGTCCGCAAAAAGTATTTCAGCCTCCGGTGTGATCTTTTCAGAGACGATGGACCAGAGGAGATATTCCCGGGCGAGGGAGACGAGTGCGGGATCATATGCGTTGTCATTGGAAATCCTGCGGAATCCTTCCGCCGCCTTGCTGAAACCGCCTTTCATGAAATCAATATATGAGAGGTAGAAAACAGCATTGCCATGGATGTCCTTGTTGGAGCTTTGCTCCTTTTCAAGCTTGATGAGGATTTCGCGGGGCTCTTCCGAATCAGGTTTTTCGTAGAGTGTAAGTACTGCGATCCTGAGCAGGGCTTCCGGCTGGAGCTTTGAGGCAGGGAAGTCGTCGGCAAGTTTACGGTAGAATTCCAGAGCCTCCTTGTCATTTTTCGATGTCTCATGGCATTTTGCAATTCCGAAAAGGCAATCCGGCTTGAGGTCTTCCGGGCAGTCGCCCAGGATATCCTTGTATAGGGAAAGTGAACTGTCGATCTGGGAAAGGTTCGCATAAGTGGAGGCGAGTGCGAGCCTCAGTATGGCCCTTTCCCTGACGTCACGGGCTGAATTGATGGCTTCCTTGAGGAGCAGGGTCTTGTCATGAGGCGTACCGAGAACCCTGATCAGATTATTTGAGATTTCAAGTTTTGCATCGATCGACAGCTTGGGATTCTTGAAGAAGTCGTTCGCCTCCTTTACTGCGTCCTGCAGCCTCGACTTGTTTATGAGGCACTGAACCGACATCGATGCTGATTTGGAAAAATATCCGGGGCTGGACTTAGGTGAAACTATGATTGATGAGAGGGTTTTGCGGGCTTCAGGAAAAAGCCCCTGTTCCATCTGTGTTGAGGCCTTGATGAAATAGAGTTTTTCAGACTGGGCGTCGATGTCTGCGCTCCTGCCGATCTCCATGTCAATCTCCCTTGTGAGTCTCGTGTATTCCTTTGCAAGGAAAAGAGATTCGAATTTCCTGAAGAAGGCTTCCCGTCCGAGTGCGGTATCCGGGAACTGGAGCAGTATCTGTTCATATGTTTCAGCCGCTTCGAGATGGTGTCCCTTCCTGGATTTGACACCTGCCAGGTAATTGAGCGCGGCGCACATGATCTCTGTAGGTGTTTCCTGGCCGTCGATGAGGGATCTTACAAGCTTCATGGCCTCGCCGCCTTCATTCTCCTTGTCGAGTATTGACGCAAGTTCGAGCCTGGCATAGGAGGGATAGATGTCTGTCTTCGAAGACGGCTTTACTGAAGCCAGTCCTGTGAATTCATTTTTCGCCTTGATGGAATTTCCGAGTTCGGCATGGAACTTCCCGAGGTTGTATGAAGCCGCATGCTTGACTGGAGCGGCGGTGTCTCCGGAGGCTTTTATCTCCTCGAGCGACGAGAAGGCTGATTTTCTGTTGGTCTCATTGCCTGTCTTGAACAGGGCGACTGCGTAGTTCACCTTTACGGCGGTTGCGGTCTTGAGGTCTGAGAATTTCTTGAAGAAGAGCTGGTAGTTGGATATGGCCTGTGGCAGGTCGCCGGAAGCGGAATATGCGTCGGCCATCTGTGACAGTGCGTCGGCGATCAGCGGATCGTCCGGGAACTTGTCGATTATTTTCCTGTATTCCTCTATGGCGAGCTGGTAATGTCCCCTTCTGGAAAGTCCGTCTGCGAGCCGGAGCTGTTCATCTATGAAAAGCTTCTTTTTGTCATCAGTCACATCCTGTGCTGAAAAGAGGCTGGTGCTGATCAAAAAGGAAATAAGGAAAAAGGGAAAAAGGGAAAAGTGACAGAAGAATTGCGGGATCCGCGTGGCGGGCATGTTCACTTTACTCCGGGATTTGGTAATTTTTCCGGAAGCGTCGCGAAAGAGACGTTTCCGATGTCCACGTTCCTGCATATGTCCAGGACTGTGATGATTTTCTCATAGGGGGTGTTCCTGTCACCCCTGATGATCACTGGCTGGCCGGGATACATCTTGGCCTGTTCGCCGAGGAGTCCGCCCAGCCTGTCGGCTGAATATTCGATGGAGTTCAGGTAGATACGGCCCGAGGAGTCGATATTTATGACGATTTCAAGCGGGAACTTCGGGGACATGTCTCCGGACTTGGACGTGGGGATGCTTATACCGAGTTTCATCTCCCATTCCGCGTATATCGACGAGGAGATGAAGAACAGAAGTATCAGGAAGGCGATATCGACCATCGGGGCTATCTGGAATCCGATGCCTGTCTCCCTGCAATGTCTTTTAAAATTCATACTGGCAGCTCCGAGTTTTTATGGAACTTTTATCAGGTCGATCATTTTTCTTGATATCCTGCTGCTTTTAGATTCGAGTTCGGTTATGAGGACTTTCACCCTTCCCCTGAAGAATGCATACAGGAGCATTGCAGGGATTGCGATCACAAGGCCTGCGGCAGTGTTTGTGAATGCCATTGCTATGCCTTTGGCGACCATCGTCGGTCGAGGGGTCATTGCTTCGGACTGGAGGGCGCCGAATGAGACGATCATTCCCATCACGGTTCCGAGAAGTCCGACAAGCGGCGAGACGATTCCGACGTCCTGCAGATACTGGATCCTCTCCCAGAGGTTGCCGGCCTGCCTGGAACCTTCGTCCTCCATCGCGCCTTTCACCATTTCATATGTGGCGTTCGGGCTTTTTGCGACTTCAACACCAATGAGGGCGATTTTGGCCACAGGGGTGTCGTTCTTGGAGCAGATCTCCTCGACAAGCCTGATATCCTTTTTCAGGATGGCCTCCTCGATCTGTTCAACGAGCAGGGCGGGGACGACCAGATCCTTCCTCAATGAGAAGGAGTAGTAGAATACGAGGCAGAGTGCGAGGAATGAGAGGGCATACAGTACAGGCATGAGCGGTCCGCCCTTGTTCAGCATCTCTCCGATAGTAGGGGATCTTGTATCGGCTGCGGTCTCAGCCTTGGCCGCCTTTTCAGTTTTTTCGGACGCTGGTGCCGCCTGGAGGGAATATGATCCGGAAATCGAAGGGAGGACGGCGAATACCGCAAGAATTGCAATGAAGATATGAATTTTCAAAATTAACCTCTCAATTAATTAATTGTTTTATTTGAAAATGTATTTAAATCATGGCATAATATAGCTCTGTTTAATTTAATTTCCATATTCGCCGGAGGGAGGGGCAGTCCGTTGCGGATATTATAATTATTGAAAGGGAGCGATGAGGCTTTTAAAGGAATTTGTAAGGGATCCGGCCGGAATTGGGACAATAATGCCCAGCTCAAGACAGCTTGCCAAGGTGATGACATCCGAAATCGGACTTGAACGGGCTGAGACCGTTGTTGAGGTCGGTCCCGGCAGCGGAGTGTTCACTTCCAAGATACTGAAGCTGATCTCGCCGAAGGCGAAATACTTCCTCGTCGAATTGAATCCGAGAATACACAGGCATCTTTCAGAGAAATATCCCAAGATAAAGATATATAATGAAAGCGCAGAAAACCTTCCTGAACTCATCAAGAAGGAAAAGATAAATTCCGTGGATGTGGTTGTTTCAGGTCTGCCGTGGGTTTCTTTTCCGCATGAGCTCCAGGTCAAGCTTCTTGAGGCGATCTACAAATGCATGACAAAGGGCGGGCGGTTCACTACATACGGATATATACATGGAAAAATCATGCCCCGCGGACAGGCCATTAAAAAGCTCCTCAAAACTAAGTTCCATACAGTCGAGACAACGGAGATCATATGGCAGAACATCCCGCCGGCCTTCGTGTACAGGTGCAGGAAATAAATTCCAGCGGACGCTGAAATTTATTTGAACTCCGGCTGGCCTGTGATCTGGAGGACGCTCTGCCAGAGGGTCATGCTGGGATCTATCTTCTTCCGCTCACTTACCGCAAGCGCTATTGGTACATGCGTGAAGTCCGTCCCCCAGTAGCCGACGACCATGTCGGTGCATCCCAGCATTGCGGCGTGTACGGCGGACTGTGAGAAAAGCAGGCAGTAGACGGCATCGGTGCCTCTCGCATCGACGCTCCTGATCACATAGCTCGGATCGAAATATTTCATGCTGACATCGAATTTCTTTTCCTTGCCATATGCAATTATCCTGTCGCGGAGGTATTCGCCGATGTTGTTCTTCTTCACGTTTCCGGACGCGTCCATCTGGACTGGCGCGTTCTTGAACAGATCCTGTCCGGCTCCTTCGGCAACCATTATGACGACGTGCTGTTTTGCTGCAAGCCTCCTGTGGAGACTCTCAAGGAGTCCGTTGGGGCCGTCCAGCTTGAAGGGGACTTCCGGGATCAGGCAGTAGTTGACGACACTGTTCGCCAAAGAGGCGAGGGCCGCGATGAAACCGCTGTCCCTTCCCATGACATGTATGAGTCCGACGCCGTTGTAAGCGCCTTTTGCCTCGTTGTGGGCGCAGGTTATGATCGGATGCGTGGCGTAGATAGCAGTCTCTACTCCGAAGGTCCTGTGCATGTATGAAATATCGTTGTCTATCGTCTTTGGAATTCCTATGACGCTCAGGTTCAACTTCCTCTTCATGGCTTCCTGTGCTATGGCATGAGCGCCCTTCAGGGTTCCATCGCCACCGATGCAGAACAGCATGTTCACGCAAAGCTTCTGGAGCGTGTCGACCATGATACCGATATCCTGGTTTCCTCTCGACGAACCGAGGATGGTCCCTCCTGAATTGTGGATATCGTCCACTATTTCAGGATCGAGCCTGACAGGTTCGAGTCCAAATGCGGGATTGAGACCGCGGTAGCCGTATTTGATCCCGATTACTTCCGGGACATCATATATTTCCATCAGGGTGCTGACGAGTCCCTTGATGACATCGTTGAGCCCGGGGCACAATCCGCCTGCTGTGAGTATTGCGGCCTTTGATTTTGCAGGATCGTGGAAGATCCTCTCGCGTGGGCCGGCTTTTTCAAAGGAGAGGAACTTGCCGAATTCCTGGAGCTCCTTCTGGAGCGGTTCGGAATGGAAGGAATAGCACACGTTCTGGTTTTCAGGGATGAATACGTTGTCCTTGAGGGGGGAGATGAACTCGGCCTTGCCGAGCCTGGCTATTGTAAAATCGTCAGGCTTGAGAATTTTCATGGGGTGTGTTTCCAGATATTGAATGTTGCGGGAATTTTTCCAGCGAAATTATCATCCTCCGTCGCCGCCCCTTGACTGTTTTGCCGTGATTTTCGCCTGGGGGGCCGCGGTCAGGTAGAACATGATTCCGAAGGTCTGCTTGTTCTCTTTCTTCTTATTGTCATTCTTGTCCTGCTTGAATCCGTATTCGAGCGCAAGCTCCCAGCAGTGGAAGGTCCTGATGAGCCTGAGCATACTGTCGCGGACCATCTTGTCGTCCAAATCGTATGATATCTCTATTTCACCCCTGGTCTTGTCGCAGATCGGGAACTGGAGCTTGAATTCGATGTCCTGGAACTTGGAATATTTCCTTATGAACGAGGTTCCGGACATGATATCAGTCAGGGAGCTTCCCATGGAGTAGATGCTTCTTTCGGTGAAATTGCGCTGATAGTTGTAGTTGAAGGTGACCTTCCACTCCTCTGTGATGTCATAGGTGAATCCGATGAGGAACTTGTTGAGGGAGAACTTGCCCGTATTGATGAGGATATCGGAGTTGATATGGAAATCCGCGAAGGGATCCAGGGTGATCTTCGTGCCGAAGTCGCCGAGATAGGTGAACTTGTCGCCGTCGAGGTCGTCCTCCCTGTTGAAATGGAAGTCAAAATAGTTCTCCACCGACGCCCAGGTGTATATCTCCTCCTTGTTGTAGTCTCCGCGCCTTGTCTGCAGCCTGTTGACGAGGCCGAGCCTTATGAAATTCTGCTCGTCTATCCTGTCGGTGTCGTCGAAGTAGTAGATCTTGTCGCGGTTCAAGGTGGGCTGCGGGATGAAATTATAGTTGATATACGGGACCATGACATGCCTTATCCCGTCAATATCCCAGAATGCGCTTTTCACTTCGTTCCAGGACCTGTAGATCTTTGTGTTCATCTCAAGGCCGGTCTCGGCCACGAAGCGGAGTTTCCCACCGCCCTTGTCGTCATAGTTCACCACGTCTCCACCGACCTGTGCGCCCTGGTCGTTGTCCACATTGAGGATCGTGTTGAGGTCGCTGGGTGTCACCTTTGTCTTCGAAGTGTTGGAATAGTATGTAAGCCTGAAACCGGCGCGCGGGAGTACGTTCAGCCAGTCGAACTTCAGAGGATAGTAGAACATGTGCAGCGTATCGAACCTGACGGACTTGTAGTCCTTGGGATCAACGCCGTTGCCCAAGGTCCTTGCATCATCATAGTCGCGCCATTTCATCCTGAAGTAGCCCAGGCTGGTTTCACCCTGATAGTAGATGTTGGTGTTGAAAAGTTCCTGCCTCGGAACGTCTATCCTGCCTTCAGGGAGGCGTTCGACTTCGGAGAAGAAACTGTTTATCCTCTGCCTGTAGTTCACCGACGCGGTGAAACGGTTGAACTGGTAGTCCAGGCTTGCGAAAGTCGGAGGCTGGGGATCCTCGTCATACCTGTCACGGAAGAAATCATAGAGGAAATTAATATCGCTCAGCTTTTCGATCTGCCCCCTGAAATCCATTCTCGGCGTTATATGGGTCAGGTTGTTGAGCTTGAGATCGTAGCGGCCCTTGTCGATGTCGAAACGCTGGTCTGACGCAGCTTCCTTTTCCGGCTGCCTGTCATATAGCCCGTATGCGAATCCGTATGTCCTTGATTTTTCAGATGTGATATCCATCTCTATGCCGCCGCCCGGTCCGCGGCTGCCGTAGTAGTCAAGCAGCAGGCTTGTTTCGATGAAAGGATTCTCCCATACGGCCCAGGTCTTTTTCGTCTGTATGAAATAACCCCAGTCGGTGTCATGTCCGCCTCTTACGTGCCAGCCCCACCCGGGTTGATCTGCAGGCTTGTGCACCACGGGGAGCGGAATTACCGGAACTCCTCCAATGTTGAACCAGCACCAGTAGGCCCAGACCTCATATTTCCCTTGCTCCCTGTTTCCCTTGTCCATGAAGTCGGCGGCGCCCTGCCGCGGAATGAGCCTGACCTTGCTTGCGCTGACGGAGTAGTGCTCATGGTTTTCGGCCAGGTATTCACAGGATGACATTTCGACATTGTAGATGGTTATGGAACCGTCGGCCTCCCTTTCGGCGCTTTCCCCCCTGTAGTAGTAGTTGTCAAAGGTTCCCTCGAACTTGCCCAGATCGAACAGGCCGCTGGTGAGGTTTCCGACAGCCTTTTCACCTTCCCAGTCGATCTTCTCGGTGATTGTCTTTACGAGTATGAGCTGTTTCCCGGAAGGCTTGCTCACATAGCCTTCTATTATGGTCTTCACCTTCAGATTGGCCTGGAGTTTCTTGAGCTCTTCATTGTTGACTTCGGATCGGTCCGTGACCCTCCTGATAAGTTTTACATTGCCGACAGCTTCCACATCCTTCGTGGACATGTTGACGATGACCTTGTCGCAGGTGATGTAGATGTCCTTGTAGCGGAGTTTGACGTCGCCGTTTCCGATTACGTTGTTCCCCTGGAACTCGAGCTTGGCGGCGGTTGCTCTGACATCCTCCTTGAAAAGGGACGACAAGGCATCCTGCGCAGCAGCTTCAGGCATGGAGGTGAAAATCAGCGCGAACGCGAAAAGCGCCGCGAAACACACCAGTGTTAATTTTCGCTTTCTTCCCAATTTTACTTTCCCGGATTAAATTGAAAGGCGTTAATATAGCAGGGGTTTCATTCAAGTCCAGTATCGGGGGCTTCATTTGTGGGGTGTTATTTTTCGAATTCAGCTATGTGTCAAAATATATAAGTATCTGACCCGAATGGCCAAAAACGAATGGCGCCAATGGCGATATAATCTGTTGTTATCCGGCCTTGAATTGTTTCAGGTATCTGAGTCTTTCCGTGACAGGCGGATGCGAGTAGTGGAATTTTGCATAGAGCGGGTGGGGGTGGAGGTTGGAAAGGTTTTCAAGGGAAAGTTTTACGAGTGCTGATGCGAGCCCCTTGTTCTCGCCTGTCAGGCCGCATGCGAATTTGTCGGCCTGCCATTCGAACCTCCTTGATATCATGTTGAATATAGGGGCGAAGGGCCAGGTGAATATCGAGGCGGCGAATCCGAGCAGGACGAGCTTGGTGAAGAAGCTGGCATCCTGGATCAGAAAGGCACTGCTGAGGATATTGCTTCCGAGGAGCTTGAACGCGACATAGGTCATTATCAGTGCGCCGGTCTCGACGATGAACAGGATCTTCAGGATATGCCTGCATTTCCAGTGGCCGGCCTCGTGCGCGAGGACCGCGAGAATTTCGTTTTTCTCCATCTGTTTCAGGAGGGTATCGAAGAGGACGATCCGTTTGACATGCCCGATACCGGTGAAATAGGCGTTGCTGTGTCCGGTGCGTTTTGAAGCGTCCATCTTCTGGACCTTGCTGACTTTTATTCCGGCTTTGGACATCATTGCCGATATGTCCGAGGAAAGAGATTCGTCGTCGAGAGGGGAATATTTGTTGAAGAGCGGTTCGATGACGTATGGCGAGATATACATGAGGAATATGCTGAAGAGGAGGAAAAGCAGCCATACGAGCAGCCACCAGTAGGCAGGGCTTGCGAGTATCAGTGAGAGGGCTGCTGAGATGAGAAGGGCGAACAGGATCGTTGATATCAGGAGTGATTTTGCGAGATCCGCAATCCACAGCTTCATGGTCATCTTGTTGAAGCCGTATTTGTTTTCTATCTTGAAAGTCCGGTAAAGGGCGAAAGGGATGCCAATCAGAGTGTTCAGATAGACCAGTGGCAGGAAGAAGATGATTCCGGTGACGATGAAATGCAGGTTGAAGGAAGTTATGAACGAGCCGTACCAGGCGAGGAGTCCGGAAAATATGAATATCAGGATCAGCAATTCGTCAAAGACAGTTTCGATGAGCCCGAAACGCATCTTGTCGACAGTGTAGGCGGAGGTCTTCCTGAGCAGAGCCTCGTCCAATTTCCCCGTGAACTCTTCAGGAATGACGTGTCCGTACCTTTTGAGGTGGCGGTAGTTGAAAAGGTCGAGTGTGAAATCAAAAGCCCGCATTGACGCATAGGCCAGCAGGATCAATAATAAAATACTGTTCATGTTTCCGTGGTTTTCCCAGTCTGTAATACTTATGCATGCAATATAGCACTGGAGTTGTGAAAACGGTGACAAGCCATAAATAATAAATATATTTGAAGATTTTTATATGAATCCCCTTGCTTGTATAGTATAATTAAATTGAGGGAATCTTAAGGAATTGTTGCTGATTTAAGCGGTTATACATTGAAAAATAAGCATGTTAAATTAATATAAACGGAATTTTTTATGCCGGAATAAAATATTTCTCTAGGGGGTTTCTGAAAATGTATCCGATGCGGACAAAGTTGATGGTGCTGTTCATAATCCTGCTTTCAATTACCATAATTGGCCTGGAATACTTCAAGCATCTCCTGCTGCCAGACCTGACCCTGATGCAGTCGCACCTGATTACTCTCTGCCTGCTGATCGTGATTCTTTCGGTCATCACTTCAACTGTCCATTCATTTGTCAGGAAACTCAATTCCCAGATTATTAAAAAGCAGGGTGAGAAGAGCAAGCTTGAGACCGCGCTCTGCAACAGCGAGGAAAGGTACAGGGCGGTCTTTGAGAATTCCGCCGATCCTGTAATCCTGCTTGACGCCGACACCCTTGAGAACGTCGATTTCAACGCCAAGTCATGTGACCTTCTTGCTTATGCCCATCATGAGTTCGAGGGCATGAAAATAGTGGATTATGAAGCTGAACCAATGGCCGATGCCAGGAAGAGATTTGAGAGGATATTGAAGAGCGGGAACATGGAGGCTTTTGAGTCGAGATTCAGGAAGAAGACCGGTGAATTCCTGGATGTTGCGCTGACAATCAAGCTGCTCACAATTGAAAACAGGAAATATTTCCTCCTGACATGGCAGGACATACGAGAGAGAAAAAAGCTGCAGGCCAGATCGATCGAACAGTTCGACTTCCTGAACACCCTCATTGAAACGATACCGGCTCCGGTGTTCTACAAGGACCGCCAGGGGAAATATACAGGCTGCAACAAGTCTTTCGAAGAATTCCTGGGCGTGTCGAAAAATGAAATCATCGGTAAGTCGGTACATGACATTGCTCCTATGGACATAGCGGAGGAATATTTCAGAAGGGACGAGGAGCTGTTCAGGAATCCCGGCCAGCCGCAGGTGTATGAATGGAAGGTCAAGACCAGGAAGCTCGGACTCCGCCAGGTAGTCTTCAGCAAGGCTACATTCAATGATTACAAGGGGAATGTTTCGGGGCTTATCGGCGTCATCCTTGACATAACTGATCTGAAGAGCGCCGAAACCGAACTGAAAAAGAGCAGGGACGCGCTTGCCGAACACAACCGGATACTTGTCGAATGGACCTCGCCGGACATCCTCTATCGTCCGGACTTGGAGTATATAATCAGGAAGATCACTGAGACTGTTTCAAGGATCATGGGTGTTGAAAGGGTCGGCATCTGGCTCTACAACACTGATTCAACCAGGCTCTATTGCATGGATCTATTTGACCTGGCGGGGCATTCCCATGACAGCGAACTTGTCGTGGCCGATCATCCGTCTTATTTCGCAGCTCTCAGGAAGGAACGTGTGATAGTCTGCAGGAATGCGCTTTCAGATCCGAGGTACAAGGAGCTGCAGGAGGCATATGTGAAACCTTTCCATGTCGGTGCGCTTCTCGATGTCCCTGTAATTGTCTCCGGCGAGATCATCGGAGTGATATGCATCGAACACAGGGATGAGCCGAGGGACTGGACCATGGAGGAACAGAATTTCGCCATATCGCTTGCCAACCTCTTCTCCCTTGCGCTTGAGATATCAAGGCACAAGCAGCTTGAGCGGTCGCTTCAGGCCAGCAGGGACAATTTCATAAATATCGTAGAGAAGCTTCCTTGTTCAGTGCTCATAGTTGACATGAGGAACAAGGTCAAATTCGTCAACAGCGGATCTGAAAAGTTCTTCGGCGGGAAAATAATGGACATGCTCGGTTCCGAGTTTCCGTATCCGGTGATTGCCGGGAAGACTACTGAAGCTGAATTAGCCAGGGCCGACGGAAAGCCTGCAAGAGTCAGTATTATCGCCGTGCAGACCAGATGGGACAATGAGCCTGCCTGTCTTGTGACAATACAGGAGAAATCACATAATGGAGAATGAAATGAAGAAGCCGGCAGTAGGCCATAGGAAGATAAAATGGCATAATGACCTGGACACAGGCATTGAGCTTATTGACAAGCAGCACAAGGAGTTCATCAGGCTTGTGAACTGCCTTCTTGACGATTCAATCAAGGACGGTGACGGGCATATTCTCAAGGATGCATTCCTCTTCCTTAAATACTATGTCTGCGAGCACTTCGGCGCCGAAGAGGCCTTCATGGTTGAATATAAATATCTCCATTATGCACAGCATAAGACCAGGCATCTCTATTTCCGTAGTGAACTTGACAGGCTCTCCGGACTGCACCTCTCAGGAAGCATTTCCGACCGTGAAGTAGCCTTAAAGTTGAATTACCTGACCACAAACTGGTTCCTGAACCATATAAAGACAGAAGACAGGACCTTCTGCAACTTCCTTCTAGAAAAAGCAGGCAATGACAAGAAGGGCCTTTTGGGGAAACTGAGAATCCTGGTCAAGGGATTTTTCAAGACCGTCAAAAGGAAGTAAGTTCTGCCGGAAGCTGCAATTCCCACGCTATCCATCCAGCAGATTGTTTATCTTCGTCCTGAGGACTTCCATGGAGAACGGTTTTGAGATGAACTGGGCGTCCGGAGCCTGGATGTCATGCTGGGACAGGATGTCATAAGTGTGCCCGGACATATAGAGGACCTTCAGATCGGGCCTGATTTCCGACAGACGCTTGTAAAGCTCCTTGCCGTCCATCTCGGGCATGATGACATCTGTCAGGAGTATGTCAATCCTGGACTGTGCATCTTTCACCAGCTCGATCGCGGCCTGTCCGCTTTCCGCTTCAATTACGTCATATCCGTTCCTTTTGAGCTCTGAAGATACTATCCTGAGGACTGAAGGTTCATCTTCGACAATAAGGACAACCTCGCCGTTGCCGCGTCTTGTCTCGTCGGTCAAGACTGTTTTTTCCTTGATTTGCTCAGGTCTGTCTTCGCTTGCGGGAAGATAGATCTTGAAGGATGTCCCCTTGCCCTCTTCGGTCCATACCCTTATACCACCCTTGTGCTGGAATACTATTCCATGCACCATGCTGAGCCCGAGTCCGGTTCCCTTGCCTCTTTCCTTCGTGGTGTAGAAAGCCTCGAAGAGATGGCTCATCGCAGCCTTGCTGATACCTGTACCTGTGTCTGTGACCTTCAGGACGACATACTTCCCGGGCTTCAGCGGTGGATGTGCATCCGGAACTTCCTTGAAGAGCGTTTCATCGTAAGTCTCAAAACTCAGGACGCCTCCCTTGAGCATGGCGTCCTTGGCGTTCACAGCCAGATTCATGATAACCTGTTCAATCTGTGTATAGTCACCCTTCATCATCGAAATGTCCGGGGAAAGCCGGTATTCGATCTTGATGTCTTCGCGTATGAGCCGGTTGAGGATGCTCTTGAAGGACTTGATGATGTCGTTTATGTCGAGAGTGGTGACCTCCAGCATCTGCCTGCTGCTCAGGGCGAGGAATTTCTGCGAAAGGGACTTCGCGCGTTCGGCGGAGTTCTTTATCTCCATGAAGCCATTGTACAGGGGATCGTTCTTCGACGTTTCAGCAATGAGCATGTCGGTATATCCCAGTATCGGCACCAGGAAATTGTTCAGGTCATGTGCGAATCCCCCTGCGAGACGCCCTATTGACTCAAGCTGCTGCGACTGTCTCAGTTCCTCCTCCAGCTTGTCCTGTCTCTTCTGTTTCTCGATCTGCTCTGTTATATCTTGTACTGTGGCGATTATATATTGGGGATCCCCGAGAAGATCCCGATAGACCTGCGACAACATGAGGACATTTATCATCCTGGCGTCTTTTCGCACGAACCGTTTTTCAAGTCTGATAGTTTGGAGATTCTTTTCCAGATGCTCCTCGAAATGCTTTTGTGCGGACTCGTAATCCTGCGGGAAGGTGACGTCCTTCAGCTCCTTTCCCTGTAAAAGCTCTTCAGCGGAATATCCGAGCATGTCGCAGAATGCCTTGTTGACCGTCCTGAACCTTTCGTCAAGGTGGCAGGTGACAATGCCGATAGGCGCCTGTTCAATTATCAGTTGATATCTCTTCTCGTTGTTCACCATGGATATCTCAGTGTATTGCTGGGTAGTCTTGGCCTGTTCGAGGGCGGAAAGCATCTTGTTGATCTCCTTGCCGAGCATGCTTATCTCATCGCCGCCTTTCTCATCCACCCTCAATGTCAGATCGGAGACCTGCCGTATCCTGCCGAATATCTCCGTGAAGTTCCTGATCTTGCCCAGAACCGCCCTTTCAAGGATGAATACAATCAGGAGATATATCACTCCCCCGGTGACAAGGATTCCGCCGGCAAAAGTCAAAAACGCAGTCCTGCCTTCCTTGTATATCTCGCGGACCATGGTCATGTTGGCTATGAGACATGTCTTGCCATGGATATCTGCAAAAGGTATGAATACTGAAAGCATGTCATTCTTGGACATCTTGATCACCGGCGTGGTGTGGTGTTTCAGTGATACAAGAGCTTCAGCGGTTTCCAAGGACATTTCCCGGTCCGCCCTTTCAAGTTTGAAATCCCGCCGGATCTGCTTGCCGGCATTTTCCACGAATGCATTGTCCATATAGACCCCGAATATGAGCACGCCTCTGGAAGGGCCTTCTAGCTTGCTTGTAAGTATTGAACGCGCCGCCAGGAGCAGAGGCACGTCATTGGTCATGAGAATCCCATTGAACTGAATTCCTTTTTCATCCTTCTGCTCGAACAATCCCTTGTTGGCGGCGATGCTTTCAAGGATTCCTTCCGAAAGTGGCTCCTTGGTTTTTTTAACGGAGTCGAAGGCGGTGCCGTATATGATTTTTCCGGCGGTATCCATGAATATCAGGACGTTTATATTCAGATTGGCTATCATTTGATCCTGGAGGTTCGTGTCAACAAATGATGGATTTCCATTGCCAACAAATGAATATGAATCATCCCAGAGGGCCCAGTCATTTGCGAGAGTCTCTATCCTGGAAAGCTCCTTTCTGACGATTTCCGTGAGACGTCCGGCATTTTTGAACGCCTGGTTCTCCTCAATGCTGTTGAAGCTCGAAAGGATAACGTAGAATGAAAGCGTACAAAATGCGGTGATAAGGACGCATAGGGCGATCCCTATGTATAAAAGAGTTTTGAATCGAAGTTTCAAATTATCTTCCCCTTCGGGATTAATTTAAGTGCAAGTGCCTGAAATTCAAGCTTTTAAATCCCTGCAAGCATGCCTTTGTATGATTTTATAAGTTCGGGGAGGGTCGTCGACATGAGTTTCCTGCCGGAAATATTCATTTGCAGTTTTCCGCCCTTTGAAACCTTTCCCGGAATTCCGTATGGGATGTCGCCAAGCATCTTCTCAACTTTGACCCTGTTCTCCGGGGAGACTGTCATTATGAAGCGGCTGTTGCTTTCGGAGAAAAGGATTTCCTCAGCGGACAAGTTTCCTTCGACAGGTATCATTCCCAGATCTATCTCAAGACCGAGCCTGCCTGCAATTGCGATCTTCGCAAATCCCGCCGCAAGCCCCCCGAGCGCCGGGGTGTGCAATGAATTCGCAAGCTCTTTTCCGGTGATCCTGGCGACAGTCTCATAAATTCCAATCGCCTTCTTTGCATCCACCTCCGGTACATTGTTCCCTGTGGCGCCAAGCATAAAGTAATATTCACTTCCGCCAAGCTCGGATCTTGTCGGGCCAATGACAAAAACTAGGTCTCCGGGATTCTTGAGATCAAGGGTGACGGCCTTTGATATGTCGTCCATTTTAGCTATGGCGCTGAAAAGAACTGTTGGAGGTATGGATATCTTCCTGCCACCGCGCGTACTGTCGTTCTTCATGCTGTCCTTGCCGGATATGCATGGCACCTTGAACGCCTTCGTGTAATCATATAGCGCCTGGTTGGCCCTGACAAGCTGCGCAAGCTTGTACTCGCCGTCCGGCGTCTTTTCGCTCTGAACCGGATCCGGCCAGCAGAAATTGTCCAGTCCTGCTATGTGTCCGAGTCTTCCACCGACTGCAATTATCCTGCGGATTGTCAGGTCGATCACGGAAGCCATCATGTGATACGTGTCTATGTCGCTGTAGCGGGGAAGTATCCCGGACGAAAGGATTATCCCCTCCTTGCCCAGCTGTTCATGCATTGTCACGGTCGCATCGCTTGCCACGTCGCGGAATTTACCGGAAAAAGGCTTTATCACGCTGAGCCCCTTGACTTCATGGTCATATTGGCGCGCCTTGTATTCGTCCGAACAAATGTTCAGGCGGCCGACCATGTCTATGAAATCTTTTTTCAGGTTCCGTTTCGATTTTGCAGGCTCCTTCCATTTCGGAGGAGTCCATTTCGCCTTGAGCTTCATCCTCGGAAGGCCTTCGTGCATGAAATCAATGTCAAGATATGCTATCGTCCTGTCGCCGTACAGCACATGGAATTTCCCGTTGTCTGTGAATTCACCGAGAACGGTCACTTCGACATCCCTCGATTCCGCAAGCTTCAGGAATTCAGCAATATTCCCAGGAGGAACTGCAAAGCTCATCCTCTCCTGTGCTTCGGAAAGAATTATCTCCCAGGGCTGTAGACCCGCATATTTGAGGGGCGCCTTGCTGATATCTATCCTGCAGCCTCCGCAGAGGCTTGACATTTCACCGAGGCTCGAGGAAAGTCCGCCGGCCCCGTTGTCAGTTATGAACCTGTACAATCCCTTCTGCCTGGCCTCATATATGAAATCGCCCATCTTCTTCTGAGTTATCGGATCGCCGATCTGTACCGCCTGCGTCGGACTGTCCTGATGGAGCTCCTCGCTCGAGAATGTCGCGCCGTGGATCCCGTCCTTCCCGATCCTGCCTCCGGCCATCACCGCAAGGTCTCCGGGGATTATTTTCTTGGAATGCCCGGGAAGACCACAGATTTTCTTTGGAAGAGTTCCGACTGTTCCGCAATAGACAAGAGGCTTGCCGAGGTATCTGTCTTCAAAATATTCCCAGCCGAGTCCGTATGGGATTCCGCTCTGGTTGCCACCGTCGATGACTCCCTTGTGGATCCCGTCCCTGAGACGCCTCGGATGATGAAGCCCGCTGGGAATGTCCTTTTCCTTCGTGAACGGAGATCCGAGGCAGTAGCCCCATACATTTATCAGAAGGTTTGCGCCCAGTCCGGTCCCCATAGGATCCCTGTTCACGCCGACTATGCCTGTCATCGCCCCTCCGTAGGGATCGAGCGCCGACGGACTGTTGTGGGTTTCAACCTTGTATACCAGATCGATCTTGTCGTTGAAGGCGATCACTCCTGCGTTGTCATGGAATACGGAGACGAGCCAGTCGACCTCCTTCGATATTTCCTCGGTGCTCTTCTTGATGAACGACTTGAAGCAGGAGACGATCTTCCTTGTCCTGCCATTTTCATCGGTGTATTCGATCTCGGCGTCAAAGATCTTGTGCTTGCAGTGTTCGGACCAGGTCTGTGCCAGGATCTCAAGCTCTGCATCGGTCGGACAGCTTTTCAGCCCCGCCTTTCCACGCCCTTTGGCCTTCCGGAAATAATTCTGGATGACCTTCATTTCGTCGAGTGACAGTGCTAGAATTCCGCTCCTGCTTATCTCCATGAGCTGTCTGTCGCCGACTTCGAGATCGATCTCCTTGATTATTCCGCCCTCGGATTCCTTCACGAATGGAAGGTTCATTGGAATAGGGGAGGCGGCAAGTTCCTTTCTGCTGTATACAGCTATGGTCTCAATCAGCACATTCGCGAGAAGCTTGTTTGCAATGGTCTCCGCATCTGACCTGCCGAGGGATCTGCCGTATATGAGATATTCGACCGAGCTGAAGACAAATTCATCGTCGCGGAGCTTTCTTCCTATGATGTCGCCGATCGCCTCATGTGCTGAACGCCCGACGTTGTCTGTCACCCCCGGCCTGAAGCCGACGACTATCAGCCAGTCGCATCCGGTTTCCCTGGTTTCCCCGATGATGCCATTCTGGAGCACGGGATTGGAAAGTTCCGCCGCAGACTTTTCAGCCTGGGAAGGAGTGATGTCCGCAGCAATGGTGTAGACATCCCGTGTCCTGACCTTTTCAACCGGGAGCTTGAGGAAGTTGTGGATCTGCTTTTTTACCGATTCTCCGCGGGAGTCCCGCCATTTGCCATATGTTGAAACTTCTATCCTGTAGTTCATATTCGCGCTTATATTATATTATGGGTTGAGTAAATGATGAATTTATGTTATAATTTGCAAAATTCTATTATAGTTTTTCAGAAAGTCTCCATCTATTCTAAATTAATATTAGTCTCGAAATGGAATGGAGTTCAAAAATAACGGAGGGCGGACTTTCCAGTCCGCCAGTTCGCGGGTTGGATAACCCGCTCTCCTTTGAAGAGGAAACATCTCGAAATTATTATGAGATGACCAGTAAGTAAATGGAGGGACGTGCTTGCCACGTCCGTGTAAAACAACAAGGAGTCTATCATGAAACTTCCCGACAAGAAATACATCGGCGCCTTCTGCGTCGGCATCCTCTGGGGGCTGATTATTGCGTTCGTGTTCTGTGTTGTCTTCTTCAGATCCTACCTGGTAAGGGAATATGAGAGCACAATGAATTTCGATGATACAGTAAATACAGTTACGGCAAAGGCGCAGGGGATCAAGGGCTGGATTGTAAAGTCCGGATCATGCAGCCTTCCCAAGCCCGCCGACGGAACCAGGATGTGGACCATCACCCTCTGCAATGCGGCCTACGCCTCCGCCATGCTCAACGACGAGAACAGCAGGAAGATCTCTTCCGTCATACCCTGTACATTCGCGATTTATGAAAAGAAGGATGGAAAGACCTATATCAGCAGGATGAACGTGAAACTGCTCGGATATCTCCTGGGAGGACAGCCCGGCAAGGTGTTTCCGCAGGATGTGGCCCCAGATCAGACAATGATGCTTGACAAGGTGGTGAAGTAATATTTTTTCAGCGTGGCTGAAAAAATATGTGCTCCACCAGGATCTTTATTCCAATTCCGATCAGTATGACTCCGCCGAATGCTTCGATCTTCTCCTCGAAGAAATGACCTGCAAAATCTCCGATAAGGACGCCTATGAAACAGATGACAAAGGTTATCACCCCGATGATTGCCACCGCCATGTAGATGCTGCCGGAAAGAAGCGACAATGAAATGCCGACCGCGAATGCGTCGATGCTTGTGGCTACCGACAGGAAAAGAAGGGTCTTGAGGTTGGTCGGATCGAACTTCTCCTCTTCTTCCTTGAGGATGAAGGCCTCATATATCATCTTCCCGCCTATTGCTGCGAGTATCGCAAATATGACCCAGTGGTCGAAGCTGGATATCAATTCCTTGACGAATGTCCCTGCGAACGCCCCGATGAGCGGCATCAGAAGCTGGAAAAGTCCGAAGAAGAATGCAATCTTCACGGCATTCCTCAGTTTCAGATGCGACTTCTTGAGGATGATCCCGCTTGCGATCGATACCGCGAGTGCGTCCATCGAAAGTGCAACGGCTATCAGGATTGTTTCAGGTATATTCATTTTTTTGTTTCACCGCTTATGATCTCAAAGAGGCATAGTCCGGAGACAGCCAGGATTATTAAAAAAATGCCCATGATATTATTTCCGATTTCCAATTTTACCGTAACATGTCGAGTAAACGTTGGAGTCCAAGCTTTAGCTTGTCTTCATTCGAGCTGCTGGAGAATAAGCTACTTCCGCAAAAATCGAGAACACGTCTTGCGACGTTGACTACAAGCATATACAATTATTGCATTCGTTCGTAGTTAAGCTCGCAAGAGCTGTTTCTTTCTTCCAATCATATTTCCAATTACAGCGACGCCTTGCGTCGCCTACACGCCCAGCACATCTGCGAGACTGTCACGAAATATGATGCAGGAACGCGGTTCAGCACGGATATGAAGACATCGAGCGCAGTTGTCTTTCCGCCAAGCCCCATCGCGCCTATGCCAAGTGAATTTATTTCCGACAACAGTCTTCGTTCAAGTTTTGCAATTGATGGATCTTTGCTGCGTTCTCCGATCTTGCGCAGGAACTGCTTCTTTGCTTCGGCGTATCCCGACGCCCTGTCGCCCCCGACGCACACGGAAGTTATACTTGGTGGACATCCTTTTCCCTGAGCCTTGTATACAGCGTCAAGCACGCAGCGCCTTATGCCGTCAATGTCCCTGCCAGCCCCAAGCTTGTCGTCTGGCAGCGAATATTGCACTCCGACGTTCTCGCTGCCTCCGCCTTTGAGAAGCAGCTTGACTTCAAGTTTTTTTGATGCCTTTTCATCCCAGTATATCATCGGACTTCCCGGTCCGATGTTCGTGCCGTCATTCATGCCGGTGATCGGGCATACGGAGTTCTTTCTTAATAGGCCGTCATTGGTCGCCTTTATTATTGCGGATTCCGCAGATTTCCTGAAAGCTGCCTTGTCGAAGTTCCGTGGACAACTGACAAAGAAAGTCAACGCTCCAGTGTCCTGGCACAGAGGCTGGTTCCTGTCTTCTGCGATTCTGATATTCTTCAGGATAAGTTCGAGCTGCTGACGGGCAGGGGAGACATCCGCCTCCTTCTTATAAGCCTTCTTCAAGGCAGATTGGATATCCTCCGGTATCTCACACGATGCCCGGCATATCAAATCATAAATTTTATCAATTAGGTTCTTCATGGAATTAAACTTAGACAGAGTTTGCTGGTTTTGCAAATAAATGTCATTATTATGCAACTGACAGTTATTTCTTTTCTTTATCTGGCTTTGACGTGCTGTCAGTTGAACGGTCTTTGATTTTAGTGGATATGTACTGTGCTATCTTTTTCGCAAAAGCTTCAAACATTTCGTCCTTATTCAGCGATTTCGGATAAGAAGAAGTCATCCCCGAAAATTTCCCGGTTTTGCAGTCGAGCAGTTTTCCGTTAAATCGGATCTCGTCATTTAGATAATATATTCTTCCGGAAATCATGTAATCAACACCCAAGACCTTCCCAGCCCTTATTACTGAATCAGCCCTTACGAGCCCACTTTCCGAAAGGTCCTGTTCATGCTTTATTTTTTCGACTTTTTCACGCTCTATGAGATTTATCGCTGATTCCTTTGAAAGCTGAGCGAAAAGCAGCAACGATATCTTTTCGGAGTCTGAGCTCTTGGCTCCGGTGTCATCGACAAAATCGAATATGGCCATAAATACAGGAGCGTCATTTCCAGCATGCGATGCAAATGAAAGCAGTAATAATAACAGTGATATAAAGATTTTGATTTTCATTCCAGCCCCTCCATTGCCCTCTTTTGGAACAATTTGAGTTTATCAGTGAATGTTTCTTTTCTGACAAGCTCCAACGCAACAATCTTATTCAATATCGGATCAGCCTTCTTGATTCCTCCGAGTAAAACAAGTGCGTTGCCAGCCGATTCCCTCACCTGGAGATTTTCATCGTCGAGGCGCTTTATTATCAATGGAAGGCTTTTTCTCGATTCGGGACCTATCTGTCCCATTGCATCAAGAGCCGCTATGCGCAAGGTCCAGTCGGGACTTGTTTCAACTGCTTTTGCGAGTGCTGGCAGAGCATCATTCCCAAACGTCCCCATACCCCCTATGATCATACATGCTTTGCTAGCGATAAACGGATCCTTGCTGCTTATACAGGAAATCAGCAACGGCAATATGGATGTTCCCTGTCGTTCAAGCCCTCCAAGTGCGGATTTGACCACGTCATCGTTCGGATCTTGCATTGCTTTTAGTAAGGCTTCGACGATCTTGTCACGACCGCGAGGCGATTTATAGGCAATCAGGCTTTTAATCGCATCGACCCTTGCCTTTGGAACCTTGTTATTCAGAAGTTCTAACGTATTCTTTTCTAGATACTTGGAGGTGAAGTCATCCGGCCATGATGTATCGTCAATCTTGATACTCATCAGGTAATATGCAGTTTCCCGTTCCTTTGGGTTTTCGGATTTTAACATCTTTTCCAGAACAGGGATGTTCTGCCGATGTATTTTCAAATTCCCGCGAAGGCCATGTGAGAAGTTTTCAGAAGCCCACTTAAGAATTTTCATCCTATCCTCATCAGTAAGATTATTTTCATATGTCAGAAGGATCAATATATTATGCTTGAAGAATCCTGGACTGGACTTGTCCTTGCAAATTTTCAACATTGCATCGGCATACTTGATATATTTGGCAGCATCTCCCGAAACCTTCGCTGCCTCCACAATGACGCTGGAGGAGCATAAATGGGTCTTATCCATGAAGAGTTTGACTGCAAAATCGCATTCCTTCGTCTGTCTCATATACCAACACAAATATTCTTCGAGAGATATGGGCACTTCATCTTCAATAGGATTTTTATACCTGAGGACAATATCCTTGACCTGTGGTATGAATGAGGCTGAAAAATCCAGATCCTTCTCCGCAGTCTTCAGTATCATCAATTTAACAGCTGATGGGTAAGCGCTGCCATCAGCATCGACAAATTCCTTCCTGAGAAAAGCCTTGGCCTTGTCGCTGAATAAGTTCTGCCGGGAAAGCAACTCATACAACTTCTCATAGCTCTTATACTGTTTAATATTATCAATCATGTGGTCCGTGACCTGATTAACACCTACGATGCTAATGGCATATGTAATCCTGTCAGGATTGTCCAGCAGTTTTACAAATTCAGGTTTAACATCATCTCCGCCATCTTTGCATATCATGACGACAATATCAAAAATCCTATCGTCATCCGTCATCAGTAATTGAGAAAGCGGTACAGCTGACTGTTTGATATACTTTAAAAGGAAGGGACGCGCCCACCATATGGTTCCATTATGATATCCTTTTTTGAAATCGTCGATGATGACAGGCACTGCTTTTTCCCCTATACTGTCTGCACATCTGCTGGCTATCTGCCTGTAGTCTGCATTTTCGGATTGCCGCCATTGATCCAGAATGATGGTCAACGACTGGGGCTCAGGTATCAGGGAAAGACATTTCAAGGCCTGAGGATGCACCGTCTGCTCCGCGCACAGTTCCTTGACGGCTTTTACGGTCTCCGCATCGCCGGAACTGATCTTCAGCACTGCCTCCATGGCGCCAAATTTAATCGCAATGTCGTCATCATCATAGAATCTCTTTAGTTTCGCTATCACCCCGGAAGCGTCCTTGCCAAATTCCCCGAGGGAAAAAATAGCCCTTTCTCTTGTTGCTCCCTTTTCCAGCGCATCTGATAACGGTGGGATGACGCTCTTGTCCTTCAGCCTTGCCCTGGTGAAAATGAGATCTTCCGGAGTCCGAGCCAGCTTCTTCAAATATTCCCCGCCCCGATCCCCCATAATGTAAAACAGTTCGATTATGAACTCTCCTTCCTCTGAGGCGTTGTACAGCCTTGGTTCACCCTCGTTGTTACAATCACGTGCAAACCTGAAAAGGATATTGGAAAACGGAAGCGCCTGCGAGGGGTATTTTTTCAGGTATCGCCTATAGTGTTCGATATGGTGTTCATATTCGGAAAAGAAATATTTTTTCCGGAATGACTTCTCAAGCTCCCAGCTGATGTAAGGGGCGTATCTGTTCCTGAAAGAGTCGACGAACTTCGAAGTGAACTTGCCGTCCCGTTCGTTCCACGAGGAGAATTCTCCAAAAGTGCCAATGCTGGGCATCAGGCAACTTGTAGCTAGTCCGTCTGGCGACTCATCTCCATTCTCATCAAAATACAACTCTCCTTGCAGGCTGAATGACATGAGTGCAAGCAATATCAGCAGAAAAAAAACAATAGGAAAACTATTTGTTTTCGGCATAATATTTTGTCTCCATATCCGCGATTACCTCCTTGAATGGCCTGCCATAGAGAAGTACGGCCGATTTGGCTGTCTCATGGATTTCGGGATCAATCGGTACTCCAATCAATGCTTGGATGTTTCCCGCGAGCCCGAAGCCCTCGAAAAGTCTTGCTCTTTCTTTCGCCTCGAAAAGATAAGCGTATTGGACTATGAATTTCTTCATGAACTCCTTGTTGACATTCCTGAGACTATAGCGTGGCACCCTGCGGTCGCGGCGATCATTAGCAAGAATTGCAGCCAAGGCTTTCTCCCTGCCCGCCTCCGCCAGCATCTGGAACACTATTGCACGGATGTCATTTGGATTATAGCTGTATTCATAAAAAACCTTTCTGAGCCATTTCGGATCCGACATGAACGCCAAGGCTTTCTCGTCGCCGGCATAGGCCCTGTAAATCACTAATTCCAAGCTGTCATACGGAGCGTTGCCAGTTCTCCCCGCCTCCATGACAGAAGCAGTTTTCACGACATCCCAGGCCTTTGCCTCATTGACGACTTTCGTGCCGATTGCTATATTGTTTTTAGCGAGGACATCGGCCGCGAAAAGGTACTCCAGTTTGAAGCTGTATTTGTTTCTGACGCATGAAGCGTATTCCTTTTCTAGACGGAAACCAAGGTATTCCATTGCAGTTCCTTTCCAATCCATCTGGGACTCGGAATCGTAGAATGGTATCCTGGCATTCGGATACTTTGCGATTCCCTGGATGAGCTTGAAGAAATCCTTTTCACTTCTCTGGACAGTCGTATTCTTCTCGAATTTGGCGGTGAAGATCGGGTTTTCAGGTGTGAACCATTCATCTGCCCAATATTTTCTAGTCGAAAATCTGGCGCCCCCTTTGTCGCTGATGGTCGGATTGACAGCAACAGGAGTCATTACCCTCTTTTTCCTGACGGCTGAGTCCGTGGCAACGAGAATGCTGCTGCTGCCAGCCAGCGACTTGGCCCGGTTAAGGGTATCAGGATTGACATTGACTCCGCGCTTGGAAAGTTCATTCAGCAGTTCCACCTCCAGGGCATACATTCCGGCGGAATGATAATTCATTGCGAGTTGTTCGCCTATCCTGTTGTCACGGTTGCTGCTCCATGCCTGTTCAAGTATATTTATCGCCATCATGTAGTCTCCCGCCTTGGCGATCTCCGATGCCATGGACAGCGCAGACTTGCCGTCGGCAGCCGTCTCCGCAGAAGGAAGTTTTTGATCCATATCATGCATGCCGTAAAATATTCCCAGCTCCTCAATATTGTCAAGGAAGATCTGTTTGCCCGCCTGGAGAAGCGGATCCCTTTCAGCCTTGCAGACCTTCAGCGAAGAGCACCACTTGCCTATTGCTGACGCGACATCGTCGATGTTCCCAGACAGGCAGAGACTATCCACAACCCTGGTTGACATCAGATCGGTTGCCATGAAAAGATATGATGTCTTGTCCTTTTCCTTCCACATCCTTCCGGAAATCAGAAGATCTGCAAATGCGTCAGGGGGAAGACTTACTCCGGAATTCTCAAGCAGGAGCCTTTCCCGGATACTGATGCCCCAGTCCTCGCGAGAAAGAAGGCTCTGGCCGAGAAGCTTGTCAGAAGCGCCGAAGACTATGGATTCGGAAATCGACTTGTACTGCAATATCTGGTCGGGTTGCTCCACCGGCAGGAAAGGGGTGTAGATAATGTTCTTTGGGATAATAAGCTTTTCTCCGGCTGGTGCAGAAACATTGCAGCTTTTTGCAGCAAGCTCTCTTATCTTGGAAACAAGAGATGCCGTCAGCTGGTCATATTTGCCAGCCTCAACGTCATTCAACCCAATGCGACCGATTCGCCAGGACTGCGAGTCAACCGCGTTAGTCCATCCATCCGTCAGCCTGGTGAGCCAAAGTTCAACTCCGTTTCCAGTCTCATCTGAATAGTCCCTGAGTCTTACGGCGAAATCAGGATTTCTAAGCCAGAACCTATCGCGTTTTTCCTTTGGTAGCTTTTCAATCATCATCTTAAGTATCTTGTCGGAATTGACTCTGTCCATGACTTCTATGTCCTTTTCCTTCAGCAAACTCTCGACAACTTTGGTATAAAGTGCAACTTCGAGGAGACCTGTACCCTTGAAGCACATCTCCTCCTTCAGAAGCCCCACCGTCAAAGGCCCTTCCATCGGTATCCTGGGAGGACGCTGGTTCCCCTTCGACCGCGACACAGCTGTAGTAGCCGATTGACCCTTGTTTGCTTTGCAAAATACACTGTATCCCCTGTTCCCATTGCTTGAAAAAGGGCGGTTGATGGAATATATGTCCAGATAGAAGTCCTTGACCTTCAAACCTTCGACATAGCCTTGCGTTCTCATGATGCAGTTAGTGAATGCAAGATGATATGTGTATTCATTGCCATAGACCAGTTTCTGGTCGTTGTCTACGAACGATGTCTCTTTCAGCTCGCATGTCTTGATTAGCTGTTCGTTCCTGTATATGCCTATTTTAGGAAGAGACAAGAAGTTCTTCGGCTCGAACCTTTTCGCACAATCATCCCATGAAAGGGCAATTCCATTCTCGTCGGAACTGATTTTCGGCATAGGCGGATTAGGGGGGAAGATGAATTCAATTGTATCTTTTTTGATGATCGCCGGCGGGTTGACGGATACATCGGCTATCGCATATGTCAGAGTTACCATCGGACTGCCGATGAAAAACATGTGCGTCCTGCTGTTTTCAGTATCCACAGGCACATCTTTACCGTCGAGAAGCACCTTCTGGAAGAAAAACTTGGTATTGCTTTTCAGGTTCGATTCGATATATCTGTCCGAGTCATTGAAATAAGGCAAGACATACTTTGCGGGATTCTCGTTGGGAGAAGCGTCAAAGAGCTTGAAATCAAGAGTCCTCTCCTCTTGTTCTGGATAAGCAGGCTCCTTCGAGCGCCAGCATTCATTCCTATTAACTTTAATCCGCAGATTCATCGAGAATTTCCTTGGCTCTTCGGGAAATTCACCGGACACCGCCTCCTTCAAGTCATGTGGGGAACAAATTACTGTCTTGCCATCTTTCAGCTTTATGACCTCAGCAATGTATCCATTTTCAATCTTCTCGCCATCAGGATATGGAGACCAGGACCATCCCTTGTCGGAAATAACGGGCTTTGAATACAGGAAGGCCTTCACGGGAGGAAAGGCTTTCAGCAGTTTTCCATTCTGCTCGCACACTTCAATTTTGTAATAGGTGCAATTGCTGTTTTCAGCCGTCTTCCCCATATCACTTAGATATATCTTTGTCGTGCCTTGAACTTTGTTTGGTGAATAGTTGAATTTCTCATCTCCCCTGAAGAGTTTTTCCGCTATAAGCTTGAAACTGCCATTCCTTTGCATTCCACGATACAGCTTCACATTTATCGGCTTCACCTTCCCATCAGAAAAAATCAGTTCTCCGGATATCATTCCATACAGGTTGTCCTTGACCCAATAACTTTCCAATGCAATCAGCCAGGAGCTGAATGGCCCATTTTCATGATTGGAAGGAGCAGGCATAGAGACGCCAGTCCCATTGCTATCGCCTGCATTTCCCGAATCAGCAACCGGTTGTGAATAAGTCACCGTCATCTGAGGCATTGCTTGTCTGGGGGGTGAATCGCTTTTACGGAGAAAATGGATCACGTAGCCAACGCATGAACCTATTACAAGCAGAAGCAGAAGGACTTTGCCGGCTGTTAAAATCATCCTGGAATTAATTGCGAGGCCGATTCCGCTCTTCCTGGATTTTTCGTCCGGTATGCTTGGAACACCCTCCATGCGCCTGCCGGTCATGAAATTGTATCCGCATTCCACGCAGATAACTGAATCGGACTTTGATTCCTCAAGGCAGTCGGGACAAACCTTTTTTCCGGGAGCCCCCTTTGATGAATTTACTGGTGGAGGCGTCGGGCTTCCGTAATTTTCATTGCTGGAAGAGGACTGGGGAGATGCGCCCTTTTTTAGAGGAACTGGAGGATTCGTGAATTTCCGGGTTTCCGGAAGGTTGGAAGACTCCTGCTTCTTGGCATGATAAGTCCCTTCAACGGTGCTCGTGCCGATGTCCCTATGTACCTGCGTCTCGTTTTCAACGACATGTGGAATTACGATTTGATTTCCGCATTTCTTGCAGACAAGGACTTCCCCGGGCTTTTTCTGGAAAGTGATGACTTCCATCCCGCAGCTGCAGACAACCTTGATAGCCATATCCCCCTCCTGGTCAATTAATATTGGAAAACACAGGCCCACGCCTGCTATTCCAGCACTCCATATTACTATACATTCTATAATGTAATTGCATAATTCAAATTCCCTTGCCCGTCACTTGTCCATCTTTGGCTTTGGAGACAATTTCCACAGCTGGGTGTCTTTGACGAAATAAAAGAGTTCGGGATTCCCCATGGTCAGGAAACTCCCGGAGGGCCCCTCGAAATGCTTGTTGCAGCTATTGTAAATGCCTGAAGTTGAGCCGTTATTGCTCAAGAGAAGATCCCCGATGGGGAAAACAGGCCATTTATAGATAGATAAACTGAATTTTGGATTGCTCCCCTTGTTAGGACTCGTCAGGACAACCTTCGAGAGGGATGGCGTCGACAGCTTGATTGTCTCCTGATAACCGCTGAAGTCCTCGTAGATCATTATACCGTCCGGAATAAAATAGAAATCAGATATTCCCATGCTGCATGCATGGAACTTCTCGAGATTGCCATCTTTGTTGATTTTCCATAATCCGCCAATTCCAGTTTTAAATTCGGAATCGACCGAGAACCATATGGTGTTCTCATCTTTTACCGTGATGATTTTTGTTATCAGGAATGGCTTGCCGTCCAGTTCATTCTTAGGAGTGGCATTTTTCGTTGAAGCAATTAAGTCAAATTTATTGTTCTTGATGTCATATGAATAAAAAGCCCCTGTCCTGTATCCGGATTTGAAGCCCATGTACAGCTTGCCTCCCATTTCTGCCATCGAGATTATGTTCTTCGAGGGAAGCCCATCCTCCTCAGTCAAAAGCCTTGAACCATTGGGGCTGATTATAATCAAACCTTTGGAGCCAGCTAGTGTTGAGACGAATACGGAGCCTGGATCGGTAATCACGATCGATGTTATGCTGTTGTATAGCCCGGAAGCCTTAAGCCTGCCGACTTCAGTGGTTTCGAGTGTCTTCAAGTCGGTCTTTGTGGCAATGACATAATCTATCTTGTCATCTTTTTTCCCGCTCCAAATGCAATAGATGCAATTATTCGCCACTGTCATCCCTTCAATACGATAAGCATTTGCAGGTTTGCTTATGTCGGCAACCTTCTCGGTCAGGAAGGAATCCCATGGTGTCGGAGACGCAGCCTCTTTTTTGATAGTCTCTGCCTTCAGTTTCATCTGGTTGTTGTAATGCTCGACAGCTTTTATTGTCGGCTCCAGCCGGATCGAATAATTATATAAATCCGTATCTTTTTTATCCTTGATCTTCTCTCTCTCCAGATACAGGACGGAAAGGAGTCTTGCGCTCAAATCAATGGGAGCCTCAAGTTCATCCTTCTTTAGAGTATACCACATCCTGTCCAGCCAGCTCGTTAAAAGGACTTTGAATACCGTGAGATGGTAGGCGTCTTTCTCGGTGATGCACTTCTCGATACGCGCGGCAAGAAGAGTATTCAGGTCAGCAACTGACATGTTCATCGAAGGGGAGAAATAGCTGTCAAGCATGTCATATGTTGAATAGCCAGTGGTTTTAGCTGACACCTCATCCATGACTATGCTGATCGACTTGATCTTGCATTCACCATCCGGCAGTGCCTTCATGTGCCCGAGCATGAGCCAGGCCTTCGCCCTGATGAGAGGATCCTTCCTCTCAGTCAGCCATTTTGCCAGCTCGATAAGTTTTTCAGTTCTCTGCTTCCAGGCGAATTTGTTGTTCGTCTCATTTTCATAGAACATGAATGAGGCAAGGCAGTTTGCAAAGGAGTCACGTGTGCCAGGAGATATTTCCCTTGAGGCCGCAATCATCTCAAATTCAGTGACCATGTCCTTGACGATCCCTTCGTTGTCGATAAAACCCTTTAGGCAATCTATGGTTGAGATTATTGAGCCGCAGGCGGATACGTTGTCAGCCTTATAGTATTTTGAATTGCTTTTCCCGGTCCTAAGCATATCCCCGAAATAATTTCTCCTCATAGCGACTTCTTCCAGCCTTAACCTCTTCAGCTCGCAGGCAAGCTCATAGTCCCTCCGTCCCTTTGCCGGATCGTCCTGGATGGACATGAAGTATTCATCGCCTCCCTTGCCAGTTCCATAGAATGATATATTTTCAATGCCTGGCAACCGATCACCGTTTTTTATTGCACTGTCGAGTCTTGCGATCTCCAGTTCCTTCTTTCTTATTGCAGCCTTGAGCTTTGTCGTGAAGGGGAGGGGCCTGTCATCAAATACTCTCCCCCAGGCGAGAATTGCTGCATTGAGATATTCATCCTTTGAATCCAGCAGAAGGGCGGACTCGCAGAGTTCGGCCGATTTCAGGAAATTCTTGTCAGTGGCAAACACCTTTGATTCTGCAAAGAGTTTCTCCGCCTCCAGTTTCTTGTCCTGACCGCCGGAGGATTTGACTTCCTCGTTGAATCCATCAAGTATGAGCTTATTGATCTTCTCTTTGCTTTCCTTGATTTTCGCCAGTTCCAGCTCAAGGCTTTTCTTTATGCCTCCGGAGGCAAGCACCTTGGAGAAATCAACAGTCAGGTTCAGTTTTCCCTCGTTAGTCCTTCTTATTCCGCCCCTAAGCATTATTGCAGATGCTTTAAGTTTCAGTTCATCGCCGGTCAGGACGGACTCCTTCGAAAGGAATTCGGCGTGTTTCCTGTCAAGAAGGATCATATTGTCAATATCATTGAGCCCGTTCTGGATAATATCCTCGATCTCAGCCGCATAAGGTTTCAGGAAATCCCCTGGCTCCTCGTTGAATATCCCTGAAATGCAAAGATAAGCGCGGCTTGCATCCGGCTGTGAGAATCTCTTCAGTGTTTTAGCAAGCGCCTTGTCCAGACCGGAAAAGTTCTTCTCCTCGAAATCCTTTTCAAGGATCAGGCATTTCTGGAGCAGGACAGCCGTTTTCAACTCAATGAAGGTCAACTGATATTTATTGTCAGGCTGCTTCTCTATTATTATGAACATGTCTGCGCGTATTAGGCGGCCAAGCTGCAGGATGGACTCGGGATTGCCGGAATTCTCAGCTGAGATATTGTGCTCCTTGAGAATCTTCCTGATGTTTTCACGTTCAATCAGTTCCAGGCCGGTTACGCTGCCCATTTTCATGAACAGCATGTCCTCATAGGCGATTGAATCGGTATTATTTGGCATTCCGCTGATCAGCGCAGCCTTGAGCTTCCTTGCCCCGTCGGCCTGCAGCGCCTTTTCCTGCGCCTGAAGATGGCAGGAGAAGATGCAGAATATCAGGAACAGATATATTTTCTTGACGAAATTCATTTTTGGCCACCGGCTTTGATTTGGAGTTCGGCTTTTTTCTTCAAATCCTCGAATTTGCATGAAATTATTGAAGGGGATGAGGGCATTAGGATTCTGTCTTCCAAAGTGATTAGGCTTAAAAGGCTCGCGGGATCAAGAACACTGATGTCTTTTAACTTGGCTGAAATGCGTGAATAGTCAACTGGAACAAGGTGTGCCTTGGAATTTTCAATATCATACAAGAAAAGAGAATTTCCGTCCCATGGCTGGGCAATGATATAGTTCTGCAGCATGACTGGCGAATTGAGATTATAGTTTTTGCCAGTTTTGATTTTAAGGATATCAGGGAGCTTGACGGATATTTCATCTATATTCCTGCATCCAGTAAAGAACTTTTCATTTGAACTGCTTTTGAAGATTAAAAAAGCCATGTTTGGACCAGAAATGAAAATTCCATGAAGAATCTGCCTTAAAATGTCAGCTTCAAGAGAATTGACATCTTTCAACTGGCCATTGCTATACATAAAATGTCGCGGAACATTGCCATCCTTTACACATAATAGAATATTGTTATTTCCAAGATTAATAATGCTTTCATAGATGAGGGATTTATTGTCAAGAGGCGTTTCCGGTGGATTGCGTCTGGAAGACGTAACAAGGCTTGCTTTGCCTTTTGTAATATCTATAGATATTATTCCTTGTTCCTTAATGCCTGTGTTAGGGGCCGCAAATAAATAAAATCCATAAATGAAATTCCCGTCAATGCATGTTTTTGTGATGAGCTTGTCCTTTGTTTCGATGCTTTTCCAATCCTTGGTTTTCCTGTTATAAACATGTACCCGCTGTTCATCAGGGACAACAATATATTCGTCGGAGACAGACATGTCATTTAATGAAAGTCCTTTGTTTTCGGGTGAGTCCTCAATTATTTCGTTTGTCTTCAAAGCCTTTGAGATTGAATATATGCTTCCCTTGTTGCCCTGGAAGACTCGGACAAAAAGCGAGTTGCCATTTTTGACAGGCGCGGTGAGCGTATAGTAGTAATTCTCATTGATTCCACGTTTCTCATTGTATGGGAGCCAGAATTCATCGAATATCAAGATGTTCTCATGGGAGCTTTCCGTTTCAAGCTCTGGCAGTCTTGCAGCTATTATGGTTTTAAGCTTATTAAAACAGTCAGTCTGTTTGACTTTCCTGTATTCTGCAAGCTGCAGATGAAGGCTTTTAAGCTGGCTGTCGCTCAGCTGTTTATGAATATTATCAAGATGGATAATGGTAAAGATGGCAGGTTCAGGATTCACGCGTGGATTACGAATCAAATATTGTAGATATCCTTCAATTATTTTAAAGGTGACATCTTTTGAAATATAGTGCTCAAATGCGATCTGATTGAACCATAATTCCTTTTTATATATCTTGTCAATGTTTGCGTCGGCAAGGTTGTTTAACAGGCGAATTGTCTCCTTGTCTTCTTTCCTGAAGAATCCTTTGAAATTCCTTAGTTTGAACCATAAGCCGTCCGCCTGAAGCTGAGGGACTTCCGATTTGCAGAGGCTATTTACGAAACTTTTAAATTCAGTGTCCAATGCGTCATCGGAGAGTTTTCCTGACCAGTCGATGAAATAAGGAGAATGTTCGTCCCTGTGAAGTGATATCATCTCCCTGAGGAGGTCACAGAAGCCCGTTCCAGCTTTCTCCCTTGATTTCAGGAGGAGTTTTATATATTCGGATTCCGTGTCTTTGATATTGTCCTGCCAGAATGGGATATATGAACCGGCGATAATATATAATGATGTTCCAGTATTGGTTTTATAATTGAACAGAATTTCAGAAACTTCACGTAAAAGTTTTCTCAAATATGCTGTTTTCATGCTGTCTTTGGTTATGCATTTCTGCTCGTAATAGCATCTGAGCAGCCTCGATGAGGCAAGTATGGTATATATTCCAAGTTCTTTTGCGGTATCAATATGGGCAGTGTTAATTACTTCGGGAATTTCTTCGTTCTTCTTCATCTTGTCGGAAAAATAACGTTTGTAAAGATCCATGGCGGTAATTGCTGAATCTATGTGGCTGTCATCCTTGCTCACATCAATCAAATTCGGGGTATAATGCAAGGACAGATCAATCCCTTCCGGTATTGGATAAGAGGCATATGAATAAGAAGCAATCCTAAGGCTTTGGATTCCAGGTTCCGCACACCCAAGCGACCATGCTGATTCACATGCCCCGGCCGCCTCTTTGTATAGGCCGCATTGAAATGCCCATTTCGCCTCTTCAAAATATTTACGTGCTTCATCCTCGGTTTTCCAATCAGCCGGGCTCGAAGTCATTTCAATTTTCTTCAAAAAGGCTTCCGTCAGCCTGTCACAAAGTTTTGGCAGGGCATCCTGCTTGCCGGAATCAATTATGTTGAATGTCTTGCCGTCAGGCAGGTTGATCAGCATTTTTACATTCACTTTGCCGTCGTCCGTGACCTGCATGCTCCCTTCTAAGAGATACCTGCCTGTCTTGAATCCGGCATCCTGATTATTCAGGTAATTCTCGAAAACAAGCTTGGAAATGTCTTCTCTTTCTGTGACAAGGATGTTTTTTTCAACCATCAGCCTGTATTTGAACAGGGCATTCAGCTGGTTCTCCAGTTCAATAAGCTCAGGTGATGCAGACGGGAGGCGGAAACGGAGAAATGATACAGGAATCTTTTTGGAATCATGTATCCCTGTTTTCCTTATGTTCTCTTTGAACTGCCATTTGACGGCCTTCGGCCATTTCATTGTTTCAGAATCAGCTCCTGCTTTCCAAAAATTAAGATCTATGATTATGCCCGAGTCAACAGATACCAGCCTGGAGACGATGTAATCAGCATTATTCAATTTCCTTTTGTCGATAATTATCAGCGTGTCAGCCCCGATTTTCCTGCCCAGTCCGCTAATATTGGCGGATGCTTTTGAGATTTCGTATTCTCTGATTATATAGTTCCAGGAAGAACGCTCAAGAACTGAGATATCCTTATCCTGGGAAAGTTCGGCTGTCAGAAGATCCATTTCCTTCTGCAGATCCCCCTCATTCCCGATTACTGCGATCTTCGTCTGCGCCTGGAGATGGCCACAGACAACACAGACAAGAATTGCAATGACTGTTTTTAAAACGGAATTCATGTTATAATTTTTTGCTCCGCAAAAAATTATTTCTTAATTAGTTTCGGGAGGATGCGTTCTGCGATCTTCGCAGATGCCTCCTGCAGGGACTTCTTGCCGGCGACTTGTTCGGCCAAGTCGACTTCGGCGGTGGTCTGTTTGTCGACGGCGACCACATTGCCAGCCTTGTCAACAACCTTGACTTCGAGACGGGATTTTATGCTGACAAGATTTCCGCGGCGGCCTGCGAACTCGCTGAAGCCTTCACCCTTGATCGTAAGTTCCGCATCATTCTCGATAGTGGTCACTTCAAACCCGAGTTCCTTGCAGATCGCCTGCATCTCGGTCTCTGCGGCGGGATCAATTGTAACGGAGCCCACATGCCGTTCCTCTATCTTCACATAGACTTTCGGCTTCTTCCCATCGCCAACAGCCTTTTTAAGGTCGGCTATGAGATCCTTGCGCTCCCTGATCTCGGGCATGAGCTTCTTGGCGTCCTTTGAAATAGTCTCATTGACTTCTCCTGCAAGCTTCGTGGCAAGAGCGTCAAGCGCATCCGTTCCATCGACGCTTTTACCAAGCACGCGGCTGGTCTCAGTGCTGATTACCTTGGCCACAAGGAAAGTCTTGTCCTTTACCTTGAATACGGAACCTGTCAGGAGGATCTTCGCTCCGGTGAGCTGTCCGATCTGTATTGCCTGGCCGGGATTCACCGCCCCGGAGATGTTGAGTTCGGCTTCCTTGAGGATCTTGTCGAGGTCCGTCCTTTCAACCATCCATATGTTCGGGTTTGCCGACATCTTCGCGAAGAGGATGTTCGCCGCCTGTTCCCCAAGTCCGGCCACTCCGGTTCCGGATTCCGTGAACGGCAGTACTGCAACAGTATAGACTTCGGTATTGACAGCCTCCTGTTTCTTTGCATCTTCCTGGGCGACCGCTGAAAGTCCGACAATCAGCGCCATCATCAGCATGAGTTTCTTCATTTTATTCCTCCATATGTTTATATTCAGGCATCAGGCACAAGGCATTAGGCAACAGCTTTGTGTCAAAGAACAAGGCAACAGTTTCAAGAGAAGGCGACAGGCATTAGTAAATAGATAAAAGTAATCAAGCATTAGGCACCTATATGGTTGTTGTGTTGAGAAATTTTATCGGTCAAGCTTATAAGCATTTTTGAAACTTCCTCGCATATGCCATTCAGTTCATGACAATCAGCATCTTTCAGGAATGACAATCTTCTGGATATTTCAAGTTGTGTCTGTAATTCATATAAGGAACCAAGTGATATCTGTAGGAAACGAATATAATCTCCTGTGGATCTCCTGCCGTAGCCTTCTGCAATATTTGAAGGAATTGAAACAGCTGCCTTTCGTATTTGATAGGCGAGTCCGTATTCTTCATTCTTTGGGAGTGCACTTATCTTCCCATAGGTTTTGACGACTAATTCCATTGCTCTCTGCCATACGATTAAATCCCTGAAACTTTCGATCTTCATAAAATCCTTGCCTTTTTGTTTTATTTTCTAATTCCTGTTTTCACTTGCCATCCCTACACTCTAATACCTCTTGCCTAATGCCTGTTACCTCTTCTCTGTTCCCTTCTCTCTGTTGCTTCCTGCCTGATATTTCTATTTCCTGTTGCCTATCGCCTCCCATTCATTCCTTATTTTCTGTTGCCTGTTGCCTATTGCCTGTTGCCTCTTGCTTAATCCCAGCAATCAATTTTTCGAGCAAGTACACCGGCGTCGGCGATTTCTCAATCTTGCCAAAGATGTCCCAGGTGAATATGACAAGTTCACCTTTGCCTATCTTCGCCGACATGAACGTGAAGGCATTCTTGTTGCCGGACACTTCGATCCCAGCTCCGGTATCGACAGGCACCAAATTAAGCGATTTCTCGTTCGGCGGCGAATCTCCCCATTTTTCGGAATCAAACTTTTTATCGAAATCCATGATTTTCTCGTTCCTCGATAAAATCATATTCCTGAATGATTCTGTCTTAAGAGGAAGAATGCCTGCCTTGGGATTTATTATCAATATATTTGTTCCTGCGGAACAAATATTGACCAGTTCCTTTTCAAGGCCGGAGAAATTACCAAAGTCCATGCCCGTGATTATCAGGAGCTTATCCTTGAATTCTGCGAAGTTCGCAACATCCGAAGTCACCACTCCGAGGGATTCGAAGAGTTTCTTGGCTGAATCATCACCGGAAGGAGCCCACAGTCCGATCTTCATCTTTTCGAGGAATTTCTTCTTGAAGGCGAAGGGATTTGTGGAGAAGAAAATGATGCTTTTCAGGAGTTTTTTGTCGCCGGAGACGCAGGTGAGTTCGGCGGTGGTGCTGACGCCCTCCTTGATCTCCGGGAAGGTGAATTTAAGTTCTATGGCGCCGGTTTCTGGGACAGCGAGTTCCGCGGCGGCGATTGTCAGGCCGGAATATTTCAGGTTCCAGGAAAAGTTCTTTCCATTCAGTCCATCCGCCTTGATATTGATGACGGTCTCCCTTCCGGCGTAGAAGGTCTGCGGAGAATCATATTTGAGCTCCGCCGCAGAGAGGGAAATTGAAGCCGTCAGCCCACAGATTACACAGATAAAACTTTTCATATATCTATCCTTATATGTTAATTAGACGCACCAACCGCAAGAATCTTTGCGGATATCATGTCATATTCTGTTCACGGTCTGATAGACGATGTATTCTGAATTTGAGTTCTTGATGTTCTTGAGAATGACGGGTGTCTTTTCGGGCTGGCCGCCGGAATAGTTGAGGTTGATAATTTCACCGTTGACCTTGAGGTTCATCTGGCCTTCCAGGGCGATTACGTTGTCGCCTGCCTGATGTGTCCACAGATACCCGTTGTTCTTGTCATCCTTGAACACCACCTGCTGTTCCGGGTTTGTTATGATGTCGGCGATGTAAACCTTGTCCCAGCCTTTGTCAGTTTTCCTGAAGACAGTCTGTCTTACTAGAATCTTTGAGCTTGAAGATGAAGTGTCCGTTATGTCTGATGGTTTTATCTCCATCCGTCCGCCGGACTTGATGATCCACTGGACCTTATCGTTGAAAAGACGGCATACCTCGCCGGAGATCTTCTTCATGTCGGACATTTCGTCATTTGATATGACTGCGAGCTGATCCGGAGTTGACGGGCCAGGCTTGCTTGTCCTGGAGTTCAGGATGAATACCCCGATGGCAATTATGAAAACCGTAGCGGCTGCGGCAAGATTATAGATATATTTTTTCTTTACGAAAAAATATATATTCGAATCCGGGGAGATTCTATGCCCTGCCTTTATCTGGGACAGTATGCTGCGTTTGAGCTCTGATGGTTCCTTGAAGTCAGACTTGAGATTTCTGTCCCAGTCCTTGAGGATATTGTTCAGATTATTATTTCTCATCTTGCACCTCGGCTACATGGGGTTGAATTTCGTTCGTAGTTAATCCCGCAAGGGATGTTCTTAAAGTAGGGATGGGCTTTCCTGTCCTGACCTGTGCTGAGCCAAGTCGAAGTAGCCTGTCGAAGGGAGCCTGTCCCATTCTTTAATTAAGATGGAATTAAGATGGTACATGCTCCCTTCGACAAGCTCAGGACAGGGAAAGCACGTACCTACTTTAAGAACATGTCTTGCGACACTTGTCGCGCCGTAGCCTCTTGGCGAAGGCGGATTGACTACAAACATATATATAAGATAAGACAAACTAAAGTTTGTACTCCTACGAATAAGTCCCATTAGTTGGAGTACAAGCTTCAGCTTGAGTATTATCATGATCTTCATATCAGGTCTCCGAGTTCCTTTTCAAGTATTTTCCTGGCCTTATGGATGCGCCAGTACAGGGTTGCCTTTGGGCATCCTAGAATATAAGCGGCCTCGTCAGGTTCCTTTTCGTCAATTGCAACCAGCGTTATTGCAGCCCTGAGGTGTTCCGGCAGTCCGGATACGGCTGTCATGACCCGGCTTTGCGTCTCCTTGATGATCATCGGCTTGTCCGGGGTATTTGAGGTGCTGGCATCCCTCATCTCCGGGCAGTCCTCGCCATCGGTCACTGTCGTCTTTTTCCCGTCCCGGATCATTGTGAAACTCCTGTTGCATGCAATCCTGCAGAGCCATGTCGAAAACTTTGACTTCCCTTTGAAGGAATCGGCCTTGTTATAGGCTGTTATGAACGCCTCCTGGACGATGTCGTCTGTGTCATGCTCGTTCAAGACGATCCTGTATACGAAATTCCTGAGCATGCCGACGTGCTCGTCTATCACCGGAGAAAAGGCCTCGGGCGTTCTTTCCTTCAAAAATGTTTCAACAGTTGTTGATTCCTGCATGGCCTTCTCTCAATAGCTTTAGTAATTAGACGCGGCATTCACGGAAATCTTTGCGGAATAACGAAAATAATATCTTTTTCTTTTTCTGCCTCTGTAACTCGTTGGTAGTCAAGCCGGCAAGGGCTGTTCTTAAAGTAGGGACGGGCTTTCCTGTCCTGAGCCTGTCGAAGGAAGCCTGTCCCATTCTGGAATTAAGATAAGATGATACATGCTTCCGCCGTCGCAGGGAAGCTATGGCGGACACAGAAAGCACGTACCTACTTTAAGAACATGTCTTGCGACATTGACTACAAACTAATTTAAATCGAATAGTCCTGGAGAATCATCTGAATTCTTGCCGGAGCTCTTTTTGGATGGTGTGGAAGGCGCATTGACCGATTTCAGCCAGTCGTCGAGGGACATGATCTTCACCCCGTTGTTTTTCGCCTTGTCGAGTTTGCTGCTGGCTGATGAAAGGTCGGCGGCCACGAGAAGGGAGAGATCCTTTGTCACGGTGTCGACAGGTTCATAGCCATAGTGAGAAGCGAGATTCTCGTAGAACGACCTCTGTTCTGGCATTTTTCCGGTAAAGCAGATCGTGAGTGCGGATTTCTTCACGCCACCCTTGGTGTTTATGAGCTCAACGGAATTCAGCAACTCGTCCAGATAATCCGACTGGCTGCGAAGTTCGCAGAATATGGCGCCCGAACGTTCCGGACCGATGCCGTCGATGTTTGAAAGCTGTTCTGCAGTAAGCTTCCTGAGTTCGGCAAGAGTATAGTTCTCCAGGATCTTCTTTGCGGTATTCTTCCCGATGCCGGGTATGTTCAGGGATGCAAGCAGTGAAAAGTCCTCGACTCTTCTGGCAGACTGGATCTCTCTGAAGAGGTTGCCTGCTGACTTCTCCTTGAATCCTTCAAGCTTCAAAATATCCTCGATCTTCAGTTCGAAAACATCCCTCAGCGTCTTAACCCCGAGAGTATTCATCATTTTACGGATGTTTGGCTCGCCGAGACGCTCAATGCCGATGTTCCTGACTGCTGCAAGTATGCGCTGGACTTTCGTCTCAACGCATTCAGGATTCGTGCAGCGCAGTTCGGGGCCGTCTGTGACCAGTTTGCTCTTACAGCATGGGCATTCGCCGATGATCGCTGAACGACGTTTGTCGCCTTCTTCACGTGAAATAATATAAGGGATGACATCACCCGCACGTTCGACGGTGACAAGATCGCCGATCTGGATGTCCTTGTCGATGAGATTTTTGACATTATGAAGCGTGGCCTGTTTTATTGTTATTCCGCCTATCTCGACAGGTTCGAGCTGGGCGACGGGAGTCAGACAGTTCTTGCCGAAGCTCCAGATTACATCAAGGAGCTTGGTCTTTCTTCTGACGCCGCTGAACTTGAAGGCGATCTGTCCGCGCGGATGATGTGCGGTGCTCCCGAGCGAATCCGCAAAGGCTTCGTCGGCGAACTTGATCACCAGCCCGTCCATAGGGTAGGGGAGCCCCTCGAGCTCCTGTAGGATTTCCGGCCATTTCTGTGCGAATTCCGCAAAAGTCACTGAGTAGGATATGAGATTGTAATCGACAAGTGTCAATTTTGCTTTCTGGGAAAGCATGTCGGCAATTTCCTTAAGCCCCATGATGCCCGCAACTGCGTTCCTTGAATTCTTGTATGTCTTGCCGTCCTTCTTCTTTATCCGCGAATAAAGAGTCTTGAAGTCATCGTCCCTTATTACGATTTCACCGCGTACCGGCCTGTCGAGTTTGCCTTTATGTCCTTTGGTCTCGAGTTCGATGAGGGGAATCTTGTCGGTGATGTTTTCACCGTCGACACCGTCGCCGCGCGTGGAAAGGACCTTGTTTGCGAAGTTCGCAGAAATGCCGTCGTATTTCGGCTGTATGAGGAGAAGCTCCTTGTCCGAACGGACAAACTTCTTCGCCCAGGCGATGACTTCTTCAAGGGAATACGCCTTGTCGAGTGAAAGCATTGGTTTGGCGTGACGGATCTTGCCGGCACTGGCTACCGCTGGTGCAAGAACCTTTTGGAGCAGGGGGTGTGAGGGATTCAAGGATTCAAGCTTCCTGAGAAGCGCGTCATAATCCTCGTCGCTGATCTCGGGTTCCCCGAGTTCCCAGTAACGTCTGTTATGGTACTCTATTGCGGCTGCTAGTTCAGTTTCGGTGTTTGGAAACTTGTCCATTTTTGATTTTCGATTGATGATTTTTGATTTAAGAGAAATGACACAAGGGACGAAAGGGACATAAAGGACTGGGATTGAAAAATAATTTACCCATCCATCCAGCCTGCCACGCCATAGCATCTTAGCGAAGGCGGGCCATCCAACCATCCATCCAATCTTCGTCAGCTCATGTTCTTTACTTTTTCAAGGATGGCCGGCTTAGCTTCCTCCATGATGTCCTTGACATCGGAATAGCAGTATGTCCTTTCCTCGAAGGTGCGATTTTCGAGCCCCTCCAGGAACCTTTTCTTGAATTCATTGAAGTAGGAGCCGTAGATATGGTAGCTGTCGGCCATGTGCACGTATCTTCCTAGCTTGACTTTTTTCCCGGTGAGCTCCGATATCCTGTCGGCGATCTTCTTCTGGAGCTGGACAAGGGCGAACATGTTCATGAATGCGGCCTTGTATGCGTCGTTCGAACGGAACCTTACATTTGTGCTGAGATAGGAGGTCTTCCCTTCCTGTGTGAGCCTGCACCAGATGCTCTGGAGGCATGCCGGATCGTAGCATGAATTGTCCTCCCAAACCTTCCAGGTGATCGCCTGGGCGCGGCGGGAGTAGGGGGTGTCGGCGAGCTTCCTGGCGACCATCTCAATCTGGTCGTATATATCGTTGCTGCCCGGGACCTTGTATGCGAAAAGGCGTTCGTTGTAGGTGTATTCCCAGCGTGTGTCCTTCGGATCGTTCGGATCCCTGACAAGATGGTTCTTTATGCCGTCGACCACTTCCATTGAATATTCCTGGAGGTCTTCGAGTCCACCGGGGAAGTCCTTGTGGATCATCGGTTCCGCGAGGGGATTCTGGATGGTTATCATCATGGTGGCGTCCTTGCTAGGCGGATCGTCTGGCTTGTCGTACATGGTCTTGATGTCGCATCCTTTTTTATTCAGGATGATAAGCGAGTTCTCCCAGGCTTCTGCGATTCCTTTTCCCTTGGCGGTGAGTACTGGTATGCCTTTCATGATAAATCCCCCTCTAATAAGGTTATTATTAATTTCTGTTGATTTCAATATTGTCTATCAGCCTTGTCCTGCCGAAAAAGGCTGCGATGGCGATCAGGATATTTCCAGACAGTTTTCCAGCAGGCTCAAGGTTGCCTGCGTCGACAATTTCGACATAGTCTATCTTGCCACCGGCAGAAGATATTCCACTGATTATGGATTTTCTAATCAGCCCGACATTTTTCCCGCCTTTGAGGATTGCGGACTTCGCAGACTTCAGGGAACGCCTTATTGAAAGCGCGTTCTTCCTTTCCTCCTGGGAAAGGTAGGTGTTTCTGGAGCTCAATGCCAGGCCGTCATTTTCACGGACGGTCTCATGAAGGACTATTTTTACCGGGAAATTGAGGTCGCGCACCATGCGTCTTATCACCTGCGCCTGCTGGTAATCCTTCTTCCCGAAGACTGCGATGTCCGGAAGCGCCGCATTGAAAAGCTTGGCGACGATTGTCGTGACTCCTCTGAAATGTCCCGGCCTTGATTTTCCACAGAGGCCGCGGGAAAGCATGGTTTCCTCGATCCATGTTGAAGAATCCTTATCATACATTTCATCTGCCGAAGGAAGGAATACGGCATCGGCTCCGCGTTTTCTGCAGAGAGCAAGATCCTTTTCAACGGGACGGGGATATCGGCTTAAATCCTCCTTGGGGCCGAATTGTGTCGGATTGACGAAGATACTTACGACGACTATTTCGGCACAGGCTGCTGCCTTGTCAACTAGTTTGAGGTGGCCTTCATGGAGACAGCCCATTGTCGGGACAAGGGCTATGGTCTTGCCTTGCTTTTTCATTGCAGCAGAATATTTCTGCATCTCTGATATTTTAAGGATGACTTTCATTTTCTGATGTTCTTTCCTATTACATGGAGGCTGCCAAGCTCCGCATTCAGAAGTTTTGCGATGACCGGGCATTTTGCCTTGAAAAGGAAGAATATCGGTCTGTCGGTTTCAAGCATGGTTTCGAAGTTGCCCTGTCCTTTTGAAATAATCAGATCTGCTTTTTGAAAGTGCTGCCGGAATGCCTTGCTGCAGTTTTCCAGGATGACGCCGGGCACGGCATCGCCGGTGTCTATGATTTTGACGATCTTGTCGAGTCCGGACATTGCGGCCTCGCGTCTTGTAACATCGTTCATGATCGGTCTTCCGCGGACGGCGAGCGTGATCTTCTCCTTTATAGGCTCGATGAGGAGCCTGTCAAACACTATTTCCCCGCAGTTGTCGCCGATGTAGAGGATTTTTTTTGCGCTGGAAATCCTTCTCCTGAGGAGTTCGATGGAATTCAAGTCGATCTGCTGCTTGAGGGAATCAGCTATTATCTGGTGGACGCTGTCGAGATGGAATTCGTGGTCGATTCCGAAGTCGATGATGTTCCCGGCGATAACGAGCCGGATTGCTGTTTCAAACGGTCTTTCTGACTTCGCCACCTCGTGGCGGAGGAACGGAAGCATTTCGAGCGCGAACGCGGTCGATTCATCCTTGATCCTGACGTATGAATCCTCGACTCCGGTTATCTGCCGGATGAGGGAATGTATCTTCTTCGCCATTGACGGAGGGGCGTCATTGAAGTCCAGGTCTGCGGCCAAGGACAGTGTTTTCATCAATATTTCGCGGTGATGTTCCGGATTGGCGCTTGTCATTTTAGCGACATTGAGCGAATGGGAGATGAAGCAGGGGATGCAGTCGGTCGTGGTTTTCATTAAGGGGACCTCTGGGAATGAACCGTATCATTTTTTAAGTATTAACTTCTTATGGGCAGTGAATTTCAGCTGGGTCTTCTGCTGGGGCTGGGGTTTGGAGAACTGGGGCCTTTGCGGGGTGGATGCTTTTGACTCAAGCACGGAGTTTATCGCCTTGATGAACGCATCCCATGAGGCGAAACGTTCCTCCGGATCCTTGGCCGTCATTGTCCGGATGATGTTTACAACCTCCTTGGAAAGGTTGGGAGGGAAAATGATCTTTTCGGTTATGTGCTTGTTGATGAGGGTCTGCTCGTCCTGGGCTGTGAAGGGAATCCGTCCAGTCAGCATTTCATACAGGATGATCCCGAGCGAATAGAGGTCGCTGCGCCAGTCGGCCTTGTGATCGAGCGCCTGTTCCGGAGACATGTATATGGGGCTGGAGTAGATGTATGTTCGCTTGTGCTGGAAGTATTTGGCGACCCATGGACTGAGTCCTATTCCGGAAATGACAGGCTCCTCGCTGTCCGCGAAAAGGATATTTTCCGGCTTGAGGTTCAGATGTATCAGGAGATGCTCGGTCATTGCGTAGCTGAGGCCCGATGCTATTTTCTTTATCATGGTGAGGGATTCACGTTCATTGAAGGGTGCGTATCTGGACAGTTTTTCCTCGAGGCTCCCCTCGGACATGAAAGCAAGGACCAGATAGCAGAAATCATCGAAGGTGCCGCAGTCGAAATGATGGATGATGTTGGAATGGTTGAGCCGGCCGACCTTCTGGACGAGTTCCCTGAAGGAAAGCTTCGATTCAAAATCCGCTTTCAATGAGAATATCTTGAGTGTTACGGTTCTTTTGACGGATTCCTGGAAGGCGAGGTAGACCGTGGCCTTGTCGCTTGTGGAGATGGTCCTGACGATCTTATAGTTGTTTATCTCCATGCCAGGGGTCAGGGATGAGGATGAATCCAGTTTTGCGAGTGTTATGACCGGGCCGTCGGATTTCTGGGGCATTTCAAGACGTTTGAATTTCACGGTGTCATGCGTCTGGCTGATCGTGTTTTCAAGGACCTCCTGTCCCTGCTTGATCTTGCCAAACTTGATTATCGAAGTGCTGGTCGTCTGGTATCTTTCAGGATTCTCGATGCAGAAAATGAATTCCGCGCCGCCCACCTTGATCCTGTCGCCGTCGGAAAGGAAAGCCTCCTCGCCTGAGAGTGTTTCCTCGTTTATGCTGGTCCCGTTGCTGGAGTTGAGATCCCTGAGGATGAATTTGTTCTCGTCGGGGTGCAGGTAGATCATGCAGTGTTTTCTGCTGACAAGCGGATCGTCAAGTATTGTCACGTCGTTGTCGTTCGTCCTGCCAAGATGGAACTCCCCATTTTCAGAAACAGGTATTGTTTCTTTCCCCGCCTGGTCCTGGAAAACTAAGTATGCCATGTCCATGAAATTATTTAAATTTATTGTATTCTTCAAGAATCTTCTTCTTCTTGTCTTCTTCCTCGAGTTTCTTCTTCCTGTCCAATTCCTCCTGAATTCTGGTTTTTAGATTCAGTTCCTCCTTGATCAGCGAGAAGTCAACATAGGCTGTTTTTTCAGGATTGAGCTTTATATACAGCACGCCCTTGGTCTTTTCCGTCTTTTCTCCGTTCTTGATGGCGTCCCCGGTCCAAGAATAAGTCTGTTCTACCGGAATATCAAGTTCCGCCTGGGTCCATCCGCACTTGTCGCATATTCCAGTGTCCTTGTTGTAGGAATGTTCACCTTCGCAGGGATCCTTCCTGTTGGCCTTGGCTGGATCTGCGGCATCAGCCTTTTCCTCATCGGTCATTCCGTATTTCTCCCTGATTTTCCTGCCTACGCTTATCAGGGCCTCCCTTGGAATTCCTGCGGTCCTGAAACTATATACAACCTTGTAGAAACGGTTGTTGAAGAAATGGAATTCAAGCTTTTGGACAGGCCCCTTGTCATAGGAGACGGATTCAACATCGGCTGTAGAGCCTGACTTGGCGAATTGAGGATACAGAAGGGCGAAATCTTCCTTGGTCATGTCCCAGTAGGCTATTTCATAGCCCTGATCGGCATCAATACCGGCATACTTGGTGCTGATTTCAATCTGTTTCTCTTCCGCTTTCTTCTTGAGAAGCTCCTTCTTCTTGGCGAGAGGAGTATTATCCGGGATTGTAGTCGGCGTCGTTGTCGGTGTTGTCGTAGGAGTCGTGGCAGGAGTCGTGGTCGGCGTTGTTGTCGGGCCTTTTGTCTTGGGGACATTGACCGCTACTTCGATGTTCTGCTGGATATCCTTGCAGAGCTGGAGAGTGACCTCCTTCGGCGTACGCCAGTCATTGCTGTAGAAGATGAATCCGTTGTCCTCGTTCTCCTTGATTATGGCGTCACGTATTTCGTTGTAGACGGAAACAGAATAAGCATTCTTCCTGGTGTAGTAGTCCCGTATCTTGTTCTGGACGAATGAATCCTTCTTCTGGTTCCTGTAGACTTCGTCGAACTTGACCCTGTCGTCAGGGATTATGTCGAAAATGGCAATCGTGTTACCGCCGACATTTATGCTGTGGCCTGTGCTGCCATAGCTGAAGAAATATCCTTCAACCTCAAAGGTCTTGCCACCTTCCCCCCTGGTATAACGGACGGTGACGTAGTCGAGTATCTTGGCCATCTGGAAGCTTTTTTCCGCCTCGGCATCGGCCTTCTTCTTCAAATCCTCATAGCTGTCGGGGAACTTGACAGTCACTTTCTCCCTGACCATTTTTCCGATTTCCTGGGTGGTCTTGGAGTTTTTCTTCGCTTCGGGTTCGAGACGGTACTTGTTGTTGACCTCCTTGAGAATGGTCTTCTGGACGTCGGAATCGTTGAGATTCTCCCCGGCTTCCTTGTAATTGGAAATGATCTTTGAAACTATCTGTATCCGCATCGATGAGATGGGCGGTGTCTGGGCAGAATAGAGGCCTATTGATAAAATGAAAAGAAAGGCGATGCTGAATCCGAGCCGTTGACATCTGTTCAAAGTCATTTTTCCTTCTCCTGAAAGACAGAATTGACAATATTAGCAAAACATGATAATAATTTGAAAGCAAAAATTATACCAGTTTCCGTTGATTTTCAATAGAAGTCTTGCATAAGTATAATGTTTTTTTTAAAAATATCGAAATAAACAGGAATAACATCTTCTTATGGACGATAAATTGATTGAAAAAACCACGTCCTACGTGTGCGAAACCACCCCGGAGAAGGCCGAACAGCTCAGGGCTTATCTTGAGGAGTCGGGCTGGAAACTCGACCCTTTCCCGCCATACGCCAGGTGGAAGGGCGCGAAAGACAAGATTTCCATAGTCGCATATAACAGCGGAAAGCTTACTGTCCAGGGCAGGGGGACGGGGGAATTTGTCACTTTCTTCCTCGAACCTGAAATACTCAAGGAAGCCAGGCTTGGATATGAGAAGATCATAGATGGAACCGCCGATGCGCTTGAAAAGACCGAGGAGTTTACGCCTCATGCCGGAGTTGATGAGAGCGGGAAAGGCGATTTCTTCGGCCCGCTGGTAATTGCAGCTGTATATGTTGATGAGGCTACAAGGCCCAAGCTCCTTAAAATGGGGGTCAGGGATTCCAAGAAGATAAAAGGCGACAGGAAGATACTCCAGCTCGCTTTCCAGATACGGAAGACTGTTGCCGGTAAGTTTGCGACTGTAGCCATCGGCCCGGATGCATATAACAGGCTTTATCAGAAAATCGGGAATCTCAACCGGCTTCTCGCATGGGGCCATGCAAGGGCCATAGAAAATCTCCTCGACAAGGAGCCCACGTGCAAGTGGGCGCTGTCCGACAAGTTCGGCAATGAACACCTGATCAGGGACGCACTGCTGGAGAAGGGGCGTAAGATAGACCTGCGCCAGAGGACGAAGGCTGAAAGCGATATTGCCGTCGCCGCCGCATCGATACTCGCCAGGGATGAATTTGTCAGGAAGATAGCCGCGATGGGCAGGGAGCTTGGAATAGCCATTCCAAAGGGGGCGGGAGCCAATGTCGACGAGGCAGCGAAGAAATTCCTTGAAAAGTATGGGAAGGAGAAGCTTGCATCGGTCGCCAAGATGCATTTCAAGACGGCTTCAAAGGCGCTTGGAATTCCCGTCTGAGAGGAAATTCCGGACAGCGTTGCGGGAAAATTTATTCCTTAAACATTTTGCATTCCTGTTTGAATGTTTTACCTTTAATTGCTAGTTTATGTCCCTTTTTTATTTTCTTGGACAAGAAACCCAAAATCAATAATTATTATAATAAGGAGAAGAGAAATGAGCAAGATTCATGCAGAACATGTGTTCACTTCGGAATCCGTTTCCGAAGGACATCCCGACAAGGTTTGCGATCAGATTTCAGATGCGGTGCTTGACGCCTGCCTTGAGCAGGATCCTGAAAGCCGCGTGGCCTGTGAAACTCTTGTCACCACCGACTTGGTTGTCATATCTGGCGAAATCACCACAAACGCGAAAGTCCATTGGGAGAAGGTCGCGCGCAAGGCCGTAAAGGAAATAGGATATACGGACAGTTCAGTCGGATTTTCCGATGATCAATGCAAGGTCTTCATATGCATCCACAGCCAGTCGCCTGATATTTCACAGGGCGTTACCGCTGGACAAGGGCTCCACAGGGAGCAGGGTGCTGGCGACCAGGGGATGATGTTCGGGTATGCTTCAAATGAGACAAAGGAACTCATGCCTGCCCCGATCCTGTATGCGCACAAAATCGTCGAAGAATTGGCGCGTCTCCGCAAGACCGATCCTAAGAAGTACCGTTTCCTCCGTCCCGACGCCAAGAGCCAGGTGTCTATCAAGTATAAGGGTGGCAAGCCTGTCAGGGTTGAGACGATCGTCGTATCCCACCAGCACACTCCTGATATGAGCAGGTCTTGGCTCGAGGGTGTTGTCAGGCAGGTTTCCAAAAAAGTCATTCCCGCCCAGTTTATGAAGGGCAATATCAAGTACCATGTCAATCCGACCGGCAAGTTCGTGGTCGGCGGACCCAATGGAGACACAGGGCTCACAGGGCGTAAGATCATAGTTGACACGTACGGCGGAGTCGGTTCTCATGGCGGCGGAGCCTTCTCAGGGAAGGATCCGAGCAAGGTCGATCGTTCGGCCGCGTACATGTGCCGTTACATCGCCAAGAACATAGTTGCTGCGAAACTCGCGGAAAAATGCGAGGTCCAGGTCGCATACGCCATCGGTGTCGCTGAACCGCTGAGCATCAATGTCGATACATATGGCACTGGAGCCATTGAAGACGATGCCAAGCTTGAAAAGATCATCCGCGAGATTTTTGATCTCAAGCCTGCGACCATTATCAAGACTCTCGGACTCAAGACTCCGTCGAAGAACGGCTGGTCATATTGCAAGGCTGCCGCCTATGGGCATTTCGGCAGGAATATTTTCCCGTGGGAGAAGACCGACAGGGTCGATGCTCTCAAGAAGGCCGCCGCCAAGTACATGAAGTGCTGCTGCGGCACCTGCTGATGCGGATTTGAAACACCAAAAGACTGCAAATGTCCGAAAGGCTGTTTGCAGTCTTTTTTATTAGGAGATCAGAATGGCTAAGAAAAATATCAAGGTCCTCGGTGTCGGATCCCCGATCCTGGACATCCTTGTCAATGTCGACGATGCTTTCCTGACATCAATCAAGGCGCCTAAAGGCGGCATGGAACTGACGGATTCCCCGTCAATCGAAAAGATCCTCGGTGGGCTGGAGGGCAGGACTTCCGTCGCCCCCGGAGGTTCTTCCGCGAATACTATTTTCGGACTTGCCCAGCTCGGAATTCCTACTGCGTTCCTTGGAAAGACCGGCGATGACAGCCAGGCCTCGCTCTATAAGAAGACCTATGAAAAGATGGGCGGCGACCTTTCAATGTTCAAGATTGACGGTAATGTTCCCACGGGACGCTGCCTGAGCATGATTACTCCGGATTCGGAGAGGACGATGCGTACATGTCTCGGTGCTGCCGCGGCATTGGCGCCAGGGGATATTTCAGAAGCGGATTTCAAAGGCATCACCCATGTGCATGCGGAAGGATATCTCCTTTTCAATGAAAAACTCACAAGATCCATTCTTGAGCATGCAGTAAAAAACAACTGCACTGTCAGCCTGGACCTTTCATCTTTCGGAGTTGTCAACGCATGCAGGAACATTCTTGCTGAACTTCTGGAGAAATATGTCGACATCGTGTTTGCCAACGAGGACGAAGCCAAGGCATTCTGCGGAAGCGATGATCCGGATAAGGCGCTCGAAGTGCTTTCCGGACTCTGCCCTACGGTTGCCGTGAAGCTCGGTAAAAAGGGTGCGCTTCTGAAAAGTTCAGGGAAGACCGCGCGTGTCCAGGCCGAACTCGTCAAGGCAGTCGACACCACTGGTGCCGGAGATCTATGGCAGGCCGGTTTCCTATATGGATTTCTCAATGGCAGCTCGCTAGAGGACTGTGGAAGATTCGGTTCGATACTCGGCGCCGAAGTTGTCCAGGTCGTCGGTGCGTCAATCCCGGAAAAACGCTGGCTGGAGATCAGGAAGCGGATATCAGGCTGAGCATTAATTTCCAGACCTCCCTCTTGAAAATATATTATTCCTGGTTATTTTAAAAGTAAGGAATAACTATAATGTAAGGAGATATCATGATTATCTCAACTCTGACGAGCAAGGGGCAGACTACCATACCAAAGCCGGTAAGAGATGCCTTTCATCTTAACGCCAATGACAAGATAGCCTACGAGCAGCACGATGATAAGTTCATTATTTATCCTCTGACCGGAGACATTAAATCCTTGCGCGGAAGCCTGAAGGTTTCCGAAAAGCCTATGGATTTCAAGGCAATAAGGAAAAAGGTGATGGACGCCCGGGCAACTGTGTCAGGCAGCAAGAGGAGCAGAGCTTGAAACAAACACTCATTCTTGACACGAATGTAATAATCAGGTATCTGGTTAACGATGTTCCAAACAAAGCCGATGACTGCGAGAAGCTTTTCAACGACGCCAGGGCTGGCAAGGTGAGGCTCTTTGTTTCAGATATCTGCGTTGCAGAACTTGTTTGGACGCTGAAATCATATTTTCATCTCGACAACGAAGATATCTATGGAAAAACAGTGGCGATAATAAACACTCCCGGATTTTATTTCTCAGATGAAGCACTGCTGCTGGATGCCATAACGAGGCTAAAGGAGAAGAATGTGGACTTCGCAGATGCCTATAACGCCTCTCTTGCGGCAAGGAATGGCATGAAGATATCCTCCTACGACAGGGATTACAGGAAATTCAGCGATGTCACAGCTGTCGAGCCACCGGATTTCGAGTGACCGGGAATAATCACGGATCGTCATTTTATCTTCTTCGGCTTGCAGAGATGTTTTTTCTTCCTTGAGACTGCGTCGCACTTCTTGCACCTGTAGTTTCCTTTTACAGGCTTGTCCTCTGATTTTCCATGAAGGCACATTTTTGTTTTCCCCCTTTATATTTTCCTGAATCAATATAACTTACACGTCGGTTGATTACATCCATTTAATTCATTAATAAATCTGAACTTTACGGAGCGAATATGAAAAGTGCATACAGGCATTTTACAAAGCCTTCCAAGTCGGTGGAGCAGCGTGTTGAAAAAATACTTAAGACGCTGACGCTCGAGGAAAAAATCGATCTCATCGGAGGAGTTGACAAGGGGACGCGTGAAATTAAAGGCAAATTCCCGGAGATCAAATTCGCGGACGGACCGGTCGGTGTCCACTGGTGGCGCGATAATTCAACGGCATATCCTGCGCTGATAGCACTTGCGTCATCCTGGGACAAGGAGCTTTCATACAAGGTTGGCTGGGCGCTCGGACGCGACTGCCGCGCCGTAGGCGTCAATGTCCTGCTTGCGCCGGGAGTCAACATCTACCGTTCCGCGATCTGCGGACGCAACTTCGAATATCTCGGTGAAGATCCGGTGCTCGCCTCAAAGATGGTCGTACCCTACATCAAAGGGCTCCAGGACATGGGTGTGTCCGCGACGGTCAAGCATTTTGCCGTGAACAACCAGGAATACAGCCGTCACCATGTGAGTTCCGATGCAGACGAGCGTACACTCCGCGAAATATATCTGCCTGCATTCAAGGCTGCCGTCGAGGAGGCCGGCACAGGGGCGCTCATGACTGCGTATAATCTTGTCAACGGCCAGCACTGTTCTGAGAACGACTGGCTCATAAACCAGCTGCTCAAAGGCGAATGGAAGTTCGACGGTGTCGCAATGTCCGACTGGTGTTCCGTGTACAGTGCCGTCGGTCCTGCAAATGCGGGGCTCGATCTTGAAATGCCAACCGGAAAATATTTCAACAGGGAAAAGCTCCTTCCGGCAATTGCGAATGGACTTGTAACAGAAGAGACAATCAACGACAAGATCCGCAGGCTCATCAGGCTCGCAGTCTGTTTCGGCTGGCTTGACAGGCCGCAGAAGCTCCTCGATATCCCCATGGATGATCCGGAAACTGCGAAGGTCGCACTCGAAGTCTCGCGCAGGGGGACGGTTCTCCTTAAGAATTCTGATAATACTCTTCCGATAAGCAAAGGCAAAATCAGAAAGATAGCAGTTGTCGGATACCATGCGGGAAATCCCGTCGTCTGCGGTGGTGGAAGTGCATATACGCCTCCCAACCATGTGACAACGCTCTTGGACGGTCTCAGGAAGGAAGCTGGGAATGACGTGGAGATTGTCTATGAACGCGCACTGAATCCCATGAGGCACCGTGAATCATTCACCAACTCCGAGTTCTTCGCTCCCGACGGCAGGCTTGGACTTTTTGCCGAGTATTTCAACAACGGTGATTTTGCCGGTGAACCGGCACTCGTCAGACTTGAAGAAAAAATCAACAACTACTGGGGGCCGAAGAAGCCGGCGGAAAATATTCTCGACAACTATTCCGTCAGATGGACCGGGGAGATCAGGCCGCATCTGGATGCGGAATATGTCTTCTACCTGCATGCGGTCGATGGAATATACAAGGCATGGGTTGACAACAAGGTGGTCTTTGATTCGAACAACCAGGTCAGGAGTACCCTGCAGAGATCCATTGTCCATCTGAAGGGTGGTGAAAGCCATAAGATACGCGTGGAATATGTCCAGTCTCCGGGCTGGAACATCCTTGGATTCGGATGGGAAAGCAATGATCTTGTGAGGATTGAATATGAGAGGGCGATGTCGATTGTAAAGAATGCAGACATGGTCATACTCAGTACCGGATATACGAACGAGACTGAAGGCGAGGGGCATGATCGCAAGTTCACGCTGCCGGACGACGAGATAAGGCTGATAAAGGATGTCACTTCAATCAATTCAAATGTCGTTGCCGTCGTCTATGCCGGAGGAAATGTCGAAATGGAAAGCTGGCTGGAAAAGGTCAACGCGCTCCTGTATGTCTGGTATCCGGGACAGGAGGGTGGAGCCGCCATTTCCGAAATACTCTTCGGCAAGACAAATCCTTCCGGGAAACTCCCCGCCACCTTCGAGAGCAAGCCGGAAGATCGCTCATCCTTCAACTGCTACAACGATGATGACAAGGACAACCGTATCCAGATGGCTGACGGAGTCATGACCGGATATCGGCATTTTGACTCCAGGAAGATCAAGCCGTTGTTCCCCTTCGGTTTTGGTTTGAGCTATACTGCATTCAATTATGGCAATTTCAGGATGTCGGCCAATAAGATGAAGTCAACAGGGAAAATCCGGCTTTCATTCAATATCACAAATACAGGAGGGATGGCCGGAGCTGAAAGCTGCCAGCTGTATATCGGAGATGTCGAGGCATCGCTTCTGCGTCCAGTAAAGGAACTGAAGGATTTCGCAAGGGTGGAACTCCAGCCCGGAGAATCGAAGACCATAAATTTCGATATCACAGTTTCCATGCTGAGATATTTCAATCCGGACCTGAAGAAATGGATTGCGGAACCCGGTGACTTCAAAGCCTATCTGGGCGCTTCCTGTGAAGACATCAAGTTTGTTGAAACGTTCAAGCTGGTAAAATAAATTTTTGCCTGCAAAAATTTATAATATGAAAGGACCGATGAATATGGAGAATGCAAAACCTGTACGTGCCCTTGCTTTCGCTGCGGTATCTTTGATAATGACTATCTGTGGCTGTTCGGCTGGGCCGGAAAAATCCGCTTCACCTGAAACTCCTGCGGTAAAAGTCCAGCATAGGGAATTCCTCTTTGGTGCAGACTTCAATCCCAAGGCTCCTGACAACATAAAAAATCTTTTCTATGAGACAGGCATGAACTGCATCCGCATGACCGGCGGCGGTTATTCATGGGCCGCAGACATGCACAAGAAGATAGCGGACGAATTTGAAGCACGCGGCTTGAAGGTCTACATGCAGCTGGGCAGTCATTATCCGTCGGCGGACTATTTCCAGTTCAAGGACGCTTGGTTTGTCGATCAGGATGGCAAGACAGGAGTTGAAGACAGGAACGCCTGGTCGATCTCTTATGGAAATGACCACTGGCCCCAGTATTCCTATACATCTGACAAGACCAAGGCCAAATTCACACAGGACTTCAAGAAATATGTCGATGTGTTTTCCAAGAATCGCAACATTGCCGGCGTGATTCTGCACAACGAGCCTGGATTTTTCTGGCAGAACGACAGGCTGTTCGACTATAACCCGGCGACAATCGAGAAATACCGGACTTGGCTGGAAGGCCGCTATCCGACAATCGGCGACCTCAATTCACAATGGAAGGGAACGTCGGCAAACGGGGTGGTTTCCGACTCGAAAAACGCATATGCGAAATTCGCAGACATAACTCCTCCTGGAAAACCGCCGGTGCAGAATATCGCAGCCTGGCTCGAATGGCGCAGGTTCAGCGTTGAAACTATCGCGGATTTCATGAAATGGGAATCAGAGCTGTCCTCCTCCCTACGCAAGGCTCTCCCGCGCACGACAAACATGGATGGCCCTCTCACCCACTGGTATGGCTACCGCTGCGCGGACAACCAGGCATACAGCAAGGCCATGGACAATGCCGGGATAGACATCTATCCGACGGAATGGACCGACAGGGACTTCGTACCATATTCCATGGACATGCTGATGGGGGTCGCCCAGAACCGCGAAGGGCATGTCCTCGAATGCGACATCTTCAGCTCAAAGCTCTGGAAGAACCTTTCTGAAACGCAGCGCGCAAGACTGCTTACCGCAGAGCTATGGTCGTTCATCGGACACGGCGCATCATGCATCCTTGTATGGGGTTTTGACAGAGGGGACAACTTCAATCTTACTTCCGGCGAATTCAACGAGCGCGTGCTTGTCTGCAGGGACATAGCGCATTATACGAAGATGATCGGCATCGGCAGTTTTGCAAGAAGACCTTCCCAGGTTGCTGTATGCGTTGATCCCGATTCATATCTTTATCTTTCGGGACTTGAAAAGAAACCGCATCAGGACACTTCCGCCCTTGATTCTGAAAACCATGGGGTTCATGCAGCTCTTTTGAGCGCGGGGATCCAGTCAGACGTGATCTTTACGGCGCAGCTCCGGGACGAGGCGGCAAAGAAATACAAGGCGCTGGTGCTTCCTTCTGCGATGATGATGGATCCGGAGATAGCTGAGACCCTGAAGGAGTATGTGCTGGCAGGAGGCATGGTGATCGCCGATGCGCCTTTTGCCATCATGGACAGATGGGGCAAGCCTTCCGATTACAAGCCCAACAGCGGATTGAACCAGCATTTCGGAATAGACTACGACAACAAGGGTGAAGCGTTGACCTCGGGCGTGATCAACACCCCCCAGGGAAAGATACCGGTGGCTCCTCCTATAGAAAATCTTACGCTGCTGAGCGCCAAGGTCCTGGGCACGTTGGAAAATGGAAAACCCGGTCTTACTTCGAAGACAACAGGGAAAGGTACAGCGGTCTTTTTCACTGGACGCGTCGGTACGGCATATATGAACAATCCGGAAGGAAATGCCCTTGGCGATTCATTGAAGTGTATTTTAAGCTCCGTCCCGCCTTTCATCGAAGTTTCTCCGGTTGGCGCCAGGAAGCTGGATTGTTCAAGCCTTGAGGATGCCAACGGTAATCTTCTCATTGTTGCAGCAACGCAGGGGGCAAAGGGGAAGATGTCAGAGGAAATAAAGGACGTCAAAATTGGCATCCCCTGTGAAAATCCCACAACCTTCAGAAGCGCCTTCATCCTTCAGCCCACGAAAAATGATAATGGTATTGTCAGAAGCGGACCGGAAGCTGTAAAGATCTCTACGGATGCGAAGAAGCTCTCCATTTCAATCGGAGATGTAGTTTCGGCAACACAGTTGCTGCTTGCAAAGGACATGGGGCCGCTGCTCTCCGCCGAAGCGCTTTCACTGCTGAAGAAAGGACAGGAGGCCGAGATCAAGATCACATGCCACAATCCGTCGTCTAAGAAACTTGATGGCGCTCTTCATCTCAAGCTGCCTGCGGGATTTTCGGAAATTGGCGGAAAGACAAAGATATCCGTCGAACCTTATGGACAGCAGGCTGTCGTGCTCAAGTTCAAGGTTGATTCCGACAAGGCGATCGACCGTGCTCCAATCAGTGCTGTCCTGACATCTGCTTCAGTTCCCGCCGGAATTCCATCGGTGCCGGTTGATGTGAAGGTGGAGTAGGGAAGGGTTTCTTGATTTATCCGGCAGTCATACGGGGGAGCCCTCCGATGGAGCTTGTCGGACTTGGAAATGAGTTTACATCTTCTTCATCCTTCCAGTCATAGGCTGATCCTTGACTTTCCCCTTCCGGATGGTCTATTTTTAAGTGCATAGGGTGATTTACCCTAAGCATTATATACATATGGTGACAGGCTTGAGGCTAAATCCGGGGCGGGAATTATATAATTGTCATCCCCCTGCTTATGAGGAATCACATAATAATAAGTTAGGTGTCTGTATTATGTCACTTCCAAACAAATACTATTTGATCGTCTTTCTGACACTAACGAGTATCTTGACGTCCTGTGCCGCTGAGACCACCCTCACGAATCAACCCCCTGTTGCGAACATTGTCCGCTTTGAGGTGGCGCAGATGCCGTCGAAGGTAGCGGTATGGCGACAGATGCCGAGTGCAGACGGGGAGTTCGTTCTGTCTGCAGTTCAGAACTTACAGGAGTGGCGTCCAAAATCGCAGGGCGAGGTTCTCATACCACCAAATAATTTTGCCGTGCGTGCAGTTACCAAGGAAGGCGCATACTATTACATGACATTCACCACTCGTGCGGAGTTGGTTTGGATTGGCAGTCGGCTATTGGATGTTCCGACTTCGAGTTCTACACAGATTGTTCAGAAAGTGGAAAGTGTATTGAAAAACAAATAAAAACAAATGGCGACACCTAACAAAAACAGATGCATCTAATCCGTCTCCGCCGGATAGATAATCTCGGGACGTTCCTCTCATTTGAACTGCTGGAATATGGGTTCGTGAACTTGGATTTTGCCTGATGAGCTATAAATTCGTGATGCTGGTTAATCGGCTGATAAAATCAAAACTCCAGCACATGACTTATGCCCCATAAAAAAGAAAAAATAGATTTCAAGTACAACCTGTCGGTCTACTACACATTCATCAGGCCATACCTGTGGCTTGCGGCCCTGGTGCTTGTCGTGAATTTTGTTTTCGAGCTGAGCCTTACACTCGACAAGATCCTGTTCAAGTTCGTAGTGGACGATGGCACAAGATTCGTCGCGGGAACTCTGTCCCGGGACGATTTCGTGCCTGGGCTTGTCAAAATCGGCATTATCTTCCTGGTAATCGTGGCCGGACGCTCGGTCTTCCGTTTCCTGCAGCTGCATTTCACGAATCGGCTTGAAGCGAAGATGATATTCGACATGAAACAGCGCTATTTCGGACATCTCATCCTCTTGTCACATGATTTCCATACCTCCCACAAGTCCGGCTCCATGATCGCGCGTCTTTCGCGCGGAGCCCGGGCGATTGAAATGTTCACGGATGTCGCAATATTCGAATTCGCCCCGTTTGTCTTCCAGTTCGTTGTTGTCTCGGTCTCCATGGCATACTTCAGTACGACGTATATGTATGTAGCCCTTGGCACATCTGTCGTCTTCCTGATATTCAGCCTTTACATGCAGCAGATCGAGATGAGATATACGCTTGTAGAGAACAATGCTGATGATGCAGAGAAGGGATTCATTGGCGATGTCTTCACGAATGTCGATGCCATCAAATACTACGGGAAGGAACGGGTGATAGGCTCAAGGTATGATGGCAAGGCCGGTGCCACACGCGATGCGCAGAGGGCGCACTGGGATGTTGGACGATACACCTGGCTCGGACAGAACACAATTATTGGAATTGGAACATTCCTCATGGTCCTCTTCCCGATACGGGATCTTATCGCAGGAAGCATTACCATAGGAAGCGTCGTGTTCCTCTTCACCACATATGGCAATCTTACAAATCCTCTCCATGGTTTTGTGCGCGGCGTCCGAAACTTCTACAGGGCGATGGCTGATTTCGAATCCCTCTTCCGCTATGGTAAAATCTCGCAGACGGTCAAGGATGAAAAGAATGCCGCGCCAATCATGATAGGAAAGGGGACCGTTGAATTCCGGAACGTCACATTCTCGTACAATTCCAAGCGCGACGTTGTTCAGGATTTCAATCTGAGCATAAAGTCGGGAGAGAAAGTTGCGCTGGTGGGGCACTCCGGCAGCGGCAAGACTACTGTCGTAAAGCTGCTCTACAGGTTTTATGATGTTACAAAAGGTGAAATACTGATTGATGGGGCGGATGTCCGGACGGTCGCCCAGGAATCACTCCGCAGCGAGATGTCGATAGTGCCGCAGGAATGCGTCCTCTTCGACGACACCATCTACAACAATGTCGCATTCTCAAAGCCCGATGCCTCCCAGGAGGAAGTCATGCAGGCCTTGAAATTCGCCCAGATTGACCGCATAATCGAGGAATTCCCTGACAAGGAGCATACGATAGTCGGGGAGCGCGGCGTCAAGCTTTCCGGTGGTGAGAAGCAGCGCGTCTCCATTGCCCGTGCGATTCTCGCAAACAAGAGGATCATCGTGCTTGATGAGGCGACCTCCTCGCTTGATTCCTTGACCGAAAGCGAGATCCAGCGCGATCTTGCGGCGCTCCTCAGCGGACGCACCTCGATAATCATCGCCCACAGGCTGTCAACTATCATGAAGGCCGACAGGGTCATTGTCCTGCACAGGGGGAAGATTGTGGAGGAAGGGACGCATTCCGAGCTTGTCGCGAAGAACGGCCACTATCACAAGCTCTGGGAGCTCCAGCGCAACGGATATATCGTGTGAAAGAAAATGTTGCAGTGCGTCAGTCTTCCTAAAACCGCGGGGTATCACCCAGCGTCTTACATTCTTTTTGTTTTCAGGAGTGTAGGACAGGCCTCTGGCCTGTCTCTGTTGATGACAGGCGGGACGCCTGTCCTACATTCTTTTTGTTTTCAGGAGTGTAGGACAGGCCTCTGGCCTGTCTCAGTTGATGACAGGCGGGACGCCTGTCCTACATTCTTTTTGTTTTCAGGAGTGTAGGACAGGCCTCTGGCCTGTCTCTGTTGATGACAGGCGGGACGCCTGTCCTACATTCTTTTTGTTTTCAGGTATTTCAACTACACGGTTTGAGAAAATATCTACGGTATGTTAGATTACGCGTCCTTTTAAAGATTGGATGGCCCGCCGTCGCTGGGAAGCTATGGCGTGGCAAGCTGGATAGTTGGATGGCTGGATGATTGATAAGGATAATCAGAATGATAGATTTCTTTATTCATTAACCCATTCATCCATCAATCCATTCATCCAAGCATCCAGCGGTTCTAATTTAAAATTAACATAGAAGAGGTTGAAAATGGATTACAAGGTAGCAGACATCTCGCTCGCGGAACTTGGCAGGAAGCGCATTCAGATTTCAGAGCATGAAATGCCCGGTCTCATGGCGACACGCGAAAAATACAGCAGGAAGAAGCCTCTCAAGGGCAAACGCATAATGGGCAGTCTCCATATGACCATCGAGACGGCCGTGCTGATCGAGACACTCGTCGCCCTCGGTGCCGATGTCCGCTGGTGCTCATGCAACATATTCTCCACCCAGGACGATGCCGCAGCCGCAATCGCGAAAGCCGGAGTTCCAGTCTACGCCTGGAAGGGCGAGACACTCGAGGAATATTGGTGGTGCACGGAGAAGGCCCTTGCATTCCCTGGAGGCAAAGGTCCGAACCTTATCGTTGACGACGGTGGTGATTCAACCCTCATGATCCATCGCGGTTTTGAAGCTGAAAAGAATCCGAAGATACTCGATGCAAAGGCCCACGGCGAAGATGAGAAGCAGCTGAATCTCATCCTTAAGAAAATCCTCAAAGAAGAGCCAAAGAGATGGCACAAGGTCGTCAAGGAATGGGAAGGCGTCTCCGAGGAGACCACCACCGGAGTTCACCGCCTCTACCAGATGCACGAGCAGGGCAAGCTACTTGTCCCGGCTATCAACGTAAACGACTCGGTTACCAAATCCAAGTTCGACAATCTCTACGGATGCCGTGAATCACTTGCCGACGGCATCAAGCGTGCCACCGACGTGATGATCGCCGGAAAAGTGTGCTGCATCTGTGGATATGGCGATGTAGGCAAGGGGTCCGCCGAATCAATGAGCAATTTCGGCGCCAGGGTCATCGTCACGGAGATAGATCCCATCTGCGCCCTCCAGGCCGCGATGGCCGGATACCAGGTAGCTCCAGTAGAGGACGCCCTCGAAACAGCCGATATTTATGTAACGACGACCGGCAACAAGGACATCATCACTCTCGAGCACATGAAGAAGATGAAGGATCAGGCGATCGTCTGCAACATCGGTCATTTCGACAACGAGATCCAGATGGACAAGCTTGAGAAATGCCCCGGCGTCAAAAAGCTCAACATCAAGCCGCAGGTCGACAAATATACATTCCCTGACGGCCATTGCATCTACATACTTGCAGAAGGACGTCTTGTAAACCTTGGCTGCGCCACGGGCCATCCGAGCTTCGTGATGAGCAATTCATTCACGAACCAGACTCTTGCGCAGATCGAACTTGCCACAAGCAAGTCGCTGAAGCCTGGAGTCACGCGTCTTCCGAAGATCCTTGACGAAGAAGTTGCACGTCTGCATCTTGAGAAGATTGGTGTGAAGCTCACGAAGCTTTCAAAGGACCAGGCCGACTATATCGGAGTTCCAGTGGAAGGCCCGTACAAACCGGAGCATTACCGCTATTAGAATATTGGAGCGCCGGCATCTTGCCGGCACTAATATTTAAATAAAATTAAGAACAGCTCTTGCGAGCTTGACTACGAACTTGTTTCTTTATTATCTTGCATCCGTTTGTAGTTAACGTCGCAAGACGTGTTCTTATGATTTTGGAGGCTTATGGGGCTTTCTTCACATGAATATACACTTGACAAATCCACAGGGGAGATAAAGCTCCCGCACAATGTCCTGCATGAACTTTTCCACATCTACCGTGAAATCGGTGAGGAAGAAGCAGTCAAGAGGGTCATAGAACTTACCGGCGCAGATATCAAGACCGCCAGAACCTTTGTCGCGCAGCTTTCAAGGAGAAGGTGAAGCAAGTAACTCGGGCTTTCCAGCCCCAGACGTTTCACGAACGAAGAACAGCTCTTGCGAGCTTAACTACGAACATATTCCCGATTTCCTTAATCAGTTTGTAGTCAAGCCATTATTGACTGTGTGATGTTGAATCTATGGCTTTTGTTCTCTTGATTCCGTTCGAAGTTCAGAGTTCGATGTTGGATGTTCGATGTTCAGTATTGGTGATTAGTCTCTTCGAGCACTTTCACAATCTCCCCGTGCTTGAGCTCCAAAGCGAATCTGGAATTGGGATTGAGGACGACGTCGGAATCTCCTGGGATTGATTTCAGGAAGGTTACGGTATCGATTTCGATATAATGTTCTTCGTGGGTAATTGCTTCGCGGAGGCGTTCCACCGACGTGAACGCGGGAATGAGAGGCTTCTCATCTACCTTCCAGTGCTTGAGGGCGATCTTCCTGTCCGGGCTTATTGAGCCCATTACAAAAAGCCTGCTCCTTATGAGTAAACTATATACGTCTGTAAGCTGGAATGGATTTGCCGCCGCAAGGAATATTGCTGTTTCAAGATCGTTCGCCGGACCGGACAAGTCAGGTTTTCTCTTCCTGGATTTCCATGGTCTTTTCAACAAAAAGATAATCCCTGCGAGAATCGCAGTGACAAAAAGAAACAATGTCAGGAATTTAAGGTTGAATTCCATGGTATGTCACCCGGGGCTGGCTGGATTCCTTGATGGCCGCGGATTAAAGAGCTTTACGGTTTCCATCAGGATGACTGCTATAAGACCGCTGAAGAGCGCTATGGAGAGATCCGTCGTTGAGAGCTGTCCGAACCTGAACATGTTCTGCAGGAAAGGAATTGTCAATACTGCTGTCATCAGGACGGTTGCTCCTCCCAGCACCCAGAATAGTGCGATGTTCTTCTCCTTCATCATGCCTATTATGGAACGGGTGAGCGAACGGTTTGAAAGTATCATTCCGAGATTGCAGACCACTAGAGTCAGGAATGCGAGCGCCCTTGCAGTCTCCGGAGAATGATCATGCATGAACACTAAATATACGGTCAGGGTTGAGGCAAGTGCGAGCATGCCCTGGATAAGGCAGCGTATGACAGCCAGCAGATCAAAAAGCTTGTCGTCGATCTTGCGTGGTTTACACTTCATTATGTCCTTGTCGTCGTTTTCAGCTTCGAAGACAAGCGTGCATGCAGGATCAATTATAAGTTCCAGGAAGACAATGTGCACAGGGAAGAGTATAAGAGGCCATTTGAAGATAACCGGTATCAGTGAAAGACCGGCTATGGGAATATGTACGGCAAGAATATACATCATTGCCTTCTTCAGGTTCTCGTATATCCTGCGGCCCATCCTGACAGCAGTCACAATGGAATTGAAGTCGTCTTCGAGGAGGACGATCGAGGAGGCTTCGCGGGCGACATCGGTGCCGCGTGCACCCATCGCTACGCCGATATGGGAGGCCTTCAGGGCAGGGGCGTCATTTACGCCGTCGCCGGTCATGGCCACTATTTCGCCGTTCATCTTCAGGGACTTCACAATGTGCAGCTTCTGCTCGGGGACCATCCTTGCAAAAACGTTTATCTTCTTGATCCGTTCTGCGAGCTGTTCATCGGTCATGGCCTCGAGTTCAGGGCCTGTTATGACGTCGTCTGGATTTGCAAGGCCTATCTGCCTTGCAATGCTCTTTGCAGTTCCAGGATAGTCGCCGGTTATCATTATGGTCCTTATTCCTGCAGAGTAGCATTCAGCAATGGCGGGTTTGACATTCTCCCTCACCGGATCCTCGAGCCCCAGCAGGCCGACAAATTCAAAATGGAAATCATGCTGGTTCTTGGGAAGACGGCTTTTCTCGTAATTGGCACGGGCCACGCCGATTATCCTCTTTCCTTGTTTACCTAGAATCTCGATCTTCTCCTCAAGCCATTTTGTTTTCACGCTGTCAAAATGGCAGAGGTCGGCTATGGCTTCAGGTGCTCCTTTGGCGGCAATGACAAGATTTTCCCCCTTGGCGGAGAACCATACACGGGACATCGCGAGAAGTTCCCGGGTCAGGGAATATTCGCGCTGGAGCTTCCACTCCGAATGGAGATGTTCTGTATTGTGAAGAGCCCGTTCCCCGAGCTGTTTCATCGCCTTCTCCATTGGGTCAAACGGATCGGCCGGGCTTGCCAGGATGCTGTATTCGATAACTTCATGGAATTTCTCGGGAAGAAAGGACTTCCCGGAATCGACGCTGAAGAATTCATCATCGACAACAAGATCTGTGATGGTCATCTTGTTCATTGTCAGAGTGCCTGTCTTGTCAACACAGAGCACTGTTGCAGAACCAAGGGTCTCGACAGCCGGTACGCGCCGTGTGAGCACCTTGTATTTTGAAATCCTCCAGGCGCCAAGCGCGAGGAATATTGTCAGGACTACAGGGAACTCCTCAGGAAGCATCGCCATTGCAAGCGAGAGTCCCGCAAGAAATCCTTCGAGAAGTTTTCCGCGGGTCAGCCAGTATATCAGGACGACAAGTGTACAGAGGACGGCGCCGAAAACAGCGAAGGCTCTGACAAGTTTGGCCGTCTGTTTTTGAAGAGGGGTGTTTTCAGTTTCGACTGACTGCAGGGCTTTCCCTATTTTACCGAGTTCGGTTTTTACACCGGTATGGACAATTATGCCTATTCCCTGTCCGGAAACCACGAGGGTCCCTGAAAACGTAAATGGAAGGTCGTCGCCTCCGGGTTTTCCGAATTCTGCGGGAATCTCGGAGACCGCAGACTTCCGGACCGGCACCGATTCGCCTGTGAGAAGCGATTCGTCGACGGAAAAATTCCTGGCCTTTAGGAGGACAATGTCGGCGGGGACTCGATCGCCCTCTGCAAGAAGGACGACATCATCCCTTACGGCTTCACGGCCTGCGATCCTTAATTTCTCACCATTTCTTATGACGTATGCACGAGGGCTGGAGAGATCCCGTAGCGCTTCAAGCGCCCGTTCGGTCTTGCGTTCCTGATAGAATGTTATTCCGATGACGACGAAGACGAATCCGAGGAGCATGACAGCCTCCTGGACTTCACCGGAAATCAGGTAGATGGAACCGCATGCGAGCAGAAGCAGGAACATCGGCTCCCTCAGGACTTCAAAAAGGATCTCCAGTGATTTCCTCTTGCCCTGAGTCGGCAGTTCATTAGGGCCGTCCTCTTCCATTCTGACCGCAACTTCGGCGTCAGTCAGCCCTGTCAGTTTTTCAAAATCAATTTTCTTCATAGAATCTTTCTTTGTGGTCAAGTGAACGTATAAATTATTTGCATATAGGTAAAAAGACACGCTGGGAATTGAAAATAGGTTGAATTTCGAGTTAGGAATCCCTAACGGGAAATTGGTGTTTGTTTTATCAACAGGTTCAGGATATATTTTGCCGGACGGAAAAATATTAATCAGGAGATTGTCAGATTAACTGATTGCAACTTCAATCGTGCATGTTCTTCCCGCCTTCATGATTGGAATGAGATTTCCATTGATGGGCTTTCCGTCAAGCTTCACGGAAACATTGCCTTTTCCAAGGCCATCGGGATTATGTATCGTAATTTTATATAGGGCATTCCTGAAGGTCCTTTCAACCGAGCATTTCTTCCATCCAGATGGAATACGGGGATCTATGCGAAGGCCTCCGAATTCCGCCCTGGCGCCAAGCATGTGCTGGAGAAGGACGTTGTTGTACCAGGCGACCGAACCCGTGATCCATGTAAATTCCATCTGGAACCTGCGGTTCCTGTGATCCTTTCCGAAATAGCAGTTTGCAAAAATGTATGGTGGACATGACTGTTTCGGATCATTGTCCTTTCCGGAAAGATAGCCGGGAGTTATCCGTTTGAATATCTCATAGGCCTTGTCGGGGCGTCCTGATTTCAAAAGCCCGAGGATCATCCATGCGTTGGTATGGGAATAGATCGTGCCGTTCTCGCATATCCCCGGTTCCATGCAGCTTATGCGCCCGATACGGTCCTCGGTCTTGTAGAATGTCGGGTACAGTAGCGCATAACCAAGATCGGTCAGGAGAAGCTTGTCGCAGGATTTGATCGTTTCATTGATGCGTTTCTCGTCCGCGATGCCGGCGATCAGGGCCCAGGTCTGGGCTTCGATGAAGATCTTCCCCTGTTTATTGGTGCTTGAGCCGACAGGGACTCCGTTGTCGTCGAAACAGCGCGTATACCATTTGCCGTCCCATGCATTTGAATTGATGGCCTTCCTGATCCGTTCATAACGTGCGAGGTAATCTTTTTTCCGTTTCCCGTCATTTTCATATCCGGCAAGTTCCGCCATTTCACGAACAGCTTCCGCATATGCCTCGCTGAGCCATACGCTTTCACCACGGCCTTTCTTGCCTACGGCTGTGAGTGAGTCGTTCCAGTCGCCGAATTTTATCAGTACAAGCCCGTGTTTCCCCTTGTTGGATTCAAGGAAGTCCAAGGCTGTCTCAATATGGCCTCTCACGCTTGCAGCGCCATCATCATAGAATTTGACTTTCTCATTGAGGATTGAGAAGTCACCCGTCTCCTTCAGATAGGCGATAAGAGTGAACACGAGCCATAGCGCACTGTCGGAATAAGGTTTCTCATCCACCGGATTCCATCCGCGGAGCGCAAGCCCCTTCTTGTACTGGTAGGAGAGGGCTTCCAGTAGGATGGCGCGCGTGCGTTCGGGCTTGAAGGTGACGACTCCAAATCCGTGCTGTACGATATCGCGGTATCCGTTCCATCCCCAGCGGCACCATGTTGCGCCATAGAGAGTCGACTGCTTGATCCAGTTGTTGAGCATTATGTCGAACTGAGGATCTGGGGTTGTGACTTGGTTGCGCGCGGACATGTCAGCTTTGTCCTGCTTAAGCTCTCCGAAAAACTTTTCAAATCTGCCGAAATATTTCTTCCGGAACGGAACGATGTTGTTTTCGCAGTCGGTCGCGCCCAGGATGAAGTTTATCTTCTTCGATCCTCCAGCTGGAATTTCCAGGTTGAACTGTGCGGCGCAGATGGTCGCATCGGATGAGCCAGGAGTGTTCGTGCAGCGTCCCTTGACAACAGCATCAGGATTCCGGAGAGTATGATACATTCCTACGAAAGCATCCCGGGTTCCATCCCAGGCCACAATCGGAACATCGGCGGCCAGGAAACCTGTCAGGTAGTCATGGGGCCTGCGGTGCGGATGCTTGTTCGCAACAACGGCATTCTGCTTTTTCGAAAACCAGGAAGAGCGGAAAATCATGTCGCCATAGCTGTCATAGCCCCATTTGAACTTGAACTGCATCTGGTTGTAGACGAATATCGAGAGCCGGCGTTTTCTTCCGGACGTGTTCCCGGTGTCAAGAGTCCACAGTTCAACCGGATCTTTCCCAGGAGGGATGAATATCCTGAAATTAGAACTGATGCCGCAGGTGGAGGACTTGATGATCGAATACCCCAGGCCGTGCACGCATTCATACTTGTCGGGCTTCCGTTGGACAGGTTCCCAGTTGACATTCCAGAATTCGCCGGTGTCGTTGTCCCGGACATAGATCAGCCTGCTCATGAGATGATCGCGTCCGAAGACATCGAAGTCGCAGATCCTTCCGATTCCTGTCAGAAGCTGTACCGCTTCATTCTTTCCTACCTGGTAGTCCATGTACCCGACGCCGGTCTGTTGGACATTTGAGAATGCGGCGTCATTCCATAGGAAATTGTCAAAAGCCCTTGGAGTTTCCGGATCCGTTACAATGAATTCGGTTCCATCGCCGTTGAAATTTCCATATCTGTACTTCATCTGAGATGACTCCTTTTGGATCACTTCAGCTCCACGGATCCCCAGATGTACGGTTTTTCCGTGGCTTTGTCGGCTTTCTCGCTGGCCCAGAAGACTTCGAACTTGTCCCTCTTGGCGTGTGTCACGCTTATGTTGAAGTTCAGCCCGATCTTCGTGCCCTTGTCGGCCTTGTAGCCTTTAATCTGGGATGCCGGGATCAGGAACTCCAGAATGTATCCGGTCTCAGTCTTCCTGCTGAATCCTTTGACTTCCTTCAGGTCATACATGGTTGCTGAAATCTCGTTGTTGCGCTTCCAGCGTCCTGCATAGATTCCCTTGCTCTTTGTCTGCGGGGAAATCCAGAACTGGTGATCGGTCTCCTTGTATTCCTTGCGTTCGTTCCTGTCGTAGGCGGAGTCGATGAAGACTTCGATGCAGTCCTGCGCCCAGAACGATCGTGGATCTTCTTCAGACACCTTGGAATCCTTCACGTTTATAGCCATATATATCCCTTCCTTGGAATAGCCGGCATAAACTTCGGTGGCTGGATTTGCAGCGGTGGAACCTAGCAGCCAATCGGGAAGCTTCGATTCGGCAGGCCAGTTCTTCAGGTCGCCGTTGAACTGGATTGGCTTCGTGATCTCCACAAGCGCCATTGCAGGAGGAAGTATGTTCGCCTCTGAAATTATCCTTCCGTCAGGAAGCGAAAGATAGAATTTCGCCTTTTCGTCCTTGTTCCAGCCGGTGTTCCAAGTGACAGTGAACTCCTTCTTGTCGACCTGCGAGCCCCTCATGTCCTTGATCTCCATCTCGGCCGGACTTACCTTCCATCCTTTCGGGACTTCCGTCTTGATGATGAAAGATTTCGGGAGCGAGGAATTGTTGCCGATAGTCAGGGTGGTCTTGCAGTCGCCCGGAGCTCCCGCGAGCGGAGTCGCCTTGAGCATTCCAGCTGCAACAATGTTGAACTCGGTCGTCAATGTCTTTTCCACTCCGGCCTCGGAGATCTTCAACGGAACTTTCTGGTAGAGCGACTGATCCTTGGGATCGGCCGTGATTACTATTGGAAGAACAGTTGTCTCGCCCGGCTTGACGGCGATCTCGCCTGTCGCCTTGTCTGCCGTCCATCCTTTCGGGAGCTGCAGTGCGAACTTCGCAGAAATAGCTTCCTTGCGGTTGTTCTTCGTGCGGAGTTCGATGGTGAATGTGTCGCCTGCAGTGATCCTGTTATAATAGTTGGATTTCAGATCATAAGCGGTCTGCTTGTAGATCATGCTGGATTCGTCAAGGCCGGTGATCCATGTCGGTCCTATCGCCAGTTTGACCTTGTTTGAGGGCAGGGGATTGGCGAACATGTCAAAAAGCTTCCCGCCTTTTATCTCGACTTCACGGTCCGGGAGCAATCCGTCGGTCTTGAAGACCGCAGCAACGATCTTTCCTGAATCAGTGAATACATATCCCATCGCATTTTCACCGAGATCGCAGGTGCCGGCAGGTTTCGGAAGCTTCATGAAATGGACCATTGCGGCAATTGCGCCGACAGCAGGCTTGGGTTCGACTTTCGGATCAAGCAAGCCGCATCCGTCGAAGAAATTAGTCGGTTTGCCCTTGGTGTCCATGTTCCAGTACCAGAACATCTTGTCGATTCCGGCCTGTATCCCGAGCATGTATCCGCGCTGGAGATATGCTGCCTGTTCGTATTCGTTCACAATATGTCCGGCGAGGGTGTCCCATCCGAATTCGGTGATCCAGGTCTGGCGCTTCTTTCCGTCGCATGAAGCTATCGCCACATATTCCCTGAGCGTGTCATATATGGAGCGCGGGGCGACCAGGTTGCCGCCGACATTGTAGTTCATCTTGTTCAGTTCCGGTGCGTCGGTGCCGCAGTAGAAGTGGGCGTTGATCACGTCGATGTTGTTGAAGTTGCCGGCCTTGATGAAGTCCTTCGTGCGTTCAGGATAGATTCCTGCCGTGCCGTTCTCCACCGCGAATACATTTTCGTCTATGAACTTGACGGTGTCGCCGAAGGTCTTGTGGTATGCCTGGTATGCCGACCATCCTCTGGCGGCTTCCTCTTTTCCATTGCCGTAGTCATATTCATTGTCGAGTTCCCAGCACTTGTAGTGTGGAAATGCATTCATTATGCTGATGATCTCGGCCTTGTCCTCCTTGGTCATTTTCAGGTTTCCGGCCTTGACTCCTTCGCCAATGACCCCCATCAGGCAGGGCAGGAGCATGAGCCCTGAATCCTTGAGCTTCTTGTCCATTGTCTGGTACCATGGCCAGCCCTCGTATTTCCCATTGTCGCCTTTGGCTCGCTTCATCCATCCGAAGGTGTATGCATAATCGCGCACCCAGGTGAATCCCATGTTTGCATATGCCTTGTATGTGACGTCAGTCATTCCGCCATGGATTACAAGGGCGAAAGGAGAAAGCATTTTCTCCGCCTCTGTATATGTCTGAACCTTGGGAAGGTATGCGAAGTGTGCGTTCTTCTGGAAGTCCGGCATCCCTTCAGCCTTCACGCCGATCTTGATCTCATACACGCCGAATTTCTTTGGCTGCGGCACGATCTCCTGATGGAGGGAACCATTTATGGAAAGAGGTTTTGTCTCTTTTGCAATATTGTTGCCCATGGAGTCGTTGATCTCATATGAGAGGGAGCCTTTGACCTCCTTGCCGCGCCAACTGTCGAAATCAAGATTGAACTTCATCGGATCGCCTTCATTGAAGACATTCGCCTCGACACCGGTCGAGCATGAAAGCGTGAACAGGGCCTTGGGATCCTTTGCGGTCGAAGTGTCCGCCTCTATTTCAAGTCCGGTGACTTTCAGGGTAGAATCTCCAACAGTGCTGTCGTTCCCCCAGTTGTGCGTCGTGAATCCGGTCAACGCGACGGGCTGCGGCCAGTCAGCAGGTATTGTGAAATTGACCTTCGTCCATTTGCCGGCTTCCGCCTTGAAGTGGAACTCCCTTTTCGGCTCCTTGCCCTTTTCATAAGTTCCGCTGTCCTTGAATACCAGGAACCATGTATATTTTCCATCAGGCTTCACCCACATCGACAGGGATTTGAAATTGCCGGGCACGTTCCCGCTCAGAGGGGTGATCGAGAAGTGCTCGAATCCCTTGCCGGAAAAATGGACGTTCATCTCCATTGAACTTTTCACTGATGCCCCGTCAGGCGCGTCGCTGCCGTTCTTGAACGAACCGGATGCCTTGTTCCATTCGTTGAGCTTGCACGGGAAGGATGCGAAGTCGTTGTAGCTCCTTTTCACCTGCCCCTGCTGGGCATTTACGTTTACGCCTATTACCGCTGAGATGATAATGGCCGCCAGGACTGCCGAAGCTTTTTTCATATGAGGACTCCTTATAATATTATTTCAGATGATTGTTTTCATTGGGAAATACCGCTCATTTCCTTAGGACATGCGGTGCGGCCGTCGAACTTCTGACTACCAGTTCAGGGATGAGGACTATGTGATGAAGCTCCTCGGACTTGATCTCATCCTTGAGCCTCCTCAGGAGAAGCTCCATTGCAGTCTCACCGAGCCTTTCCCTGTTGACGCATACCGTTGTGAGGGGGACGCTTGATATCGCCGAGAAGGATATGTTGTCGAATCCTGCAACAGACACATCGTGGGGAACTTTTTTACCATATGCTTCGGCGGCCTTCATCACATGTACGGCGATGATGTCGTCGAAGGCGAGTATCGCGGTCGGGATGTTCCTGTTGCTGGAGTCAAAAATCAGTTTTCCGACGTTTTTCCAGATATCAGTGGGATTGCTGTCAGGGGGGAGCTCGTAGTTCTTCCTGTACTTTATCTTCAGCGAATCAAGTATTTCGTCGTATGCCGCATATCTGGCCGAGACCGTCCATTGGGATTCCGGCGGGGACACGAACGCGATCCTCATGTGCCCGAGTCCCACAAGATGTTCAAGCAGCTGCTGTACGCCGATCCTGTCATTGTAGCTTACCGATGAGCATCTCAGCCCATCGAAATTCTTCAGGCAGACAACAGGGATTTTCGTGTTTACGGAGTTGAGCATGCGTATGCTTTCAGCTGTTTCGCAGGGGGTGGTTATGATTCCGTCGACCTGCCCGAACGCCATTCGTGTAAGGATCTTCGACTGCGTCTCGTCATTTCCGTCGCTTATCGAGAGCAGGGCCGAGAAGCCGTGTTTCTTGGCGGCCTTTTCGATGGCCGTTATCATTTCAGGCATGAACGGGTTCCTCAGGTCCGGAACCACGATGCCTATGCACTCGGTCTTTCCCTTGGCAAGACCTCTCGCGCTGTTGTTCGGGAAGTAGTTGTGCTTGCGGGAGATTTCCAGGATCTTGGCCCGGGTCTTTTTGCTGATATCGCTGCGTTCATTGAAGGCCCTTGAGACGGTGCCCCTTGAAACGCCTGCGATCTTCGCAATATCATCTATCGAAATCCTGTTTGTCATTTGTCCCTCTTCTTCTATATATATTATATGGAGGGTTGAAGGGCGGTGAATAATATTGGGGGGATTATATCAACCGCCCGTTCAACCCATGAAACATGCATTTCAGCTGCGTGTCGAACTCAAATTGTAACCGCTCACGGTATATAATAGGCCTTTTTGACATCGAGTCAAGCCGGACTTGAAGAAATATTTGATAAAATATTGTGAGGGTTACGCGTGAATATTGAGCTCAAAATTGAGCTGGGGCATGCCTTCCGGCGAATGTTTCTGGTTTGTCGTGACATTTTCGAAATAGTTCCGAAACCGATTGCGGAAACAGGTCAGCTGTTTTTCCTGCGCCATTCGCGCGGACTGGAATCCATCAGCTTCCGGAACTGGCGGTTGAAGCAGGAGACGCTCTGATAGCCTGTGCGGAATGAGATCTCGCCGATCGGATCATTTGTGTTTTCGAGAAGAGATGCGGCGACCTGTATCCGCATGTGCTGGACATAGCTCTCAGGAGATTTGCCGACGGCCTTCCTGAAAAGCCTCCTCAGCGTTTCAACGCTGACACCGCACAGTTTCGCAAGGCTGCGGATCTTAAGCTGGTTCTTGTAGCTGCCCGCGATATGGTTCAGGGCCGGGGAGATCCTTTCAATTGCTGAGAAGTCCTGCCTTCCATCCGTGTCGATGTTTTTCCTGCCAGAACCGGATGCCCTGCTGATTTCAATGAATAGCTGCAGGAGCACCGCCCTGATTTCCGTTTCAAACCATTCCTTCTTGGCATCATGGAGGCTGACTATGTTCTTGATAAGGCAGGATATCTCCGGAAATTTCCTGTTGTTGAAGACGCACGGGAACTTGTCATCATTCATGGCTGCGCTGGAAAGTATCTCAGGCCTGTCGCAGACGCATGAGAGGAGCATGACAGGATCGAAGAAGATGAAAACCCATCTGCTTGCGACTCCGGGCCCGCTGTTGGCGAAATGCGGCATGCCGGGAGGGAATGCCGTCGCATCGCCTTTGGAGAATGGCACGATCCTGTCTCGGAACATGAATATCCCGGAGCCTTCAAGGCAGAGCCCTATCTCGAGGAAATTGTGCGAGTGAAGATAGTTGGAGGATTCTGCAAGCTTCGCTCCAAGGAAAATGACAGGGAATCTGTCTGGCAGCTTCTGGAAGTGCTCTTCGGCTATAACTGGCAGAAATGACCGCTTTTGCATAAAGTATGACTGTATTTAGTGAGAAGTTTACTTATAAATACATTATAATGTGTTCATGAAAAGTCAAAGGAATGAAGAGAGACAGGCGTGGAAACAGGCGATATGCATATTAATTTATAAGAGAACAACAATTTAAATGGATGGGCATGATGAAAATAAACAGATATCTCGATGCGGCAATTCTCAAACCGGAGACAACACGCAAGGAAACAATAGCTGCAATTAATGAATGCCTGAAATACAAGACCATGACGGCGTGCGTCCGCCCATGCGACATCGAACTCGCGAAATCGATGTGCAAGGGGACCGACACGTTTGTCTGCTGCGTCCTTAACTTCCCGCACGGTAACGATTCGAGCGATGCCAAGCAGGCCGAAGCAGAACTCTACGTGAAGAAAGGAGTTGTGGAGATCGACATGGTTGCGAACTTCGCACTTGCGAAATCCGCAGAATGGAAGCTCTACGAGGAGGATATAAGGGTGGTTTCATCGGTGACGAAAAAGGCAGGGATTGTTCTCAAGGTCATTTTTGAGACATGTTATCTTTCCATTGACGAGATCCGCCTTTGCACGAAGGCCGCAATTGCCGCTGAAGCCGATTTCGTAAAGACCTCGACAGGTTTCGGGACAGGGGGCGCGACGGACGAGGCGGTCAGGGCGATGCTTGAGACCGCAGATGGAAAGATAAAGGTGAAGCCTTCCGGCGGCATACGGGACTACGCAAGGGCAAAATCATTCATCGATATGGGCTGTCACAGGCTAGGAGTGAATTTCAGTTCAGTCGCGGCGATCTGCGACGGAGGGAAAGCTGATGGAACGGATTCGTATTGAAGAAAAATACAAGACGCGTCAGCAGAGTGACGCGGCTACAACAAGAATTTACTGTAGCCACGGCACTCTGTTGCCGTGTCCTTCATCCATACTTGAAAGGAGTTCCATTTGAAGAATAGAATCACAGTCATCGGAAGTTCCAACGTGGACTTCATCATGAAGGCTCCGCAGCTTCCGCAGGTCGGGGAAACAGTCACCGACTGCATCTTCCAGCAGACCTTCGGAGGAAAGGGCGCGAACCAGGCGGTTGCGGCGGCGAGGGCAGGGGGTGGAGTGACTTTTGTCACGTGTCTCGGTGAAGATCTTTATGCGCCAATACTGATGAAGAGCCTGAAAAAAGATGGAATCGATGTTTCAAAAATACAGAAGTTCAAGGATATGAATACTGGTTCGGCGCTTGTCATGTTCGACGGTTCCGGTGAAAACTATCTTACTGTATCACCAGGTGCTAACTACAAACTCACCCCGAAAATTGTAAAGGAATGCGAGAAGATAATATCCGGAAGCGCAATGATACTTCTTCAGATGGAAATACCGCTTGAAAGCAATTTGAAGGTACTTGACATCGCTTCACGCCACGGTGTCCCGGTGCTTTACAACTACGCGCCAATCCGGGACGCATCGATCAAGGTTACGGGAAAAATGTCGGGGCTTGTTGTCAATGAAGTCGAAGCCGCGGCTCTTCTCGGAATTAAGAATGTGGCGGATGGGAAGGAAGGAAAGGCTGCCGAGTCACTGCTGAAGAAAGGACCTTCCTTCGTAATTATTACGCTTGGCTCGAAGGGAGCTGTCATTGCTTCTGAAGACGGGATAAGACAGGTTCCGGCATTCAAGGTGAAGCCTGTTGATACGACTGCCGCCGGAGACACTTTCTGCGGTGCGCTTGCTGTTGGATTGGTCGAAGGGATGGAGCTTGACGAAGCTGTCAGGTTCGCCTCCGCCGCTTCGGCGATCAGTGTAACCAGGATGGGGGCCCAGCCATCAATTCCATTTCGCAGGGAAATTGAGAAGTTCATCAGGAGCAGAGGTGGAAAATGAAACCTGTGAAAGGTCTGCTTTATTCCCAGATAGGGTATGAGCCGGACTGGCCGATGCGGGCGCTCGTGCGCGGGCAAGATGCGTCATTGCTCTCGGAATCGGCAGGATTCAAGATACTTGAAAGCGGAAAAGAAGTTACCGGTGGCCCTGTCGTTCATTGGGGCGTGAAATGGGGGACCCATTGGTGGATCGCAGATTTTTCATCCTTGAGGGAAGAGGGGCAGTTCATCATTGTCATACTGGACGGCGGTTCTGAAAAGTTCCGGAGCGAAGAATTTCCAGTCAGAAGAAATATTCTCTGGGACAGAACCTGGAAGATGGTAGCGCTGGAGCAGAATGAAAGACGTTTCCATCTTGCGATGAACCGTGTCGGCTGGCAGGACTGTGGAGCGGCCTGGCAGGAGGCCAACAGCCATGCGGCGCTTGTTGATGGCTTCTGCGAACTGCTGGAATATTCAAGGGGCCGCATCTCCGCCGATGAACTGAAGCGACTTGAAGCGCAGATTGTAAATGGACTTGATTATCTCTCTCTTCTTCAGGACCATGCCGCAAAGCTTGGATTGGGGGAAGGGGCGCTCTCGCATCAGAAACCCAAATACGAGGAGTTCGTTCTTCCTGCAGACGTATCAAAGGCTTCCATGGTCTGGGCAAAAGCTTCCAGGTTGCTTTCAAAGAACCATTCTACCAAGAAGGAAGAATATCTCAAGCGAGCAGTGAAAGCATTTGACTGGCTGAGGACTGCCAGACCTTTACGCACAGGTTTCTCCCATGTAAACCACGGCGCCCCCAGGGATTTCAAAATTCCTGAAGAGTTCATGACTAGAGACCTGCTTATGAGTTGTCTTGCCGCTTATGAGCTTGTCAGGTGCGGACGCAATGAATACAAGGAAGATGCCGTATCGCTTGCCAGGAAAGTGATGTCACGGCAGATTCCGCGGGAGAAGTCCGAGGATGATTTTTACGGACATTTCCGGACATTCGACAGTTCAGGCCTTAGTGAAAAGGCCTGGGTGCACAATGTCGATAAGAACGAACTCGGTATGGATGCCGGCGGGCACTATCCTTATTATCTTATACCTCTTATAAGAATGTCCGAAACCTGGCCGGAACATCCAGATGCCGAGGCATGGCGGCAGACCATAGAAGATTTTGCCTATGGATATTTCCTGCCCGCGTGCAGGGCTAATCCTTTCCTGATTCTACCGCTCGGGCATTTCAAGGGAATAGGCTTGCTCTGGTTCAGCGGGCTCTGGCACGGGATGAACTGCGTCTATCTTCTTTCAGCAGTGCTTGCAATGGAGTTCGAAAGGATATTCAAGGACGCTTCATTTAGGGATATTGCGTGGGGAAACATCCAATGGATTGCCGGGCTTAACGCCGGTCTGACCGCTGAAGGGGGCAAGGCGGCGCACATGTTCAGCGCCGATGTGCCGGAAGGTCTTGCGCAGCCGGTGAGCATGATCCATGGGATAGGGGCGCATTTCGCCGGAAGCTACATGAACATCAGGGGATCTATCTGCAATGGATTCAGCACTGGAGAGCAGTTCAAGTTTGATATTGAACCGAGTATCGAGTCGGACGGGCCGCACACTTTTACGGACGAGGACTGGATCACTCATTCCGGCGCATGGCTTGCAGCATTATCCCGGCTGGGCAAATGATTTCTTTGCCTCGAATTTGAATTAAGGCAGTTTTTTCATTTTTTTCAGGTTTTCTATGTTGACACCTTGCTCTTCCGGTATATAATTACAATATGATTGAACGGTCAATCAAGCAGGAGAAGCCGATGATAGCGACGGTTGAAGACATGAAAAAAAGGCGAAGTGCTGGCAAAGAGGGCAGGATGACCATCGCCAGGATCGCCGAACTGAGCGGTACTTCCAAGCAGGTCGTTTCAAGCATCCTCGGCGGAGGCAGCTCAAGCTCACGCTTCAGCCGCAAGACATTCGGGAGAGTCACCGGCATCGCCAGGAAATACAACTATCGTCCGAACAGGACCTCTGTCAATCTTGTCAGTGGCCGTCATGGCTCGGTTACCGTGCTCTTCAAGGACTTCTACAAGATTCCGTTCAATGCCGTCAACTTTCTGGTCCACCACGCAGAAACCTACGGACAGACGGTCAGCTTCGAGATCGTAAAGGACAATATTCTTCCGCGCTGCATATCGGAGGATTCCACCGACGGCATAATCCTTTTCGATGATATCGACGAGTTCATACTAAATGCTCTTCAGAAGTTTGGAGTGCCTCATGTAATCGTAAACACCTGGATCAGGAACCAGCCGAACTCAATAACGTTCGATGAGGAGGGCATGATCAGGTCGGTGTTGAAGTGTTTTTCTGATTCTGGCAGGAAACTTCCTGTCATTGCCATCGGAAACACGGGATTCTACTGGAACAAGATCAGGCTTGAAACGGTGCTTGCCGAATATCATGAATTTGGTCTTCAAAGGCCAATAATACTGGATGCTCCTGGCGAAGATGATCCAGCCAAGGCCATGGAAAGTATCTTTGCTGGAAATTCCAAAGTCGATTGCCTGTTCGTCGGCGAGGATTTCAACCGCTATGTGCTGCTGCTGGACAAGCTGCGCAGGAACAGGGACTTTACGATCGCGTATGTGTATTCAGCCAACAGCTATTTCAATTTCCCGGCGGTTGACTTCTCCATCCACCAGAAGGAGGTTCCTGAGAAGGCGATTGACCTCTTGAACCAGATAATCAAAGGGGAAAAGCCAAGTGGTCCGGTGACGATGCCCTATAACATGAACTTCTCATCCGGGAAACCAGATGATGTGAATTGCATTTCTGGAGCGAATCTGATAAAATAGATTAGGAGTTTTATAGAATGGGAAAAAAAACCACACTGCTCGAGCTGCTTGCCGTGCCAGCAGTAGCTCGAAGAGCGAAGGCAAGCTCAAGAGCGTTTACGCTCATTGAGCTGTTGGTCGCTGTGCCCGCCATAGCTACCCCGCGACTGCGGGGAGCGACGGCGAGAGCAACTCGATTTACCTTGATCGAGTTGCTCGTGGTGATTGCGATCATCGCAATCCTTGCGGCGATGCTCCTCCCTGCACTTAAGAATGCCAAGGACACAGCCAATGCCACCCTCTGCAGGAGCAATCTCAGGCAGTGCGGACTTGCCGGTTCATCCTATGCATATGACAACAACAGCTGGTTCTATGAATGCTATGATAACTGGAACGGCTGGTCGGGGTTGGTCATCGATGGCAATTACCTGCCAGCAAAGCCAGCCGTGGCTCAATGCCCTTCGGAGATACCGTTCGTTTACAACAATGTGTTCACTACCTATGGTGCAGGTTATCGTGTGCATGAAAACATGGCTGGCGGCATGCCAGCTTCCGACAAGCCATTCCCGAGTTTTTCCATATCATTCCCCAGCGGAACCACTGGAGCCTTGAGGAACCTCAATAAGATCAGAATGCCGGAAAAATATGTCTTCCTTCTGGATACATGGTCGAAGGGTACTACCTCTCAGATGTGCGATCCCCAGGCTACAGGTACCAACCAATGGGCTTATCCCGCTTTGCGCCACATGAAATCCTGCAATGCAGTCTTCTGGGACTTCCATGTTGATTCGATGAAAGGCGAGGATTTGAAGGATAGAAGGTGGGCCTCGGCATATATCGGTTCAGCAGGAATATATATCGGCCCCAATCCGCTCTGAATCATTTTTCAATCCAAGGAGGAATATTTGAACAGGTCAACCATATACATTGCCAATTGCCGATTTCCGATTGTCGATTTAGGATTTAGAATTAAAAATAGAAATTGTATAAATAAAATTGGAAATCGGCAATTGGCAATTGGAAATGCGTTCACACTTGCCCAACTGCTCGTGGCCTGCCAGCCGACGTGTCCCTCGAAGCTCTCTTGGCGAAGTGGGAAGTTACCCGTTCGGGGACGTAGGCCAATTCAAACAAAGTTTACTTTGATTGAATTGCTTGTGGTCATTGCGATCATCGCAATCCTCGCGTCCCTCCTTCTTCCCGCCCTCAAAAAAGCGAAGGAGACGGCCAAGGCCGTTGTCTGCAAGAGCAACCTCAGGCAGTCCTCGCTTACCCAGACCACTTATGCATTTGACAATGACAGTTTCGTCTATGAGAGCTGTGAGAACTTCTGGGGCTGGTCATATCGCCTTGTCGAAAATAACTACCTGAATCAGAATCCCGATGTCGCGGTCTGCCCTTCCGAAGTACCATTCAGCTACAAGGATGTATATGGCACCTACGGAGCCGGTTATGCGGTCAGCGAGAACATGATGTATCCTCCGATCGGCTGGCCCACTTTCCCCGGCGCTGACAAACCTTATACGAGTCTTACCCTTCAGTGGGGGAGTACTTGGCAGCTCTCATTCCTGAGGAACCTCAACCAGATTGGAAAGCCTGTCAAATACGTGTCACTGCTTGATACCTGGGCCCAGGGAACACAGCCACACGAAAAACGGCAGGTGTGCAATCCGTAGTCGACAACAGTAAGCAACCCATGGACCTTTCCGGCGAGAAGGCATTTGGGTTCATGCAATGCCGTGATGTGGGACAACCATGTTGAATCGCTGGATGCGCAGGGGCTCAAGGACAGGTGCTGGTTTGCCTCGTATCTTGGTTCGAATGGCGTCTATGCCGGAGCAAGTTCCCCGATCCTGCATTAGATGCTGTCGTGCAGAAATATTTCCGCGCGAGATTATCTATGATTGATTGTCCGGCATTCGTTGGAGTTCACAGCTTTAGCGTGTCTTGAATATTGTTGGTAGTAGCGCAATTTATTGCGCGTTCTTGAAATGGGGAAACGGCGAATAAATTCGCCTACTACGAGCAAAATACACACGCTGTGAACTCCAACTATATTTAAAACAAGGAGTATGTAAGATGATTCGATTCCTCTGCCGTAGCTGCGGAGTATTTGCTTTTGCGGCTGTCATGATGATTCAGTTCGCGGTCCAGGCCCAGCAGACGCCGAAGGCTGATGCGCCATTCGTGATAAGCGAGTTCGATGCGCCTTTCCTTTTTTCCTATCTTTCCTGGAAGGATCTGGTGAAGGTTGAAAATGGAAAAGCTGTACTGAAAGGATTGAAGTGCGACGGCGGAGCTGGTGTCAATGCGATATTGGATCTCTCCTCCCATGCCAAAGAATCCCCTGCGCTAAAATTAAGGGCCAGACCTGAGAACAGTGCGAAGTCCATCAGGATGATCCTTCTCGATGCCGATGGCCGCAGCGGGCTCTGGGAGTTCGCGCTTCCGAAGCCGGGTGATGAATTTGTCGTAGTCACTCCCAAGGGTGCTGTCCCACTTTCGAAACCGAATATTCTGGAGAACAAGAAGAATCCGGAAAATCCGGGAGTCCTTGATCTCGCACGTATCACCCAGTACCAGCTCCTCGGTGACTGGGGGAAGGGGGTCATTGACGTAGAAGTGGATGCCGTTGTCCTTGTCGTTCCTGATGCGAAACTGCTTGCTGAACGCGAGGCTTTTGCAAAGCAGGAGGCCGAAGCTGCAGCGCTCAAGGTGAAACGCGATGCGGAGGAGAAGGAGCGCGCAGGCAAGATAAAAGAGGAGATGATAAAAAAATACAGCGTCCGGTCTGAACGTTCGCCGGAAGTCGTGCATGTCTCTCTTGCTGCGCCGGACATGCTTTCCCTTGTGATCGAAGCGCAGAGGATTGGCAATGTCAAGCTTTCAAAGTATGAGCCGCAGTCTGGAGACGTCAAGAAGGAGGAGAAGTGGAGCGATGGAACCATAAGGCGTGCAAAGCTTGTCCGTGGAGGCAAGGAGGCCGGATGGCTCCAGGGGAAGAATCTTGAATGGTTCTCTACCTTCGAGTCCATCGAAGGCGATCCGCTGCTGGAGTTCCATGCCGACAGTCCGGCAAACTATACAATCTCTTCCACAGATGATGAGTCGTATAAGACTGGTCTCAAGCCGCTGGCGGTTTATCGCAAGAGCATGCCTGTTGACTGGAAGTTGTCAGGAGAAACAAATTTCCCGATGAGGCATACGGTCTATCTCAAATCCCCGAAACCTTTCATTTCCGGAAAGACATATTCGGTTTCAATAAATGCCCTGAATGTCAAAAATCCAGACCAGTCATTCAAGGCCGACCTGCAGAATCTCCGGAGCGAATCAGTCCACGTCAACCAGATCGGATATCGTCCTGACGATCCGGTGAAACGTGCGTTCCTCTCAGCCTGGCTGGGCACAGGAGGCCCATGCAAATTCCCAGAAGGTTTGAAATTCTCGATCCTGCAGGTTTCCGACAGCAAAGCGGTTCTTTCCGGAAATCTCGAACGCATTCTGGAGGTCGCTGGCAAGGAGGACCTCTACAACAAAGGCCAGAAGAATTTCAGCGGTACGGAAGTCTGGAGGATGGATTTCAGCAGTTTCAATACGCCGGGCAAGTACAGGATTTTTGTGGAAGGTGTCGGCTGCAGCTATCCTTTCGAGATAGCGGAGAATGTCTGGGAGAAGGCTTTCCTGATCCAGATGAAAGGCCTCTACAACAACCGTAGCGGTATCGAACTTGGTCCGCCGTATTCAGATTTTAAGAAACCTCGCGATTTCAATCCCGCGGATGGCGCAGTAGTTACACGGACGACATATGATGTCCTGATGAATGGAAACGAGGATTTCGAAGGTATTGCCAAGGGCGATACCGGCGAGGCTGTCAAGGACGCCTGGGGCGGCTATCATGACGCCGGAGACTGGAATCCGCGCCGCGTCACGCACATGAAGACAACCATGGCACAGCTCGAGATGGTTGAACTCTATCCGAAATATTTCAATTCCCTGAAACTTAATATTCCGCCGATGACAGGAGTTCCGGACATCATCACGGAAGCCCTCTTCGAGATTGACTGTTTCAAGAGACTGCAGCTTCCTGACGGTGGGATACCGTATGGAATCGAGACAAAAGGAGATCCAGCTCCGGGAGAGCTCAGCTGGCTTACTTCCCAGCATGCATATGTGACCGCGCCTAACATCCGTGATTCCTGGTTCTACGCTTCTGTTGCAGCACGTGCGGCGAAAGTCCTGAAGCCTATAAAACCGGAATTCGCGAAAGTCTATGAGGACAGCGCCATCAAGGCGTTCAACTGGGCTGAAGCCGATTATGCTAAAAGGACTGCCGACGGTACTTTGTCCAAGCTGAAGGAGCTTTGGGTTGCAACTGACGCAAGAAATCTTTCGGCGCTGATTCTCTATGATATTACAGGCGACAAGAAGTACCATGATGTCTTCCTGCAGTCCACCTGCCTGAAAGATCCGAAGACCGACGTCTTCTGGTGGGGGAAGCATGTTCAGTGCGACGCAGCGTTCCTCTATGCAAGGATGGATGACGCAAAAGTCGATCCTGAAATCAAGAAGAACGCCTTGGCTGCCGTCATCAAGCAGGCTGACAGATCGCTGGCATATGCTTCAGGAAACGCTTTCAACCTGACATCTATGGACAAAGGCAGGCCGATGTTCATGGGCTTTTTCAGCACTTCTGGAGGAACTGAACTTGCGCGCGCCCATTTCCTGACAGGAAAGGAAGAATACCTGAAGGGTGCCGTGCAGTCCTGCCAGTTCCAGTCGGGCTGCAATCCGAACAACATCGTCTATACGACAGGACTTGGTGCGAATCCCGTAAAGAATCCGCTCCATCTTGATTCGCGTTCGAGCGGACAGCAGGTGCCAGTGGGATTCACGGTGTTCGGGAATGTCGACTACTGGAACTGGAAGGGCGGTTTCTTCGACTGGCCTATCGCCCAGCACTTGAGCAAGCCGAACATCTGCTGGCCGAATCCCTATGACTGGCCATTGACAGAAGCCTACTTCGACATATTCCTCTTCGTGTCCATGAACGAATTCGTAGTTGACACCTGGGCGCCAAACGTCTTCGTCTGGGGATATCTGTCGGCACGCCCCGCCGCAGGTAAGTAAATTCGGATAGAACGTCCCGTGATCTCCTACGGCGTTTCGCCGTTTGGAGTAGCTGATAGTTCTGGTTTGCTCATATCTTCATGTTTCTTTAGAAATTCTTTTGCTTCTAAATAAAATTCCTGCATGTTTTTTGCCGGATTTGGATGTTTTATCTTAAAGTTTTCGTATTCTTGAATAAAGCTTTTTACAGTAAGCAAGGAAATCCTTTTTGCATTTTTATTACTTTCCGGTGTGTTTTTCTCAATTTCCTTAATAACCTTTTGACATGTGTCCTGCAAATTCATTAAAACTATTACTGGAGTAGAATCACGTTGCGCAATTAGACGGGATGTCTCATAGGCACGGTAAATATGCCATCCAATAGAAGCAATAACTATCCCAGTTAATATGCCTACAAAATAGTTAGTAAATTCCGACTTCATATATTTGTTCCAGAACTGTTATTATACGCAATTGCGATTTTTTATAAAATAGCACTTTTTTCAGTGCAATACAATACACATAAGACGCTTGGAATCTGGGAAAACCAATTCAAAGTAGTAAATCATGATGCCGGAAATTGCGCATAACTTAGGAAACTATTGATTCGGTGGGTAATCAGCTTGCATTTCAGTCACGCTCTTCAATGTCGCCGCCCTGCGGGGACTTTTTTCTTTTTACCTTATTGTTTTCCCAGGGCTTTCGCCCTGGGCTACAACATGCCGCCCTCTGCGAGGGCTGAAGACAGAATCTGATTCCATGGGAAGCCTCCGAAGGATGGCGATATATTGTAGCCCATGGGCGTTAGCCATGGGACATGTGTGGGGAAAAATGTAATCCGAGTCCCCGCAGGGAGGCGACATAAGAACAGCCCTTGTGAGCTCGCGAATTATTGCTTCGGAAGATAATTAACTTGCATGGCTGTCCCCTGTCATCTGTCTTCTTCCGGTCACTCGTCAATCACCCAGACTTCGACTTTCTTGAATGCGGGATCAGCGGCAATTTCTACGCCGCTTGCAAGGACAGCTTCCTCGTCCGGAATGAGCGGATAGAGGCACCAGCCTCCCCATCTCGGACCAAATCCTGTCCATTTGTGGATACGTTCAACTTCGAATTCCTTTTTCCCGCCGTCCTTGAGGAGGAAGCTTATCTTTGGGACATAGCCTTTTGCGAATCCGCCGGACTGCTGGAGCCTGACCGCTGCAACCTTCATAGGTTTCTCGAGTTTTATCTCTGGTGCGTAATTTCCTTCGTATCCGATTTTCACCCTGGGTTTCGGAATTGCATTTGGCTTTCCAAGTACAGGAGTCGTGATCCATGCCTTGTCACCTTGGCGGTATATGAGACCGTCCTTGGGAGCTTCAAGTTTTACACTCTCCGGAATTCCTTCGAGCAGTATCGTGAGACGCGATTCGATTGCGTTGGCAGGGAGGCTTAGCGTGACTTTTCCGGCGGCGGCTTCGACTTTTGCGGATTTCGCAGAGAGGGCATAGCTGACAAGGGCGGATGTCGGGGCGCACCATACGTTGTCGGCTCCATTTGCGCCGTACTTGTCTGAAATCGTCTTCAGTCTTTCCTGCCACGCCTTGTAGTTTACGGTATCCTTCTTGTCGATCCCGTGGGAGAAGTCTATGTGCAGGGTTCCTTCCTTGATATCCTTGGGGAACTGTCCGAGCGGATCCATGTTCTTGTCCCCACCAAGTCCGTCGAGATTGCTCCTGCAGAGTTCGAGCGGATCGAATTTTGGGTCAAAAACGGAGGCGGCGCTGCTGCCGCTGCAGCGTGAGCCTGCGAGAAGGTTGAACTCCTTCAGGAACGGCTTATAATTGTAGTCGCCGGACGGATAGACGAAAGTGAGCGGGGCCTTCTTGTCGGCATAGACGTAGTGTGAGAAGACAGCCTGGCTCCAGAAAAGTTCGCGCTTGAACTGGTCGGGGGAAAGCAGCTTGGTCTTGTCCCAATGGATTCCGGTGTGCCAGAAGCTGTGGTTCGTGATGTCCCATCCTTTTGAAATGAGCTCCTTCACGTCCTCCCAGGAAAGGATGGTGTTGTTTCCGCCTGCCATGTTGCAGACCATTACGGCGACATTGCCGACGAAATGCATTTCCTTTCCGCTCTTGACTCCCGGAGGCGCGTCGGTAAACTTATACTCCGCGAAAAGAGGCTGGGCGATGTTCTTTGCGAGGATTCCTCCATCATCGAGTTCGACGGTGTATGCCCAGGTTTTACCGAACAGGAAAGGTGAGACGGATGCTTTTGGCTTTGCATCACCGCTCCAGGAATATTCCCATTTGATGTCCTGCGCGGAAACTGCGAGAGTCGCAAAGTACAGGGCGAAAATACCGGTGAATGTCTTGATCATTTTATACCTCGTTAATTATTTGCCGGCAAGATGCCGGCGCTCCGTTTACTAATTCGATGTTGGAAGTTCAATGTTGAATGTTCGACGTTCATTTTTTACACAGGCAAGATGCCTGTATTTGCCAAAAGAGGCAGACAGGAATGTCTGCCTTACTTCATAATCGAGATCCTTATCTGCCATTTATCTGTTCCTTTTGCGGGGATGCTCCGTGCTTCTCCTGCGGCATAGGCCTTTTCCAGTGATTCCTCGATGGACGTCGAAGGTTCCGGCGCGATATGGTTTTGTCCGCCAACATTCCCCTCGCTGCACCATACGGCGAGATAGGGGAACATGTCGGCGGGCCATGTCATGACAAGTTTTGATGAGCCATTATGTGCGAGGATCGCTTCGCCTTTGGAGAGTTTCTCAGTGAAGAATTTCCAATATCTTCCGCTAGAGCTTGTGAACATCTTTTCCAGGAACGGCGTGCCGTCCTCGTTTTTGATTTCACCAAGCTTCCTGATCTCTCCGCCTTTACCGAGCCATCCCTTCATCGAATAAGAGACTTTGACTTTCATGTCGGCAGGCATTTCGAGCCTTGAACCGGTCTTTGCCGCGAGAATCGGATGGAATGTGTAGATGTAGGGCAGGGGCTGGGAGGAATTATTTGTCACGGTATAATCAAGCACGAGCGCTGACTTCTCGAGCTTTGCCGTGCGTTTGAAAACGTATGGCAGCTCGAAGCCGCTTGTCTCCATTGACAGAATCCCGTTATCCAGCGAATAAGTCCATTTCTTCCTGTAGAGATCGCCATGTGGATGGAGTTTGACATCCTTGAATTCTCCTGCGGGCATCTTGCATTCTGTCATTGTCGGAAAGACCTCGTCGATGCCGTCGAACTCGGTGTCGCTGTACGTCATTTTCGGAGTGCGTGAACTGTAGGGCTTCTTGCCTCGGTCCAGGAATTCCGTGCCTGCGGCGTCCTTAATAGAGATAATCTTGCCGCCGATCTCCGGAATGAATTTAACCGCAAGGAAATCGTTCGAGAGAATGATGCACGGGGTTTCACTCCCCTCAGCGAGCTTCATAGGCGATGAGGTCTGCGCGGGACTGTTGACGCAGGACGATGAGAGCGCTGCGACTGCAAGAAATATTACCGTTGTCTTCATTCATCCTCCTTAACCTGACATCACAAAGATACGGGAACAGCAATTACGGGCTTTAACTGTTGACAATCAAGAACACGTCTTGCGACGTTGACTACAAACATATTCAATAATTGCATTCGTTCGTAGTTAAGCTCGCAAGAGCTGTTCTTTTCTTAATTTGGAATCTTCTTTCCTTCCTGAAAATCGCATCCAGTTTGCTATTTCCGCAAAAGTCAAATCCCGACACTATGGCCTGGAGCTGCGACTCCCCAGCTAAGTTGGGGGACGTTAAATTATCATTCCTGCAAACTCAGGCTTCTCAGTTCGCCAGGATAGAGCGACAGGGTTATTTTTCCGTCCTTAAGAGGGAGCGTCTGGCCTGATACATTGTCAATCGCTTTCGCACAAGCAGGAAGACTTATGGAAATATCCTTCTTGTCCTTGAGCCCGGTGTTTACTATTCCTACGTAAGTTCCATTTTTCGGGGTTGGGATGGCCCTTGCAACGACTTCAGGATCAGCAGAAGCATTTTCGATAATTTTACTTGGAAGCGCAGGAAGTGAGAGGAATGCGGCGTTGAAGGCGCGCACATATTCAGGGAATCCCCTGTTGAAGCAGTTGCCTGCAAGATATCCGATGAAACGCGGATCTCCGTTCGCAAATGCGCGTGCCTCACCGAGCATGCAGTATGGGCCTGTGCGTTCAACATCTGCGACGAAATATCCGAGGATGGGATCCTTGCCGTCGTTCATGTCATTCTCATTTAGACCGTAATGGCGTATGACCGCAAGTCCGGACGGAGTCCTGAACGCTTCGAACGCCTTTCTGGAGGAGACCGTGTAGAGCCTGTTGAAGGAATAACTGAGCATCGCTCCCGGATTGTCCTTGTAGTTCAGGGGATCGTTCCTGGGGGTTGCGTGCTGCCATTCGTAATTGCCCCATGTTCCGCGATGCGCGAGCAGCGCCTGGAGATAGAGGTCCTCGGCCACGACCCTGTCATAGGGGAATGCCTTGATGGACTTGAAGAATTCCTTGTTGCCAGCAAGATAATTATCCCATTTTTCAACGGCGTCAGTGACAACGACCATCTTGCATTCGCCTGGATTCTTCGAGGCGATGGATCCTGGAAGGCCGATGCCGGGTTCGCTGGCGTCGGTGGTGTAGAGGATGACGGCTTCGGGGTTGACCTCCTTGCGCAGATAATCTGAAAGCGCCAGATTGAAGTCGTGCCGTTTTTTGAACCACCACTCATAATATTTTTCAAGGAGCGCCTTGTCCTTCTGGAGATCCTCACGTGTAATTTTCCTCTCCTGTTTTGTTTCAGCATTGAAGATTTCGAGATCCTTTGCATTGAAGCTTATCGGATTCGCCTCCGGTCTTGGACGGAACCATGCACCGATGAATTTGACTTTGTCCTTGTTCTCCACGATCGTGATTTCAAGGATTTTCTTTGCATCGTCGATGAACGCGGGATCTGCCAGGTCGGCATTGGTTTTATGGCACCATTCGATATGGGTGTAGTCCTTTCCGCCCTTGAGAGTCTCGCAGCGGCGCTGTCGGCCAATGGCGATATCCTTGTCCTGGCCGATGCTGCCCGCATATTCATAATAAGGGAACACATAGAAGTCAGGATACCTGGTCAGCATCTGGATTATGTCGGTCCAGAGGGACGGAGTCGAAGAGGCGTTGTACCAGGCGCTGCCACCCTTGTATTTCGAGGAATCCCATCCCTGGTTGTGTCCGAACTCGAGAAGGTCCTTGGTGAACGTGTTCATGCCGAGGAACCTCATGAGTTTCACCTTGTATTCATACCAGTCGACTGGATTCGTGACTCCGCGCAGTTCCGGAAGTTTCTCTTCCGGCTTGTGCCCCTGTGCGACTACTCCGTCGGCCATTTCCTCGCGGAAGAAGAGATGTCTGCGCGGTAATTCGGCAGGCGGGTAATTTATCTTCTGGTCCAGGGCGGATGCATCTGTAATTTCAAAAAGCCTTATCTTTGAGACGGCGGCGCCGGCGGACTCCAGATTGTTCTCAGCCTTGAGCTGGGCGATGATGACCCAGAATCCGTCCGCTGGAAGCAGGGGGCGCTTTGCGCTGCCGCGGGGATTTTTTATTTCAGGGAAACGGTCGTGGAGGAAGAACAGCTCCCTCCAGGTCTGGAATTTTCCTGTAAGCGGGAAATTGAGGGATTCAGGATTATGGTTCACATACAGGGCCTTGATTGCATCGCCGACGGCTGTTCCGCTGTGTATCCCCCGCGTGGTTTCGCAGCCCAGGTTGCGTATGAACATGTTCCGGGGCTTGTCGTCCGGGAATTCAACTGAGAGCACATAAGCGGCTCCGGGCCTGAGACCGAGGCCTTTGCCGACACGGTACGCAAAATATTTCGGGCCTCCTTCAGAGTTCGGAAGCACGCGGCACTGCGTCCCGAGTATTGTCTCGACCTTGCTGACACCTTTTGGATAGTCGGTGAACATCGCATCGGAACCATCCTTTGAGCAGTCTATTTCCTGTATGAGGAGCTGTTTGCCGAAGGCCGGGCCTGCGTCCGCGGTTTCGGCGGCGCCAAGTCCCTGGCTCATGATAATTACGGAAAAAAGCAATGCTCCTGAAGGCAGTGAAATGTTTTTCATAAATCTCCTTTATTATTGTTGGATACGTAACGCCCTGAGCTGGTATGGATACATGGTCAGCTTTACAGCACCATTTGAATCGATGATTGCTTCGCCTGTGGAAGCATCTGACACTTTTCCCTGCATTGGAAGTCTGATTGTCACAGCCTTGTCCTTCATTCCAATGTTCACCACAGACAAATATGTTCCATTTTTTTCAGTCTTGATCTCCCGCACGACCACCTCGTTGTCGTCTGCCGCTCCCGGGACAATTTTGCTTGGGAGTGCCGGCAGGGACAGGAATGCGGCATTGAAATTCCTGACGTATTCCGGAAATCCGCGTGTGAACGTCTGGCCTGTCAGATATCCTATCTGTGTCGGATCGCCGTTTGCCATTGCGCAAGCCTCGGCCATCATGCAGAAAGGCCCGGCCCTCTCCATGTCCACCACGAAATATCCGATTATTGGTTTGTCGTCCTTGTCGAACATCATGTTTTCATTAAGCGAATAATGCCGGATGACCGTCAGGCCGGAAGGCTCGCGGAATGTCTCAAACGCTTTCGGATCTGATACCGTATACAGGCGATTGAAAGCCATGCTCATCATGATTCCGTCGGTTTCCTTGTAGTTTGCCGGGTCTGGAGGCGGATTGCTGTGATTGCATTCCCAGTCGCCCCAGTTCAAAGCCGGTGCGAGCAACGCATCCAGATACATCTGTTTCTGTACGACATCCTGCACAGTCATAGGGCTGATGATCTTTCCGCCTTCTTTGGATGGAAGATGTTCTGGAAGCATGACAATCTTCTTCCACTTGTCGACATCATCGGTCACAATTATGGGATCCCATGTCTTGAATGCCACCCCGGGTTCGCCTGCAGCGGCGGTATACAGGACAAATGCCTTATCATTAATCCCGCTCTGGCGCAGATAGTCGCGCATTGCGACAAGAAATTCCTTTCTCTTTATGAACCACCATGCCTCATACTTTGCCAGCAGTGCAGGATCGGCGATCAGCTGTTTCCTGGTTACGTTCACGCCAGCATTGGCTTCCTTTGCAAACCGCTCGCGTGTCGCATCTCCGAATCCCATGGGCATTTGTGACCTTGGCCGGAACCATATGCCTGCGAACTTCGCCTTATCCTTGAATTTGATCACCGTCAGATCCAGCATCTTCTTGAAATCGGCGTATGTGTCCGGATCGGTGATGTCCGCATTTGCCGATTCGATCCACTTGATATGCGTGTAGGCATCATCGCGCGTAAGGGGTTTCGCCCTCTTCTGGGGGCCGAGTCCGGCGCTGCCCTTGCTTCCTGCATATTCATAGTATGGCAGGATTTCGAATCCGGCCTCACCCATCATTCCAACGATGTTCTCCCAGAAATCCTTTGCCTTGACATTGAAATATACCCACTTGTTCCCGCCATATTCCGTGGAGTCCCAATGCTGGCATGCTCCGAACTCCAACAGGTCCTTGGCATAGGTGTTCATTCCAAGGAATTTCATCGTGTTGCGTTTGAAGCGCCACCAGTCAAGCGGATCCTTGAGTGTACGATCTTCAGGCTTATCCGCAATGCTGACCACGCCATCAGCCATCTCCTCGCGCCAGAACAGGCGGCGATGGGGCAGATCTGTTGGCGGGAGCGTATATTTTGCATTATACTTTGATGCATCGGGAACCCCGTAGAGGCGAATCCGTGAAACTGCAGCTCCATTTGAGAGCGGGATGTTCTTTGCCGAGAACTGTGCGACTGTGACGTAGAAACCCTCTTCCGCAGTCTTCAGATTCCTCTGGCCATCGCCTCGAATGAACTCGACGCCGGGAGCACGGTCGTGCAGGTTGAATAGGATTTTCCATGTCTCATACTTTCCTGAAAGCGGGGTGCTGATTGACTCGTTCAGGTTGTTGACATACTTGGGATGCATGGCATCACCGAGAGTCGCACCGGTATGGAATCCGCGCTCGGTCTCATTACCGCCGTTTGTAATGATAACGGTGCGAGGTGAATCTTCAGGATATTCAATTTCCAGCACATATGCCGAACCCGGGGTCAGGAGTTTCATCCTGCCAATCCGGTAACGGAAATAGGCGGAAGAATCCGTCGTCTTGCTTAGGACGCGGCAGGGTTTCCCAAGGATCGTCTCAACCTTGCTCGCTCCATCCGGAAAATCTTTGAATTCATGGTCAGGCTGCTGCACCCCACAGTCGATTTCATCGATCAGGTAAAGCTTGCCGAAGGGCTTGCCTGCATCCACCAGTGGCCGTTTCTCCATTTCCTCCTTTGCCTTTGCATGTGCCGCCTGACGCTCGGCATCGAGTTTTTTCTCAGCCGCCTTCCGTTCCAGCATCGACTGATAGGCTTCAGGTGTATATTCGTAGAATACAACTTCGGTGAACTGGGCCCCGGGATCCATCAGCGTGAAACGCACATATCGTGTCTCAACATCCATGGTCAGGGGCACCCATTTCAAATACTGGGCGCAGTCATAGGTCAGCAGTTCCTTCCAGTCATCAGGTTTTCCCGCCGAGATGACCAGCTTGCCGTTTCCATTGACATCGTAGAGCCATAGCTTTGACAGGTTCCGTTCCTTGCCGAGATCAATGTATGAGCTGAACGGGTATTTTTTATTATTGGAGCTGTTGATCTCCCATCTGCTTGCAGGATTGCCTGCAGGAGGACCAATTATCTGGTCCTGCTCATCAACCAGCCCCTTGGGATTTCCAATCTCACCCTCATTGAACACCATGTCCGTATTAACCTTTATGCGCATCTCGGAAAGCTTGTTTTCCTCAGCCGGAGCTCCATACGTTCCGGGTGCAAGGCAGAAGTTCACAGTCACATACGCAACTGACAATATCCAGCAGAATTTCTTCATGGATGTATTCCTTCAGGCTTAATGTGTTTATTTCTTTAAGGCACCAGGCGCCTTATTCCCGGCATTTACACCTGTTCCAGTATAGTCCTCGAAAAGCCATTCGCGGATGGTATTGTTCACGCCGCGCGAATATCCACTTCCTCCGTTGAGCACATCGTCGATCAGCCTTACCGGCTGACAGTTGTTGTAGTCCGCAGCATATATATGGAGGGCGATGCCGACCTGTTTAAGGTTGTTGAGGCATCCGACACGCTGGGCCATGTCCTTTTCCTTCTGCAGCGCGGGCAGAAGCAATGCAGCGAGTATTGCGATGATCGCAATTACCACGAGCTGCTCGATTAATGTGAAAGTATTCTTCATAATCTCTTCGTTTTAATATTCGTCGACCCAGTAGTCCCATGCCTTGTGCGGGGGGCCGATCCCCCAGCTGTTTCCTGAAGCCAGTTCAAATGTATTGTATGGGCCGAGGGCCAGGCATCCGAGGCCGGTATCGATCCTGTATTTCCATTCCTTCAGGGTTACGGCATGGCCGTCCATGAAGACCGTCGGACGGGATTTGCTGTGCCAGGATTCCGCCTGGTAGGGATTGCCATATCTGTATGAACCGAATCCCCTCCTGTTGTCGTTCCTGTGCGTCGAGTCGAACTGATAGGGGACCTGTGAGGGAAGAGAGAAGGATGAAATGTTGAACGAGAAAGGTGAAATGTTCTGGGAGCTGTCTCCGCCTGCCCCCGTCTCATAATGCAGGTAGAGGCCGGAATATGAATTGTACTGTCCGCCGTCACCGTATTCGGAGACATAATATGAGCCGATCCAGCCTCCCCAGTTGGTAGCTACCCTGAGAGGGGAGCTCGGGCATATGTAAATCCCTCCGAGTGCGCGGCGGTACCTGTCGGCACCTTCGGGTCCGGTATACTTATGCCCGACATAGTCGTAGAGGAGCTGTTCAAGACCGGCTCCTCTTGATCCTCTCTGGAAAGGATCGGACCAGACGTTTGGATCGTAGCACAATGGAAGGGAGTTTTCGTAGTCCACGGCGTATGTGTTCATTCCAAGGGAAATCTGCTTGAGGTTTGACATGCAGGTTATGGTCCGGGCGGTTTCCTTGGCGTTGTTCAGCGCCGGCAGGAGGAGGGCGCAGAGGATTGCGATGATCGCAATGACGACGAGCAATTCAATTAGTGTAAATATATGAGAAGTTACTCGTCGCCCTGAGCTTGCTTGCGGTGAGCTTGTCGAAACCGTCGAATGGGCAACTCCATTCAGCTCGATCAGGGTAAATGCATTTCCAATTTCCAATTGCCGACTTGTCCGCCGTAGCTCATTTGAAAGCGAAGGAGGGTTTCCGATTTTATTTTTTAATTTCAAATCAGCAGTCGAAAATATAAAATTGTAAATGTTTTCCATGATATAACCCCCTCTGGCCTGATGTTTCATGTTCCTGTCCTTCTATAATTGTAACCGCTCACGATAATAAAACAAGTGCAATCTCCAGATATTTATTTGATGGAAAAATGAAAAAAGACATTCAGTATTCGTCGATCCAGAAATCCCAGGGCTTGTGGGCCGCCTGTCCGGAATAAGCGTATCCGGTCCCTATCTCGTAGGTGTTGTAGTTCCCGAGTGCAAGACACCAGCCTGCAGAGGTTTCAAACCTGAACTTCCTCTCGGTGAGATTCATGGAATGTCCGTCGATGAATACTGTCGGACGTGCCTTGGGATGCCACGATTCCGCCTGATACGGATTTGCATATCTGTAGCCGCCTGTCCCCTGCCTGTTGTCATTCCTGTGCGTCGAATCCCACTGGTAGGGCAATTGTGCAGGCTTGGAAAAATGAGTGATCTTATATGAGAACGGGGGCTTGGGATCATTTCCAGTTACGGCATCGCCGCCGTAGTGCTCGAAGAGTCCTGCATAGGAATTATACTGGCCGCCATCGCCGCATTCGGATACATAGTATGAACCAGTCCATCCGGACCAGTTGGTCTTGACGTTCATTGGGGCGCTTGCACAGAGGAAGATTCCTCCTGTGGCCTGTCGGTCGAAACTTGCCCCGGCAGGTCCCTTGTACTTCTGTCCGGTGTAATCGCTCATCAGATATTCGAGGCCAGTACCTCTGGCGCCCTTCTGGAAGTTGTCGAATCCGGCTATGTTGAACGGCATGCAGAAATTATAATCATTGGCGTAGGTGTTCATGGCGAGGCCTATCTGCTTCAGGTTCGACTGGCAGAGGGCCATCCTGGCGGTCTCCCTGGCGTTCTGCAGGGCCGGCAGGAGGAGTGCGCAGAGGATTGCGATGATCGCGATTACGACGAGCAATTCAATTAGTGTAAATATACGAGAAGTTACTCGTCGCCCTGAGCTTGCTTGCGGTGAGCTTGTCGAAACCGTCGAATGGGCAACACCATTCAGTTCGATCAGTGTGAAAAAAGTTTTTCTCATTTTTCATCCATGATGTTAATATTCTTCTATCTGGTAATCGAAGGCCTTGTGGCCTGAGGAACCTGTCGTGTTCCTGCAAAAGTAATAGGTGCTGTAGTTTTCCAGCACGACCTTGCCCGTGTCGGTTATATACTTAGTTGATACCAGCCCAATTGCATGTCCATCGTAAAAAACCGTAGGCCGGCATTTCTGCTTGTGCCATGGATATCCTCCGTAGACATTTGGGCATTCGAGGTGGCTTGGGTGCCACCAGTAGCGTTCTCCGCATAACTGGAACGGCGTACGTTCCGGCTTGCTGAAATGGGTGATAAGGAAATTGAACGGGGGTTCGACATCCGGTGTGGCGGAGGGGGTGAACCATCGCCCACCACCGGTGTTGTAATGTTCCCAGTTGCCCCAGTATGAATTGTTTTTCCGGGAACCTGCACCTCCAGTGAGGAGATAATTCCCGTCGTAATTGCCGGTACTTGGGTTGGCGCCGATGTAATGTGAGGGGCATATCCATATCCCCCCATGTGCGTTGTTTCCAGTGTTCGCACCTTTGCCGGTATAATCTTCAAGCAACCATTCCCTGATGGTTCCATTGACACCGCGGTCATAACCTGAACCTGATACCAGTCGCACAGGCTGGGACATGTTGTAGTCGGTGCCATAGACATGCAACGCAACGCCGATTTGCTTGAGGTTGTTCAGGCAGCCGGAGCGGTGGGCCATGTCCTTCGCATTCTGAAGCGCTGGAAGAAGCATCGCGGCCAGGATTGCGATGATCGCAATCACCACCAAGAGTTCGATAAGCGTGAAAACACTTCTCGAACTTGCCTCCGGATGAGAGGCTACGGCTGGCGCGGCCAGAAGCTCAATCGGTGTGAATTGGCTTTTCACAAGAGCGTCCTATAGTTAATTTTCATCGATCCAGAAATCCCACGGGGAATGAGGTGGTGATCCGCCACCGGATCCAAGATGAAATGAGCTGTATGGACCGGTGAGGATATTCTGATATCCGTGAGCCGTGTAATTATAGGAGACCAATGCAAAGACGTGACCGTCTGCGAATGCAGTCGGTCTTGGCCCATATGCGTTTTTCTTGTGCCAGCTGGCCCCGCCGAGGGTGTTGTTGGTGACGTTGCCATCAGTCTTTGCCAAAGCCCATCCGCCCATTCGCCTGGAGCAGAACTGCAGCGGGGATCCGGAGGGATTATGCTTGAAGGTTGAAAGTTTAATTGCATTATCGTTAGGGGTCAGCTGATCCGTGTTCATCGACGAGCCGACATAATGATAATACAATCCTTCATAGCAGTTGGAGGCGTAGGCCCCATAATTATCATCGTGGTTGTATTTGCCGCCCTGGTAGTTTGGATTGAAGGATACAGGGGAAGCTGCGCAGATCCAGACAGGATGTCCAGTGGCGAGATGTGCGGCCGTAGGGAGCTTCGAATTCACATACGGTGCCAGGGCGACTTCCAGTCCCCTGTGCATATAGCCCCATGTAGACCAGCTGGAATTGGATGCGACCCGGTCGCATGGCATATACATGTTGAAGTCATCGGCATAGGAATGATAGGAAAGGCCGACCTGCTTTAGATTGTTGGTGCAGGATATCATGTGAGCGTGGGCTTTTGCCTGTTGGAGTGCCGGCAGTAGCATGGCTGCGAGGATTGCGATGATCGCAATCACCACGAGAAGCTCGATCAGGGTGAATTTATTTTGAGCTCTCATTTTTACCGCCTCCGGCTAACCCAATCCCTTTATGGTAATTATACGAAATTTTCAAACTCAAGTCAACCTCAAACTTAAAAGGCCTTTGCTTTACTCGGCTTTGAGTTCAAGCCTGGTTACATAAATCGTGTCCTCGACAGCCTGGGGCAGGTTCCAGTCATGGAAAGTCAGTGTCTTGATTGTCAATGGTTGTGGCCAGTCTGGAGGGATCGCCGCCTCGACTTTCCTCCAGTCGGTGTAGTTCATCTGTCCCAGTCCAATTTTATACGGCTTGCCGTTGGCGTCCTTTTCCTGTCCGTTCGCTAGGAAATGCAGTTCGACGTAGCGGTTGCTTCCTGACCCCTTCACCCAGAGACCGGCTTTTGCCGGCTTGAAGGAAAGAGCTTCGGGCTTTGCCTGGACGATGCTGAAGAACCTCATTCCTTCGCCGCCGGGCCAGGAGATCTTGACGCCAAGGGAATTTTCCTTGTCACCCTTTCCTTTGAGCTCCTGCGGGAATTCAGGTGCGCTCTCTATTTTTCCCTGGGCCTTGTTCCACTGGTAAGCGGTCCACTCGCCCGGGCCGTTGAAGTCGGATATCCTCTTTACTGTTTCAGCGGCAAGCAGCATTATGGAAAACGAAGCAAGCGCCATTATCGTGATAATGAGTTTTGCCGGAATAGTTTTCATGCGCATCCCTTTCCATGTTCTTTTCTTTGAATTATACATTAAATTTCAGGCAATGTCAAGCGTGAGCGGTAACGTTTTTCGCAAAAAAATATTTTTGAGCTTGAAAGCAGGCCTTTTTGCACTAAATAATAAGCAGCCATAACCAGACATGTAACGCGAACGGTAACGATGAAAGAAATAGAAAGCCTGAGATTGATCGCCGCTTATTATCCGGAGCTCTGGCCTCCGGATAATGTCAAGGACGACATCCGGCTGATGCTCGATGCAGGAATAAACACCGTCAGGATGGGTGAGTTTGCGTGGGTGGACATGGAACCTGTGCCGAGCACGTTCAAGCTCGAACTGTTTTCCGAGCTCATCTCCAGGCTCCATGAAAATGGAATTGATACTGTCTTCTGTACGCCAACGGCGACACCGCCCGTCTGGCTCTCCCACAAGCATCCTGAACGCCTTTTCATGGGAACCGACAGAATCAGGATGATGCATGGTTCAAGACAGCACTTCTGCAACAACAATCCATATTTCAGGAAAAGATCAAGGATGATCGTCGAAGCCATTGCGAAAAAGATTTCAAGGCTGCCCGGTCTTATCGCGTGGCAGACCGACAATGAAATGAAGTCACATGTCTCCGAATGCTGCTGCGAGGAGTGTGCAAGGCAATGGCGCCAATGGCTCAAGAAGCGCTACGGCTCCATTGCAAAGTTGAACAGTCTTTGGGGGACATCCCTCTGGAGCCAGAAATATTCGAGTTTCCAGCAGGTGCCTGTCCCGTTGAAAACGCCATTCGCCCACACCCCTTCCCTTATGACGAACTACAGGATCTTCTCGCGCGAGAAGATAACCGAGTTCCAAGACGAACAGGTCAGGATCATAAGGAAATATTCCGATGCTCCGATCACGCACAACAGCAATATCCGCCATTATCTAAACCATATGGAACACTACAGGAATCTTGATTTCGCGTCCTTCGACGCATATTACGACTGCGACAATCACACGAAGATGCTCATGGATTATGACATCTGGAGAAACCTGAAACCCGGGAGGAAGTTCTGGGTGATGGAGACAAGCCCTTCGCACAGCGGGTGCATCTTCGGCTATCCCAAGCTCCACAGAAAATCTTATCTTAACGCCGAAATGGCTGCGGCATTTGCGCTGGGAGCAGGAGGATTCGGGTACTGGCTCTGGAGGCAGCAGCGCACAGGCGCTGAAATGCCTCACGGCGCAATAATCTCCTCCTGGGGTGAGCCGACAATCGGTTTTGACGATGTGAAGAGCGCGAGTAATTCGCTTGGGAATATCTCGCCGTTGCTCCTCTCCTCGGAGAGCATCAAGGCTGAAATAGTGATGACATACTCCGATGTCGCCAGGGCTTTTTTCCTTACAGAACCTCTTGAAGGGATCGACTATATCGACAAGATGCACGAATTCTACAGGATCATCCTGTCAACTGGATATCACCGCGATCTTGTTCCTGAAAGCGCAGGGCTGGGCGGATGCAGGATCCTGATGACACCGTATCTCCCATGCATTTCAGATGAGTATATGAAGAGTGCGCTGGCATTTGTGGAAAAAGGAGGAGTTTGGATCGTAGGTCCGTTGAGCGGATGCAGGACGGACGAACATACTCTCTACACAAAATCGGCGCTGCGTCCCGGACTTGAAGAAGCGGCTGGTGTCAGAACTTCCTATACTTTCTCCCCGACAAACAGTGGTATTTCCGGAACCGCATTCGGAGTGACTGCCCCGCTTTCGATATGGAGTTCATTCTTTATGCCGGAAGGCGCAAAGGTGTTGGGCAGGGCAGGTGACAGCCGTCTTGCGGAACTCGCATTCCTCACGGAAAACAAATATGGCATGGGAATAATCGTAATGCTGGGATCCATGCCTTCAGGCGACAAGGGGAAGCTCATGCTCCGGAAAATCGTTGAGCATTACTCAGTTGAACTGGGGATCTCGCAGCGGCTTGATGTTCCAGAAGGCAATCTGGCGGTACCGAGAAAAAGCAAGGATGGGATCTTCTGGTTTGTCATCAACATGGACGGAAAGGGATGCATCTTCAAAGACAGGAAATCTGGTGATGTCAGGATTGAACCATACGGATTTAGGATTACTAGATAATACAAGGAGTTTTTACATGCTGCTTTCAATGTGTTCGGATTATGCAAGAGACAAGGGGAACGCGGAACAGGACTTGAAGAAGATTGCCGATGCAGGGTTCGACGGTATCCAGTGGATACACCAGTGGAACACGGATTTCATCTATACGAAGCCTGAAATAAGGCAGATAAAGAAATGGCTCAGGGATTTCAATCTCAAGATGTTCGACCTCCATGCCACCGACGGTGTCGAGAAAAAATGGTATTCTGTTACGGAATACGAACGCGAGGCAGGCGTCGAGATCGTCAAGAACAGGATCGAGATGACAGGCGAGCTCGGAGGAAATGTTATAGTGATGCACATCCCCAGGCTCAGCTCCGAGAATGCTGAAAAGTGGGAACAGCTGGAAAAGTCCATTGATGAACTTGAAGGGTTTGCATCGAAGCATGGCGTAAGGATTGCTGTTGAAAACATCTTCTTCGATGAATTCAACGGAATCGCCAGGCTTATGAAGAAATACAGTCCGGACTACCTCGGGATCTGCTATGACTCCGGACATGGCAACATGGTCGTGCAGGGACTTGAACATCTTTCCAGGTTCCCGGACCGGCTGATTTCACTCCATCTTCATGACAACAACGGATTCGACGACCAGCACAAGCCCCTTTTTTCCGGGACGATCGACTGGAAAAAGCTTGCCGCGGTTCTTTCAAAGTCCACATACAAAGGGCCGCTGACACAGGAGACCGGCATCAGGAATTCAGGAATCCCAGATGAGGATATTTTCCTCAAACAAGCTTATGCAAATGCGGAAAAACTGGCCGCAATGATCAAGGGCAAATGATCTATTCTGTAATGCTATCCGTCGTTTTCTAGTTCTTTTTGCACGTGTTTTTTGGCATATTAAATCCGAAGCACGAAATTCGGATTTCGAATTTGGTTGTCGCGTGACCGCGTCGGGAGCGGAACACGACCTCTCGCGGCGGCGCAAGCTGTTTAGTGGTTAAAAGGAGGATTTCTTATGATCAGGGAAAACAAGTTCGGGCATTTTGAAAAGGGCGGAACGGAGTTCGTGATCACCAGGCCGCAGGAGACCCCGCGCCCATGGATCAACAAGCTTTTCAACAACAACTATTATCTGAGCATCGACCAGTTCAACAGGTCTATGAGCCAGTACCAGGACGGAATCGGAAACTGGTCGCTTGTCTGCATCTCCGGCGGGGAATTCTTCTTCCTTGGAAACAAGGGCGTATATGTGCGGGATTCGCAGAGCGGTGAATACTGGGACATGGGCTGGTTCTACACGCAGCGCAAATTTGATTTCCACCAGACCAGGGTCGGACTCGGTTACAACCAGATCGAAAGCAGATATGAGAACATTGAAATGAGCTGGCGGATATTTGTTCCTGTCCAGGACTCGGTTGAACTGTGGACGCTGAAAATAAAAAACCTCGGTGTCAGAAGGAGGATTTCCCTTTTCCCGTTCGTGCAGTTCGATCTTACCGGATACACTCTGCCGGAAGGATCTGGGGCCGGCAGATACGACAGTTATACTCGTGCGGAGATCCTGAAGGACGTCAACGCCGTTCTTGCAGTAAACCAGGTGCCGAACGTGCCGATCGACAAATACAGCGCTGTCATGGCGGCGGATTCAAAGCCTTCAGCTTATGAGACAGTTGAAAATAATTTCCTTGGGGTCGGAAACAGTTTCTCATTTCCTCTTGCCATGCAGAAGGGAAGGCTCAGCAACACGGAGGCCCAGGGCAATCGTCTCCTCGGCGCCCTTCAGTTCGATGTCGAACTGAAAAAAGGCGAGGAGAAGGAGATCAACATCGTGGTAGGCGCTGTCAATGCAACCCAAAATGAGCACCGGAAATTCATCAGCAGGTACATGAAGAAAGGAGCCGTGTCAAAGGAATTTGCGAAACTCGCAGACGGCATGAAACGCAGGTGCGATTCGATTCAGATTAAGACACCGGACGAGGACATGGACCGGCTGATCAACTGCTGGGTGAAGCAGCAGGTCTCATGGTGCGCGCATTTTTCGAGGGGATGGGGCAAGGGATACCGTGACACGCTGCAGGACGGGCAGGCCTACAGGCTTGTAGAGAACGATCCGGGGCTTGGAGATAAATATCTCTTCAAGTATAAGGAAATACTGATGAGCGCGCTGACCCACCAGTATGCCGACGGACGAGGTACCCGCAAGTGGGCGCCTATCAACCGCGAGAACTACAATGATGCACCGGCCTGGCTGATCTACGCCGTCATTGATTATCTGAAGGAAAGCGGCGATTATGAATTTCTGGAGAAGGAAGTTCCCTATCTCGACAAGGGGTACGCATCGGTCTTTGAACATGTCCTGCAGGCGGCAAGGCAGATGCTCGGTGACCGTGGGCGTCACGGGATGGTCAGGATGCGCTACGGCGACTGGAACGACGGGATAACAGGAGTAGGGGCTGGAGGCGAGGGCGAATCTGTAATGACCACGCAAATGTTGTATGGCAACCTGATACTGCTCCGGGAGATGTGTGAGAAGCTTGGCCTTAAAAGCTCGGATGGCTTCACGGGAAAGCTGAAAACTTATTCCGATCAGATCTATCGCGACATGAACCGTCATGCATGGGATGGCGAATATTACTGCCGTGCGTTTGATGACAAGGGCCGGAAGGTCGGGGCGGCGAACTGCAAACTCGGAAAAATCTATGTCGAACCCCAGTCCTTCGGTCTTTCACAGGGGCTTGCCTCCGCGTCTCAGGCCGCAAAAGTCCTGAAGTCCGTTGAAAAATATCTTGAAACGGACTACGGGCTTCCACTCCTTTATCCCTCATACAGGAATTACGATCCGTCTGTCGGGCGCCTTACCGGGCATGTGGCCGGAGTCTGGGAGAATGGAGGGGTATATTGCCATGGAACCGCCTTTTTCATCCTTGGACTGCTGAGATATGGATATGCGGACAAGGCATACGGTCTTTTCCGGAAGCTTCTCGCCAGCAATCCGAAGAATCCTTCCGAGAAATCCGGCTTGGAGCCTTATGTGCTGACTAACTGTTTTGTAGGCCCCGAGAACAAGGCGCAGGCGGGATTTGCACGCCTTTCGTGGGAGACTGGGACGGCAAGCTGGATATTCAGGGATGTGCTCGAGGTTTTTTTTGGAATCACATCCGAATATGACGGGCTCGCTGTAAATCCCTGCCTGCCGTCGGCCTGGACCGAGGTTTGGCAGTCGCGGTGGTATCGTGGCCGCAGGTTTGAATTTGTCATCAGGAAGGGCAGGGGAACCTGTTCAGGGGTGAGACAGGTCAAACTGAATGGGATAGCACTTCATGGTAATTTCATCCCCCTCGCTGATTGCGGGAAGAGGAACATGGTGGAGGTGGCCATGTGAAAACGGGCCATTCCAATACTCTTTCAAGTAATTGGAAAAAATTGCGATGTTTTTCTTGACGGAGCTAAATTACAACGTATATTATAAGGTTTTTTATGTCTGTTGTCGGTTTGCCTATTACAATTATAAACAAATAAACTCAAAATGATAAGAGGTAAGTAATGAGACTTGCAAACAAAGCTCTTGTAGTCGGACTGGTGGTCGCGATCACTGCTGTCATTGCATTTGATGTCAATGCCGGCGATCCTTTCAGGAAACTTGGGCGAGGTGTTGTCAATGTCGCTTTTGGAGTGCTTGAAATACCCATGAAGGTTTATGATGTGAACAAGGACGAAGGCGGACTTGCCGGAGTCACATATGGACTTTTCAAGGGCATTGGCTTCTTCGTCGCCCGCGAAGTGATAGGAGTAGTTGAAATAGCCACATTCCCGATGCCGCTTCCTGGCGCAACAGAGAGCAAGCGTGACGCAGGCTGGGGCTACGGCCCTCTTATGGAGCCTGAATGGGTAGTCGGCCCCGACCACGACATATACAATATCATTTATCAGGACTTCCCTCAAAACTGATACGGCTGTGTAATTTGAAAATACCGCCCCGCCGTAAGGCGGGGCTTTTTATATCTACTAATTCCAGGAGCATCAAATGTTCGAAAATAAAAACATAAAAGTCGTCGACTGTACAATCAGGGATGGCGGTCTTATCAACAAGTGGAAATTCTCAAATGAGATGGTCCGCAAGGTCTTCCTTGCCCTCGACGCCGCAGGCGTCGACTACATGGAGATGGGATACAGGGCGTCTGAAAAGCTCTTCCCTCCCAAGGAATTCGGACCATGGCGCTTCACCAAGGATGAGGCGGTCAGGGAAATTGTCGGGGATGTGAAGACAGACATGAAGCTGGGCGTCATGGTGGACATAGACAGGGTTGATCCCGATGACATCAAGCCTGCATCCGAGTCACCCCTCAGCTTTATAAGGGTCGCCACATACCTCAAGGACATAAACAAGGCCGTACTGCTTGCAAATCAGATTAATGAGAAGGGATATGAGTCTTTCATCAACATCATGGCGATATCGACTGTCAATACTTTCGACCTTGAAGAGGGGCTGAAGCAGATTGAGAACGAGACAATTGTCTCGGCTGTGACCGTTGTTGACAGCTATGGTTCCTTATACCCACGCGACATCGAACATCTTGTATCCGTCTATAAAAAGGAGCTGAAGAGGAAGAAGACCGGGTTCCATGCCCACAACAACATGCAGCTTGCGTTTGCAAACTCGATACAGGCGCTCCATGCAGGATCGTCCTTCTGCGATGTTACTGTCAATGGCATAGGCCGTGGCGCGGGAAACTGTCCGCTTGAGCTACTTGTCGCCTGTCTCCGTGATCCCAAGTACAAGCTTGAGCCTGTCCTGCAGGTGCTGCAGGATGTCTTTGTGGACCTGCAAAAGGAGATCGAATGGGGCTACATCATCCCGTATATGATCACTGGGGTGTTGAATGAACACCCCCGTGTTGCAATAGCTGCAAGGAATTCGGACATGAAGGATCGCTACGCTGACTTCTTCAAGCAGCTTACGACTCCTGAATGCTACGAAAATAAATGATTTTCCGCGTCTGAATTGTTGAAAAAATTTCAGGAGGGACTATTTTGCTTTTTCGTTTTCAACATCCAAGGGGAGAGAAATGTTCCGACTTTCAAAGATAGCTGCCCTGTCACTGCTTGTGGCGTTTTCATTTGCGGCCGCAGCCCAGAACAAGGACGAATCCTTGTTGAAAAAGGGCTGGCTGGAATACAGGTTCCATGAGGTCAAGAAGGCCAGGAGCTATTTTGAAGAGGCTGAAAAGAAGGCAGGGAACAACAAGGAGGAACTGCTCCAGGCTCTTACCGGACAGGCCTTCTGCCACCAGTTCCTGATGAAGAACAGCGTCAAGGCGGATAATTTCGAACAGGCCGCCGCCTTATATGACAGATGCATCAAGGAGGCCGGCTCCGACCACAAGTATATCCTCCTCTGGAAATCCATGAAGGCTGAATGCCTGTATAAGTTATCCGTCCTTGAACCGGATCCTGCGAAGGACAGCGAGGCCGAGGCTCTTTGGCAGGAGGTCCGGCAGAAGGATGAAAACTCTGTCTTTGCACAGGACGCAATGCTTGCGAAGGCACTGCTGCAGACCGAGGACGTGAATGATGAAAAAGTCACGTCCTTCTGCGGAGATATGGAGAAATACCTGGTTCCCTATAAGAAGGAAGGGAGGAAGATTGATGTCGTGAATGACAAGAAGGCCATGCTTGCCCCTGTCATGGCGACATATCTTTACAACATATACTACTACCGCAATGACTTCCGGAAGGGCGTTGATGCGCTCATCGACTACTGCAAGTTCGGGCCTACCAGCTTCCAATACAAGGCCACCGCCTATTTCAAGGTCGCCAGGATATCTGAAACCAGATGCGCCGACAACAAGACCGCGATCGAATACTATACGAAGTTCTTCAAGGAGTGCGGAAGCGACAGCAGATCCTATTATGCCATGGAAAGGGCGAAGCTGCTGGGAGGACCTGCAGCTGCAACTGCAGATGAGTCCGCGAAGTTCAAGAAGGAAGGCGAATAATGGCTGAAAATAAAATAGGCGAGATGGAATCCAGGATCTCCTTTGTGAACTACATAGGACTCGCCATTCTGCTTGTATGCTATGTTGGAGCGCTCTGGAATGTCTATAAGATCAAGGAGGATGAGCTGATCCTCAAGAAGAAGGTCATAAGGCTCTGCCACTGGCAGCTGGAGCTCGGTATAAAAGACGCTCTGGAGGAAATGATCGGCAGGTACGAGAAGACCCATCCCGATATCAAGATCATACAGATTCCGGTGACTGAGCGCGCCTATGCCCAGTGGGTGACGACACAGCTTATCGGCAGGACCGCGCCGGATCTGGTCGAGCTCGGATTCTTCGACGTCAAGCTTTATCTAGGAAGATATTTCCAGCCGATCACCGATGAGCTGCGCCAGCCCAACCCCTACAACAAGGACAACGATTTCAAGGATACTCCATGGATGGATACTTTCACCGACGGGCTGCAGAACAGCTATATCCCCGAGCTCCTCGATTATTACGCCGTCGGATTCAGCCAGTTCACCGTGAGGATATTCTACAATAAGACACTAATGAAAAAGATTCTGGAAAGGGATGATCCGCCGAAGACGCTTGAGCAGCTCTTCAGGGACTGTGAAAAGATACAGGAGTATGTAAAAACTAAAAACGCCGAAGTTGAGGCATTCAACAGCAAGCAGTCTTCAAAAGGCAGTTCGTGGAATATTTTTTCATCGCCGAAGTTGAAGTCGAAGATGCCTCTCGTCCCCATAGCCTCCTCAAGATACCAGGTGGGGCTTTTCCGTACCAGGTATGCAGGAATGCTTTCCGCCGACAGATGCCTGGACATCGACTTCGGCTGTGACGGATCCGCCAACTACTACGATGTCCTCCAGGCGATGTTGTCCGGGAAACTGACATTGCAGGACGAGAAATTCAGGATCTACAACGAGCTGACACGGAAGCTTTCAAGCTATTTTAATCCGGGATTCATGTCAGTTGACAGGATGGATGCGGGTTTTTCCTTCGTCCAGGGCAGCGCTGTCATGATAACTTCGGGAAGCTGGGATGCGAGTTCATACATCAAGAAGATCAACGATCAGCCGTTCGGAGACATCATAGTCTCGGTGAATGACAAGCCTGTTTCAAATGCGGCTGACGCTTCAAGGCTGATGATTGATGCCGCCAGGTCAGGTGCTAAATCCGTAATTCTACATGTCAACCGCGAGGGGGACGTGAAAAAGGTGACCGTATATCCCGATGCAAAGGGTGAGACCCTCTGGGATTCATACGGGATCAAGGTCGAGGACTGTGCCGATGCAAAGGGCAGGCATGTGCCGGTGGTGACGGAATTGGATTCTGTTTCGCCTGCGGCCAATGCGGGAATGACACGCAAAAGGAGCTTTGATGTCGGCATCTTTGATTTCCCCCTGCCAACAAAGGATGATCCGACCTATGGCAAATATGTGGTTGGAAGAGTAGTTGAGAGCACGGACACCGGATTCAAGTTCGGGATTACCAAATTCACCGAGCACAAGGCCGAATGCATAGACTTCTTCCAGTTCTGCACGACTCCTGAGAACAACCAGAAGATGAATGAGATAGCGCAGTGGATACCGGCGGTCAAAGGAGCGAAGCCCACCAAGTTCCTGGAGGCGTTCGTGCCCAATTTCAGGGGATACTGGGGTTATCTGAATTTCATGATGGGATCAAAGACTGACATGCTCGAAAAACAGACCTTCTGGCCTTACGTGTCAGGGGAGAACGATTATGCGAAATATCTTAACGCACTCGCCAGCGCGATGCCGAACGCAGCGGCCAATGATTATATCGAACTCATAAGGAAGTGCCGGGAAAGCGTTCCTGACAAGCAGGTCTTCAGGAGCTTCTATCTGGCGCAATACATGTTCCCGGAGAGCTTTGTCGATGCCAAGGCCGGAAATGCCGCTGAAATGGAGAAGCTTGCAGGGAAGAAGAGGAACGAGGCGGCGGTCAAGTTTGTTGCGAGCTGGGACAACCTGGTGGGCTTTGCACTGGATGAGATGAGGATCAAGGCGATGATGGCGCCACGTTTCAAGGACAAGGACAACAACAGCTTCAGCAAGGCCTTCTTCTCCGAATATGAAAGGCTTTCCAATATGAGCGGAGGGAAAAAGTAATGCCAAGGGATATCGGATTTAAAAGGGTAAAACATTACTGGAAGCTTTATCTCTTCCTCCTTCCAAGCGTCCTGCTTGTCGCCGTGTTTTCATATTATCCCGCGATAAGCGCGATGTACCATTCCTTCTTCCGCTGGAACGGCGAGGATATCAACTACTGGGTGGGGCTGGAGAATTTCAAGAAGGTGCTCGGAGTCATTACGCCATGGGTTGTCCTTTTCATCCTCTTCTATCTTGTGATCATCTATGCTAAGGAGAAAAATCTCCTGTCATATGTGCTGAGATTTGTTTCCGGAATCATATGCTTGGCGGTGACTTCAGTGCTGCTGGCCTACAAGGGATTTGTATTTTTAACGCCATTTTCATTTGCCTATCTTTATACGAACATCTCCCAGACGGTGATAGCCGTAGTCTTCTGGGGTTTCTGGCTTCTGGTGTTCCAGTTCCTGGTCAGCGAGGAAAGCGAGAACAAGTGGATGTATCTCATGACGACTGTCTGCTTCTTCATTGCTTCAATAATGAAGATCCTCGGTTTTGCAGCAATTTTTTCATTCTCGGCGATATTGCTCCTTGTCGGACTTGCATTATGGCTTGTCCCCGCCATGAACAAGCTCAAGACAATAGAGATCGCCAGGACCATTCATGCATTCACATCTATTTCCATCGCCTTCTGGGCTCTCGGTGCATATAGCGGCGGCGATCCGATAATGTGGGGCGGCTTCTACGTGCTGGCCATCCTGATCGTATTCAATATAGTCAAGATGTTCCCTTCGATAGTCACCGCCGTGGTCGTACACAGGATCAAAAGCGATGCACTGAACTACTGGTACCGCGTCCTATTTGTAATACCGATGATCATCCCGGGCATGGTCTACCTCCTGATCTGGAAATTCTTCTTCAATCCGAATGAAGGAATATTCAACAGGATACTTGTCTACACGAAGGTCATGGATGTGCTTGTGTATATGGACGGCATCCTTGGCTGGGGCGGTGTATTCAAGGAAGGCGTGATGCCTGTATGGCTTGGTAATGAGCACCTCGTGCTTCCTGCACTCATCCTATGGGGATTCCCCTGGGTCGGAGTCGTCGGCGTCCTAATATATCTTGCCGGACTCCAGGGAATCGACACGAGCGTCTATGAGGCTGCCGAGCTCGACGGCGCGTCCGCCATCCAGAAGTTCACGCACATTGAAATGCCGCTGATCATGACCCAGGTCAGGATCAACCTCGTGCTGATGGTTATCGGTACACTGCAGGCTTATGCGCACATCCTCATCCTCTTCGACATCGACGGCGGTCCCAACGGCAAGCTGATGATACCCGGACTATACATGTTCCGCGAAGCGTTCCGTGAGGGAAGGGCCGGCTATGCATGTGCAATCGGACTCATAATATTCTTCCTGATCCTGATCCTGACTGAACTCAACAACCGCTATATCAGAGTGGAGAAATAACAAACATGAAAATGAACGCATACAGGACCAAGACGCTGCTGAGCGAGTTGATGAAGCATTTCTTCATACTCTTCATCCTCTCGATGTCACTCTTCCCGTTCTATGTCATGGTCGCGACAAGCGGAAAGACCAACGCCCAGTTCGTGGGAAATCCCTGGTCGTTCATGTTCCCCTTCCACTTCGAGAACTATGTGTATGCCTGGGGAATGGTATATAAATACATATTCAATACTATATTCATCTGCGTGACGACCATCTTCTTCACTATGTTCCTCACTCTCAATGCGGCATACTTCTTTGCCAGATTCAAGATGCCGGGATCAAGATTCTTCTGGTACTTCTTCCTGATCCTGATGCTCATGCCGGGAGTTGCAAACCTGATCCCGTTGTTCGTATTGTTGAAGGATATGAACCTCCTCAACACATTCTGGGCCCTGATCATCGTGCATGTCGCAGGAGGACAGATTGTCCAGATATACATCCTCAGGAACTTCATCGAGGACATACCGCAGGATCTCTTCGACGCAGCCGAAGTCGACGGCGCCTCGCACCTCCAGCAGGTCTACAACATTGTCTTCCCGATGTCCGGAAGCATCCTGTCGACATTGGGAATCCTCCAGTTCATCGGACTGTGGAACGATTATATCCTGCCTCTCGTCGTCATCCGCGACGACAGCATGCTGCCGATGGCCGTCGGACTCGTAAGGATGGATTCAGCCTATGTCAAGGAATGGGGACAGCTGATGGCCGGTTATACTATCGCCAGCATCCCGATGATACTGATCTTCCTTTTCACCATGCGCCTCTTCGTGAAAGGACTCTCCGCCGGCGCGATCAAAGGATGATTTCCGCAGACGTGGAAATTATAAATTATGGCTGAGATAAAACATAATCTCTTAAGACACAGTTCCGGAGTTTCATTCGCTACAATTGTCTCCCGCATCCTCGGGCTCGCGCGCGAAATGCTCCTCTCCAGGATTATCGGCGGCAAGGAGCTCATGACCGCCTGGGCCATGGGCTTCATGATCCCGAATCTTCTCCGCAGGCTCCTGGGCGAGGGGGCCCTCGGCACCGCCATCGTCCCGATAATGACCTATACCTTTGAGCGTGAGGACAAGGAGTCCGCCAGGAAGAAACTGACTGTCATCACCGCTGTACTCGGAATAATCCTTGCGATAATATGCATAATCGTCTCAGGGATTGCCCTTGCCGCAATACCATTCCTCGAATCAGCTCCGGCGCGCGTCCTCATGACGTTCAAGCTGATCCCCGTATTGATGCCATATTCCTTTTTCATCTGTCTGATCGGAATATTCGGTTCCGTGATGAACAGCATGAACAGGTATTTCCTTCCTGCAGTCGCATCAATAACGCTCAACCTCGTAATGATATTATGCCTCGTCTTCGTCTGCCCGTACTACAGCTCCACTCCGATAAACATGATTTATGCTTTGTCGATCGCCGTCCTGGCGTCCGGCGTTCTCCAGCTCGTGATGATGCTCTGGCTGCTTGAACGGGATGGCATGCTGCCTTCAGCCCGGGTATCCTCGCTCTTCTCCCAGCCCGTTGTGAAGGAACTGTGGCACCTCACGCTTCCCGGAATCATCGGCGCCTCCTTCCTGCAGATAAGCTTCGTGATCGACAGGATGATGGCGTGCTATATCAGCGATTACGCGGTCCCGGCGCTTTACTTCTCGGACAGGCTGATCGATCTTCCTATCGGAGTCTTTGCCGTCGCGATGGGCTCTGTCGTGCTTACAGAACTCTCAAGGTATGCAGCCAAGAACGATATCGCCGGCATGCTTTCATCCTTCAAGCACGCATTGGAGAATATTTTATTTCTCTGCATTCCCGTGGCGCTGTTCACGCTCGTATTCAGCAAGCCTCTTGTCCATGTCTTTTACTACGGCGGCAAGTTCGGTGATCGTGAAGTCGCGGAAACTGTCTGGGCAATGCTTTTCTATGCGGCTGGCATTCCCGCGTTCTCCGCAATAAAGATAATAGTCTCCGGATTCCATTCGAGAAAGGACATGAAGACTCCTGTCAAGGTCGCAGTGTCCTGTCTTGTCCTCAACGTGATCCTCAATCTTATACTCATGTGGCCTTTGAGGCAGGGCGGCATAGCGCTTTCGACGACCATCTGTTCCTTCCTGAACTGTTCAATCCTGCTTTACCTGCTTAGAAAGCAGCTTGGCACAATTCATCTCAGGCAGATCATTCCGTCGGCATTGAGGACAGTGTTGATTTCATTGCTCGCACTGGCTGCTGCATATTCCGTCTACCTTGGAACAGCCACGATCCAGCTGAAGTCCCTGCCGAGGGATATCGTACCGCTTACGCTGACCGGCTCCGTGTTCGTAGCGATCTATATGATTTTTTCCCTGCTCTTCAAAAGCGCCGAGGCCAGGGAATGGCTGAGGGTGCTGCACATCAGGAAATAAATCTTGCATGTCGGATAGGTCTTATATTTCAAGCAATACACTCATCTGGATGAACCGAAACTCGGTGGTTTCAGGTCATCGTGAAGAGGTCTTGCTGGTAGTTTTTATCTTGTAAATTGACTTTGCTTCGCGAAGGGAAATGGAAGGGGAACTTGCTTCTTCTGACTTTGCTTGTCTAAGAAGTTTTAAATCTTCATAGTCTTCAAGTTCTTCTCTTATTTTAAGAAATTCATTATAAGGAAGAACGGCAAATTCCTTGATCCCATCTTTCTCAAGTATGCTTGGATGTATTGCAATCATGTTAATTCTCCTGTTATTTATAGGCATCTTTTCTATGGATTATTCTATAAACTATGATCTTATTGTTATCAACTTCAAAAAGTATTCTGTAATTTCCAGCCCTTAACCTGTATTCAGGTGTGAAATTTGTCAGTTTCTTAACATCTCCATGCAAATCAGTTTTCATCATTTCAATCTTTTCAAAAATATTTTCCAGTTCCGTTTTTGGAACCCTTCTAATGTCTTTGATGGACTTGGGTTTAAATTCTATTTCATATGTCATTATTCTTGAACCTTTTGTCGCTCAATATACGATGGCAGTAACTTAATGTCAATTCCTCTCATGCTAACGCCCCGCCTCATTTTCGGCGCGGAGCGACGTAAAATGCAGACGGTTGTTGAACGGTCATTTGCTCCCGTGTCGCTTTGAAAAGTTCTCGGCCTTCCATCTTCCCGATGGATCCACAAGAAATCTGCCCTGATACGACCAGAAGGCCGTGTCGGCAACGACATCGGCCGAGTAGGTCTTCTGGACCAGGTCTATGGTGAAAGCACCCCATCGCAATTTGCCTTCACCTTCTTCCGCCACTCCGATCTTCTCGAAACGTGTGGAGTCCGCTCCCTCAAATGGCGAAGTTTGACTTCGCATCAGATCGAGCAGAGCTGCTTTGGCGGCGTTGGCATCCAAATCCCCATTTTGCGGGTTTGGTTCATTGCAGCCAAGACAGGCAATCGCAAGAGCAATGCTCAGGATGATCTTCATGATCTCGTTCAACTATGATTAGATGTAAGTCTTGATTTACAGGAAGTTACAGCGGTAAAACTGTAAAATCAAGCCGGAAAGGCAAGGGAGGGAAATGCCTGAGGCTGCGCTACGTCAGGGAATGATTCCTGATGCCAGATTCCAAGTTGTTCAATTTGAGAATTAATCTCCGTTTGGAAGTTCGATATTGCTTGAAATTTGTTTGGATTATGGAGCTTGGGATTTGAAGCTTATTGGACGAAGGGATTGTTTTCCTTCTCAAATCCTACCGTGGTCGACGGACCGTGTCCGGGGAAGATATCAAGATTGTCCGGTAGCTTGAATATCTTCTTCCTGATGGAATCCATCAGCCTGTCGTGGCTTCCTCCGGGAAGATCCGTCCTGCCGACTGACGCCTGGAAAATCGTGTCTCCGCTGAACAGTGCATTAAGTCTCTCAAAAAGGAAGCAGACTGCGCCACGCGTATGGCCGGGGGTGTGGATTATGCGGAATTCGCAATTTTCAATTTCGGTTGAAGGTTCCGGAAGATTTTTGACCAGGGGAATCCAGGGGAGAAGGCAGTTGTCCGGGCTCTTATATAGAGGAAGGTCATCCTTGTGCAGGTAGAGCTTCGAGACCGGCAGTTTCTTCGTCAGCTCCGGAACAGCGCCGATGTGGTCGACATGTCCATGGGTCAGCAGAATTCTGAAGTCCTTGTGTTTGGAGTTGTCTATTTCCCCGAGGATCTTCTCCGGTTCCGAACCGGGATCGATGATGTATAGGCAGGAGTCCTTCTCCGAAGGTATCAGGTAGCAGTTGACATCTATGAAGCCTACTTGGACTATCGTGAAATTTTTCATGGGAGCTGTCAATATAACTATGCGCTTCCAAAAGACAATGCGGAAAAATAATAAAAGTTCTTGACTTGGGCGGGAATATGGAATATAATAGGTAACAGCAGGTAACAGTAATTGCAGGTAATTTGCATGAAGAAGCGGAATAAAATTATGAAGGATTCAAACGTGCCCTTGTACCAGCAGGTGTCGGCGATGCTTGCCCGGGACATCAAATCCGGCAGGTTCAAGCCGGACACTCCTCTGCCATCCATAAACTGCATCGAGGCGGAGCTGGGAGTTGCGCGGAACACAGTTATTCAGGCCATGCGCCAGCTCGTACAGGACGGTTTTGCCGTGGCGAAACACGGAAAAGGATTCTATGCCGTCGACCAGAAGCAGCAGCCTGTCCTCAACATGGTCCTCCCGTTGCACCACTATTATTATATACAGGTCTATGTCAATCTCATCGCTGGCGCTCAGGAGATGGCTGACCAGAACGGTGAAAGGCTCCAGATATATAATAGTTCGGAGACACATGCCGGTTTTGTATCCGCCCTTCGTGAGATATCCTCCTCCAGACCAGACGCCCGGATAATCGCGGTTCCGCCTTGCAACGGAAACGGCATTGTATTGGATAAAAGCTCGAAGGAGCTTGAAAAAATCTCAAAGGGTGGGGCGAAAGTGATCGTTGTGGACAGGAAACTCCGTTCCACTGGTATTCCGCAGATAACCCAGGACAGGCTTGAAGGCAGGAAGCTGCTTCTCTCAAGGCTCTTCACAAAAGCCTCCAGGAAGGCGGTATTCTTCAATGCTTCGGAACATGCCCGGGAGCTGAAGAGATTCGCCAATGAGCAGTCCTGGAAGGGGAGTTTGGCTTTCGAAAGTACGTCAGGCCTTTCAGATGATCTCGCACTGCTTAAGGAGAACAGGTATGATGCCGTGTTCTGTTCGAATGACCTCCATGCCAGGAGGCTCATCAACGCAGCAGGCGGAAAAGTGGATTTCATGCTTGCAGGCTATGACGGTACAGTCAACGCGACGTCCGGTTCTCCAAGGATAAGCACGGTCAATTCGAACCTCATGCAGGCAGGAGAGCTCGCATACAGCCTGATGAATCCTGTCAAGCCGCCCGAATATAGCAGGACTTGTGTCAAGCCGTTTTTTGTCCAGGGAGAGACTTTTTAATATCATAGGAAAACAAATATGGCAAACACCAGGAAATTCACTTTGATTGAGCTTCTCGTGGTAATTGCGATCATCGCGATACTTGCGGCAATGCTCCTCCCGGCGCTCCAGCAGGCCAAGGAGACGGCCTTTTCGGCGTTATGCAAGAACAATCTGAAACAGCTCGGGCTTTGCTGGCACATGTATACGGAGGACTATGCAGATTGGACGCCGAACGCGGGGTGGGCTGTGAATTCCGCGGCGGGGGATCCGCCGGCCTGGGCGAACCAGTATGACGACTATCTGTTTCCAGGGAGGGTCATGCCTTCGGACGGGAACAGGATAATAAAGACTGAGCTTTTCAAGTGTCCGATGCTCATAAAGAAAATACCGGAGACGAGATTCTGGGAAGGTACCAGATACAACGACATTTATGGCAAGGTGCTGAGATACTGCCTTGGCCAATATGCGACAAGCAGGGTGGAAACAGGTAATCAGGTAAGATGGCTCAAGAAGAACAACGTAAACGGAGTTGCAGGAAACAGGCGTCCGGAGACGATATGGCTCCAGTATGAAGGTTCAGGCTTTGCCACGGGTGAGAATGGACACCGTCTGCTTGCGGAACTTCTTCCGATCAATTACGAGGCCCAGCAGATGCTGGGAGGCTTGTATTATCCGCATATGAAGAAGAATGCGAACGTGCTCTTCTGTGATGCGCATGTTGACACCGGGCAGTACTATCCAAAGAACAATGTTTTCAGATCCACTGATCCCTACCCGTGATCTTTTATTCAGTAATCATGGGAATAATATTAAAATATCTGGAGTGATTAATATGAGGAAATTATTTGCTGCCTTTTTCTTCGGTGCGTCCATTTTTCTTTCTCTGGACATTCCTGCAAGTCCGCCTCTTTTTTCGGACAGCGACACGGGCGTGACTTCAAATGAGGCATATGCCGTCACTGGCAATGTGCTTGCAGTGAAGCTTACTAACATGGTCCTCAAGAAACCGGAGCAGGATATCACAGCTGCGAACGTGACTGTCGCAAGCAAGGATGATCCGGAATATTCTGCAGGGCTCAAGCCGGATTATCTCGGATACTGGGTCCGGCCTGTGAGATATTCGATCCGGAAGAATATCAACATCAAGGGGACCTGGATCTTCCTTTTCATGGGCAAGTCCCTGAAGCCGGGCAAGGAATATTTCGTAGCTGTCGATGAGAGCGTCAAATTCGAAGTCCTCGATACGGAGACGGGAAAAAGGGACAAGCTGGGGAATCCAGTTGCTCCAAAACTTTCCTTTGTATGCAGCGGCGACAACGGAAGAAGTTCTGCATTGCACGTCAACCAGGCAGGTTACCTTCCGGAAACTGCGAAGTTCGCATATCTCACCCAGTACTGCGGATGGAAGAACGCCGAGAAGGACAAGCTGCTGGACATTGATTTCAGTGCATTCAAGGAGTTCAATATTATAGACGACGCCGACGGCAAACCTGTATATAGCGGAAAGATAGAGATATCCCCGGCCTGCAGGAAAGGCGACGAGATTGTTCCAGACCGTCTTTCAGAAAGCCGTGTATGGGAGATGAATTTTTCCGATTTCAAGAAGCCGGGCAGATACAGGATAATGGTAAAGGGAGTTGGAGTGTCGTATGCCTTCTCTCTCGACTCAAAGGCGTACAACCAGGTCTATGGAACCCTTTACAGGGGGATGTACCACCAGCGCTGCGGAACAGCCCTGGCAAGTGAGTTCACTAGATTCACGCATCCGGCATGCCACCTTGATGACGCCAGGGTTCCCGCAGTGGAGGAATACAAGAACGACGAGGCGGATTTCTATCCCCAGGACACGGGGAAGGTGCTGAAGTGCCCGCGCGGACATCATGACGCGGGGGACTACGGAAAATATCTTTCGAGCGGTGCGCTGTTCGCATATTTCCTGTTGCAGCCATATGAGGTGTTTCCCGAACGGCTCCAGTTCGACAATTCTCCCGGGCCTGAAGCCGGAAACGGGATTCCGGATATAATAGAGGAGGCCAAGTGGGAGCTTGACTGGATCTCCAACATGCAGGACGCTGACGGCCTCTGCTTCACGATCGTCAAACCCGATCCCTTCATGAGCTACGAGGATGCAGTCGCCGGAAAGCCGACCGTGAAGTTCAACAAGCAGCGGAGCCTCTGGTGGAAGGACATCCAGGTGACGGCGGATTTTGCGGCCATACTTTCGAGGGCTGCGAGGACGCCGGAGTTCGCCAAGGCATATCCGGAGGATGCGAAAGCTTATCTGGAAAAGGCGAAAAAGGCATGGGACGCATGCATGAAGCTCACTGAGAAGGATGGCAGCCCGAAGGATCTGCAGCCCGGACACCATTACGGACATTTCCTGAAGGCAAAGGACGACTACAACTGGATGGCCGTCGAACTCTGGCTGACCACAGGCGAGCAGAAGTACCATGATTATTTCCTGAAACACCACGATCCAAAGGAAGGATGGCAATGGGGGTGGTGGCCGCTCTTCAACCATTGCGGTGCGGCGACGCGCGCCTATGTCTTCGGGAAGCGCGAGGGGAAGGACCCGGCAAAATTCAAGGCATGCCAGGATGATGTCCTCAATGCGGCGAGGAATGCTGTCAAGTGGCAGAAGAACTGGGCGACCAGATGCAGCTTTCCGGAAGAACCCTACAAGTATGGACGCTTCGGATGGATATTCCTTTCTGATCTGGCTACATATAACATATTGACCGCGATCAAGCTGGTCGACGAAAAGGAGAAGAAGGATTTCCTGGATGCCGCCGTGTTCAACGCCGATCAGGAACTCGGTAACAGCGCAGATGACGTGGTCAGCATAACCGGACTCGGATACAAACGCCCCATCGACCATGTCCACCAGCTCAGCCGTTTTGACGGAATTGTCGAACCGGTCCCCGGGATTCCAATGGGATTCCATCCATGCGGATACAACCGCGGGACTTCCGACCGCCAGCTAATGGCTTCATTCACTGCCGGAGGTCTTCCTATTGCGTACAGGTATGTGGACTGCTGGAATGTGGAACAGGAGTTCACGGTACCGATTCTTGCGAACACCGCAATCGTTTACGCCTACTTGTCCGACCAGCCAGGACAGAAGAAAGGAAAACCCGCACTGAAAGTTTCCGGGAACGGAAAGGAGAAGACTGTCACAGGAAGCGCGCCTTTCAAGGTGAAATTAAAGGCCGAGGCCGCGGGTGCCGCCGGAAAGGGCATACGCAGCTACTACTGGGACCTCCAGAACGAGGAGATGGCATGCGACCGCGAATTCGAGTATGTGTTCACAGTGCCGGGCCTCTACAATGTGTGCTGCACGGTTACCGACGAGGACGGCTGGATATCCTATGAATATTTCGAGGTGAAGGTTTCTCAGCCAGCCGCGGAGCTGCCCGGCAGGGGCGAAGCGCTGAAGGCTGACGCCGACACTCTGTACCTGTGGCATTTCGACAGTGACCTGAACGATGCGGTAGGCAAGATTCCAATCAAGCTCACCGGCAATGCGAAGCAGAGTGACAGGAACCTTATGTGGATGGCGAAACCTTCGGGAAAGTCGATAGAGATGGAGCAGCCTGAAGACGGACTGCAGATTGAAATCCCGGGGAATCTCATTGCCGACAAGAAATATAAAAGCCTACGGCTCGAGTTCCTCGCCAACTACCAGGAGGACCATGCCAGAGGCTCTCCTTCAAGCAAGATAATGTTTTTGGAATGTGCATGGAACTGCGCCATGGGTGTGAGCAGGGACATATGGGCGGGAAGGGGATTCTTTGGCGACAAGGATGAGACGGCCAAGAAGAAGATCCTGGATATGGTTTCTCCTCGTCCGGGCTGGCATCTGTTGGCGATCGGATATGACAGGTCCGCTGGCAAAGGATATGTAGAACTTGACGGCAAAAAGACAGAATTCGAGCTCCAGCAGGGCGGAAGCGGAGACAAGACTGTGGTCAGTGTAGGAGGTTTCAAGGGATTCATTGACGAACTCAGGATCTCTGCTAAATTAGATCTGGCACTGGATTTGAAGCAGCAGAAACCGGCCGGAAAATGACGTTGAACTGGAAAATAATATTTGTTCTTGTGTTTTTCCTTCCGGCTCCTTTCTTCTGCGGCTTTTCTGCAGAAGATAAAAATGACGGGGAGTATTCCTACATGAAGAAGATAATAAAGACCGACGAGGAATGGAAGCGCCACCTCACGCCTGAACAGTTTGCAATAACAAGGCAGAAGGGGACCGAAGCGGCTTTCTGCGGCATGATGCACGACAGCAAGAAGCCGGGGATATACTACTGCGTCTGCTGCGCACTTCCGCTTTTTACCTCGAAACAGAAATTCACGTCTGGAACCGGATGGCCAAGCTTTTTCTCACCTTACAACGAGAAGCACATAAACACCAGGATTGACACGGGGCATGGCATGACGCGCACTGAAGTCCTATGCGCAAGATGCGATGCACATCTCGGACATGTCTTCTCGGATGGTCCAAAGCCGACCGGATTGAGATACTGCATAAATTCAGACGCCCTCTCGTTCATGCAGGATTCATCGCTTGCTGAAAAGGATACCGGAATTAAAAGGGCCACTTTCGGCGCCGGATGCTTCTGGCATGTTGAAGCGGATTTCGCAAAAATCAAAGGAGTGCTTTCAGTATCTTCGGGATTCATGGGCGGCAAAGTGCAGTTCCCGTCATACGAAGAGGTCTGCACCGGCAAAACAGGTCACGCGGAAGTTGTCCATCTCGAGTTCGATCCGAAGCAGGTGACATATGAACAGCTTCTAGATGCCTTCTGGAAACTCCATGATCCGACGACCTTGAACAAGCAGGGCGCGGACGTAGGCTCACAATACCGTTCGGTGATCTTTTTCCATGACAAGGACCAGGAGAAATCCGCGAATGAATCGAAGGAGAAGATGGACAAGTCGGGGACTTTCAAAAGCAAGATCGTGACGGAAGTCCATTCCGCCACTGAATTCTACCGCGCCGAGGACTACCACCAGCGCTATGCCGAGAAACATCCCGGCGTCTGCGGATTATAAATTTCCGGACGGAAATTTATTACTCCAGCCTCACCCTCGGATCGGCCCAGGCATAGGCGATGTCGGTAAGGAGATTGACTACTACGAAGATGAATGATGTCACGATGACAAGGGCCTTGATCATCTGGAGGTCCGAGTTCATAAGGGCGTTTATTCCGGCGTAGCCGAGTCCGGGAATTCCGAAGAAGCTTTCAAGGAGCAGGCTTCCGGTGAAAAGGAATGGAAGCAGCGTCGTAGCCCTTGTGATGATCGGGATCATGGCGTTGCCGAGGAGATGCTTGCAGTATATGGAGAAAGGCGTGCAGCCTTTTGCCATGGCCGTCCTCAGGTATTCCTTGTTCAGTTCGTTGACAAAGACAGTCCTGTAGAACCTGACACCGCCGCCGAGCCCGCTGAAGATCCCGATGAGTACAGGAAGCGCGAGATATTTCGCCGAACCCCATCCCCATACCGGAAACCAGTTGAAATAATATCCGAGATACCACTGTCCGAAAATTATGAAGACAAGATAGCTGATGCTCATTCCCGCCACGGAAAGTATCACGATGGTCCTGTCAATCCAGGTACCCCTGAACGCCGTCGAAACAAGGGCCAATGCTATCCCCAGGACAAGTTCGCCGAAGAAAATCGGGAGCATGAGGAACAATGACGGCCACATTCCGCGCCAGAGGATATGCCGGATGTCTTCCTTGGTCTGGAGAGTCTTCCCGAAATTCAGGAAGCTGACATATGGGAAGCCGGATGTGAATGTCAAGATCTCCTTGAACGATGCAAGAAACTGGCTGTCCCATGAGGGTTTATGTTCGCGGTAGAATTCCACGGATTTCAGCTCAAGAGTCTTATCAGATGACAAGTTAAGCAGCTCATTGGGATCCTTTAGCTCTAAGAATTTATTTTTCCAGGTGCTGGAAGAAAATTCATTTCCTTCAAGCTTGAACGAGCCGCGGAATGCGACATTCGCAGAAATCCTTGTCTCCTTGAGTTCGAAGTTCCTTGTGAATGATATTCCCCCGCAAGTTATCTTGAGACATTTGCCGGCATATTCAGTAGTTCCCGTGATCTTTACTCCCGAATAATCCTTCTTCTCGTTGAATTTGACGGAGCGGTAGATTTCGGTCTTGCGCCAGCTGCCCCAGAAGAGCGGTTTGTCCGATGACAGGTCCTTCCTGAGCTGTTCGACTTCCATCGGGGAGGGGTTCTTGCCGAGGAGTATCTCCGCGGGATCGCCTGCGGCGAACCGGAACAGGATGAACGTCAGGAGCATCACCCCCAGTATCACAAGAATTGAATATGCGCTTCTTCTTAAAATGTAACTCAGCATTGGAAATCCCAGGATTTAATACGGACACCATAAAGAACTTTTCATGATAATATATCATTGCTTTGGGTGATTACATGAGGCGTAATGCAAATCCGGGAAGACCAGGAAACAGGCGAGACGTTTACCCGCCTGCGGAGCCTGTCGGACTTAAGGTTTTCATAATTGTTTGTAGTCAAGCCATTATTGGCTGTGGTTTTAAAACAGTAGAAGAACACGCAAGAATGCGTTAACTACGAACAATAATACTGCCTGTCACGCTCATTTCTATGTCCGACAGACTGCTGCGACGGCGCCAGAGGCGACCAGGGACTGTGCTACATTTCCTTGTTGCCCCGAGCGCTCTGGCCTTGGGGCGCTCCATTTGGGAAATGAAGAACGCGCAATAAACTGTGCTGTCGGATTTGGAAATGAGTTTAAATGAGGGCGTTTTCGCTTGTAGTAGCGCATGTTTGCGCGTTCTTCAGTCTTTTAAGTTTCCGTTAAGAACGCTCGAACACGAGCTATCCGCCTTCGCCAAGATGTTACGGCGAGACAAGCTCCTTTGAAAGTTGCCTCTGAAGTAGGTCGGGCTTTCAAGCCCGACAAGATGGCGGCCAAGAATGACCGCCCTACTTAACCGGTAAAAGTTTTTTATTGATAAAACTACAGCCACCGCAGTAGGCCGCTACGAACAAATAACCTAAGTCCGACAGGCTCCTGCGGCGGCGCCAGAGGCGACCATGGCCTGTGCTACATTGTTGCCGGCAAGATGCCGGCGCTCCAAAGATTTCAGGTCTATACTGGATGTTCAGGCTCAGGCGAGTATCCACTGACGTCCGACGACTGTCCACTGACGACTATCTCACACCGGGGCTTCGGTTGAATTGAGGATTTCCTGTATCACCGACTGCTTCTTTATGCCGGAATACTGGGCCTTGTTCTCGAGGACGATGCGGTGCGCCAAGGTTGTGACGGCAAGCGCTTTCACATCGTCCGGGAGGACGTAATCCCTGCCATTTACAAAAGCCCTGGCCTGAGAGCATCTTGAAATGGTGAGGAGCGCTCTCGGGCTTGCGCCAAGCCTTATGCGCGGATCCTTCCTTGTCGTGCGTATCAGCCTGACCATGTATGAGGCGATGGATTTTTCTATCTCGACCTTCTTGACATCCTCCTGCAACTTGCAGATCTGGGCGCAGTTGATGACCGGTTTCAGCAGCGATATCGGATCCTGCTCCTTGCGGGAATACAGGATCTCCATTTCGCTTTTCTCGTCCGGATAACCAAGGATTATCTGCATGGAGAACCTGTCCAGCTGCGCTTCGGGCAGGGGATAGGTTCCATGGTATTCGATCGGGTTTTCAGTTGCAATCACAAGGAACGGACGCGCAAGCTGGTAGGATTCAGCCTCGACGGTCACTTGTCCTTCGTTCATTGCCTCGAGCAGTGCGGACTGGGTTCTTGGAGAAGCCCTGTTGATTTCATCCGCGAGAAGTATATTCGTGAAGATCGGGCCTTTCCTGAAATGGAAGTTGCCGTCCTTGGGATTATATACCGGGGAGCCGATGATGTCGTATGGAAGGAGATCCGGTGTGAACTGGATCCTGTGGAATGATCCGTCGATCGAAAGGGCGAGCGCCTTCGCCATGGTTGTCTTGCCGACTCCGGGGACATCCTCCATGAGGACATTTCCACCGCTGCAGAGCGCGATTATCAGAAGCTCGACGGCGTCGCTTTTCCCGGATATTATAGAGGAAAGGTTGCTCTTGAGTCTTTCTATTTGTTCTTTACCGTCATGATCCATTATAAACCGACGCTTTCCCTTACTTCCTTGAGTGTTTTTCCAGCGACTTCTCCGGCTTTCTGTGCGCCTTTCTTCAAGAAGGAATCAACATAACCCATATCCTTGAGAAGTTCCTCCCGTCTTGTACGGAAAGGCCTGAAATACTCCCAGAACACATCGAAAAGCTCCTTCTTGGCATGTCCGTAGCCGTAGCCGCCTTTCCTGTAGTTTTCCGCCATTGCGGCTGCCTGTGATTCCGACGCGAACAGCTTGTAGAGTGCGAAGACTGGACATTTCTCGGGCTCCTTGGGAGCTTCAAGCGGCTTGGAGTCGGTGACTATCCCCATGATTTTCTTCCTGATCTCCTTTTCATTCCCGAAAAGTTCGATGGTGTTGCCATAGGTCTTTGACATCTTCTGTCCGTCGGTGCCGGGGACGATCGCGACATCGTCGCGTATCGTGGATTCAGGCATGACCAGGATGTTCCCGTATTTATTGTTGAATCTCTGGGCGATGTCGCGCGCCACTTCGACATGCTGCTTCTGGTCCTTGCCGACCGGGACGATGTTGGACTTGTAGATGAGGATGTCGGCGGCCATGAGGACAGGATATGCGAAAAGCCCATGGTTCGGGCTGAATCCGTGAGCCAGCTTGTCCTTGTAGCTGTGGCATCGTTCGAGAAGTCCCATTGGAGTGACGCATGAAAGTATCCACGTGAATTCCGGGATTGACAATATGTCGGACTGTTTGAAGAAGAGAGTCTCCTCTGTAAGGCCGCATGCGATGAAATCAACGGCGACATCCCTGACACGCTCCCTCAGCTTTTCGGGCTCAGGCAGGACTGTCAGTGCATGGTAGTCGGCGATGAAAAGGAAGGCCTCCCCTTTTTTAGAGAGTTCCATTGCCGGCTTCATCATGCCAAAATAATTGCCTATGTGGATTGTGCCGGAAGGTTGTATGCCTGATAGGATTCTCATCGTGGGAAATCATTTTAATAGTTGTTTGAGAGTGTTCATGTTGTCGATCTGTTCCTTGGCCTTCATTATACAGGGGTCATTGCCCGGGACATCAGTATGGGCATTGATGAAATTCTGCCATTCCTTTATGATATAGTCGACATCGCCCCTGGTCGAATACGGCATCTTCTTTACTTTGGCTCCTAACGCGTAGTATTCGTTGAACAGGGCTGAAGCCCTCAGATTGGCTGAAGGATTGCTGGGAGGCAGATTAGATGATGACTGCTGGGTCGGCTGTTGTACGGCGGCAGGCTGCTGAGGCTGTGCCTGCACAGGCGGCGGCGTAGTACGCAGGGCCTTTGATGCTACTGCGGCGATCTTCTGGACGACAAAGAAGACAAGTATGCAGATGATTATTACGGCAACACCTGTCAACGAGTAGATTATTATCTGTTTCTTCTGCTGGAGCCTGATGAATGTGGAATTTGTTATGTTGACGCCGGGAGGCATTCCAACTTTTGTCTGTGTCCTGGCGGGAGATTTGGACTTGTCGGCGGTTGCAGCAGCTGTTCCATCAGCCTTGCCCTTGTCGCCTTCCTTCTTGTCCTTGTCAGCATCGGTCTTGGCTCCCGGAATTTTTCCGGCGGCGGTTTTGCCTGCCGACTGGGGCCCTTTCTTCTTCCCTCCGGGCGGAGGAAGTCCGAATTTATTCTTCTTTGCCGCTTCGTCTTTCTTATCCCCGGACTTGTCATCCTTCTTTTCTGGATCAGGCTTTTTCTCGTCGAGTTTGAGCGCAGCAAGTTTTCTCTTCAGCTCAAGCTGGGTTGCGACGGTCAGAAGAGGCTTGTCGTCCGAATCCTCCATCTTTTTGTCTTCCGGCTTTTTCTCTTCAGCTTTCTTGTCATCTGCAGCTGCAAGCTTAAGTTCGCCGGACGTGGAAGGTGCTGGTTCGGATTTTTTCCCGTCGGCAGGTGCAAGCTTCAGTTCATCCTTCTTAGGTTCGGAAGATGCAGGTGCTGGAATACTCTCGGAATGTTTCAATTCTTCCTTCTTGAGTTCGGCAGTCTTCTTCTCCTCTTCAGCCTTTTTTCTTGCCTCTTCTTCCTTGCTCTTCTTTTCCTCTTCGGCTTTCCTCGCCTCGGCAAGATCCCTCTTGTGGCGTTCAATCTCCTCTTTTTCCTTACGGATGCGCTCCTCGTTTTCGGCGCGTTCCTTTGCAAGCTGTGCAGCAAGTCGTTCTTCTGCAATCCTGGCGGCTTCTTCGGCGATCTTCCTGGCCTTTTCATTTTCCTCGGCAATCCGTCTCTCCTGCTCCTCGCGTTCCTTCTTCATCCTCTCTTCTGCAATGCGGTTTGCTTCAGACATGATCTTCTGCTGCATCTCAGCGTTGAGCCTTGCCTGCATTGCGGCATAATCCTCCTGCGGAGGTTGCTGCTGGTACTGGGGCTGCATCGGCTGCTGATATGGCGGCTGATAATACTGCTGCTGCTGATATGGCTGCTGTTGTTGTTGCAGAGGCTGCTGCTGCCGTTGCGAGGACATGTTCGTCTGTGTCGGAGATTTCTGTGCGCCCTTTGGAATGAATTTAAGAGATGTTCCTGCTGGTTTTGGCCTCTGCTGCCTGAAGTCCTGCTGGGGCGGCGTCTGCGGTCTGTTGAATACAGGCTGTGAAGTATGCGGTGAACTTTGCGATGCCGTATTTTTCGGCTTCATCATCTGTGTCTGCCTCGGCGGTTGCTGAGGCGGAGGCCTTGTCTGGGTCTGGGAGACCTGCGGCTTCGATTTCGACATTGTAAAAGTTTTTCTCTTGCCGGCTTCGGCGATGCCGCTCTGGGTTGGATGAGCAGGCTTTGGTGCGGCTGCAGGCTGTTGATACTGCTGCTGGATCGGCTGCTGGTATGCTGACTGCTGCTGCTGTTGCTGTTGCTGTTGCTGTTGCTGTTGCTGTTGCTGTTGCTGTTGCTGTTGCTGTTGCCAGTACTGAGGCTGCTGTGCAACTGGAGGAGGCTGCTGGAGCGGAATTGGTGGAGGCGGTGGTGGAGGTTTCTGCTGGGCATATGGCAACCCCGGTTCCTTCTTCCCTGGGCCTGGCGTTACAGGCGAGAAACCGCCCGTCGAGGAAGTGGAGGTTAGCATCCCTCCGAAACCTATGTTCACTACCTTTGCGACCTTGACAGCCTTCTTGGGCTGGTTCGGCACATCGTTCATGAATTCGCCGCGCGGAACTTTTACAGTAGGTTCCTCTCCATCGACAACTTCATCTCCGGGAAGAGGAACAAGAGGCGTCATCATGCCTCCGCAATTGGGGCATTCGACCTGGCTGACATGCTCGTCAAGCTCCCCCACTGCCTGACAAGCCGTACATTTATATTCAAAGACCATGTTGACTACAAGAGCCTCTTAAACTTTTCGTATTGATATTTTACATTCCAAACCGTTAATATTCTCCGGAATCACGTTTTCTGCAAGTGGATTTTGCTCAAGTTTTAACGCTAAAGTCTCATTTCTGACATATTCGCTGAAGTTTTTTAGCGAGGAAACCAGTTCGGGAGGACCTGAAAAGTAAATCTCTATCCTGTCAGAGACCTCGAATCCGGATTCCTTCCTCATGTTCTGTATCCTGCTGACAAACTCCCTGGACAGGCCTTCCTCCTTGAGTTCAGGATCTATGACAGTGTCGAGGGCGATGGTTATCTCGGCCTCAGTTGCAACTGTCAGGCCGGCCTTCTCCTCGCGCTGTATGACGACATCATCCTGCGTCAGCACATGTTCAGTCCCGTTTGAAAGACTGAGCGTATATGTCCCGCCTGTTACAAGGCCGTGTATGGCTGAATGATCAAGGGTGGAGATCAGGGAGGCGGCCTCCTTCATGTCCTTGCCAAGCTTTGAACCGAGCGACTTGAAGTTCGCCTTCGCATTCCATTTCACAAGCTCTGTCTCATCAGCCCTGAACTGGACTTCCTTTACGTTCAGCTCCTCGGCGATGATATCGGATGTTTCAGACAACATCCTGCGTATCTCCTCGGAATGTATTGCAATTACCACCTTCCTGAGCGGCTGGCGCACGCGTATTGAAAGCTGGGAGCGGAGATGCCTTCCGAGCGAGACGGCCCTGATCGTATGCTCCATCTGCTTCTCAAGCCTCTCGTCCCTCCTGAATTTTTCAGGAATCGGATAGTCGCAGAGATGCACTGATTCGGGCATGTCCGCCGACTTGAGGTTCTTGTAGATGGACTCTGTTATATATGGAATGAACGGAGCGGCCGTTTTGCAGAATGTCACAAGCACATAGTGGAGCGTCCTGTAGGCGTTGTCCTTGTCGCTGTCGTTCTGGCTCTTCCAGAAACGCCTCCTGCTCCTGCGGATATACCAGTTGGTAAGGTCGTCTATGAACTTCTCAAAGCGGTTGGCCGCCTGCTGAAGCATGTAATTGTCCATCGAATCCGATATCTCCTCGACCATCTCGGAGAGCGAAGAGAGTATCCAGCGGTCGAGCGGATGCTGAGGATTCTCCGGGGCCGACGGTATTTTTGGCGGCTCCCACTTGTCGAGATTCGCATAGGTCACAAAGAAGCTGTATGAATTCCAGAGCGGGATCAGCACCCCTCGCAGGATGTCCTTTATTCCAGTCTCGGAGAATCGCAGGTCTTCGCCCCTGACAACCGAGGAACCAAGGAGGAAAAGCCTCAGCGAGTCCGCCCCGTAGCTGTCGATGATCTGTTTTGGATCCGGATAATTCTTCTTCCTCTTTGACATCTTCTGCCCGTCTTCAGCGAGGATGAGCCCGTTCACGACGACATTCTTGAATGCCGACTTGTCGAAGAGCGCCGCACTGAGGACGACGAGCGTGTAGAACCAGCCTCTTGTCTGATCGAGCCCTTCCGCGATGAAGTCCGCCGGGAAGTTCGCCTCGAAATGGGCCTTGTTCTCAAATGGATAATGCTGCTGGGCGTATGGCATCGAACCGCTTTCAAACCAGCAGTCCAGGACTTCCGGGATCCTGACAAGAGCATCGCCGCCTTTTCTTGACGGGATTTTCACCGGATCGACGAAATGCTTGTGTATGTCTGGAAGCTTTGCCCCGGAGAGTTTTTCAAGTTCGGCAACTGAACCGACGCAGATGGTTTCGCCCGTCTTCTGATTCCGCCATATCGGGAGCGGGCATCCCCAGTAGCGGTTCCTGCTTACCGCCCAGTCACGTGCGTTCTCCAGCCACTTGCCGAATCTTCCGTCGCGGATATGCGAGGGCACCCAGTTGATTCCGGAATTAGCCCTTAGCATCTTCTCCTTGATGGGATCTATCTTCACGAACCATGTCGAGATGCTCCTGTAGATGAGCGGACTGTCGTCCCTCCAGCAGTGCGGGTAGTTGTGCTTTATCGTTCCCCGGTGGACAAGCTTGCCTTCTGTCTTCAGCCGTCTGATTATATCCTTGTCAGTTTCCTTCACATAGCGTCCAGCATAGTCGGGGACTTCAGCCGTGAAATTACATTCCTCGTCGACGGGGCACACTTCCGGAATTCCGAATTTCTTGGCGGCGGCCGCGTCGTCCTCGCCGAAGCCGGGAGCCATATGCACGATGCCAGTGCCGTCTTCAATGCTTACGAATTCAGCGTTGACGATCCTGAACGCGCCTTTTTCTGCGAGTTTCGCAAAATACGGGAAGAGGGGGATGTATTTCCTGCCTTCGAGCTTTGAGCCCTTGAACTTGTCGACGATCTGATAATCCTCCGGCTTTTTATAGTAGGAACCGAGCCTTGCCTCCGCGAGCACGTAGAAATTGTCCTTGTCTTTCACCTTTACATATTCTATATCTGCGCCTGCGGCAAGTGCGAGGTTTGAAGGAAGCGTCCAAGGTGTCGTCGTCCATGCAAGATATGAGAGGGTGCTGTCTTCAATGTCCTGGAAACGCAGGGTTATTGCCGGATCCTCGACTTCCTCGTAGCCCTGGTTCGCCTCGAAGTTGGAGAGGGGCGTCGCGCATCTCGGGCAATAAGGAAGGATCTTGTAGCCCTCGTAGATGAGGCCCTGGTCCCAGAGCTGTTTCACAACCCACCAGATCGACTCCATGTAGTCGCGGTCCATGGTCTTGTAGCCGCGCTTGAAGTCCACCCAGCGGCCCATGCGCCTGACAGTGGCCTCCCATTCGGCGGTATATCTGAGGACGATTCCACGGCATGACTCGTTGAACTTGTCTATCCCGTATTTTTCTATGTCCTTTTTGCCGGCAAGGTTGAGCTCCTTCTCCATCTCATATTCCACTGGCAGCCCATGGCAGTCCCAGCCGAAGACACGGTCGACATATTTTCCCTTCATCGTCTGATATCTGGGGATGACGTCCTTTATCGTGCCGGCGAGGAGATGTCCGTAGTGGGGAAGGCCTGTCGCGAAAGGAGGGCCGTCGTAGAAGACGAATTCATCTCCTCCCTTGCGGAGGGAGACGGACTTTTCAAAAATCTGTTCCTTCCCCCAGTATTCGAGCGTCTTTTTCTCTATTTCAGGAAAGTTCGCCTGGTTGTTTACAGGATTGAACATTCTGGATTCTTCCTTTCATCGTCACTTGGGGATTTATTGCCCGTCGTTGAGGGATTGCTCGACCTTGGTGAGCGCTTCGATGAGTTCAGCCGGGGTCTGGTACCTCTTGGACGCATCCTTCGCCATCATCTTGAGGATGGCCTCTTCAACCTGCGGCGAGAGATCATTGCGCATGGATTTCGGATTCGGGACGGCTTCATTGAGGGCTTTCATGAGGACGTTCACCGAAGTCTCCCCTTCAAACGCCGGTCTCCCGACAACCATGTGGAAGAGCGTCGCTCCGAGGCTGTAGATGTCGGCCCTGGTGTCGACATTCCTGAAATCCCTGATCTGTTCGGGACTCATATAGGCAGGAGAACCCATGATCTCATGGGCTTCTGTAAACGTGGGTTCTGTCTTCATCTCCTTCGCGAGCCCAAGGTCGGCCAGCTTGATGGCGCCGTTCTTGGAAAGCATTATGTTGTCAGGCTTGATGTCGCGGTGGACTATGTCGAACTGCGAAGCTATGCTGATTGCGTTTGCCGCCGCGAGTATTATCCTGATGCTCTCCTTTTCGTCCATCGCCCCGCCGGACCTTATGATGTCGCCGACGGTTCCGGAATCCATGTATTCAAGGGAGATATAATAGAAGCCCCGTATGTCGTCGCGGCCTGCGTCCATGACGGGCACGACGTTCGGATGCTTGATCTTCGCGACATATTTCGCCTCACGCAAAAATCTCCTGGCGGATTCGGAATCTTCGGGGCCGAGCATCTTCGAGGAGACAAGTTTAAGTGCGACAGGGATGTCCAGTATCGTATGGGTCGCCAGATATACGGCGCACATTCCACCCTGGCCGATCTTCTTGATGATCCTGTTGTTGCCGATAGTGTCCCCTTCGCGGAGGTTGTATGAATCCTTCTTGATTGGCACGGCTGAAATTCCGGCCTCCTTGAAGCTGATGGTCTTGGTCTCATGCGGTGAAACACTTGACTTCTCCCTGCCTGCATCGGCGAACCTCTCCTCGCGGCAGCTCTTTATCTTGGAGTAGGGGAAGCGGATCGTGTTGGAACGTCCGCCTTCGACGACCTCAAGGATTACGACGTCTGGAAGAGTGCTGGAGATTTTCGACACCTCCACAACCCTGCCGTCGTTGAGTTCAAGTATGAACGGACCCAGGGCGTTCCCGGATTCGTCCGAAGCGATTCTTGCGAAATACTGCTGGTTCATCACAGGTGCAAGTTCAGGGGAGGTGTCTGACATCGACTCCTCCTGATATTCATATTTGAGATGTGATTCGGGAAGTTCGCCGTCCAATGCCTTGTCGTCGCCGGTATCTCCAGCTTTCTCATCCGGCTTCTCCTCAAGCGTTTTTGCGGGCTGCTTCGCGAGCATGATGAACATGTAGACTGGGTATATCCAGGGAAGGACAAGGCCGAGCAGGAAATGTATCAGCCTGTTTTTGCCGGAAATTTCAGCGAGAGTAGCCGAGGCAAAAGGACTGCCCAAAAAGAACGCGATGACTATTGAGACGGCTATGATGCTGCCCCATTCCGGGTTGAGCCCGTTCTCCACCGCCCTGTCATATATGCTTCCGAGAAATGCGATGAAGGCCGTGAGCCAGCCAAAGATAAAGTCCCTGAGAAAATATACGTAATTCATAATTTAATTCCGGAAATAAAATCCACGAATCCGCTAATATAACCAATCCTTGTGAATTTTCGAGATTGAAAACGAAGTTTTAACTGATAAAATTCCACGACTGGAAATCTCCCCTTGCGGATGCTTGTGGCTAACTCCCCGGTTTGACATCCATTATCCGCAGGTATCTCGGTTCTTTTACCAGGAATATGCCCCAGAGGAATGACATCGCGCTCAGGCAGAGGCATGCCGTGAAGACCGCCCTCAGGCCGAATGTTTCCGCGGCAAGCCCCGCAAGGAGCGGAGCCGCTATCATCGGAACCGACAATATGAGGTTGCCGACGGTCAGATGTGCTATCCTGCAGTCATGCGGACATGTCTCGAGCAGCATGTTGGTGTGCGATATGAACGAACAGCTGATGCATATCCCGGTCAGGAAGTATATGATGACGCAGAGAAGCTGTCCGGAGCCGAATATCAGGAAGCCAAGTGTGACGACCTGCATGGCAGTTCCAAGGATGACACCTAGCCTGTGGCCATATTTGTCGCCGAACCGCCCAAGGAAGAGATTGGAGAGCGCGGAACCGAAGCTCATGGCGGCTCCGCAGGATACCACCATGGAACTGCTGAGGGAGCCTCCTTCTGCGGAAGTGAAATATATCGCTATGAAAGGGACGATGCAGAATCCCAGCGAGGCCAGCAGCCTGCAGACGAGAAAGGACCTGAAGTTCAGATCCCTTATGCTTTTCCGGAAACTCGATATGATATCACCAGGCCCGATCCGCCTTTGAGGAGTTTCCACCTTGTCGGCCGGATCGTCCACCAGCATGAATGTGATGATCGACAGCGCCGCGAAGAAACCGGCGGCAAAATAAAGGACGGCATAGGCGGAATGGCCGCCAACAGCCTTTATTATGAAGCCGGCCGCAAATGCCCCGATAGTTCCCATGAGGGCGGATGCAAAAAAGGATATGCCCATCACTGTCCCCCTTATCTTCTCCTCGAAAAGATGGGCCAGCCAGTCGAGCCACACTCCGGCAATCATTCCAATTGCCGCCATGAAACAGGCGTAGGAACCGAGAAGCGCCCATTTGAGCAGGGACGGCGCGAGATGGTTTTCGAACACGATCAGCAGGCCGCTGACGAAAAGGAACGGGATCATCGCGACAAGATGCCAGATGATTAGATTCCTCTTCCTGTTCCTGATGGATGAGAAAAAGTACATTCCAAGGAGCTGGGGTATGACGAGAAGGCATGCCTCTATCGCACCGATTGAGCCTATGGTCCTGTCGTCCGCGCCGAGTTCCCTGAGCAGGACGGCCAGCACCGTCGCCGAAGAGATCAAGGAGGCGTTGAATCCCCAGAACCCTTCCCCGGAGATGAATATCAATGAATTCTTGAATGTTGACTTGTCGACTGCCATTGGATAATTCCTTGAGAACCATAGTTGCCAGATGCAAATGCAAAATTGCTTCTTTTGAACTGATTGCTTTTGTTGGAGTACCACGTGACTCACGTGGCAAGCTTTCTGCGTCCGCCATAGCTTCTTTGCGAAGGCGGAAGCTTGCGGAATCTGTTAAATAATAAGGCAAACTAAAGTTTGTACTCCAACGGGCATGTTCCCGCAACGGCTCTTATGTGTTTATGCAATCAACTCTTCCTGATAATACCTGTCCAGACATTGGGTGCGGAAAGTAATGATTGAAGATGGCATTGTCAAGTTATATGAACATGAAAATTGCTGTTTCAGCTAACTGGGGATATATTGAATGACAATAGCTGATTGCGATAAAAAACAAGTGCTCGTTGAGGATATTGGATTAACGTGCCTTTGTTGGAGTTCACAGCTTCAGCGTGTTCTTTTCTTATATGGTCTTAATTAGTGGAGCTGATTTCGAAAATACAAGAAAACGGTTGTTGCGGAAACAAGCACGTTGGAGTTCACAACTTTAGTTGTGTCTTATCATCAACAGGAAGCACATCTAAAGCTGTGAACTCCAACGAAAACGAATAGAAGGATGAAAGGAAAGAGAGTGTTAATGAAAATAATCAATAATCTTATTACAGCATTGCTCATCCTCTTCTCGGTCTTGTTCCTGGCTTCATGTTCGGCAAAGAACAAGGAAGCGGATCTGGACAAGGCGCAGGAGTTGAGACAGAAGATCATCGCCTGCCGTTCCTTCATGAATGCTGAATCTGAAAAGATTTCCCCTAAAGACGCCACAAGAAAGCGCGAGGAGGCCCAGAAAGACGCCAGGGAGCTCAAGAAGCTTGCTGAAAAATCCACTGACAGGGCTGTCATGGATACAGCCAGGGGCGTTGACGAGGACATCGTAAAGATAAAGGAAATCGAGGAGCTCGTCATATGCCGTCAGAAGCTCAAGGACAAGATCAGCGGAATGACGCTTGCAACTTACCGGTCCGGACGTGACTTGATGATAAGCGCCGTCTTCAAGGCGTTCCAGATCGCCGTCATCGCGGCCGTAGAGTTCCCCGTTGACAAGGCTGATGCGGACAAGCAGGAGCGTGTGGCTAAATCAATCAACCAGGCGGCGGACGCCGGCAGGACGATAACAGAGTTCCTGACAGGTAACACCTATGCCGATGACAAGGAGGGCAGGGAGAAGCTGAGTGCCGATCTTGGCGCCCTTTCAAGCAAGCCGCTGCCGGAACTTAATCTCATCCTCTCGCTGGTCTACCTGACTTCAGGCCAGAACGACCTTGCACTGTTCGAGATTGAAAACTGCAATCCGTCCTCGTTCCGTGACACAAAGTATCTGAGCGGAAAGGACAAGCTGATGTTTTTCCATATAATAAGAGGATGGATACTTCATTCAAACGGCTGGGAGCCGCTCTCAGCAATCGAAATGACCAGGCTGGAGACAATGATGGCCGACGAGAATGAGATGACCCAGGTTCCTGACATCGCGAAACGCAACCAGACCCTCTCCTTCTGGCATCTTTTCCTCGCCTATCATTACGGATACGAAAAACACGACTACGTAAAGATGGACCAGCACATCGCCTGGATCATAAGGCTCAATCCCGATTCCGAGCTGGTATCGTATCTTACCGGACAGAAACGCACCGCAGGCGACGTCTATGAGAACGTTGACAAATCACTGGAGAAGGACTATGCCGGTACCGAAGATGAGGCGGTGATCAAGCTGTTTGCAGAGCGAGTCCGTGCCGTGCGCGACAGCGCCAAGCTTGAAGCTCCGCCGCGCGTGGCGACATCTCCAAGATTCATGCTGAGCCTGGCAATGACGATAACTAAAAAATATGCCGTCAAGACCGCCAACTCGGAATTCATGCACAGGCTTCTCATCTCAGTCCGCGACTTCTGGAAAGTCAAGAAAACAGATGAGAAGCAAATTGATATCCCCCCTGAATCCGTCAAGGCCGAAACTCCGGAAAGCGATGTCCAGGAAATCAAGGAGCCGTGAAATCCACTGAATGGAATCTAGTTCGATTTATTTATCCTTCTAAATACTGGTGGTGGATCAGGATATGGCTCAATCATAATTAAATCTAAATCTTTTATTTCCAGCTTGCACTCGAATTCAGGAAATTTGATCTTGACAGTTTCTTTTATGATTTTGTATTCTCCTTTTGATTCAACAAATTTCCCGTCGGGTTTTAACTCTTTCAATAGGGCAATGCCATCTGCTGAAAAAAGGAGTTGATTTGAGGAATCAGCCGTTTGCCAGGAACCGACAAGATTATTGGGGCTAGCGCAACCCATAAACACCACGCAAATAATGATTGATTGTAAAGTTTTCATTTATATTTATGTATCGAACGCCCTAGGCATATCCGACTGTGCTCAGTTCGGAGCATGCCACGTTATCCTATTTCCCATTTTTTCAATTTGGGATTTGAAAGGTCCCTTGCTGAATGGATTATTGTAATGATATTTATCGAATCTTCCTGTATCTGATAAATTATCCTGTAGGGGCGTAGTATTATTTCCCTGATATTGTTTTCGTCAGCTTCAGGAACCTTTCTGCCCATTTCAGGCAATAAGGAAAGTTGCTCAACGGAAGAGATGATCCTGTCGGTGAAATTTATTGCGTAATACTCGGAGTCCTTGGCAATATAGTTCTTAATCCCATTCAAGTCCTCCACGGCAGATTCTGTCCAGTGGACTTTCATTTCTTTTCCAGCATCCTCTTCACGTCCTTGTGTGGGATGAGCTTGCCGGATTTTACATCCTTTAGGCCTTTTTCTATCTTTTGCTTGACATATATTTCATACATTATGTCATCCCATGTGGAATTGTCCGGGAGGGAGCTGATTAGCATCTTCGCATTTTCTTTTATGGTTGTCGCATGCATTGACGTTCCTTTTTCTTTTAAAATAATGGCGTAACGCAGTTATTTCAAGAAATTATTCTCCTTGACAAAGTCCCTCAGATTTCCGGCGAGGCTTTTGTCGAGTCCGGAACATCTGTCTTGTTGGATGATTTTTCTTTTTCGTTTGCCCAGTATATATCTGTAAAAACCATAAAAGTAAACCCGGTCTTGCCCGGTGAACGATATGCTCCTTTAGCCTTGAGAATATGGGCTGCAATGGCAGTCATTTCCCACCCGTCAACTTCTTCTGCAGGCCACTTGGCTGTAGTTAACTTTTCTATTTTATTCTCTTTTCCAAAAGCTTTTACTTTATTCATTTCATTCTTCATTCCATCAAGAATGCTTGGATTTTCCCATGACCATAACCAAGTATTTGAGATTGTTGAAACTGAACCAACAAACTGAACTTTTGCTATAACTTTTTTAACCCCATCGTCAGACCAAATAAGTTCTCCTGTTTCTTGATTCCAATCAAATCGTTTATATGTGCCAATCTTAAATTCGGACTTGCAATTATCAATTTTTATCTGGAGATCTTTAACGGATTGGGCAATAAGTGTATTAAACTGGTCTTCAGTCATATTTGATTCATCCTGTTTTGAACAAGAAACAGCAAGAAATAAGCTTAATAAAAATATGTTTTTCAGTATTTTCATTTATTGCATCCAACTTCTTATTACGCTGTTCTCCATAAGCAGGGGGGTGAAATTACAATTATGCAAGCCTCGCCCCGGATTTAGCCTCAAGCCTGTCACCATATGCACTTTAAAATAGACCACAAGAGGCCCTGAAGTCAAGGATCCAGCCCCTCAATACCCTTGGCGGATTATAGGCAGGCGTGTTAAATGCAGATCGTAAATGGAGTCATCCAGGCATGATTGGAACGGTATTGGATTAAATAATGTAACACAGGCATCTTGCCTGTGATTCTGAATTATGAACATCAAATGAGGAAATGGAGCGCTGGTGTCTCGCCGGCAATTAATGTGCTTCCAGCATCTGACTTCTCTTCTGCCATCTGTCGTCTGCCTTACTGTTACTTGCTCATCATCCCCTTGAGCTCTTCAAGATGCTTTTCATAGACTCCGCGCGGACTCGTCCTGTTCTTCTTGCAGAGCGCGGCGGCCATGCCAATGACTTCGCCCATCATCCCGGTGGTGCGCATGACGCGTACAGTTCCAAGCGCCACATGTGTCACGCTGATATTCCTTCCGGCCATGAACAGGTTTTCTATGTTCCTGGAGTAAAGGGTCCTGTATGGGATCGGGTAGGGGGTTATCTTCACATGTTTTGCGATCGAACGGAATTCCTGTCCGGGGAAATCCTTTGAATTCTTTGCCTCCGGATAATGCAGGTCGATTGTCCAGGTCGTTACGACGCATGCATCAGGGAACGACTTCGCGCCTTCGATGTCCTGCTGACAGAGGATTACGTCGCCAAGGAGACGTCTTGATTCGCGTTTGCCGGCGACATAGGCGACCCATGAAAGATCGTTGTCTGCGAATTTCGCACGTTCGGAATATTTGTTCTTGAGGAACGACCAGTTGCCATAGACAACACGAAGGCCGTAGTCGCGGACGAATTCGAATTCGTCGATCTGGTGCCGGTTCATGCCGGTCTCCCAGTCCCATTCGCCCATCTCGACTTTCTGCGCTGTGTCTTCGTTGAACTGGACGGCCCACGGACATTCCGGGAAACTGACAGTTTTTTCTCTTTTCTCAGAATACCATTGGACGGATGAGCCCATGGTCATCTTGTCGCCCTTGTCCGGTGCGATGGATTCTCCTGTTTCGTTCCTGCCTTCACGGCCCATCCTGAATTCTGCGCCAGCGAGAAAACCGACGCATCCGTCTCCGGTGCAGTCGACGAACAGCGGTGCCTTGAATTTAATTTCACGTCCGCTCCGGATGTCCTTCCCGATCACGGCTGTTATTTTATTTCCTTCCTTTTCAACTCCTGTCGCGTGGATGTTCAGGAAGAGCCTGATGTTCTTTTCCTTTTCAACAACCTTCAGCTTCTTTTCATCCTCATAGGTCTCGGCTGGCTGTGCGTTGCCCTGCTTCAACGGACCAATTTCCTTTACAATGTTTCCGAGACTTGGATATGGTGGCAGGTTGATTTTTCCTCCGAGATGGACGCGTACTTCGGAACTGTTGTTCCCGCCGAGGACAGGGTGGTCATGGACAAAGGCGACCTTCAGTCCGGACCGCGCTCCGGAGATAGCCGCGCATTCCCCGGCGATCCCGCCGCCGACCACGACAAGATCATAGGTTCCTGCATCTTCGGGATTGTCCGGCAGATCCTGGGCCTTTTTCCTGAACACGGCAAGTTCATCAGCTTTTTCCGGAGGTGCGAATTTCGCATCCGAGGAAAATACGATCGCGTCGCAGCGTCCGTCAAATCCTGTCAGATCATGTAGGGATATCTTTGCGTTCTTGTTTTTGATCTCAACAGACCCGCCTTCCTGCCAGTGCCAGTCTGCGCCTTTTGTGCCGAATACGGCTTCCAACGGGTTCCCGTCCACAAGAATCTGGAATTTCCCCGGTGCGCCCGGAGCCTTCCACTGGGCGACCCAGTCCTTGGTCCTCGCCCATACCTTGTATTTTCCTGCAGCAGGAAAACTTACATTTGTATTCGCGTCGGCAACAGGTTTCCCCAGTCCGTGTGCAATAAGGTAGGATGAACCCATCTGATCCATGAACTGCTGGTCGAGCATCCATCCGCCGTAATCTTTGAAAGTTCCAGATTGTACAAAGACAATTCCTTTAATCATTGGTGTTATTTCCTCTGTTATTTATAATTATTGCATTCCTGTCAATCTTCTTATTCTCTTAACATACGACCACCGTATACATGCAGTAGCCGGAACCGCCCGTGCTTATGAATTCCTCTGTCAGCATCGATTCCGGTGAACAGCCGTTGATTTCAACAATCCCCTTTGGGAACTTTTTGTAGAAGACAGTAAAATATCCCTTGAGGTTCGACGGCATGGAATCTGTCCTGGTAATCTTGTGGCGTGAAGCCTCGAAACCCCTGAGCCAGTTTGGTATTACAGGAAATTTGTCGGCAAAGATAATTCCAACTGTGGCGGGTTCGTCGATCTCAAAACTGAAACAGAACTTGTTTTCGCTGATCAGCTTGTCATCGCCGCAGGTCTTGATATGGGTGCAGCCGATAAGTTCGTCAGGGACATAGTTGAACTGGTAAAGACGATCGAGATACTGGTATTCGCCCGGCATTAATACATTGATGGCATATTTCTTTCCGCTCGCTGTCCTTATGTTTTTGACTTTAATTGACTTTCCTGACATATTGTTGTTTTTATGCCGATTCGATCTTTTCGGCAGTCTCCTTTAATATCCTATAATACTTCTGGACTTCTGACGGGCTGATTTTTCCCGAGAATGCGATTGCCGAATGAGGGGGATTCCCGACAGGTACCGCCATTGTCGTATTGGCTTTTGGTGTAAAGATGACAGAGAATCCCTGTTTGCGAGCTTCGCATATTTTCTTGAGAAGGGAATTTATTCCATCCGGATACCCGGGGATTTCTTTTCCTCTATAGAAGTTTTTAATGTCTGCATCCTTGCAGAATGAGAGCAGTGCGTGCCCTACGCTTGAAGTGCTTGCCGGATGTAGTCCGACGCGCCCAAGCGCCTGTTCCACAGGCATTCCCGGCTGGCCGTGGTAGAAGTAGCTGACATTGTCCTTCCACAGGACGCCATAAGCGACGAGCATTCCATATTGCTGGAGAGATTCAAGATGCGGGAGGGCCTTGCGGATCAGGCCGGATGCGAAAATACTCTGGGCCGCGAGCACGTGCATTGCCGGACCAGGCACATATTTCTTGTCAGGTGTCTGGCTTGCTATTCCAAGGTGTGAGAGTGTTTTAAGCAGCCTGTGGACTCTTGTCGGTTCGAGTCCGAGTATCCTTGCGGCCTCCCTTACGCCTAGGGGATTTGCGGAACTCGCAACCGCCTGGAGGCAGGCAAGCCCGTCGATCAAACTCTCATTTGGCTGTCTTGGTAGCATGTTGCTACAATAGCAACAGCAACTGGAGATGCAAGCCCTGATATTTAAAAAAAGGATTTATTTCTAAGCCGTAGTTTTTCAGCGAAGGGTTACCGGCGCTCCATAGAAAACCCAAAACCATTAAGAACGCGCAAACATGCGTTACTACCATACTATATACGGCAAGGTAGGTACGGCCTTTAGGCTGTACCATCTTAATTTCATGGGACAGGCTGAAGCCCGTCCCTACCCGGAAAACGTAAACATATTGATGATCCCATTAGTGACTACAAACAAAACACACCCGTAATTGAGCACATGATGAGCCTCACAGTAAACTGTTGACGTCATGCCTAATGTGTTTGGAGTACGGGCTTCAGCCTGAATCTTGATAAACCATGGTAGGCTAATACAAATCCATCCCCCTTCATTTTTCCAAATGCCGGTGGCAATATCCGGATTTCAGGTTATCTTTAAAATCTTTTCAAACGGAATGATATGGATTTACATGGCCAACGAACTTATTACAAAACTTAATGCGAAGATCGAAGGCGCCGAACAGGCCCTGAAGACCGCCAGGAACGAGGCGGAGATCGAGGCTGTGCGCGTCGAAATCCTGGGACGCAACGGCTTCATCCATTCGATAAGTGCGGAAATGAAGAATATCCCGCCTCAGGAGAAGCCCGAGTTCGGCAAGGCCTTCAATCTCGCAAAAAATAAAATCGAATCCCTGCTTGTCGAAGCAAAGGAGAATCTCAAGGCTGGTTCCGCCAAGAAGTCGGAAGGACTCATCGATGTTACCCTTCCCGGCAGGAAATGGCCTCTCGGGACTAAGCACCCGATCTCCAAAGTCATTGACGACTGCGTCGCGATATTCCGTCGCATGGGGTTCATTGTCGCGGAAGGCCCTGAAATCGAAACCGTATACCATAACTTCGATGCCCTCAACACACCGGCGGACCATCCTTCACGGGATCCGCAGGACACTTTCTATTTCGGCGATGGACGCCTCCTCCGCACGCAGACATCGACAGTCCAGATAAGATATATGGAGAAGAACCAGCCGCCTGTGAGGATCGTTTCTCCGGGAAGATGCTACCGGCGTGACACTCCCGACGCCACCCACAGCATGAACTTCCACCAGATAGAAGGACTTTATATTGACAAGAATGTCTCGATGGCGGACCTCAAGAGCACTTTGCTTTATTTCGGGAAAGAGCTGATGGGTTCGGAGACACAGCTGAGGCTTCGTCCGCATTTCTTCCCGTTCACGGAACCGAGCGTCGAATGTGATTTCTCCTGCATCATGTGCGGGGGGAAGGGGTGCCGTGTCTGCAAGTTCTCCGGCTGGCTTGAGATCGCCGGGGCCGGAATGGTGAATCCCAACGTCCTGAGGAATGTCGGTTTCAATCCCGAGGACTGGAGCGGCTACGCCTTCGGAATGGGGATCGAACGCATCGCGATGATCCGCTACAAGATAAACGACATCAGATTGCTCTACGAAAACGATATGAGGTTCCTGGAGCAGTTCTGAACCGTTCATTATTCAAATTAGCATCGCCTCATCCGCATTTCAGGACACCGCAGTCATAGCTTGGCTTTATCTCCTCGCCTGGCTTGACGGTGAGGAAATCTCCGGAATCCCATCGGGCGTCGAAGAGGTTCTGGATAAGACGGAGGTCGCCTTTCAGCTCCTCAAACTTGAAGTTCCTCTTTTCGGCCTCCTTCTTTGCCTGTTCGCGGTAGAAGGCCGGGGCGGCTACGCCCATGTCGATGAAGCAGACCTTGTCATAATGCTTCTCAAGTCCGCCACCGAGAGTCTCCATCAGATAGTCGGCCGTCTCCTTGCCATACTCGGCGACATAGTCTTCATAAGTCCTGTCCAGACCGAGTTTCGACATCACAGTATCTTCCATCTTGACAAGATTCTCGCTGTCGCGCTCCATCCAGCCGCTGGTGAGATAATAGGTTCCTGGATTTGCGTTGAAATATTCGTCGTAGCGTTCCTTGCTGCCCAGGAACAGCGTTATGCAGTCATGGGCTTTGGGGACGACAAGAGGGATTTTTAAGGCCTTCAAACCTACGATTCCATTGTTGCAGAGGGCGAATCCCATTAGGATGGCATCATATTTCGAGTGGTCTACGCTGTTGATGTGATCCTGAAGGCGTTTGGCCATGTCGCAGCTTTCAAGGTCGTGGTATCCCTGCGAGATGAACTGGAGGTCGATGATGTTTTCAGAGCGTGCGGCGCAGAAGCATGCCTCCCGCTGGATGATCTCGCAGCACATGGCGAGGTATCTTTTCCTCTTTTGAAACGGGATGAAGGATTTCTGTATTGTAGACATGGACATTAATTTTATTCCAAGTTGGATGCTTTGCTTTATTTTGAGGATTCCATGGTTATATTATGTCCCTTTGTTTTTGGATAATCAACATGAATTTTATATTTAATCTCAGAAAGGGAAGATAAAATGGCAGGAAAAACTTATAAGATCGCTGTAATTGCCGGTGACGGTACGGGTCCTGAAGTCGAGGCGGAAGCAGTCAAGGTTGTAAAAAAGGCCGGAGAACTTTTCGGTTTCAAGCTCGAGATGAAGGATTTCGACTGGGGCGGCGACAGATATCTCGCCACGGGTAACGTCCTTCCCGACGATGCGGCGGCAACGCTCAGGAAATTCGATGCAGTCCTTCTCGGAGCCATCGGTCATCCGAAGGTGAAACCCGGAATCCTTGAAAAGGGAATCCTGCTGAAGCTCCGTTTCGACCTTGACCAGTATATCAACCTCCGTCCTGTGAAGCTTTATCCAGGCGTCGAGACTCCGCTCGCGAACAAGGGGCCGGAACATATCGATTACGTCGTCGTCCGTGAAAACACGGGTGACGCCTATTGCGGCATTGGCGGGATCATGATGAAAGGCACGCCCCATGAGGTTGCCGAACAGTGCATGGTCTATTCCCGTTTCCAGGTCGAGCGCTGCCTGCGTTACGCATTCGAACTTGTCCGCAAGCGCCATTCCAGCAAAAATCCGTGGCGCGGCCTCAAGCCCGAAGATGTGAAGGCCGGCAAGATCGGACAGCTCACTCTCTGCGGAAAGACCAACGTCCTCACCTATGTATATGATCTCTGGGAACGCGCCCAGCATGAAGTCGGCAAGGAATATCCCGATGTCAAGCTTGACTACTGCCATGTCGATGCGACCTGCATGTGGATGGTCAAGAATCCTGAATGGTTCGACGTGATCGTCACCGGCAATCTTTTCGGCGACATCATCACCGACCTTGGCGCAATAACCCAGGGGGGGATGGGAATTGCCGCAGGAGGAAACATCAATCCCGACAAGGGCGGAATCAGCATGTTCGAGCCAATCGGCGGGTCAGCTCCGAAATACACAGGTATGGGAGTGATCAATCCGATGGCGGCGATCTGTTCCGGCATGATGATGCTTGATTCGCTTGGCGAGGCGAAGGCCGCCGCGGCGATTGAGAAGTCAGTCATGTATGTCACAGCCAACAAGATGAAATCCCAGGCTGCCGGCAAGATGGGCTATTCAACCAGCCAGGTCGGCGACCTTGTGGTCGCGAACTTGAAAAAATAAATATTTTCTTGGGGGAAAATATTTATGAAGATAGCAGTTCTCAGAAAAGATTACAACACCCGTGGCGGCGGAGCCGAAGTATATGCTGCAAACATATGCTCGGCGCTTGTCCAGCGCGGGCACGAGGTCACAGTCTTCTCCGAGACCTTCCTGGGCGAAGGCAACAGGAACATCAAACATGTAAGGGTCAAACGCTCTTTCCTCTCCGGATTCAGCAGGACCTCCTCTTTCCACAGGAAGGTGCAGAAGGCGTTTCGGAAATCCAAACCTGGATTCGACCTGACTTTCGCCCTTTCCAGGACCTTCCCCTCGGATGTCTATCGTGTGACCGAATCGCTCCATGCTGAATGGATGAAGATACGCTACCATAAATGGCACAGCATCAATCCCAGGCACCGCGGGATACTGAAGCTTGAGAAAAGAATATTCATGCCGGTGAACACAGGACTTGTGGTCACCAATTCCGGACTTACCAGGAAGCAGATACTGAAGAACTATCCTTATCCTGAAGACAGGATCACTGTCGTCTACAACGGTGTCGACCATGCGAAGTTCTGCCCCTGTGAGACCAATAAGGAAAAGCTCAAGATAAGAAGGATCCTTGGTCTTGGCGAAGACATGTTCATTCTTCTTTTTCCTGCTGCGAACTTCAAGATCAAGGGGCTTGATTATGCGATGAGCACGCTGGCGCGGCTCGACAAGAAGCTTTTGGAAAGGACTCTTCTGGTCATTACCGGCGGAGACAAGCAGGAGCCTTATAGGAAGCTTGCCGCCAGGCTTGGCATATCGGACAATGTCAGGTTTGAGGGCCGCAAGGAGAACATGAGGGAATACTATGCTTCCGCCGATCTGCTTTTCTATCCGACGTTATACGAGCCATTCTCAAATGTGTGCCTTGAAGCCTTCTCATGCTCGCTTCCGGCGCTCACGACTTCCATGAACGGGGCATCCGAACTTGTAAATGACAATGCCAACGGATTCATTGTCCCCGACGCCACCGAGGAGCCTCTTATGGCAAGATATATCGCGAAGTTTGCAGAATTCAGCGGTTCCGAGAGGGACAAGTTCGCCGACAGCGCCTACAAGACTTCCCTGAACTACAACTGGACGAAACATGTCGAACAGCTTGAACGTGTCTTCAAAAAGCTTCTCGAATCGTAAATATTCACTGAAGGGCATTCTTCAGTGAATATTTACACTGATGATGTATTGTACTGAAATTTTTATGCCAAGGGCCTTTCAATGAATGCTAAAATCATTTATGCTTTCGTGTTGTTTTCATTTGCCGCGTCCTTTCCTGTCCTGTGTACCGCCAAGGACGCCAAGGACACGAAGAATAATTTTGGCAGAATGGTCATTTTCAAGGGTGAATCTTCGAGCCACATTGGATTCGTAATGGTTTTCAAGGAGAAGAAATATATCGTCACCAGCATGGATTCGGTCTACGAATGCGGATTAGGCCCGGTTGCGGATTCCGCATCGGTTGAATTGAAGCATAAGAACTTCTGGATCCCTTCCGACGGCCGAGAGCTTGCATTCCTTGAGATTGCCGGCGAAGATGAACGTCCTTCCCTGGATGCGTCTGAAAAACTCGATCCTGAAGAGGCTGTGAACTCCAAGATCTATGCATACGGACTCTCTTCTGAATCCGATTCAGGGCCGTTTGTTTCCGCTCAAGGCAAGATAAACGGACTTGCACCCGAATCAATTTCACATTCACTCAAGTTCAGGAAGAACGAGGATCTCTCCGGCGGTCCAATTATTTCCGACAGGACGGGGAATGTAATAGGAGTAGTGAAGGCTTTGCCGGATGATGAATATACAGGCATAAGGCTCGACAACCTGGAAAAACTTGTTGAGATAAACGAGGCGGATTACTTGGTCGAGGCTAAAAGGTTTTGCCGCATCGAGGACAATTTCAACGGGTATGCGCAGAATCTGAAGGATCTTCCGAAGATGATCAAGGATGCCTTGCTGAAAGTCAGGAAGGAGAAGACTCTGGCAGGAGCTGAGAAGAATGCCGTGATAAACACATATGCCGCCCTCTCCAGGGATTTCAGCGCCGACTACATGGCCCTCAAGGGGATTGGAAAATCGAAGATTGCATTCTTCAACAGGAAAAGCTCCGATCTGCTCAAGGCCGGGGCCAAAATGAACGATGATATCGCCGAGAGGAAAAAGGATGTCGACGACTTGGACAGGAAGTTCGGCGAGTATTTTGAAAAACAGAAGCTGAAGGAAGTCAATAAGATAAAATGAGATAGTTATAAATCGTTCATATGGGGGAATAAGTTGCTATGGAACAAGCTGTGGTCAAGAAGGGGATAAGCTGCGTGACGGCCGTATATTCGGCCTGGGACAGGATGGAGACGATTCTTTTCCGTCCTTTCGAAATTGGCAAATGGTTCCTGCTCGGATTCAGCGCCTGGCTTGCATGTATCGGGCAGGGCATGGGGATGAACTTCAATTTCCCCAGCATCCCTGACACTTCGTCGCAGGCGGGCTCAGCGGCTAAAGGAGATACCGTAAATGTCGTCAACCAGCTTTTCCCGTCAGACATGTTCACCGGCGCCTTCCTTGTCCTCCTCATTGCATTGCTGATTGCCGTGATATTCATCAGCCTTGTCATTGTCCTGATTCTCCTATGGGTGAGATCCAGGGGCGCATTTGTCTTCCTCCACGATCTTGCGACCGGCACGACCGAAGTCACTCGTCCATGGCGGGAATTTTCAAGGCAGGGGAATTCGCTTTTCTTCTTCAGGATCGTCTGCGGCCTCATCATGGCGGCGTTTTTAATAATATTAATTGCGCTGACGGCGTTGATGGTGTTCCATTCGATAAAGGCGGGAAATCTTGATGCGATGGGCATTGGAGGGATAGTGTTCGGGGTGACATCCTTGCTCCTTGTCATCCTGACCGTGATATTCCTGGAACTTTCAATCGATAACTTCATTATCCCGCTGATGTTCAGGAAAAGGTTTCCGGCCTGGGCGGCACTTGGTGAATTCATCTCGCTGGTGAACATGCATCCGATGGCCTTTGCAAGGTTCTTCCTGATGTATCTGCTGCTGAGCATATGTTCGGCCGTAGCAGTTGCTGTCTTTGTCTTCTCAACCTGCTGTTTCTGCTGTATCGGCCTGATTCTGCTGAGCCTGCCCTATATATGGGCGGTAGTCACGCTCCCGATCCTGACATTTTTCAGGTTATATGGAGTTGAGTTCCTCGGCCAGTTCGGCGAGGAATACAGGATCATGCCGCCGGCCAGACCATAAGATCAGGAACATTGAAGGTTCTTGATGACATACAGTAATTTTCAAGTTTACGCACGCCGAAGTCGAAGATCCCGGCTCAACGATGTCGGGACCGTGAACTCCAACTTTATCAGTCAGCTCATAAGAGGCAGTTTTTTTGCAATTGCCTCAAATTTCAACATCCCTCTCTGAATGGACTTGGAAAACGCTTCAAGTTGAACTAAAATATGCGCTTGTTTCATTCACGGCATTCCTGTGTCCGGGATTGCAATTTTCAAGGAAGGTTCCAGTCAATGCCGATATATGAGGAGAAAAGACAGGGCAAACGGAAATGCGTGCTGATATTGATCGCCGCGTTTTTCGTCCTGTATATGCCATTCCAGCTGGGAGAAAGGGAACTCCGCTGGGATGAGGTGTATTACGCGCCGATGGCGCTTGAAATGAATCTCCTGAATCCCAACACCATCGCTCATGGCGAAGTCATATCATCAAACTATCCAATGTACCCGTGGATGGTCTCCATCCTGTACGATATCGGCGCCTCCCCTGAATTCGGACTGAGGCTCGTGTCAGTGCTTTCAATCCTCGCCATGTCGGTAATCGCCTGGGAGGCCGGCAGGAGGGCGGTCGGGATCCAGACCGCAGTCGTCTCAACATCGCTGCTGATCTCTTCAATAATCATGATCGACAAGGGGGTGGACGGTTATCCGGACATGCTCGGACTTCTATTCATACTTTCCGGATGGATTGCCTGGTTCACCTACGGTCCGGCAAGGGGCAACTGGAACAGGGCGTGGCTCGTCTCCTTCTTCTTCTGCGGGCTTGCCTTCTATACGATCGGATGGAAAGGCGTCTTCATATTCGGACTGCCGCTCATCTTCATGCGGAGACCGATGACCATCTGGTCCAGGCTGAACAAGCCCGGTCTTTTCCTTGGCGTCGCAATATTGGTCTTCTTCATACTGATATGGGGGATACCACGCTGGCTTGCAGGTGCGGACATACCGTTCAGGAACATTCCATTCAAGCCGGACGACTTCCTGGACTACCTTGGCCATATTTTCTTCTTCCCGTTTGAATTTTTCCTCAGGTCGCTGCCTCTCAGTATTTTTGCGTGGCCCGCATTCTGCGCCGCATATACGCCGCTTGACAGGAATCCGGTGTTCAGCAGGTTCCTGAAGACCATTACAGTCTCAGTGTTCTTCTTCCTGTGGCTCTATCCATTTGCTGATCCGAGGGACTACGTAATCCTCGTGCCGCCACTCGCCATACTCGCCGGAATGAACTACTGGCTGATGGTGAGAAGGCTGGGTTTCCAGACACATCATCTTCTCAAGATTCTTGACATGGCGGGAATAGCCTGCGCCGTATTGGCGTTGCTGTTTTATACTGTTCCAACAAAATTGTGGAGCGCCATCCTCATGAAATCAATGTTGAGCCAGCTTGTCCAACTGGACAAGCTTCTGGGTTTCAGGCAGGAGAACCTGGTGATAGGCATTTGCTTCGCGGGCATCTCCATTTTAATTCTCGCCATGTCGATCAGGAATTCACCGAGGAAATATCCGGCATGGCTTCATGCGCTGTCATTGACATGCGCCATGTCCCTCCTCTTCTGGTCTGTCATCTACCCGTATCAGACATATGAGAAGAGGCAGCGGCAGCTGGCTAGGCAGATACGTGAGGCCATGGGCGAGGATTTCAGGTCGTCGATGACGATCTACAAGGAGTCAAACATACCGCTCTATTCGTTATGCACCTACCTCCAATGCGCAAGGAGAAGCTCGTTCCCTCCGCTTTATAATTATGAAAAGATAAAAATCAAGAAGATAGACAACGTCAAGGAGCTCCAGGAGATAAATGGCGAGATATACATATTCAGCGATGAATATCCAATTCCGGTCGGCAGGCCCCCGCACACCAGGAAGATTCCTGTAAACGAGGAGAAAAACATATTCCTGTGGAAGTTCCCGGCGGCGGAGGCGGGCGGAGCAGTCAAATGAAGACTCCTTTGAACACAGTGCCTGAGGTGGAACTTGTCGAATGGCTGAAGTCCGTCGGACAACCCCAGTACCGCGCGAAGCAGATTCTCAGCTGGATACACGGGAAATTTGCGATATCCGCAGACGAGATGAAGAACATCCCCGCCTCGCTGAGGGCTGCGCTGGATGGAGAGTTTGAACTTTCATGCTGCCACGTACTTGAATCAAGCAGGGCCGGCGACGGCACTGAGAAATTCCTGCTTGGACTCCACGACGGAGGATGCGTCGAATGTGTGATCATACCTTCAAGGGAACGGACGACCTTCTGTCTCAGCACGCAGGTCGGTTGTCCGGTTGGATGCCTTTTCTGCGCCAGCGGGAAAGGGGGATTCGTCAGGAATCTTGACGCCTCGGAAATCCTCGGCGAGTTCTTTATTTGCTGCAGGCGGCTCGGACATCTCCCCGACAACATCGTCTTCATGGGTACTGGGGAACCCCTCATGAACTACTCAAACCTTATCTCGGCCATGACTGTCATCTGCGATGAAAAACGCGTCGGGATGTCACCCCGCAGGATAACTGTCTCCACCAGCGGTTTTGTGCCGGGGATAAGGAAGTTTGCCGACGAGGGCAGGCCCTGGAACCTTGCCGTGTCGCTGCATTCTCCGACCGACAAGGGACGGGCGCTGCTAATACCGGACAAGCATAGGTATCCGCTGGAGGAAATATGCGAGGCGTGCGGATATTACTTCAAGGCGACTGGAAGGATAGTCACCTTTGAATACACGCTCATCAAGGGCGTCAACGACAGCCAGGAAGATGCCATGAAACTTGCGAAAATCGCATCGGAATGTTCCGCGAAGGTGAATCTCATCCCCCTGAATCCAGTTGAAAAAACTTCATTTTCACGGCCTGACAGTTCACAAATCCTCAAATTTGAGAGTATGTTAAGGAGCCGGGAAATACCGGTTACTGTCCGTATTGAAAAAGGCGACAACATTGACGCAGCCTGCGGACAGCTGCGAATTTCGCATTTGGACAGCAAGGTTTTAGGTTTAAAGTGTTGGGAATCGAAGAGATGATTGATCCGGATTCAAATTGTTTATTGATGAGCAAAGCGAATCTTTGGATTCTAAATTTTGGAATGATTTGGAAATAAATGCAAAGCGGCACAGGGGTGCCGCAGTCCAAAGTCAGGCCGGAGCACCTGACATAAATGCAAGAAGATAATAAAGATACACTTAAAATACATATTGAACACAGGAAGCTAAACAATGAAGGATTTGATTAAGAAAATGATAGTGGCAATAGGGGAGGATCCTGGAAGGCCCGGGCTTGTACACACTCCCGTGCGGGTGGAAAAAAGCCTGCAGTTCCTCACGCAGGGATATAGGCAGGACATAAAGAAGCTGATAAACAATGCCATATACGAGGAGGACTGTGATGATATGGTCATTGTGAAGGACATCGAATTCTACAGCATGTGCGAACATCACATGCTTCCTTTCTACGGGAAATGCCATATCGGATACATCCCCAATGGAAGAATATTCGGTGTGAGCAAGCTTGCGAGGATCGTCGATTGTTTCGCCAGGCGGCTTCAGCTGCAGGAGCGCCTGACCAGGCAGATCGCGCACACCATCCTCGATTCAGTCAAGCCGGAAGGCGTCGGTGTCGTCATGGAGGCCCAGCACATGTGCATGAGGATGCGCGGGGTCGAGAAGCAGGAGTCGCTGATGGTGACGTCCGCGATGCTCGGAAGTTTCAGGAAGGAGCAGTCAACAAGGATGGAATTCCTCAACCTGATACGCGGGGTGAGGAGTTAAATGCCGTGGATGACTGGATGGATTATTGGATGGCAAGATTGTGTTTTATATGAAAGACATCTTAAGTTGGAGTACAAGCTTTAGCTTGCGCTTTATTAAAATCAAGACAAACTAAAGTTTGTACTCCAACGAACTTTAGTTCTGCAAGAATGGTTTTCATGTGATTTTACACTTAAATAAAGGATTGAGATGCGAGCCATAATTCAAAGGGTTGATTCAGCCTCGGTGGAGATCGAAGGCAACATGGCCGGAAGCATTGGCAGGGGATTCATGATCCTGCTGGGGATAACACATGCAGATACGGACAAGGATGCCTTGTTCCTTGCGGACAAGGCCCTCAACCTCAGGGTGTTTGACGACAAGGACGGCAAGATGAATCTTTCACTTATGGATGTGAAGGGCGAAATCCTCGTCGTCTCCCAGTTCACACTTTATGGGGACGCAAGCAGGGGCAGGAGACCGAGTTTCACAGGGGCCGCGCATCCGGCGCATGCGATTCCGCTATATGACAAGTTCATCTGCGAACTTCGCAAATCGAAATTGAAGATTGAAACCGGAAGATTCGGCGCTGACATGAATGTGAATTTATGCAACCACGGTCCTGTGACGATAATAATTGACAGCAGATAAAAAATATTATCCTTGGGACAAGGAAAATATATAACGTACCAATATAAGGAGAGTTTAATATGAAGTTTCCCGCAGTGCCCGGAAAAATGATAGGTTCCCGCTACAATGAGGCGAAGGAGATATATGCCTCTTTAGGAGTTGATACTGAAAAGGCCATGAAGACGCTGTCATCAGTGAAGATCTCCATGCACTGCTGGCAGGGTGATGATGTAGGAGGATTCGAAGTCAATGAGACCGGCCTTACCGGCGGGATCATGGCTACCGGCAACTATCCGGGCAGGGCAAGAAACGCAGATGAGCTTAGGAAGGACGCTGAAAAGGCATTTTCGATGATTCCCGGGAAACAGCGTTTCAACCTGCATGCCATCTACCTTGAGAGCGACAATAAGTTCATTGACAGGGACAAGGTTTCCGCCAGGCATTTTTCGCGCTGGATCGAATGGGCGAAAGAGCAGGGGATAGGCCTCGATTTCAATCCTACTTTCTTTTCCCATCCCAAATCATCTTCCGGAATGACATTGTCAAATCCCGACAAGGCTATCAGGAAATTCTGGATTGAACATGGGATCAGGTCACGTGAAATAGCATCGGAATTCTCCGGGAAGCTCAATGGCAGGACAGTCAACAACCTATGGATACCCGACGGCATGAAGGATATTCCAGCGGACAGGTCCGGTCCGAGACAGAGACTATTGGAATCTCTCGATGAGATCTACAAGTCCAAAGTTGCCGGAGACGTCAAGGATGCCGTTGAAGGCAAGCTCTTCGGGATAGGGAGCGAGGAATATGTGGTCGGGAGCAATGAGTTTTATCTTGCATACTCAATAACCAGGAAGAAACTTGTCTGCATGGACATGGGGCATTATCATCCTACTGAGACCATCCATGACAAGCTCTCGGCCGTACTGCCGTTTGCTCCGGAGCTGCTAATCCATGTCAGCAGGCCGATCCGCTGGGATTCGGATCATGTCGTGATCATGAATGACGACCTTGTGAACCTGGCGAAGGAGATCATCAGGTGCGACGCGCTTGGCAGGGTTTATCTTGCGACAGATTTCTTTGATGCAAGCATCAACCGTATCGGAGCCTGGGTGATAGGCGTAAGAAGCCTGCAGAAGGCACTTCTGATTGCACTTCTTGAACCCTCTGGCACGCTGAGGAAATTGGAGCTTGCCGGAAGGAATGCCGAGAAGCTTGCACTTTCCGAGGAGCTCAGGGCCCTGCCATTTGGCGATGTATGGAACTTCTACTGCGAATCCAAGTCTGTTCCGGCTGGCGCATCCTGGATCGGCGAGCTGGAAAAGTATGAGAAGGACGTGCTCTCAAAGAGGAAATAAATTTTCCTGCGGAAAATTTATAAGTTGAAGATTCTGTTTATGCCAGCAGGTCGCGTGAATTCAACCTCATTGCCGCTATCATCAGGAAAATCACAGTAATGGAGAAGGAATAGATTATCAGGGAAACTGAGACGAGTCCGATTATCTTGTAGGTGAGGAAGTAGAAAAGGTAGTTCGGACACACATAATATATGAAATAGAGGTAGGTTGTGATGGTGATGCTTTTCGGCAGCATTTCAACGAGGAGGGGGATTGTCGAGAGGAAGACCGAGAATATCACATATACTGATGCGATGATCATCGCAGTTATGTCTGCGAAGAAACAGGAGAACATGACTGTCATCGCCACGAACGGGAAGATCGAGAACACAAGCAGGAACTGCCTGAACATCATTGTGAAGGGGTAGAGCTGTCCTGTCTTTATGAGATGTCCGACGTTTGCGCTTATTGCGGCGATTATGAAGAAACTTACGCACATGAGGCAGACACCGAGATATTTACCGATAAGATATTCCGTCCGGCGTATGGGCTTGCCGACAAGTACCAGGATCATCTTCGATTCAATGTCGCGCGGTATGTCCGTGGCGCCCGCGAATATTCCCAGCAGAAGGGTCATGCAGGTTATGAAAAGGAAGCTTGTAAGGGGAGCTGAACCGGTTCCGGAGGACAGGAGCTCCGCCATGATGAGATTTTCCTTCTGGAATGAAAGGGCCTCCATTTCCGACATTGAATAGGCGGCGATTGCGGCGAAAATGAACAGCAGGAAGAAGGCAGGCTCCTTGAGCTTCCTGAAGGTAAGTTCAGCTATTGCGAAAATTCTTTCCGTCATTATTTGGCCTTTTCCATTTTTTTATTGAATTCTTCGAATATCGGCGGTCTTGTCGAAGCTTTTTCAAGCATCAGTCCTGACTTCTCGAGCATGGCTGAATCATTCGACCTCAGGGCGATGTCCGAGATCTTTTCATATAACATGGTATAATCCCTGTATGGAGGAGGTTCATTTAGAAGAGGCGCGAGATATTCCTTCATCTGCTGCGGCAGGACGTTCTTCGATTCAAGCGCGCTGATTCCGTTGTTCCAAATTTCAAACCTGGAGACTTTCGGACAGCGGTTGATGTACTTCTGGTAATCCTTTATGGAAACGGTGAATTCAGGCCTTGAGTCCAGGAGAAAATATGAGAAGGCCGGATATGACTCTGGCACCGGGGGAAGCCTGAGTATCTCCTTGAAGAGCTTCTCCTTCTCCCTGTTGTTGTCTATCGCCAGGGCGAGGTTGACGATCGCCCTGACCTTCTCAGCATCGTTTGAAGCATCCTTTACGGCATCCTTGAGTTTTGCAAGTTCCAGGCTTTTCCTTGCGCTGTTCCTTATGGACACCGGGAGTTTTGAAAGGATTGTCTCAGCGCTGAACTTGGGGGATTTCAACCTGCTAAGGGCTGACTGGCGCAGAACAGATTCGCTGTAAAAATATAGAAAAAGAGCCGTAACAAATGTGATTGATACGGCTCTTCTTGAATAGCTCATTTGATTCTAACCGCTATTTCTTCTCCGGTGCTTTGGCGGGGGCCTTGGCAGGAGCTTCAGCTTCCTTTGGCGGATAACCACAGGCACTGCAATGCGCACCCCTCTTGACAACGCCGCATTTCTCGCAGATGCCATAGACAGCCACGGGGCTTCCGCAGGCCGAGCAGAACTTGTCGCCAGGGCCATAAGTTGCAAGGCATGCTTCGCAGGCTGACTGCCCCTTCATGCATGAGGTCTTCATATAGGCGATCGTATTGAGGACATTCTGGTTGTCCGGATAGGCCTTCTTGAGCTGGGCGGCCAGCTGGAGGAGCTTCTGGTTCATATCCTTGACCGAGCTCTGGACGACCGAGAAATTGGCTTCTTCGGCGCCGGCTTTTATCTTTGTAGAGGCAGTAGCCTCATCGATCCAGGCACAGAGGAGGGCATGTTTCTCATTCACCACGTTTATGTCCGTCTTCCACTTCTTGTTCATAAGTTTTTCAGCCTTGGCCCTCATGAGTGAGGATATAACGTGCGGTTCCGGAGGACTGCTGCGTTTTGCGGCCGTCTCAAAGAACCATTGTGAATCAGCCTTGATGGACTTGATGAGCTCGGCAAGTTTCTCCTTTGGGACATTGTGGTTCATCACAAAGCCTGCGAGGAACGGAATCTTCCAGTTTGTCGAAAGCCTTGGATTGTCTGTCCCCTGCTTGAGCAGCTCAACAGCCTTGTCCGATTTCTTGATGGAAATCATCAGGGCGCCGATTTCGTAGGCCTTCTGGAAATCAGGATCATTCCTGAGAATTGCAGCGAGCCTGTTGTATACCTCATCAACGTTCTGGTCCTTGATAGAATCAATGGAACCGCAGTAGTTGATGAAAAGCATCCATTGGACGTCTGCGACGAACTTGTTGAATCCGCACATTGTCCTGCTTGCAGGCTTGATGCTTCTGTTGGGGCTTATCTTGTTCTGGTAGTCGTCCGAGAGCGTCTTTGCTATCATAGAGCCGGCAGCGGCTGCTATGAGTATCACGAGAATATGTATGACAAGTGACTTTTTCATATTATAAAACCTCCTTAATTATTTGAGATCCTTGTAGCTGAATATCAGGCTCGCAACGGCTGTTGCGAAAATACTGAAGACTATACCCCATATGACGACGGCTATCATGTATCCCCAGCCGATATGAATACCGCTTACTGCCTCAGCACGGAGGTTGTAGAGATTCAGGTCGGGTATGATTCCACCGTAAAGGAATTTAATCTTTGAAAGTGAAGTGACCGAATGTGCAAGCCATATCGCTATCACTGTGGCTGTTGCTGCAAGGAACTCGGGCATGAACACCGAGAACAGGACGCCGATGGCGGCCATCGGCATCACGCTTGCCATGACCAGCATGTGGCCTTTGATCATCGATCCGCTGACTTCGCCGAAGGCTGCATTGTAAAGGAAAATGAAACCAAGGGTTATAAGTCCGGTTATCACCACGGCGGTTATGATTATTCCGACAAGTTTGCCGATCAGGTACTGCGTCCTGCCGAGAGGCTTTGAAAGGAGCGTGGATGCCACGCCTTCCTTCAGTTCCTTCGGAATCTCGAAAGTGATCGAGACCGTAATCAGGATTGCCGCAATCGTGTTCAGTACCAGCGAAATGTCCATCATCAGCTGTTTATGCATTCCCAGCGAGAGAATGTCATAGTTGTACGCGCTTCCAATCAGGATCAGAACGCAAATAATAAGGAAATAAACGACGCGCATCCTAAGGATCCTGCGCCAGGTACCTCCAGCTATTGCCATTATTTCGTTCATTTTGTATCCCCCTTTTCTTTTTATTTATTTAGATATTATTATAAGGATGGGTATAATTTATATAATTTGTTTGGCATTTTCAATCTTCCGGAAGAAGAAATCTTCAAGATTTTCACGCGAAGGTGTTATTGTGATGGCCTTGGGATGCTGCTCCGCCAGTGATTTTATGCGCTTTGAAAGCTCGGGTTTGTCCTGGAAGACAAGCTCCCAGCTGCCGTCGGAAAGGCGTATCGTCCCTGTGGCTTCAGGAAGAAGATCCTTTATTATTTCATCTTCGCCGTGTTTGACATGCACCCTCGATCCTGTCTCGGAAAGAAGTTCTTCAAGCTTTCCGAAGCAGAGAAGGTTGCCCTGGTGGAGGATGCTAATCCTGTCGCACATCTTTTCCACATCTGAAAGGATATGGCTTGAGAAGAAGACGTTCGTTCCGCTGTTCTTCTGGTGGAGGATTATGTCCTTGAGCTCCTGTCTTCCATGAGGATCAAGTCCGACAAGAGGTTCGTCGAGGATCAGCAGCCTGGGGCGGTTCAGTACCGCCTGCGCGATGCCTATCCTCTGGGTCATCCCCCTGGAGAATCCTCCGAGCTTGGAATGGAGGTGTTTTGACATCTTTACAAGTTCAACGACTTCTTCGATGCGCTTCTTGCGTTCGGAAGAGGGGACTCTTAGGAGTTTTGCGCATATGTCAAGGAACTCATAGGCGGTCAGGTATGAACTGAATACTGGATTGTCAGGAAGGAATCCGATCTGCCTCTTGGTCTCCAGGTCGTCCGGGGGCTTCCCGAAAAGGAGGGCCTCTCCGGCGGTGGGCCTGATGAGATCCATGAAAAGCCTGATGGTGGTCGTCTTGCCTGCGCCGTTCGGGCCGAGGAAACCGAATACGGATCCTTCGGGTATCGCAATCGAGAGCTTGTCCAGCGCGGGTTCCTTTTTCTTCCAGAAGAGTGAGCCGTAATATTTCGTCAGTTCGCGGGTTTCAATTACATTCATGTTTTATCTTATCTATGTATTATAGTTGAATTAAATTGGACTTAATATAATTTGCTTTTCAAGTTTTACCAAACTTAAGATAAAACTTGGCACTTTTTTGTGTTTTATATTTGTAAAAAGCAGGATCTGACGTAGATTCCCGGCTGCCTTTATATAGAAACTGATGAAACAATAAGGATTTTTCGAGTCAATGAACGAAATTGCAAAGAAGAAAACAATGGAAAAGTTCGGACGCAAGAAGGAAGACACCGGTTCTCCGGAAGTACAGATTGCGATTATGACAGAACGTATAAATGAGCTCACAGAACATCTGAAGAGTCACGTCAAGGATTTCAGTTCAAGAAGGGGGCTTACGTCCCTTGTCAGCAAAAGACGCAAGCTTCTGAGCTATCTTGACAGGGAAAATCATGAAAGGTACCAGTCCCTCACAGGGGAACTGAATATCAGAAGAGCTAAATAAAGAATCAGCCATGTCGGCTGATTGCAGGGAAACAAGAGCAGAAGACTGACTGCAGCCAGAAGAAATGTGTGGAATTCGGCCGCTATCAGAAACCGGAGCAGTCCGGGGTTTGATACCGCGATTCCGCCAGATTTCCGGCGGCTACTCGGAATTCAGCTTCCTGTTTTCCCTCTCTCAATCCGACTTGCATATATTAACTGCTGAAAAAACAAAACAGAAAGTGGAAAACACTCAAATGAACGAAAAGAAAGTGAATGTTGACATCGGCAACGGCCGTGTCATCGAAATCTCAACAGGAAAACTCGCGAATCTCGCAAACGGCGCCGCCGTGCTCAAACTCGGTGAAACTGTCATCTTGGTAGCATGCTGTTCCGGTCCGTCCAAGGAAGGTACGGATTTCCTCCCCCTCCAGGTCGACTACCGTGAAAAATATAGCGCGGCCGGTCGCTTCCCCGGAGGATACATTAAAAGAGAAGGCAGACCGAGCGAAAAGGAAATTCTTACCTGCAGGATGACAGACCGCCCGGTGCGGCCGCTCTTTCCTGAAGGCTTCTTCGACGAAATCCAGATCCAGGCGCTCCTCCTCAGCTCCGACGGACAGAACGAGTCAGATGTGATGACAATGCTCGGTGCATCTGCGGCCCTTGCACTGTCAGACCTGCCGTTCCAGGGTCCTATAGGCGCCCTCAGGGTAGGTTATGTCGACGGGAAATTCATCGCAAATCCTACGCACGAGGAAATGGCGAAAAGCGATCTTGATCTGGTCTATGCCGGCGTGGCCGACAAGGTCATCATGATAGAAGGCGATGCCAAGGAATGTTCCGAGGAGACCCTCCGTGACGCGATGAGCTTTGCCAACGAAATCGTCAAGAAGCAGATCGACGCACAGAAGGAACTCGTAGCCTCCTCCGGCAGAAAGAAGAAGGAGCCAAGGCTCCACAAGGTTCCCCAGGAACTCAAGGATGCTGTCAATGCATTCTGCAAAGGAAAGATGGAAGCAGCCTGCCTTGTCAACAGCAAGGAAGAGAGACAGACCGCGCTTGACGCGATTTTCACCGAGATGGAAGCCGCTGTCAAACCGCAGTTGGAGGCCAAGGTCGAAGAACTGGATCTCAAGCTGAAAATGTATTTCGACCAGCTTACTGAGAAGACAGTCAGGACCGCCATCATGGAAAAAGGCGTGCGTCCGGATGGAAGAGGACTCGAAGACATCCGTCCCATCAGCTGTGAAATCGGGGTCCTCCCGAGAGTCCACGGAAGCGGACTTTTCACCCGTGGCGAAACCCAGGCCCTAGTGATAGTCACCCTCGGCGCCGGAAGCGACGCACAGGAGAGCGATCCCATCACCGGTGGAACTGGAACGAAGGAGTTCTACCTCCATTACAACTTCCCTAACTTCAGCGTAAACGAACCCGGAAGGATTTCTGGCCCCGGACGCAGGGAGATCGGACACGGCAATCTTGCCGAACGTTCAATCGCCCAGGTGATGCCTGCTGAATATCCTTATACTGTAAGATGCGTGTCCGAAATCATGGCGTCCAACGGTTCGACATCGATGGCGAGCGTATGCGGCGGAACACTTGCCCTCATGGATGCGGGCGTACCGCTCAAGCTGCCTGTCGCAGGTATTTCCTGCGGACTCGTTTCCGAAGGCGGCAAGGACATCCTCCTTACCGACATCATCGGCGCAGAGGATTTCTATGGCGACATGGATTTCAAGGTCTGCGGGACGAAGGCCGGAATCACAGGATTCCAGCTGGACCTCAAGATCGCAGGAATCTCAATCGACCTCCTATATAAAGGTATGATCCGCAACCGTGATGCGAGACTCAAGATTCTCGAGATAATGGCAGGATGCATTGCTGAGCCCAGGGCAGAAATGAGCAAATATGCCCCGCGTATCGTCAGCATGAAGATCAATACTGAGAAGATAGGTGCCCTCATCGGCCCCGGTGGAAGCGTCATACGCGGAATCACCGAGACGACAGGCGCCCAGATCGACATCGAAGACGACGGCACAGTCAAGATCTTCGCCGCAGACAAGGAAGCCCTTGACGCAGCAGTCCAGGCTGTCAAGGACATCACCGCCTCAGTCGAAGTCGGAAAGATATACCGTGGCAAGGTCACAGGAATGAAGGAATTCGGCGTGTTCGTGGAAATTCTCCCCGGACAGGACGGACTCCTCCACATCTCCGAGATGGCGAACTACAGGGTAAACAAGGTTACGGACATCTGCAATGAAGGTGACATGCTCACCGTCAAGGTCATCGGTGTCGACGACCGCGGCAAGATCCGTCTCAGCCGCAAGGCCGCCATGGAAGAAACTGGAGAGGAAGATGACGCTTCCGGTCAGGCTGAAAAGCAAGCACCAGCTCCTCAGGTCGAGGTCGGCAAGATATGTCGCGGCAAAGTCACAGGAATGAAGGACTTCGGAGTGTTCGTGGAGATCAATCCCGGACAGGACGGGCTCCTCCACATCTCCGAGATGGCGAACTATCGCGTCAACAAGGTGACGGACATCTGCAAGGAAGGCGACATGGTCACCGTGAAGATCATCGGTGTCGATGAACGCGGCAAGATCCGTCTCAGCCGCAAGGCAGCCCTTGAGGAACTCGACGACAAGAAATAAATTTACCGCATCCGCGGGAAATTTATAAATGACAGATATGAACGGCTCCGGATTTCCGGAGCCGTTTTTTTTCACCTCCATTTCAAATTCTCTTCACAAGGACTTCACAAAGCTCGTATATGATAATTGGTATCAAATAACAAAAGGAGTATTGAAAATGGAATCTTCAGAAAAGGCCGAGTCTTTCCCCGGAAAAATGATCGTCACACTCCAGATCGGAGGCTTCTTCTTTGCGCTTGCCAACGTGGTATGTGTGGCTATTCTCGCATACACCTACCTGAGCGTGAAATATGAGCCCAGGAGGCTTGAGGTGAAAGGGTCGGCCAAGAAGGCCATCATCAGCGATACGATCACATGGCAGGGGACGATCACTGCCCGTGATCCGGATCTTGTGAAGGCCTATGACAAGCTCAAGGCGGATGCCGACAAGGTTGCTGAGTTCCTCAAAAAGGCGGGAATCCCGGACAAGGAAGTGACTTTTTCGGCAATCAACACGGAAAAGATTTTCAAGCGTGAGCCAATGCGGACCAATCCTACGGAGGATCCGGCGACAGGCAAAGCTCTCGCTCCTGTGATGACAATGGTTGAAACCAACAAGGTGGAGATGTATGTCCTGATCCAGGTGATCAGCATTGAGAGCCATGACATGAACAAGGTGCCGCCGGTTTCACGTTCTGTGACAGCGCTCATAAAGGATGGCGTGGAAATAGAATCATTTTCACCGCGTTTTCTTTATTCAAAGCTTTCCGAGCTCAAGATCGACATGCTTGCTGAAGCGACGAAGGATGCGACGCTCCGCGCAAGTCAGATAGTTACAAACGCAAATGGGAAACTCGGGAAGCTTGTCGAGGCGAGAATGGGAGTCATGCAGATCAACCCCAAGGGCGTGCCCCTTGTGTCTGATACGGGAAACAACGATACAACCAGCTACGAGAAGGAAATCATGGCAGTGGTTGCCGTGCAGTTCGAACTGCTCTAGTCTTCGGATCGCTGGCCTACTTCGACAATGCTCAGTACAGGTCTGGCCGGCAATATTAATGTGGTACAGTCGTCCCGCCTGTAATTGAAATCTTCCACAGGGCAGCGGCATATGCTATTATGTGAATTGTTTCTTATTTTTTTATTTTGTATCCTAATATGTCTAAATGGGTAGATGGGATTGTCATCCCATTAATATTGATTTCAGTTCCTTCATATCCTTGTTCTCTAGCCTTTTGCAAATATTCTAGTGCTTTGTTTATATCTTTCTGTGAAACCATTGCAGTTCTTATCCAGGAATAGGGAAGTGTTAAAGTTTCAAAAACGGCAATTATAGGGGTAAGTAATAAAAAACCTATTCCTTCTGGGAAAAACAGCTCTGCCCCAATCAGGAAAGTGAATCTTGTTAACTCGTAATATGGCCTATGATATGCTTCAAACGTAGAACGTTCAGCATAAATCCTTCCAATAAACACACCGTCGGGGATTTCATGTTTTTGTTCAAAGTTAGATATAATGGTATCGTGTTTTTGATCGTATCCCCCGCGGTTATCATCAAGCAACGCACATCCGGAAAGGAATAGTAAAAAGATTAGAAATATGAATGTCAATATATTTTTCATTTTGTAACACATGAAATCAAGAAGAGTCATTATTGTAATCACGTCTAAAAGTATCACCCTCCAGTGAAATTTCAAAAATCCGGTCTATATTACTCGTATGGCTAAGACAGTTAAAAAAACATCTGGAAGCGAAGGCGTCGGGAAGGAAGTCGCAAGACTGAAGGTTCTGGCGGTTGAATCTCTTTCCAGCTTCAACGTCCTTTTCGAGCATGCGTCCGGAAATGAGCTTCAGATCCACGATTTGGGACATAGCGAACTCCTGTCCCTTTTCTCAAAAATCCTCTTTGCAATCGATTCCGAGCTGGACCAGCTTTCAAAGAATAAAAATTCCGCCTTCCGCAGGAGCAGGATTGCCGACGCCGGACCTGATTCCGTGGACTACTTGAATTCCCTTCTTGCCCAGTGCAGGAAGCAGAGCTTCAGCGACATCCTCATCGCGGCAATAATCGAGGCGGCCACGATGGACCAGGTGCGCATGAACGAGAAAAAAGACGACGAGATGATCAAGTTCAAGCTCGCCCACGGAGACCGTCTTGTAAAATCAGGAATAAAGCTCCTGCTTGATTACATGGCACTGCTTTCAAGGCTCGACACTAGCGAAAGCACCCTGGCAAGACTTTCCCCATCGTTCAATGAAAAAATATCCTCGTCTGAGATTTTCAATTTGAAGACCGATCTGCAGTCAATGATGATTTCCGAACTCCAGGAACGCTTCCAGAGGATGGATCCTTTCCTTTCCGGCGACAGGGCGTTCCGTTTTTCCGAATCGACCTTTTTCCCTGCAAAGCTTGGGCCTGTCAGGCCGGTCAGCCAGTTCTATGGTTTTCCTGCAGCGAAGGAGTTCTTCAGGAAATATCTTTCGGCATTCTCGCTTAAGGGCGAAAATTTTCCATTGCTCATTTCAAGCCTGCCTGGGCTTGGGAAGACGCATTTCACGATTTCATATACGCTTTCCTTCGAAAATCTGACGCTGATCCTCTGCGAGCCGCATCATCTTGAGAAACCTCTTGTGGAGATCATTGAAATCCTTGGGAAGCGTTCCAACAGGCGCTTCGTCCTCTTCTTCGATGATGTGGACACAAGGAAGATCGACTGGTATTATTTCCGTACGAACATCGGCGGAAGCTGTGTCCTGCCTGAAAACATCACGGTAGTAATTGCCTCCAACTATGAATATCCCGCGAACATCCTGAGCCGCGGCGGAGGTTTCACTTTTCCGTTCTTCGATGAGATCACCTGCCAGGAGATGGTTCACGATTTCCTGATGTCTATGGGCATGAAAACTCCAAGGAAAGAGCTGGTTTCGGTGATCGCGGCCGATTATGTGGAGGATTTCGGGCAGCATGTCTTTGAGGAACTCAGCCCGAGGACGCTTGTCAGATACCTTGAACGCTACCACAACGATCCTGTAAAACGCAAGAAAGCCCTCGACCTTTCGAAACAGGATGTGATTACCGCCCCCGACGCCATGTGCTTCTACGAGGCAAACCAGAAGGTCCTACAGAGGCTGAAAGATAGCATTTAATCGAATATCGAATAACGAACAAGGAATGTCCAATTTCGAAGTTAAGACTTGAAGAAAAGTATCTGGAATTCCTCTGGAGACAATCCTTTTGATTTTATAATTTACTGTTGCGTATAACAGGTCGATTTTGAAGTTCTCATTTGTTGGAGTTCACAGCTTCAGCTGTGTTCTTATATGAGTTTAAGTCATGGAAACACACAACTAAAGTTGTGAACTCCAACAAATTGCGTTTCCACGTCTTCTGGTCCGTTAATTATCGATTTATTTGGATGTTGGATATTCAGCATTGTGGTGATTATCCCGGCCTGGGAGCGCCGACCGCGTGCCGCGGCAAAGTTCCCTGACGAAGGCAGGCCTGGGCGGCAGGGAATACAGGATTGCATTCTTTTGGATAGTAATTCATGTAAGGATAAAGAACAGCTCTTGCGAGCTTGACTACGAACAAATTCAGCCATTTACTTAAACAAATTTCCTTATCTTCCTTATTTCCTTCAGCTTCCGGAAGAACTTCCTCTTGAATCTGCCAATCCTATGTTTCTGGATCTTCCTGAGATTCCGGATTGAAGATGATCTCCTGAACTGAGGATGGAGTTCGAGGAAATGATCAAGCTTTTCACATGCGGTGACTGAATCATGCCAGCCGCCCAGCGCATTCTGTATTTCAACAAGTATTCTGGCGGTCTTCTTTCCGTCATCACCGAGAAGCGAGAGGAAAAGCTCGGTCCTGTATCTCATCTTCCGGCATTCTATCCTGAATCTGTGGAGTCGCTTATCGCTGGACCGCCGTAGAAGGAGCCTGGCCGTTCGCAGGAGGGATTTGACTCCGCTGTTGATTTCACGTTCTGCGAACTTCGCAATTCCGGAGGATGAAGAGTTCCTGCATCCGGACAAGCCCTTTGCCAGTAACACCTCAAACCTCCTCTTGAAGTTGCGATATCTCGCGGAATTTATCTTCTCCATTACGGGACGCCGGAGATTTCTTCTGGATTCCTTGAAGAATTCGATATACTTCTTCAGTGATTTTCTTTCATCCGCCGATATTTCCGGCAGGACTTCCTCTGTCAGGAACTCCAGATAGACATCAATGTCCCTGGGACTGCCCAATATCGGTGCAAGCGTCTTGATTTCATCCTTGAAATAGTTTATCTGTGTTTGATTGAGATAAGGACGGAATACGGACAGCGCAACTCTGAGACGTTTTGAGGAAACTCTGAAATAATGGAGGGATTCGGGATCATTGTCTATGAGCGTTCCCTTCTCATTCAGTATCATGTTGCGGTAAAAATAATTGAATGCAGTATATGCGGCATACCTGATGGGCATCTCTGGTTTCAGCTCAGGCGTCTTACCGTTGACTGGTACCATGGTCTTTGAATATGACATAAAAACACTTTTGAATTTCATTTAACCGAAGGAATCAAAACTGATTCCCTATAGTTGGAGTTAATCACGTGACCACGTTGACACGTGCCACAGTGAGACGCGTTGGACACGGCAACGTGGCCTCTCGCGGGAACGTGACTCACGTGGCAGCTTTCTGCGTCCACCGTAGCATCTTAGCGAAGGTGGAAGCGTGTCTTTAATTCGTATTAATACTTTGGGAAATTAGCATGTTATCCGCTAAAGTAAATACCGTTCCTCAACTGAAAAAGTACTTCAGGCCATTCTGGAAATCTTGATTCTTGCCCGATCCCGGATTAACTTCCAAGCATCATAAACAGGAGACTTGCCTAGTTGGGCTGGCTGTCATTTTAAGGAGGATTAACTATGGATAGGATATTCAGATCCGGTTGTGATGTGCGATGGGTGCTGATACTCGCCACATGGATATTTGGGCTCTTACCGCCAGCGGCCTTGGCCGCCGAAGGCGATTACCTCTGGATCGAGGGCGAAAGCGCCACTACCCAGAACATGCTCCGGCAAAACTGGTACGACAGCGTCAAGAAGAACCAGCTATCCGGGAAAGACTGGCTCTCGAATTTCGGATCGAAAGTTGCCGAGGCCACGTTCAAGCTGGAGATTCCAAAGGATGGAACATATGCCTTCTGGGTGCGCGCAAATCCAGTTGCCGGACCGCTTCTCTCCTACAAACTGGGCAACGGCGAGTACGTTGCGATCGACCTGAGCAAGAACCGGGAGAACACGAATATTGCGTCAGATGACAAGCCGGACATGCGCTTCATCGCCTGGATCAAGGTCGGAGACCTTCCGCTCAAGAAAGGCCCTCTGGACATTGGTTTCAAAATGCATAGTGGCAACAACAATCACGGCGGTCTCGACTGCTTTGTGTTGTCAGCCGTACCGTTTACGCCGAACGGACTGGTGAAGCCTGGACAGAAACTCAATCTCGCCGCGACGGGCACCTGGAGCTTCGAGCCTGACACAGATACTTTCGACGCGAAAAAGGCCATGATCGACCTTCGCTCCCTGAACGAGAAGGTTGCGGGCGAGAACGGCTACTGGAAGGTCACGCCCGATGGCGACCTCAAGAACGCCAAGGGGCAGATTGTCCGTCTCTGGTGCGCTAATACTGGTGTGCAGGAACGGAATGGTTTGGACGACTTGAAGCAGCATGCAAAATTCCTCGCCAAGCGCGGCGTCAACATGGTCCGGCACCACGGTCACATCAATCCGGAGCCGAACCAGCAGATTACTCAGGTGAACGAGAAGCAAATCGACGCCCTGCAGAAGCTGGTCGCGATCATGAAGGAGGAGGGCATCTATACGACATTCTCACCGTTCTGGGGCATTTCTTCGGCGAGTGCGAGCTGGGGCATCGAGGGGCATGCAAACGGCTCGCTGTATACTCTGGTCTTCTGGGATCCGACCCTGCAGAAGGCATACAAGGGCTGGCTCAAGGAAGCCCTTACGCGTCCGAATCCTTATGAAAAGAACAAGCTGCCGCTCAGTAAGGATCCGGCGCTCGCTATCCTCCAGATCCAGAACGAGGACAGCTTCCTCTTCTGGACTGCGCAGAACCTCAAGGGGCCGGTGCTCGCGCGACTGCAGACGATATACGACAGCTGGCGCAAGGAGAAGGGCAAAGCTCCGTCGTCCCTGGCAATCCGTTTCTGGGAACTCGGGAATCCGACACAGGATCACAAGGACACCATGCAGTTTTTCACAGAGACCATGCGCAAGTTCAATGCGGAGATCGGTCGCTATCTTAAGGAAGAGCTGGGCTGCAGCGCGCTGGTGAACGCCGGCAACTGGCGCACCGCCAACCAGGTCAAGCTCCTCGATCTCGAACGCTATTCATACACTGCGAATCCGATCATCGGCGTGAATCGCTACGTCGGTCCGGGCCTCGGGTGCGACCACCTCTGTCCGGGACAGCAGGACACATCCGGCTATCTGGTAAAAAAAGGCGACTTTTTCCAGGACCAGTCTGCACTTCTCAATCCCGGCATGATTCCCACGACTGCCAAGCAGGTGACCGGACTCCCATACATCATCTCCGAGAGTACATGGGTGCCGCCCATGAGCTATCAGTCTGAAGGCGCCTTTCTGGTTTCGGTCTACTCGTCCCTGAACGGTATGGACGGATACTACTGGTTTGCGTTGGGTGACATCGGCTTTGACCGGACGCTGAGCAAGTGGGGCTGTGCTACGCCGTCACTGATGGGCGGTTGGCCCGCTGCGGCGCTTCTTTTCCGCAAGGATTATGTCAAGCGCGGCGTTCCTGCCGTGCACGAGGAACGTTCGCTTGAGGATATGTACAATCTCTGCGCTCCGATTATTTCCGAGGAGGCTGGTTTTGATCCGAATCGCGACACCATCATCAGTCCAAAAAGCAGTATTAAGAATGGCGTTGATCCCCTGGCATATTTCATAGGTCCGGTAGAGGTGACGTATGCCGGCGATCCCGTGAAGAGCACGGTCACAGATCTCAAGGCTTTCATCGACGTCAGCAGGAAGACAGTGAAGAGTTCTACTGGCGAGATTCTTCTTGACTACGGGAACGGTGTTTGTACTTTGAACGCGCCTGCGGCCCAGGGCGCCACTGGATATCTTGCCAAAGTCGGCGAGATCAAACTTGGAGCAATTACGATTAAAGTGAAGAACGACTATGCCACAGTGCTTGTGGTATCCATTGACGGCAAGCCGCTCGCGGAATCCGCTAAGATCTTGCTGCAGATTACCACCCGATGCCGGCCATACGGTTGGAAAGAGACTGATGGAGTGGACTTCAAGTCCCGCGACGGCAAGGCCTCGTTCAAAGGAAAGCGCGTGGACGACACCGGCGGCTATCCGTGGAACGTATGGAACACGGAGATGTCCGTGAGTGTCAGGAATGCCAAGCTGACTAAGGCGACGCTTCTGGATGCCAACTTCTATCCTATGGAAACCAAGGTGGAATCAGTCGTGAGTGGCGGGGTTCTCACCGTGACTCCGCCGCCGAATGGAATGTACTTGGTGCTTGAGTGATACCAATGCCGTTCCCTTGAGGCATGCTCCCCTTAATTGCGTATATGTAGAATCCTGAAGGGATGGAATAATATAGCCTGTGGTTTCAACCCTATCTACTATACGCATTTTGGAATACAATAAGTTGATGTGTGCTGACTGTCCCGGCTGGGACAGGATGAGAATAGGCAGGGGCTTCAGCCCCTGTTGAATGGATTATATGTATTTAGGCGTACCGTAGGCACGCCATGAAAACCATAGAACCGAGACATTAACATCGCGTACCTATGGCACGCGAACACAACCACGGCAATAAACAGGGGCTGAAGCCCCTGCCTATTTCCATTTCGTCCCTCTGGGACTCAAGCCTGCAGAGATATTTCTTATATGCAAATATGCGTATAGTAGACAGGGTTGAAACCATAGGTTATGTTATTCAACGCATTCCATGCGTAAAGATAAATATTGTAAGATATTGCGCTTAAGATAACGGCATCTGAGTGATTTGCAGAATCCTGTTTCCATGAGCTGAATAGAAAAAGTATACATGCTTCCTTTTTGCGAATTTCGCATCTGAGTCAAGCCATATATCTCCTGCATTGAAACTGAATAAAACCTTGATGATGCGCGAGGGTATGACGTCAGACTGCGATGAAAATATCAGTTTGTCCGGGAGTTTGTCTTCTGAAGTCCAAGGTTTTATTTTTTCCGCTACGAGGTCGAACTTTCCCGGGGGAAATCCGCAGGCAAGCCAGAAAAAGACTGTCAGCTCCGAAAGAAGAGGATCGTTCTTGTCGGCATATTCCTTGATCAGGAGAAGCCGTCTGTCAAGATGCTGTTTCTGCGTGGGATCCGAATTCCGTTCGAGATATTCCAGAAATTTAACGATGAACATCTTGTCGCGCCTGTATCCGAACCTGAAAAGGTTTTTCAGCTTTGCGTAGTTCAGGAATGAATCGAGCATCCTGGAAAGATTCTGTGCCCTGGAAAGTTCAGACCTTTTCATCTGCGCCGTTCTTATAACTTCATACGGGGGCAGGGGGTTCCAGAGGAGGCCGTCAGGCGGATTTGAGCATATAGGCGTGCCTGGCAGGATTTTGAGGTTTTCAAGCTGGATCTCATGGGGATTGAGAGCAATAAGCTTCCGGACATCGGCCAATACATCCTGATATTTCTGCAGAGGGAGCCCCGCGATCAGATCAGTATGGACTTGGGCGTTCTCAAGCGAAACAAGTCTTTTAAGTCCGGACACCATCTTTGCGGATGACCCGAACCTGTTCACAGCTTTGAGGCTCCTTGTGCAGAAAGTCTGTATTCCAGCCTCGATGTGGAGTTTTCCTGGCTTGAACATGGAAAGCTGTCTCATGAGCTCGTTGTCGACAAGCGCGGGATTTATCTCGAGATGGAATCTGGTGTCGCTATACTTCCTAAAAAGTCCGAGAAGGGCTTTCGCCCGAGATTTGTCTTCGTTGAATGTACGGTCCACAATGCGGATGTCGCGGATTCCCGCCTTGTGCAGACATTCTATCTCGCTCCTGATCCTTCCAAGACTGAAATGTCGCGTGCCTTCCGACAATGCACTTGTGCAGAAGCTGCACCTGCCACTGCATCCGCGCGAGGTCTCGATCTGGCAGAACGGCCTGTCAGGTGAGAAATAACCTTTTTCGTAAGGTGATGGTATTTCGTCGAGATTACCTGCGAATTTCGCAAATCCGTTGTCGTTATATTTCCCAGAGGAAATATAACATATTCCGGGAATGTCTTTCCACGTCTCATGCTCACTAATCCTTGAAAGTACCATGGAAAAACTGCTTTCATCTCCTCTGAACACCGCGCTGATCTCCGGATTCCGCCTGAGGAACATTTCGTTATCTCCGAGGAATTCGGGACCTCCTAAAAAAATCCGCGTCTGCGGATTTTCTTCCTTATATCTTTTAAGAATGTCTAAAGAATACTCATGGTTGAACAGGTAGAATGTCCCGCATATGACATCAGGGCGCGAGGCGGCGAGATTGCTTAGGAGCTTGTCCGGATCATCATTCGTCGTCGCGCATATGTGCTCCCACTCCCATGATGGTGACATCTTTTCCGTGAATGTGCGGAGATATCCGTACGAAAGCATCGTATGGGAATACGAGGAGTTGATTTCAAGAAAGGTGATGTTTTTTTGTGAGTTCTGCATATTTGTTACAATAGGATGCAGGGGTGGATTGTCCAGCGTGCCCTTGGTTAAAAAATTGAACAATCAAATGGTCATGCTATATTTTAGCGTAGCGTATATATTCTATTCAACTTGATTTCGGGCTGGTGCTCAAATTCAAGTTGCTACGGAGGTGTGATTGCACAGCAAGATTGAAAAAAGATTTGTTAAGCTGATAACCGAAGGCAGTTATGTTATGACATTACATGCTTTTGAGGAGATGGAAGATGACGCCCTTGACATATATGATATTGAACATGTCATTGTTAACGGCAAGATAGTCGATAAGCAGAGAGAGCCGTTAACAGGGGAATTAAAATATCGTTTCAAGGGACAGACCCTATCGAACGGTATCGCTGAAACGGTAGTTAAATTTGGATTCAATGGCAAAGCTGTTATTATAACGGTATTCAAAACAAGACAGGTGAAACTATGATTTGCGACAATTGCGGAAAAAACAGGGCTTTCAAGAGAAAGATGACTCATTCATATGGCAAGGGGAAGAACCTTGTCCTGATTGAAAATATACCTGTAATCGACTGCCCCGACTGCGGAGAGCAGGTTTTGACATCGGATACTTTAAAGGAAATTGAGAATATCAGGAAGGGCGGAGATAAGCAGCTCAAACAGCGGTTTATCCCGGTAGCTCAATTCGCGTGATTTTTCATGTCCCGCAAGAAATATTCAACGAAAGGATTCTCTATCTTATAAATTTTTGAAACAAAAATTTATCTAACGTGATTTTCGACAGGCGTTTCTCGTAGAAAACTGGTAATTTTTGATTTGTAGAAGCCGCTGTTGAAGATCGCCCCACCCGGGGCGCCTCTTCAGCATTTCTACAAAGGCATACCAGTGCCTCCAGTGGAGTGCAGAGTGAGTGCGCTCCTCTGTTTTTGAGTATGTTGGGCTTTAGCCCGACAAATTGACGGTTTGAAAACCGTCTTACTGAAGCCCCTCCATTTGCCAAACGCCCGCCGATGAAAAGGCAATTGGTGCCATGCTGCGGATGTAATTGAAGGAAAGCGAGTAATGCTCATGCCATTGCTGTTTGGAACTTTATGAAGCATTGTAATTTCGGTGAAATCACTCCGATTCCCTGATTCATACGATTGCGGAGCAATCTGCCGGAGTGTCTGCCCTGAGCCTGTCGCAGGGCGGTGATGAAGTTTGTTGCAGCGGACGCAATCACCGATTTTGGTTTCCCGCCGCCGTATGCCATTGCCCCTGCCACAAAGAAAGGCGGTAACTCCGTTGCACTGCGTTACACGCACTCCAGCGGATTCGTGTGCCTTCGCCCACGAATCGTAAATTTTGGGAAGGGAAGTTTGTGGTAAATATTCACTGGATCCGCCTAGGCGGATCCTTCAGTGAATATTTACTACTCGACGATCTTGTTCAGTGGATATTCGACGATTCCGGATGCGCCTGCGGCCTTGAGTGCGGGAATGAGATCCCTGACTACATGTTCGTCGACTATGGTGTTCAGCGCGCACCAGCCTTCCTCGGAAAGGGAGGATACGGTCGGCCTTTCAAGAGCGGGAAGCTTCCCGATTATCTTGTCAAGGTTCTTCTTCTGCACGTTGAGCATGAGTCCGACCTTGCCCTCGGCGGCAAGGACTGCCTTCAGGAGCATGGCGAGTTTCTCGATCTTCGCCTTCTTCCATTTGTCCTTCATTGTCGCCTTGTTTGCGATGAAACGTGTCGTGCTTTCGCAGAGCGTGTCGATGATCCTCAGCTTGTTCGCCTTCAGCGATGAACCGGTCTCTGTGATTTCAACGATCGCATCGGCGAGACGCGGGGGCTTGACTTCCGTGGCGCCCCAGCTGAATTCGACCGAGGCCTTGACCTTGTGTTTCTCTAGATATTTCTTTGTGAGTCCGACAACTTCGGTTGCGATCCTTTTGCCTTCGAGATCTTTCGGGCCCTTGATGCTTGAGTCTTCAGGGACCGCGAGTACCCAGCGCAGAGGCTTGCGCCCGACTTTTCCATATACGAGTTCCGCGACTTCGACCACGTCCGAGCCGTTCTCTTCGATCCAGTCCCTGCCGGTAAGGCCGCAGTCTAGGACGCCTTCCTCGACGTAGCGGGACATTTCCTGGGCCCTGATGAGCATGCACTCGATTTCAGGATCATCTATGGTCGGATAATATGAGCGTGAACTTATCTGGACCTTGTATCCGGCCTTTGCAAACATTTCGGCGGTAGTCTCCTCGAGACTCCCTTTTGGTATTCCAAGTGAAAGTTTTGGCATATATTTTCTCCTGCGTATTTTTAAATTTTGATTGCTTATTTTAGATGGACAAGCTGTTTTATCAAGTTAAAAATCCTGCTTCAGGATTTTTCAGGTAAGATGCAGTCTGCCGAGGCATCCTCTGAAATCATCTGGCAGCGGGGCCTTGATCACGATATGTTTGGCGCTTGAAGGGCTTCTGAACTCGATCGAATAGGAATGCAGCATCTGGCGCGGAATCTCGTCTGCGAAATTCGCAACTCCGAACCTCATCCCATACTGCCTGTCGCCAAGCACCGGATGGTTTATCATGTCAAGATGCTTCCTTATCTGATGGGTCCTTCCGGTTTCAATCATCGCGATAAGGTGTGTGGCCTTGTTGTTCCCGTCAAGCCTCCTGAGCTTTGTCACAGCATGCTCATCATCGATCTTGAAGGTTATCGTCTGTTCATCCTTCTCGATGTGTCCGGCAGCTATCACATGATATGTCTTCTTCACGGATTTCTTCTTGAAAAGCTCGATCATGTCCCTGAATGCAGCCTGGGTCTTCGCCAGCAGCAGGCATCCGCTGGTGTCACGGTCCAGACGATGGACGGCCTGCAGCTCAGGATTGTTGAGCTTCTGCTGGAGTTTCGATTCCACGCTGTCCTCGTCGTTTGAAAGCATTCCTGCAGGCTTGTCGGCCACAAGGAATTCGTCGTCCTGGTAAAGTATCCTGATATCGGATGGAACAGGCGTGTCAGCCTTAAAGTTGAGTATTTCGACAATGTCGTTCTTCTCGAGGGCGTGTTTCGCCATCCAGACCCTGCGGCGGTTGACAAGGACGTTCCGGCTGTCAATTATCTCCTTTGCCTTCCTACGGGACAGATTGAGCTGTGCCGCGAGGAAATCGAGGAGGTTTTTGCCGTTGTCCGCGATCCTGACTGTAAATATTTTCTTCATGGATCGTACTGTAGCCGCTTTTTTCGCAAATTTAAGTGCCATGCCTTGACTTTTTCAAGCTTTAAATCTTTATTAACGTTTTACGCTTGGACATAAGGTCCCCTGAATAATCAAACGCTCCGTCCGGAGCATTAAAAGGATATATACCGTATGAAAATTCTTGTCGTCAACGCCGGGAGTTCCTCCCTCAAATTCACCATCTACAGCATGAAGAACGAGCAGATGCTCGCCAAGGGACAGGTTGAAAGGATAGGACTCTCCGAACCGAAGCTCCAGTACAAGCGGAACGACGGCATAGGCGTTGAGGCTAAGGCAAATATAAAAAACCATACCGACGCCCTCAAGCTCATCTGTGAGAAACTCGTCGACAAGGACGTTGGCGTCCTGAAAAGCCTCAAGGAAGTCGAGGCGATCGGACACCGTGTCGTCCATGGCGGCGAACAGATCACCAAGCCTGTCATAATCGACACCCATGTGAAGGACATCATAAAGGACTGTTTTGCACTCGCCCCCCTGCATAATCCGCCGAACTATACCGGAATAGAGGCATGTGAGGAGATTTTTCCGGGAGTTGCGAATATCGCAGTATTCGACACAGCCTTCCATCAGTCCATGCCTCCTGAATCCTATCTCTACGCAATCCCCTACGAACTTTACACTAAATACGGAATACGCCGGTACGGTTTCCACGGCACCTCCCACAGCTTCGTCGCCCGTGCAACTGCGAAATTCCTCGATATTCCCTTCAACCAGCTGAAACTCATCACATTCCATCTCGGTAACGGCTGCAGCGTCACCGCCATCAACAAGGGCGTCGTGATCGATACTTCAATGGGCATGACTCCACTCGAAGGACTTGTCATGGGAACACGTTGCGGTGACATTGATCCGGCAGTCGTCATCCGTCTCATCGAACTAGGAATGGCGCCTCAGGCAGTGGACCAGTTGCTCAACAAGAAGAGCGGTCTCCTCGGAGTAGGCGGCATAGGAAGCAGCGATATGCGCGACATTATCAATGCCGCAGAAAGCGGTGACCAGCAGGCCCTGCGCGCCCTCCGCATGTTCATCATAAGGGCTGTGAAATATGCAGGCGCATATCTTGCGCTCCTCGATGGAGCCGATGCAATTGTGTTTACAGGCGGAATCGGCGAGTACAGCTCATATGTCAGAAAGAAGATACTTGACAGGATAGATGGACTGGGATTTGATCTTGACGACGAAAAGAACGAGGCCTGCAAGGGCAAGCCCGGCATAATAACGAAGGAAAGCAGCAAGTGCAAGGCCATTGTAATGCCTACCAACGAGGAACTGATGATCGCAAGGGAGACTCTTTCCGTGATGTCCCATGATCCGAACCATACGGTGCCGACGGCTAATTGATGAATCGGAGACGCGGCGAATCGGAGTATCCTCCTTCGTCAAGGCTACGGCGGACAAGTCGGTGAGTTGTCCTTGATGTCCTTTAAGTCTTTTGTGTCCTTTATAAACTATGAGCTTTCTCCAACAAATAATTAATCAAGCCCGCAGAACTCCCGGCAGGAGGATTATCTTCCCCGAAGGCAATGATCCGAGGATAGTCCTCGCCGCTGAAAAGATTGCCGAAGAGAAAATAGCCATCCCGATCCTCCTCGGAACAGAATCAGAGATAAACGACGCCAGCAAGGACGGCATCCCCGACAAGAAGTTCCATTCCTTCGACCACCTGAAATCCGAGATGCTCGACAGGTTCGCCGCCGAATTCTGCGAAATTCGCAAAAGAAAAAGCATGACACACGACAAGGCGCTTGAGATCGTCAGGAACAGGCTCTTCTACGGAGCCATGATGGTCAGGCGCGGACTTGCCGATGGAATGGTCGCCGGAAGCATCGCAACTACTTCCGAAACGCTGAGAGCGGCGCTGACAGTAATTGGCATGAAGGAAGGAAAGAAAACACTGAGCGGAGCTTTCTTCATGGATTTGAATACACCGACACAGGCCGGCGACAAAGTCCTGCTCTTTGCGGACTGCGCAGTAAATCCTAATCCTGACCCGGAACAACTTGCGGAAATCGCAGTTTCCTCAGCGGAACATTTCAAACATATCGTTGGAACTAAACCTCGGATAGCCTTTCTTTCATTCTCCACCCACGGCAGTGCGGGCGACGATTCTACTTTGAAAATCACCCAGGCTGTAGATATTGCAAAAGAGAAACTGAAATCCTCCGGCATTGAAGCTGAAGTTGACGGTGAGCTCCAGGCGGATTCATCGCTTGTCCCTGAAGTTGCAAAAAGGAAATGCAGAGGGGACGCTGTGTTAAATGGAAATGCGAACGTCCTGATTTTCCCCGACCTAAATTCCGGCAACATCGGCTATAAGCTTGTCGAACGTCTTGCCGGCGCTTCCGCCTACGGCCCAATCCTCCAGGGCCTCGCAAAACCAGTGAACGATCTTTCTAGAGGGTGCTCAGTGGATGATATTGTGGGAGTGGCGGCGATCACTGTCTGCCAAGGATAAAGATATCTTGCCACAGACTTTCACGGACTAAGATAGACTATGATATTTTATAAATAGATATCATTATTGTTCCACAGAGAAGTAATAGGGATAGCAAGATAACACCAAGGCAGCCGCTTTTTTCCTTAGGTTTCAATTTAAGTTCAAGGACTGGTTTCTGTTGTTTTACTGTCTTCTTGGTTAAATCCAATTTTTTCCACTCGGTTGATGACAACCAGTCATTGGAAGAGCGGAAATATGAAGTGAATATTTCCAAGGCCTTTTCAAGTGAAACTGGTTCCCTTGTCACATAATGATTTTCTAGGGAATCATTCTGGTATTCAATCTCGAAGTTTGATTCGTTTGGCTTAATAGTTTGAATATAAGTGGTCTCGTTCTTTGAAAGAATAATAAAAGAATCACTGCCTGTGCCAAGCAGTTTAATCACTTCGGTAATTTTAATTTCTGTCGGATTGTCAAATTTCTTGCCGCTGACTTCAAGAATCATTGTTGCTTCCTTGTTCGAGGTCTTTGATACATTCTTTTATATACATTCTTTTATCCTGTAAATCCTGTTATCCTGTCCAATTTATTTCTTCTTCTGCGTCTGGCCTTTTTCTGCCTTTGCCCAGGAATCCTTCAGCGGGACAATGCGGTTGAAGACCGGAGCGCCCGGCTTGGAGTCGATGTCTGCGCAGAAGTATCCCTGTCTCTCGAACTGGCACATCTGTCCGGCTGCGAACTTCGCAAGTTCCGGTTCGAGCTTGCAGCCCTTCAGGACTTCAAGGGAGTTAGGATTAAGAAATGACTTGAAGTCACCTTCTTCGGATGAAGCATCAGCGACGGAAAGAAGTCTGTCATAAAGACGGATCTCCGCTGATACGGCGTGTCCCGCCGAAACCCAGTGGATCGTCCCTTTTACTTTTCTGCCGTCTGGAGTGTTGCCGCCCCTTGTGGCAGGATCGTAGTTGCAGTGTATCTCAGTGACTTCTCCAGTCACGGGATCCTTGGTGAAGCTTGTGCATGTGACAAGATATCCGTATCTGAGACGGACTTCCTTGCCGGGAGCCATGCGGAAATAATCCTTCAGAGGAACTTCCCTGAAATCGTCCTTTTCAATATAAAGGATCTTCGAGAAAGGAATCTTCCTTGTTCCGGCCGCAGGATCTTCAGGATTGTTCACGGCATCCATCATCTCGGTCTGCCCTTCAGGATAATTGTCGATCACGAGTTTCAAGGGCCTGAGGACACCAAGCCTTCTTGGTGCGCTCTTGTTCAGGTCATCCCTGACGCAGTGCTCGAGGAGCGCCATGTCGGTGAGGCTGTTGAACTTTGTCACGCCGATGGTCTCGCAGAAGTTCCTGATGGCTTCAGGCGTGTATCCTCTCCTTCTCATTCCGGCGATCGTCGGCATGCGGGGATCGTCCCAGCCGCTGACAAGCTTCTCCTGAACGAGCTGGAGGAGCTTGCGTTTGCTCATTACTGTATATGCGAGGTTGAGCCTCGCGAATTCGATCTGCTGGGGATGGCAGGGCACGGAAATCTGGTCGAGGATCCAGTCGTAGAGAGGACGGTGTATCTCGAATTCAAGAGTGCAGATTGAATGGGTGATTCCCTCGATCGCGTCGGAAATGCAGTGCGCGAAATCGTACATCGGATAGATGCACCATTTGTCGCCGGTACGGTGATGCGTTGAACGCAAGATGCGGTATATGACCGGATCGCGCATGTGGATGTTCGGTGAGTTCATGTCGATCTTTGCGCGGAGGATCCGTGACCCGTCGGGGAATTCGCCGGCGCGCATTTTCTTGAAAAGGTCGAGGTTTTCCTCGGGTGAACGGTTCCTGAAAGGGCTTTCCTTGCCGGGTTCTGTTAGTTTGCCGCGGAACTCCTTTATCTCTTCGGCGTTGAGATCGCAGACATATGCCTTGCCTTTCTGGATAAGTTCGACCGCATAGCCGTAGAGCTTTTCGAAATAGTCGGAGGCGTAGTATTCGCGTTCATCCCAGGAGAATCCGAGCCATTTCACATCTTCCCTTATCGAATCAACGTATTCCACATCCTCTTTGCTGGGATTGGTGTCGTCGAAACGCAGGTTGCAGATGCCTTTGTATTTGAGCGCAGTTCCGAAATTGAGGCAGATGGATTTTGCATGGCCGATGTGGAGGTAGCCGTTCGGTTCCGGCGGGAATCTCGTATTGATCCTGCCACCGTTCTTGCCGTTCTTCAGATCCTCGTCGATTATCTCATGTATGAAGTTCGAAGGAGGATTTGTATTTGCAGATGTCATTTTGTGTTTCCTGATAATTATTGATTTGCTATAAACTGTCCTTTGAGCGGTATGCAAAAAATAAAACTATTTTTACACTTGTGTAGGAGTTCACAGCTTCAGCTGTGTGCATTTCGTTTGTAGTAGGCGAATTTATACGCCGTTATTAATTCTAAAAACGCGCAATAAATTGCGCTACTGCGAACCTGTCCTATAAAGATTAAAGACACAACTAAAGTTGTGAACTCCTACATGGGGGAAGGAATTTAGACAGACTTGTGCGTTTTTCAAGGTTTAGTTGCTGAGGAAATATTACAGCGCCTTCAGCTTCCTGTCGCATTCGATCAGGATTATCTGGTCTAGGAGGTTGTCGAGATCGCCGTCAAGGATCCCGGGAATATCATGTATTGTAATTCCGAACCTGTGGTCGGTGACCCTGTTCTGGTGGAAGTTGTATGTCCTTATCTTCTCGCTCCTGTCGCCTGTGCCTGTCTGTGAGCGTTTAGCCTCTGCGTTCTTGAGGTCTTCGGCCTCTTTCTGGATCTCGTAGATCCTGGCCCTGAGAATCCTAATAGCGATGGCTTTGTTCTTGTGCTGTGATTTCTCCTGCTGGCTTGCCACGCTGATGCCTGTCGGAATATGGGTGGCCCTGACAGCGGAATCGGTGGTGTTTACGCTCTGTCCGCCGTTGCCTGAGGCTCTGAACACGTCGAATTTCAGGTCCTGAGCCCTGAGCTCGAACTCGAACTCCTCTATTTCCGGGAGTACTGAGACAGTTGCCGTAGAGGTATGGATCCTGCCGCTTGATTCGGTGGCTGGAACGCGCTGCACCCGGTGGACCCCGCCTTCGTATTTTATGCGGGAATAAACATTGTCGCCTGCGAGCGAGAAAACGACTTCCTTCATGCCGCCCATTCCGCTTGAAGAGAGATCAAGGAGTTCGACCTTCCAGCCTTTTGACTCGGCATAGCGCTGGTACATGCGGAAGAGTTCAGCGGTGAACAGGGAGGCTTCTTCGCCGCCTGCGGCCGGCCTTATCTCGACGATGATATTCTTCGAGTCGTTAGGATCCTGCGGGATCAGTGACAGCCTGATTTTCTTTTCGAGGACAGGTGTCTCATTCTCCAGGTTCTGGATGTCGGCGCTTATGAGCGACTTGAGTTCCTCGTCCTTTTCCGCCGAAAGCATTTTCCTGTTTTCATCCAGCTGGTCGAGGAGGGAGGTCCATCTGCTGAAATTCTTGAAGAAGTCCTCGAGCTTCTGGTGTTCGCGCGAAATCTTCCTGCACTCGTCCTGGCGTGTATAGATGGAAGGATCGGAAAGTTTGACTTTCAATTCCTCTAGGCGCTTCTTAAGCTTTTCAATATGGGGTGCTATTTCAGATGGTGTCATATGAAGGGGGCCTTCTTTTTTTTATTTTCAGGGATGCAGGCATCCCTGAAAATAAAAAACCGTCTTTCCTTCGGCGGAATCCGCAGATGAAAAGACGGTCTGAAAGTCAGCTACTGGGCTTTTTCGGCCTTCTCTGTTTTTTCTGTTTTTGCAGCGTAGCGGCGGTTGAACCTCTCGATACGGCCGGCGGTGTCGACAAGCTTCTGTTTTCCCGTGAAGAACGGATGGCATTTCGCGCAGATACCGACCTTCACTTCCTTGCGGGTCGACTTGGTTTCCCAGATTTCGCCGCAGGCACACAGAATCTTCGACGGACCATATTCAGGATGTATTTTCTTTTTCATTAGGAGAAACTCCAGTTTTATGAATTATATTACCGGAACCTTTAATTATAGGTTCCATTGTTTTTTTATGAACAAGGTGCGGAATATAATACCAACCACTGATTATGCAAGTATAAAATCAGCATTTGGGGAAAATGCTGATTTTATAACTGGAAATCGAAACAAGAAATACGGGGAATAAGAATGGCAGGAAAGACAAACAGGCCCCTCTGGGCGCCATGGCGGATCGAGTTCATCACTTCGCCCAAATCGAAGCGCTGCTTCCTTTGCGGGAAGAAGAAGCGGTTCGGCAAGCTGGAGGAGGAGCTGATAATCGCGAAAGGAAGACATGTCTTTGCGATACTCAACAGGTTCCCGTATAATTCCGGGCACATAATGATAGCGCCATATGCTCATGTCAATTCCCTCACCCTTTTGGATAAGAAAACCGTTCATGAGCTGATGGACATGGCGATCCATGCCCAGAAGATAATGACTGCCTCGATGATGCCTGATGGGTTCAACATCGGTTTCAACATCGGGGCCGCCGGCGGGGCGGGGCTTGAGGAGCATGTCCATCTGCACATCGTCCCCCGCTGGGTCGGTGATACTAATTTCATGCCGGTCCTGGGTGATACGCGGGTTGTACCGCAGTCCCTGAAGGAAACGGCCAGTTATCTGCGTTCCGCCTGGAACAGGAGGGTGAAGGTTGAAAAGAAAAAACGGAAATAGCTCCTTGCGCAAATTGCGGCGCGCCTATCAGGAGCTCCATTCGGAACTCGTCAAGGCATACTGGAAGACCGAGAACAGGACGGACAAGGACAGCATACAGGAGTTGTCAGGCGACATTTATGATCTTCTCACGGAAATTGAATCGGCCTTTTTCTCCGCCAAGACCCCAGACCTGAAGCGGTGTTCGCTCCGGGTCGGCAGGATGACTGTTAAAATAGAAAAGTCCAGGAAGCAAATTGACAGGATGATAAAGTCCGTCAGGGTCGCCTCGAAGATAGCCGATGCGATGGACAAGGCGCTTGAAGCTTCGGCGAAACTGGTGATCTGAATTGTAGCACAGGCGTCTCGCCTGTGATTGGAACTCATCTGGAACATGAAAGAAATTACAGGCGAGACGCCTGTACCACATTTTTGTGAATTTTAATTTTGATTCGGAAAAAGTGGAACAGGAGTCTCACCTTTGCTTGTAAGGGGTGGATATGCCTGAGGAAGACAAGGAAGATGTAAATGAGAAAATGGCGAGGCTGAGGAAGATAAGGAAGAAGGCTGGCTTGGTAGTCTTCCTTTTCTTCGGCCTGCTTTTCGTGATAGCACTGTCTCTCTCCCTGATCCTGCCGTCCACCGAGAAGCTCAAGGGTGCTCCGCCAAATTCCGACAGCGCAAAGAAAATGTATGGCATCGGCTATTACCTGATATTTTTCGCCATCAAGCACGGAGAGCTTTATCCGGAAAAGCTTTCGGACCTTCACAGGCTCGGACTGATCAAGGAATTTGACGCGTTTGATTCGAAGGAGCTGCCCGGGAAAGTCACAAGCGACGAGGACATAGACAGCGGCGTAGACTTCAAATATCTGATCGCCGGGAAGAATGTGAAGATAACAGATGAGAAGCTTGCTGTCCTGACAGAGAACAAGGAAGACGGCATAACCATGTATATTTCCAAGAAGGAGATTTCATTCGACTTCAAGAGGAAGGACAAACCGGGGAGGTAGAATCCAAGCTCCAGACACCAAGTTCCAAGCAATCGAGGAGAATTTCAAAATTCAAACAATTCAGAAGTTTGGAAAACCATATTAAAGACAGGGCTTGTTTGGGATTTGCTTGATAAAACGCTGAAGGCGTATGGTGATGAAGCCTATGGTTTTAACCATAGGTACCATGATCGAGATGGTTTCGTCCTGAAGGGACGGGGTAAGCAGGGAAAAGATCTTGCAAAATAATCGATATATATATATGGAAGTACCTCCGTCTCTTCAAGACGGATGGATTATCTGTGATTTGCCTGTGGTTGAAACCACAGGCTTTATTACTCTATCCCTTTGGGATAAGGAAAAAGATAAGCTAGAGTCTTAAATCGAAGGAATTGAGAGACATGATCAGAAAAATCCCAGTTGCTCTGACAATAGCGGGGAGTGACAGCGGAGGAGGGGCGGGGATACAGGCCGACCTGAGGACGTTCAGTTCCCTCGGCGTCTTCGGATGTTCCGCAATTACCGCCGTGACCTCGCAGAATCCCTGCGAAGTCCGCAGGATCGACGCGCTTCCTGCCGCAGCTGTGGGAACGCAGATCGAGGCAGTCCTTGCGGAATTCGATGTGAAGGGCGTCAAGACTGGAATGCTTTTCAATTCGAAGATAATCAGGGCTGTTGCAAGTCTGCTTGGGAAGAAGAGAAACATCTTTCTGGTCGTGGATCCTGTGATGGTCTCTACGAGCGGTGCAGTGCTTCTTGAAAAGAATGCCGTGAATGACATGGAGAAGCTGATGTTCCCGATCGCCTGCCTTGTCACGCCCAACATACACGAGGCGGAACTTCTTCTCAAGAGGAAAATCAGGACGTTTGAAGAAATGCTCCGTGCGTCTGCGGATATTTCCACCAGATGGGGCTGCGGGGCGCTGGTGAAGGGCGGGCATGTTAAATTTAAAGGCGGTATTAAGGCAGATGCGGTTGCATATGACGGCAGGCTTTATAAATTAACCAGTCCTGAGATCAGGACTCGTGCGGGGCATGGGACCGGATGTACGTTCAGCGCTGCGATTGCAGCGGAAAAGGCGAAAGGGCGCAGTCTTGAGAATGCCCTGGTTTCGGCGAAGGCGTTCGTGTACGGCTCCCTCCTCGAGTCGGTGAAGCCCGGAAGACGGATACATGCCATGTATCCGCCATCCGGAAATTATAAAAGCAAGATAAGGCTTGAACAATGCGGAAAATATTGACACTTGGTGTTTTTCTTTTTTCGGCATTCATTTCAGTTTTCACCTTTTCGGCTGAGGCTGAAGCCGGCCAGTATATCAGATATTCGAGCTATCAGGGGATGAGATATGTCTATCTGCGTGATGTCGGTGCCTACTACGGGATGAAGCTCCAGCTCGCTGCCAAGACCTGCGATATCCGCAGCCAGTATTCAAACGCGACTTTTACCTACAACCGCCGTGAGGGCAGGATCAACGGCATAAAGGTTAATTTCATGTTTCCATCGGTCGTCAGCGGGAACGAGCCTATGATAAGCGAATACGACTTTCTCCTGCTTCTCGATCCGATCCTGAGGAACTCAGTTGTGAAACATAAAGTTGGAGTGATTGTCATTGATCCCGGACATGGCGGGAAGGACAATGGTGCGCAAGGCAGGTTTTACAAGGAAAAGGATCTTAATCTTATGATGGCGAAAAGATTGAAGGAAATTCTCAGTGCAAAAGGATATATGGCGCTCCTCACAAGGGATCGGGACATGTTTCTCGATCTTGATACCAGGCCGGCGAAGGCTTCCGCATACAAGGCAGACCTTTTCATATCGATCCACTGTAATTCCGCAGGCAATGGGGCCTCTCCGATAAATGGCGTTGAGACTTTCTGCCTTACCCCTGAAGGTGCGCCTTCGACCGCTGACGCCAAGGCCAAGACCGCCAGGAAGGAACGTGGAAACGCATTCAACAAGAACAATATTCTTCTGGGATACTGTGTCCAGAGGGGGGTACTCAGGAATACAGGCGCCAACGACCGCGGAGTCAAGGAGGCGAGGTTTTCGATCCTGAAGGACGCACCATGTCCGGCCATACTGGTGGAAACCGGTTTTTTATCGAATCTCACCGAGGAGCGCAATCTGGCGACCCGTGCCTACCAGGACAAGATAGCACAAGGCATTGCGGAAGGTGTCATCGCCTATCACCGGTCCATGAGCAGGAAATGAAAAAGGTACTTATTCAGTAAACTATGTCGGTAAATATTCACTGAAGTCTGTCCTTCAGTGGATATTTACAGTTATTTGATTCCGAGCGCCTTCTTGACCTCGTTCAACATCAGCCTTTCCTTGTCCGGATCGGAGATGGAGCCGATATTGATATAGATTTTTGTCTTGTTGTCGTCGATCTTCTTATAGCTTACAAAGACGTCCGGGCATTCGAACTGCCCTTCCACGGGCGTGTCCTTAACCTGTGACAGTACCGGATAACCGGCCTTGGGTGCGGCTAGCTTTATGGCAGGAGCGAGCTTGGCTATCGGAACATTCAGCTCCTCGGACGTCGACTGGTTCTCATGATATGTCGTCCTCATGCCCTCGCAGCCAGCCATAAGGACTGCGAGAATCCCGAACCCGAAAACCAATGCCATCAATTTCTTCATTCTTCCCCTCCTTGTTGTTAAGCTGATATAATATTACGTATTAAGTTCAAAATCAAATAGCAATAGACTTCAATTAGAATGGGCCAATACTGAACATTGCCACCTTGTATTTTCCTTCCTCCTCGATCAGGAAGAGGCGGATGAGGACATCTTCATTTGTGTTTGAAAACTTTGCCTTCCAGAGGAAAACATCTCCTAGCGGTTTGTAGAGCATGCCCATGTAGCTCTTCGACTGGTATTCGCCCATTTCCTTTTTCATGTTGGTGTTGATGTCTTTAAAGTCATTTATTTTATATTTTTCCAGTAATCCTTTGAAAAAGTTCTTACTATACATGGCATAATCATCCCTGCTTACGCCTGCAAGCATCCCATCAAGTATTACCTCGGCGAGGTTTGCCTTTTCCGCTTCAGTCAGCTTCGGCCTGAGGGTTTCCGTGAGCTGGTTCTTTGCCGGATCGTCTGCTGGCTTCTTTGTCGAATCGCTGGTCGTTTCGCATCCTGCGAGGATCGCAAGTGCGAGGATGCCTGCAAGAAATCCGGTGATCTTATTTTTCATTTCTGCCCTCATGTCAATTTTTGTTGCTGGTCAATTCGTGTTCAAGCGGAATGATCACGGTAAAGGTGCTTCCTTTGCCGAATTCGCTCTTTACATTAATCTTTCCTCCGTGCAATTCAACAAGCCTTTTGCTTAAAGTCAGGCCGAGTCCGACACCCTCGTAGTTCGAGGTGAGTCCGGTTTCAACCCTGTGGAAGTCCTTGAATATCCGTTTCTGGTCATCGGCGCTTATGCCTATGCCGGTGTCGCTTATTTCAACAACCGCATCCTTGTTTTTGACAAATGCCTTTACGCAGACCGAGCCGTTGTGGGTGAACTTGATGGAGTTGTTTACAAGGTTTATGAAGATCTGCTTCATGAGCCTTTCATCGGCCTTGAGCATGATCTTGCCGGCGATGTCGGAATCGAGGGAAAGTCCTTTCTGCTCTGAAAGAGGTTTGAGCATCATGAGGACGTTGTTTATCGAATCGGAGAGGTTGATGTCGGAGAAGACTGGCTTCATGACGCCCGCATCGACCTTGGCGACTTCGAGGAGGTCGGATATCAGATCGAGAAGATGTTCAGCCGCCGAAAGTATCCGCTGTGAGTGGACCAGTGTCTTCTGATCGCCATCAGGTGCCTGGTATTTCTTTATGATGAGTTCCGAGAAGCCGATTATGGAGTTGAGCGGGGTTCTGAGTTCATGGCTCATGTTTGCGAGGAAACGGTCCTTGTGCTTGTGCGCCTCGATGAGCTGTGCCGCCTTCTCCTCAAGCTCACGGTTTATTTTCTCTAGCGCCAGCTTCTGCTGTTCAAGCCTCTGGGCCATGATGTTGAAGTCGTACATCACGTTGCCTATTTCGTCGGTCTGTATCTGGGAGAACCTGTGCTTGAGATTGCCGGAGCTGATCTGCCTTGTACCCTCGCTCAGGTCCCTGAGCGATTTCTTCAGTATATATCCGAAGAGGAAGGAGGCTGACACGCTGAAGAGTGCAGTGAGCACGAAGAAAAGGATCAGAAGATACTGGAGGTTGCTGAAGAAGAAAAGGCTCTGCCTCTGCCAGATTTCCGCGTGGTCCATTTCAATCTTGAGTATTCCCTGGAGCTTTGACTGCAGATCATCCATTGTCCTGATGATCTGCCTGAGATCCTCTTCGAAAGGCTGCCTGTCGGACCTGCAGCTGGCAAGGTCCGATGAGAGGGTTTCGGAAACAGAGAAAAGGAGCTGTGTGCTGGCCTGCAGTTCGCTTGCTGGAAATTCGGTGCGCGGAGTCCTCTCTGATTCCATCCTTGCAAGAGTGTTGACTGTCTTCAGGAAGGATATGACATCGTTCGAGAATGCGGAGCATGTGGCAGGGGCAGGATCCTGCAGCATCTGCTTTGTTGAATTGTCGAGCTGGTTCAGGGAGTTCCGGCAGGAGAGCAGGGAACTGACATATGAGCGTTCGTGTTCGGCGTAGAGCTTGGCATTCTGGATCTCGGTCTTGCCGATATATATCAGAAGAGAGCAGAAAAGGATCGTGATAAGGATATAGACCGAGAATGTTATCCTGCGGAGAGCGCTGTAGCTTATTCTGATTTTCATTATAAAGAATCCCCGGACTCTTTATTATCCGGCACCTTGATGAATTGTGAGAATACAAGGGATTTTGAAGAGGGTGCTCCGATTGAAAGAGACAGGTATCCGCCTTTGCCGTTCTTCAGGCTGATATCATCCTTGTTCCCCGTGTCGAGCTTCCTTGAAAATTCAACTGTCCAGGATCCCTTCTCCCATCTTCCCCCGGCCTTCACGTCGGAGGCGCTGCCTTCAGGAGTCCTCTGGTAGAACCGGGGGACTTCTTCACCGACAAACGCTGAAAAATAGCGGCTGAACCAGCAGGTCGTTCCTTCATCCTGCAGTATCTCAATGCTTTCGCCGGGTATGGACTTTGCGCCAGAAGGGGATTTTGATAATGCATAACAGTCATCGGCATATCCGGAAGGATCGGTCCGGGCGGATCTCCATATCCAGACGTCCATTTTGAGAGGGGCGGAGTCCTGTCCGGCATCAGCTGCGAATTCCGCAATCACTACGTAGAGTTCAATTTCCTTCTCCTCCCCTTCGACATAGATCTGCCTGACAGCATCCCATTTCCATGGCTTGTGTTTCCTCTTTTCGGTCTCGGTGGGAAAATTTACGAGGATGAGGACGTTGGTGCCATCATCTGCGAGCTTGTATTTGAACTCGGTTGAATCAGCCTTGAAGCCTTGGAACGGAATTTTGCCCCAGAACTCAGATTCCTTCCTTGCCTCCGCAGCCGGTTGCGGATTTTCATTTTTCAGCGAAGGAGTTGTTCCCATGTCGGCGGAAAGGAAACAGGCTGCAGATAAAAAGAGAAAAAGGGGGAGTATGGGGAAATATCTGCTTTTGGTGCAAATATTCACCGGAGCACTGCCATTCGGTGAATATTTGCTTTTCATCTTAATTTTAAGTCGGTGCATTTTTCAACGGCGGCGACGATTGAACCGAGCCTGACCGGCTTCTCGAGTATCACGTCGACGTCCAGGCTTGAAATTTCAGCTTTGGCTTCAGGGGAAAGATAGGCGCTTGTGATGATTACCTTGACATCTTCGGTCCCTTCGTTCTTCCTGAGGAACCTGCAGAATTCGATCCCGTTCATGTTCGGCATCCTGAGATCGAGGATCACAAGATCCGGCTGCCATGTCCCGATGAGGAGGGCGCCCTGCATTCCATCGGTAGCCTCCTTGATCTCAAAGCCGGTGAAGACATCGAGTGCGTCCTTGATGAATTCGCGGAATGCGTTGTCGTCGTCTATGACAAGTATCCTGGACTTGCCCGAGTCATTAAGAGTCTTTGGTATGTTCAGGCCGCGCTTTTCAGCGAACTTGTCGAGTTCTTCGACCGTGAAGCGATAGTGGCCGCCGGGTGTGACGCCGCTTCCGAGGAGCCCCTGCTTGACCCAGTTGGTCAGGCTGGAGCGTGAAACCCCCAGGTATTTTGCGGCATCATTTGTCTTTAAAAGTTTGCCCACTTTACTCCATTGTTGAATTGATATGATTTGGAGATTTTCAGATTGAATGGAAGGTAAGGAAAGATTCTTCCTCCATTCAAAACAATCATCCAATCGCCCAATCGCTAAATATTACTTGTGTTCGAACATTTCCCTTATCTGCTTGCCGACGACTTCGACAGGATGTTCGCCGAGAGCCTTGCGTTTTGCCATCAGGTTCGGAGCGCCGCTTCTGCTTTCCTTGAGCCATTTCCGTGCGAACTTGCCGTTTTCGACGTTCTGCAGGGCCTTCTTCATCCTGGCCTTGGTGGCTGCATTTATGATCTTGGGGCCGACTTCGTATTCGCCCCATTCGGCTGTATTGGAAATGATGGCGTTCATCTTCTGGATTCCGCCTTCGTAGATGAGATCGACGATCAGCTTCATTTCGTGCACGCACTCGAAGTATGCCATTTCCGGAGGATATCCGGCTTCTGTAAGGACTTCAAATCCGGCCTTCATCAGTTCGACAAGTCCGCCGCAGAGCACTGTCTGTTCGCCGAAGAGGTCTTCATAGGTTTCCTGTTCGAACGTACATTCAAGGACTCCGGCGCGAGTGAATCCCATGGCCTTGGCCATTCCAAGGACGATATTCCTTGCCTTGCCGCTGGGATTCTGTCTGATAGCTATGAGTCCGGGAACTCCGAAACCTGCGAGGAAGGCCTTGCGTTCCTCGGTGGCCGGGCTTTTCGGTGCGACCATTATGACATCGACGTCAGCAGGAGGAACGATCCCCTTGAAGACGATATTGAAACCATGCGAGCAGGAAAGTACTTTTCCGGCCTTCATGTGTTTCCTGATTTCCTTCTTGTATACAGGGCCGTGGAATTCATCCGGGAGGAGCATGTGTATGATATCTGCAGTTTTGGCAGCCTCCGAAATCGGCATCGTCTTGAATCCGTCGCTTACAGCCTTCTGCCAGGAACGGTTGGGATTTCCGTTGAGAGTCTCAGTCTCGCCGATTATCACGTTAATTCCGGAATCACGCATGCACATCGCCTGCGCCGACCCCTGGTTTCCATAGCCGATTACCGCGATAGTTTTGCCGTTCAACGCACTGACATCAGCGTCGTTGTCATGAAGGATCTTTACCATTTTCTATTCTCCTAAAGATTAAATTTAACATTTAAGGTGAATTTCGCTTTTTAAAGCAATTGGGCTGATAAAATAGATGCAAGTAAGCCTTTTTCAATATGAATAAGAAATAATCTTTATCTGAAGTAAATATGTACCTTAGAGAGTGCAATAGCGCTGTATAAGCTGAAGTGAATGAAAATCTGAGGGCAGCTTTAATTTATAGTTTCATTGTTTGTAGTTAACGCATTCTTGCGTGTTTTTTCATGTTTTTAAGCCACAGCCAATAATGGCTTGACTACAAACATAAAGGGAAAAGTGCTTGTTATGATTTCTTTACACACCGTTTTTTTTTAGCTTTGTCAGCATCATCGTCGCGAATTCGCGGATTTTTCCGCCGGGCGAGGATATTTTCATTCTTGATGCAGTTAGATCGGTCATGTTGAGTTCGGATGTCGCCTCCATGGTGCCGTTGAGTTTTTTCAGTTCGACCATAAGCTCGGTCCAGGTGGCGTAACGTTTATTCTTCTTTTTTTCAAGCATCCTGTTTATTGCCTTCGCGCAACGGTTGGAAATCCATGGGGCTTTCAATTTTATATCCAGGGGCTTCCTGTTCTCCTGCATCTCCATTAGTTTTGCAGGAGTGTCCTGATTGAAAGCCGGATGTCCGGCGAGTATCTCGTAGAAGACAAGCCCGAGACAGTACATGTCGGACTGGAAGTCCAGCTGTCTGTCTGCCCTGACCTGTTCGGGGCTCATATACTGGGGATTTCCCATGATGACACCTTTCAAGGTCTCCGTCATGCCTGCATCTCTTGATTTTGCAATTCCGAAATCTGTAAGCAGAGGACGGTCGTCCTTGGATATCAATATTGTCTCAGGACAGATGTTCCTGTGGATTATTTTTTTAGATTCCCATGCATAGTTCAAGGCGTCAGCGATCGGAATAATAAGATTGACAGCTTCTGCTTCGGAGAGCTTTCCATATTTTGTCAGATAATCATTAAGGAAGAGACCTTCTTCGAATCTTGTGACAAGGAAGATGTTTCCATCCTCGCATTCGCCGGCCTTGTATGCGACAAGGATGTTTGGATGCTGGAGTGCGGCGGTCAGTTTCGCCCCCTGCATGAATCTCTGGTAAGTTTCCGCATCGGAGATCATGGATACCGGGAGCATTCGTATCATCACCTGATGGTTGAGATTCGGATCAAATCCGATATAAAGCTCCTCGCCCAGCCGTCCAGTGCCGTGCCTTTCAAGAATCTCATATTCGTAGCCGGTTAATTCAGAATTCATTATTAAAGCGTTTCCACATTAGTTAAGTGCTTCCTTTTCAATATAATTTCAAAAATTAATATGGCAAGCGCCTTGACAAAATTATTAAATCTAATAAATTAAATATTTATGGCAAACTGGTGACGTGCCTTTTAAAGGGGGCTTTATGAAAACATCTTTGAATGATATACGGAATCTTGCAAAGGATTTGGAGTTGAAGCGGAAGGAATATCAGAATACTCAGAATGCAGAAAAATGCAGGGAATATAGCCGTCTTCATGCCGAGGCGCTGAAGAATAAAAGTAAGATTCAGAAGAATATTGCATCTTCAAAATTCGTTCAGGTGGAAACCTTCATTTCACGGATAAGATTCGACTATATAGCCATTTCAATCCTCTTCTTAGTCATCGCCTCTGAAACCTTCTATCTCTATAAAACAGGAATCATCAGCGCACCATCCTATGGGAAGTATGCCGTAAAGAACCTTCCGGATGAAACAAAAAACAATGATATTGCGTCAAGCATCGACAGGCTTATCCAGGATGTGAAGTCGGAGAATGCAAATGAATCCCTTTCAAAGCTTTTCAATACGAATAATCCCGACAAGATAAGAAGTTTCATAACTGAGACGGATAAAATCAATGTCCAGAACGTCGTATACGTGAAAAATGAGCACTGCTATTATGCAAGCGCCCTGACCAACAGGGACAGGACCGTCACCCTGAAATTCGATCAGCTTGCCGGCGACTGCAGGATAAGCTCAATTGATATAGAAGATTAATTTCGGACTTGTCCGAAATTAATATCAATGGGGAAAGGCTTTTCAAATGAAAATCGGAAATCGGAAATTGAAAATTGGAAATCGTTTTACACTCATCGAACTGCTCGTCGTGATCGGGATAATCTTCGTATTGATCGGCATACTTCTGCCGGCCATCTATATCGCGAAGAAGAAGTCAAAAGGGACTTTATGCATGGCGAACATGAAGCAGATCGCTGTCGGATTCACAATGTATGCCGATGACTACGCCGGCACTATGGTCGCTGGAAGGATGCCAAGCGGAGTATATGACGTGGGAAACGGCATGAAGTTCAAGCCAAGATGGTATGCCCAGATCGGTGTTTCCGCCAAGTTCTATGCGTTCAGCAATCCCGATCCTCTTGCGGCCGGCGACAACACGCAGCGCGTCGACAACAAGATTTTCATCTGTCCGCAGGCCGATCCCACCACCTCCCTCGACCGTGACAACGGAAGAAATTATTCATACGGATACAACTTCCAGTTCCTCGGAAATTCCAGGCTCAACAGTTCCACTTCAAAATATATAAGCTTCCCGCGCAAGATAAGTTCAGTCAGGAATCTTGACAGCACGGTTGTCTTTGCCGACTGCATGGGCACTGCCGCGGGAAAAGCGACTTCAGCAAGACAACCCTATGATGCCGTCCTGCAGGGTGGAACTGCGAACGGCGACAGCAAGATTGGAAACCATGCCTGGGCACTGGATCCGCCGCGTCTTGTCGCCGGAAGCAGCGACTACTGCAATGACAGCAGCAGGAATCCAGCGAGCCGCTCCGCTCCCTATGCTGTTCATTCGAAACTTGCGAACATCGCATTTCTGGACGGGCACGTCGATACGCTAAGCCTTCTGGATCTTGGATATATCGTCAAGTCCGACGGTGCTGTGGACGTGAACGGGCACAACAAGATGTTCTCAGGAACTGCGAACGACGATGATCCACCGGCGATCAACTGATAAATTTTTCAGACGAAAAATTTATAAAAGCATGCCGGAGACCTCGCAGACGAGGCGGTGCATGACAAGGATCTGCTTCCTCGAAACCTGTGGCTGAAGCCCTATCTACCATACGCATTTTGGCCATACTGAAAGTTGGCCTATTGCAGCTATGAAAAATTATAACAAATGTTTTTGTCGATGCTTTTAAAGTAGTTTGCGATCTCCGAGCGCAAGAAACAGGTTGTATGTTGGCATGGCACCAATGCCTTCTCTTTACGCATGGAATGCGTTAGGTAATAAAGCCTATGGTTTCAACCATAGGTATTGAATCCCAAAATATGATTTGCCCTGAAGGGGCAGGGTATACTCCGTCCCTACAGGACGAATCATTTTCTTATTTAGGTCCTGTGGTTGAAACCACAGGACTATATTACTCAATCCCTTCAGGATTCATCAGGACGGATATCTGGATATAACATGGTAAACATTAACGTATTATATCTTAAGTTAACGGCATTGGCATGGCGCCGTCTTCCCTTTCTTGCCGTCCCTTCACTTTGGCAATTGCGGGGGCTTGCCCCCGATCCCATTCTTCAAATAATCCGAAGGTTTTCTCTTATAAATATCAATGGCATCTTTGTCGGCACCATTTTGTAATAACAATTCAGCAAGTTCTCTCCTATCTCTAATTTGGGCATAATGTAAAGGAGTTTGCCCCCTTGAATCTCTCAAGTTGGGGTTTGCCTCCTTAGAAAGCAAATCTTTCACTATCGCATGGTTGTTCATTAGAATCGCAAAATGCAACGGCGTGCATTTCCCGGAGCCCAATCTATTAACATCATCTCCGGATGAAAGCAGAACGTCCAGGCATTCTATCTGGTTGTTAATAACAGCAATATGTATCGGATAAAAACCGCCTTTAATTTTGTGTTCCATAATACTTTTATCTTTCAAAATCATGGAGGCAACTTCGTTAACGTCACCCAGCCCGCAAAACGAGAAGAAATCCTTGGGATATCCATTTTGAATTAAAAGCTCTGTAAAATCTTTGGCTCCATTACATAATGAAATATCAATGGCTGTACTCCCGGATTTTGTCCTTGCCGATAAGTCAGAACGAAATTTGATAAGAAGTTTGCCAAGCTTGCAGTCTCCGTAGTTTGCGGCAAAATGAATTGGCCTCCATTCTTCTTCATTCATCTTTATGTTGGCAAGGGATGGTGTCTTTGATAACATTTCTTCCAGTTTTCCAACATCCCTTTTTGATATTGCTGCTTTCAGACTCTCCACGTTGTCATCTTGGCAACCGCTACCCATCAAGACAAAAAGCACGGAAATAATTATCTCTGGAAATCTGATTTTCATTGCTGCAGCCCGCACTCTCTTTTCGCTTTCTCTATGTTCAATACATGGTCTGTCATTGGATGTTCGATGTTCAGAGTATATCCTTCAGCCCTGTCCTGAATGCCGCTTCGGCATGGTAGATTATTTTCGCCATTGTCTCCACTACCTTTACAGGATACTTACCGACCGCGGTCTCTCCGGAAAGCATCACGGCGTCCGCACCGTCAAGTACTGCGTTGGCGACATCTGTGACTTCCGCTCTGGTCGGGAAAAGGTTTTCAGTCATGGATTCAAGCATCTGAGTCGCTACTATGACGGTCTTCCTGTAGTAGACCGCAAGCGCGACAAGCCGTTTCTGGAGGATTGGCAGGGCGGCGATAGGCGTGCAGACGCCCAGGTCTCCGCGTGCGACCATGATCCCGTCAGCGGCCTTGATGATGGCTTCGATGTTCTTGACGCCGGACGGATCCTCGATTTTGGCTATTATCTTCGCGGAACTGCCGTGTTTAGCAAGTGCCTTCCTGAGCTCTGTGATGGTGTCGTCATTCCTCACGAATGAAGCCGCGACGATGTCGAACGGCTCTCCTGCGAGTTCCGCAATTGCCTGGCGGTCCTCGTCGACCAGCGGCGGGAAGTTCGTGAGATCCTTCGAGAACGCGACTCCTTTCCTCGGATTCAAAATTCCTTCCGATTCGCTTTGCACCACTACGCCGCAGGAAGAAACTTCCGTGACCTTGAACTCGAGTTTGCCGTCATCGACCAGCACGAGCATGCCGGGTTCAGCCATTGAGAAATCGACGCCTCTGGGAAGTTCGAGGCTTGGCATGGTGCTCCTGAATCCCGCGGCTGATCCTGTGAAGAACATCTTTTCGCCAACCTTGACGCCGAAAGGCAGCTGGATATTTGAATCGCCTATGCGGAGCTTGGGGCCGGGGAGATCTATCATTACAACTGCACCAAGATCCTTCGCTTTCCTGATGGAAGCCCTGTGTGTTTCCCTGTCGGAATGCGAAAGATTTATCCTGAATATGTCGACTCCGGCTTCGATGAGGGATTTCATTGTCCTCACGTCGGAGCTTGCGGGCCCGATTGTGGCGATTATCTGTGTCCTGGCGTTTTCCATAAATCCCCTGTGTTTTATATCAATATATGCCCTGAGGCATGTTTTTCACTGGAGCTGATTTCGAAACTACCGATTTATACGACGTTATTCTCTTTCAAGAACGTGCACATCCTCCGCAGGAACCTGTCGGACTTATAAATGGCGTTTTTGCTTGTAGCGGCCTACTGCGGAGGCCGCAGTTTAATCAATAAGAAACTTTTACCGGTTAAGTAGGGCGGTCATTCCTGGCCGCCATCTTGTCGGGCTGGAAAGCCCGACCTACTTCAGAGTCAAGTTTCAAAGGAGTAGCGCATGTTTGCGCGTTCTTAGGTGTTTTGACTGATGATTTTGCGTGCCGATTCATCACCTTCTCGACGTCAGCATGTACTGAAGCCTGAGGAGAAACCAGGTGCTGTGATAAGCAAGTGTGTTGAAGAGGCGCATCAGGTAATTACCGCTCCGGCTGTGCTCAACCTCGGTTATTTTCCTGCATTTTGAAATTATTTCCCGTTCCAGCTCCTCCCGGAACTGCGCTGAAAAGGATCTGTCGTCGATATCGATGTTCATTTCCAGGCTCAGGTAGTCGCTCAGTGCGTTTGGGTTATATGAGCCGATGGTGCACCATGACGAATCGACGATTGCGGCTTTGCCGTGAAGTACAGTCTGCTTCCATTCGTAGATTTCAACACCGTGCAGCAGCAGCAGCGAGTAGAGATGGTCGGTTGCATGCTTGATGAGAGGCACGTCTGAAATGCCGGGGAGTACGAGGACGACGCGCACACCGCGCTTGCGTGCCTTGAGCAGGAGTCTCATGAAACGGTATCCCGGCAGGAAGTATGGAGCGAGCATCAGGACTTCTCTGCTGGAATTCCGGAGCATGTCAAGGTACGTGGCAGAGATATGCACCTTGCTTCGGAACCAGTCGTTGCGGCTTGTCCTGGCGCGGACGGATCCGCTTTCGGACGGAATCTTGAGCGGAGCTTTCCGGAACTGGCGTTTCCATCTCTCGCGGCATGCTTTTTCCATTTCAGCGCAGAGCGGACCGCGGATCTGGACTCCGAAATCCAGCCACGGTGCTTCGGTGCCGGAACCACGGTAGCTGTTTGAAATGTTCAATCCGGCTATGAGTGCAATTTCTTCGTCGGCGACGAAAATCTTATGGTGCATCTTCCTCTCGAGGCTGAAATTCATCCATAGGAAAGGCGAGAACTTGCGGATATGGATTCCGCAGCTGTCCATTTCCTGGATGGTGACGGAACTGAAATCCTGTGAGCCGAACGCATCAAGGACCACATAGACCTGCACCCCGCGGGCGGCCGCCTCCTTCAGCAGATTTATGATGCGTATGCCTGTGTCATCGGGCTCAAAGATGTAGATCTGCAGATGGATCAGGGCTTTTGCGTTCCGGATATGGGTTTCGAGAGCGGTAAAAAATTCCTCTCCGCTGTGGAGCAGCTTCACGTCATTGCCGTCCACGTAGCGTCCAAGCCAGCGTTTTGTCTTTTTCCAGATCATTGTTCACCTGTGGAAAGATAATCAAGGGAGGGGGATTATCAAGGAGGGTGAAAATGGAAACTTGAAATTCGAAACTCGTAATGGAGCGCTGGCCTCCGGCCGGCATTAAATGTAGTACAGGCGTCTCGCCTGTAATTTATTTCTTGTCAGGGAAAGCCGGTCCTGGATTTATGAAAAGAGACACAGGCGAGACGCCTGTATCACATTGAAAGAAATCCATGAAAATCCTGTCTCGGGGCAATAAAGCAGGGATAATTGCCGTTGCATAGGGAATGAAGTTAATAAATATATATGGAGGAAGTATGAGAAAACTGTTATTGCTGATTGCCTTGTGCATGATGTCCGGATTTGCTGTGATGGCCCAGGATGCCCCGGTTGCTCCTGCCGATGCTGGCAAGGATGCCAAGGGCGATGCCGGCAGAGGCCGTGCCGAACAGATGAGGGCCATGGCTATCGAGCAGCTCAGGGAGACAGAACCCGCCAAGTTCGAGGAACTCAAGAAGCTGAAACAGGATAATCCCGAGGAGTTCCAGAAGCAAGTTGAGGAAATCAAAAACAAGATGAAGGAGAAGTTCGACAAGGAAAGGGAAGACTTCAAGGTGCTTGTCGACAAGTACCGCGAGACCAAGACTGATGAGGCGCTGGCCGCGGTCAAGACAAAGATGCAGGAATATGCCCAGAAGAGGATTGAAATGCAGAAGAAGCAGATCGCTGAGATGGAGAAAAAACTTGCCGAAGCCAAGGCCAGGATCGCCGAAACAGAAAAGGACATGCAGGCAAAGATAGATGAACGACTCAAGACCATCATAGATGGAAAAGCCCCCGGCAATGATGGCAAGGACAAAAAGGATGGAAAGGACGAAAAGAAGGACGAGAAGGCGGAATAACATTCTGAAATCATAAAAATCCTTCGGCATGCAATTGCATCCCGAAGGATTTTTTTTATTGAAAAATTTAAAATCCATAGTAATCTTTACCTTTCGGAAAAATTTGAATTCAATATAAGGAAAGGCTGTAAAAAGATGAAGATTCAATTTAAGAAAGATTGTGCATGGTCGCTTCTCGTACCTACCAGCATGGGCGTGAGGATCACTCCGGTCGGCGGACCTGTGCACTGCAGCGACACCTATTACATGCAGGCGACAAGTGCAGAGACAAATGTTGTGAGCATCTCGTCATTCCTCGGATTGCCGGTGAAAGTCCTGACCAAGTTTGTGAAGGACAGCCCGATCTCCCGTTTCATCAAGGATGACTTGTCCAAACGCCACATCAGCTATGAAGGAAAGGAAGTCGATCAGGGCGGACCCTGGGGATTCCGACACCAGTTCAACATAGCTGACAGCGGATTCGGCTCCCGCGGACCACGCGTCCATAACGACCGGGCCGGGGAAGTCGGACTCACTCTCAACGTCAAGGAATTCGACCTTGACCGCATTTTCGGGAAGGAAGGAGTCCAGATAGTGCATCTTTCCGGGCTGATCGCCGCGTTGTCGCCCGACACAAGTAATTTCTGCCTTGAACTCGCCAGGGCGGCAAAAAAATATGGCACGAGGATTTCCTTCGACCTCAACTACCGTGCATCTTTCTGGAAAGGGCGTGAAAAGGAGCTCAGCGGGATCTTCCGCGAGATTGCAAGCCTTTCAGACATCCTGGTCGGGAACGAGGAGGATTTCCAGCTCTGTCTTGGCATCGAAGGTCCTGAAGCCGGCGGGAAAGATCTCAAGGAGCAGATCGACAATTTCAAGGTCATGATTGACAGGGCCAGGAAGAAATTTCCGAAGACTCTAGTTTTTGCTACGACATTGCGCGAAGTCATCAATACGAACCGCCATCTCTGGGGTGCCATCATGTCCGAAGGTAAGAACTGGCATGTGGTCGAACCCCGCGAAATAGCCGTCCTCGACCGCATTGGCGGAGGAGACGGATTCGTCGGCGGAATGCTGTATGCCGTCCTCAAGGGCTGGGAAGCGGAAAAGTGGATCCAGTTCGGCTGGGCCAGCGGAGCTCTTGCAGTGACAGCCCTCACGGACTATGCGCAGCCTGCCGATGAAGAACAGGTGTGGAGCATCTGGAAAGGCAACGCCCGCGTCAGGCGCTGAAAAGCAATATCAAGTAAAACTTCAGAATTATTTTGACAGGATTACCCGCCGTCGCCTTACTGGCTATGGCGCGGCAAGCAGGATTTTCAGGATTTATTGAATTCAATTTATCCAGTCAATCCAGTTATCCTGTCAATTGTTTTATGGCTGGAGCAGTTCGAAGCCGGTTGTTTTATCAAGAAGGCGCCGGGCAGGGGAGCCGGTCAGTTCCCATAGCACTACCTCCATCACGTACCAGACCTTGACGCCGCGCCGGACGCATCCGGTTATTGAAGATTTCTTCCTTCCGCAGGAAACGTGCATGTGGAGGATAGGCTTGCCTTTTGAATCCGGGAAAATTGTTCCAGTACCGGTGATTTCATGGGCGTCGACGAGGAGCGTCTCCATCGGGATGATCTTTTTCGCCCGGCTTTTTGCAGGACCTGTGACGAGTTTGCTGTTCCTGTCGGCTCCTCCGAGGACTATCAATGCCGCGGATCTTATCTTCATCTTCTGCGCGAACGACTCGATGCGTTCATGGAGGATTTCTCCGTCCTCGAGACGTATCACGAATATTCTTCCCGGTTTTGCCTGACTGTATTTCATAAAAAGAAAATATCTCCGGTGTCAGTGAAAATCAAATTTTTAATCTTGCAGGCCGGATTGCGTTTATTCGAATCAGAGGTTAAATTATTGTTCATAAATTCATATATTTGCGAGGACGCATCTTTTGATAAAGCTTATTCAGAATCCGCCTCCGGGCAAACATGCCCTCTGTTACAGGGGCGACATCGCGGCTTTTGAGCTGAAAGTTGAGAATCCTGTCAAGGGCAAGGCCTTTTTCCGGACGAATCTCGGCAACGCGTTCATACGCCGCAAGGAGATAATCGAGGCGGTTGAGACGAAGCGCCAGAGGAGCGGACAGGACTGGCATGATGTCCCTATGGAGCAGATGGACGACGGGATATTTTCCGTTTCCATAGCGCTGCTCGAGGTCGGGCATTTCGAGGGCAAATGTTTTTTCCTTGCTGAAACTTCAGACGAGCCCATCTGGGTCGGCGGAGACAACCTCCATATAAACGTAGAACCGGCCGACTTCTGCTGTGCGAACAGCATATACTGCGCATTTGTCAGGCAGTTCGGTCCGAACAAGAACAAGAGATCCACGTCCGGCGATGAGTTGAACTCCTTTGTCTACAGGCTTGACTCAGACGGCTACGCGGTGATACCGCCGTCAGGAACATTCCGCAACCTGATCAAGGAGCTTGATACCATAATAGGAAGCCTGAAGTGCAGGATCATCCATCTTCTTCCGATAAATCCGACACCTACGGTCTTCGCCAGGATGGGCAGGTTCGGGAGCCCATACGCCTCCATTGATTTCACGGCCGTCGATCCGGCGCTTGCAGAGTTCGACAGGAAATCGACTCCGCTCGACCAGTTTTTGGAGCTTGTCGACGCCATCCATCGCAGGAACGGGAAGTTGTTCATAGACATCGCCATCAACCATACTGGGTGGGCGTCGAAGATCCATGAGGAGCATCCTGAGTGGCTTGTCAAGGAGGGCGATGGTACTTTTCATAGTCCTGGCGCCTGGGGGATTGTATGGGGCGACCTGACTGAACTGGATCACAACAGGCTCGATCTCTGGAAATACATCGCCGACATTTTCATACTCTGGTGCTCCAGGGGAGTGGACGGTTTCAGATGTGATGCCGGATACATGATTCCCGGTGATGCGTGGGAATTCATAATCGCGCGTGTCAGGAACGAATACCCGGACACGATCTTCCTTCTCGAAGGGCTTGGCGGGGATCCGGCGGTGACTAGGATGCTTCTTGACAAGTCGAACATGAACTGGGCCTATTCGGAGCTTTTCCAGAACTATACCAGGCAGCAGATCGAAGGATACATCCCCTATGCCCAGGATATAAGTTTCACCGACGGCACCATGGTGCATTACGCCGAGACGCACGACAACAGCAGGCTTGCGGCGGTATCGCCGGTCTATGCACAGATGCGTACTGCGCTCAGCGCGCTCTCGTCAAGCAACGGCGCGTTCGGCTTTGCGAACGGCCTCGAATGGTTTGCGACGGAGAAGATAGACGTACATGAGGCCAGCGCCCTGAACTGGGGGGCCCAGGAGAACCAGCTGCCGCACATCCGCAGGATGAACTCGATACTGTTCTGCCATTCCGCATTCCATAATTTCGCCAGGATAAAATTCGTCGATTCAGGGAATCCCAAGGCCGTTGCGTTCATAAGGAGCGATTCATCCGACCAGAAGAAGATTTTCATCCTTGTGAATCTGGATTGCGAAAACGTCTCAAACGTATCCTGGAGGAAATCAGAGGTCCCCTTCGAATCCAAGTCGCTGCTGGACCTGATAAGCGAGGAATATTTCAAGCCGACAGAAGTTTCGGAGGGCAGGTTTTCGCTCCTGCTTGCTCCGGGACAGGCGCTATGCATCTCATCCGACATCGATGAGCTCAGGCAGATACATGAATTCGAGACAAGGGAGTTCCGCAAACCCAGCAAGATAATCTGGCAGACCGCACAGGCGATAGCGCTTGACGTGGTTTGCAGGAAGAACCGCTCCAACATAGCATTGAACCAGGATCCCATGGAGCTTGCATCGAAACTGCTGCAGGATCCGTATGAATTCATGTGTTCCCTCTACGAGGACAGCGGCGAGGTGCCCGTTGCGATATGGGAATGGCCGTCGGACATGAGGAGGATGGTGATGGTGCCTCCGGGGCACCATGTGCTTGTGAAATCAAAATTCAGGTTCAGGGCGAGGATCACAGACAATGGGAAAATAATCATGCAGCGGGACAGCCTCAAGGATTATTCCGGCATGTATTTCGCCCTTTTCACTCCCTTGCCGGTGCCGAAGCAGCTCAAGAAGATGAAGATCAGGCTTTCCGTATATGCGGAGAGGAAATCGATAAGGGAGGATGCGGAGATACTGCTGCTTGCCACTGATGACGCAAAGATAAAATCCGTCTATGAGAATTCCGACATCCGCTCGTCACCCATGGTCTTCCTCGACACGAACGGACGCGGAGCCATGCTGAGGCCGTGCCTGGAGTGGGCGGAGCTGAAGAGCCGCTACGACGCCTTCCTCGCCGCAAACCTGAATCCGAATTATCCCGAGGACAGGCATGTCATGTGGAGACGATGCAGGGCCTGGGTTGATTTCCATGGGAGGCGGGAGATCCTCGATCTGGACACCATAGAGGATTTCACTCTGAACGGTGACGGCAGCGGAACCTGGAATTTCCATGTGCCGGTCGGGAACGGACTCTTTGTCGATGTCGATATCTCTCTTGCCATGCTGAAAAACGAGAACGCCGTGAAGATGGAGATAACCAGGCGCAATTCAAGGAACGACAGTGATTATCTCTCAGACGACATGCCTGTCAGGATCATCCTGCGTCCCGATGTCGAGGACCGGAATTTCCATATGGAGACCAAGGCGATGTACGGGGCTGAGCATCAGTTCCCGAAATCTGTCGAATCCACAAGCAGGACCGTTACTTTCTCACCCGCCTCCGGCCGGAGCCTTGTCATGACTGGATACAAGGGGAAGTTCGTCAACGCCCCTGAATGGCAGTATTCAATCTATCATGAAAAGGAGGCTTCACGCGGCCTTGATCCATTCAGCGATCTGTTCAGCCCGGGGTTCTTCGAGATCATGCTTGCCGGCGGAGAAGGGGAGCAGCTGATCGGCCAGGTTGTCACTCCGTCTGAGAATAAGAAGATCTCCATAAGGCCGGTACTGCACAAGGAGGAGCCTGCAGACTACGCATTTGATAAAGTGCTTCTCGGGGCGATGGACCAGTTTATTGTCAGCAGGGACGGGCTTAAGACGGTGATAGCCGGTTATCCCTGGTTCCTTGACTGGGGCAGGGACACTCTGATATGCGCGAGAGGACTTATTTCCGCAGGAAAGATAAATGAGGTTTCAGAGATACTTCTCCTTTTCGCGAAATTCGAGGAGAAGGGGACTCTTCCAAACATGATACATGGGGCGCATGCTGGAAACAGGGATACCAGCGATGCTCCGTTATGGTTTTTCACGGCCTGCGCCGATTTCTGCGCAAGGACGGGCAAAAAGGATTTCCTTGAAACCAGGATAGAGAAGAGGGGCACGCTTTTGAATGTCCTTGAAAGCATTGCTGAAAACTACATCTCCGGAACACCCAACGGCATCAAGGCCGATCCTGAGACAGGCCTGGTCTTCAGCCCTTCTCATTTCACGTGGATGGACACTAATTATCCAGCCGGCACTCCGCGGCAGGGATATCCTGTGGAGATCCAGGCGCTCTGGTATGCCGCACTTAAATTCCTGGCTGAAAACAGTTCCGGCAGGAACTGGCGGCCTCTTGCGGAGAAGGTGAAGAAATCTTTCATGCAGTACTTCTATCTCGAGAAGGAAAAATGGCTTTCAGACTGTCTGCATGCGGAACCCGGGCAGCCTGCATCAAAAGCGCAGAAAGATGATGCATTGAGGCCGAACCAGCTCTTTGCCCTGACGCTTGGCCTTGTCCAGGACGTCAAGCTTGGGCGGGATATCCTGATCTCCAGTTCCTCGCTGCTTGTGCCCGGCGCGATACGGAGCCTTGCAGACAGGCCTGTTTCATATGCCCTGCCGATCTACGGCAAAAATTCAGCCCTTTTAAATGATCCGCTGAATCCATACTGGGGCAGATATGAGGGCGAGGAGGATTATCGGAGGAAGCCCGCTTATCACAACGGTACCGCATGGACCTGGCCGTTTCCGTCATACTGCGAGGCGTATTTCATGCTTTTCGGGAATTCCGGGAGGAAAACTGCAAAATCCATCCTCTCTTCTTCAAAAATCATCCTCGAGCAGGGGTGTGTGCACAATATTCCTGAAATTCTTGACGGGGACTATCCACATGTGCAAAGAGGGTGTGATGCCCAGGCCTGGGGGGTCACAGAGCTTTACAGGGTCTGGAAATTGTTGCAATCATAGGTTAAATTATCAATTATGGGTGGCATAAGCACATTAAGCAATACGGTGGTTTTGACGGGCATAGGTTTAATATTGCTCGCCACTATGTATTTTGTCTACAAGGTTTTCCAATCGGATAGGATGGACACGAGCGTCAAGATATTTTCCCTTCTCGGGCTTATCACGGTGATCGCTTTTTGCACAACTGCAGTTCTTTACAGGACGGATATGGTAGGTGAATATTCGGCGGACAGGCTGGCAAAGATTGAATCGAGATACAATTTCTGCAAGGGTTATGTCCTTGCCAAATATCTTGCCGAAAAATATCCCGACAGGAAGGCCATGATAATCGTATCGCCCAACTATGAGGAGATATTGCGTCAGAAGGAGCTGGTTGACAGCCTCAAGGCGGGATTCGGGGATAGTATCACCGTTGAGGCAATCGTGCCGATTTCAGTCGACTTGTCGCGTTATCAGCATGGGAAGTCTCCGCACATCGAGGAGGTAATGACAGCCGAGGATTTTGATTATGCGTTCGAGAAGCACCGCGAATGCGAAGTGGTGGTTTCCATAATCGGGGTTCCCAAGGATCTTGATAAGATGAAGGTATGGACGATGGAGGATTATGAAAGGCCTAAGATTGCCCTTTTGAACAGCAGCACCAAGTATCTCGAAGGGGCGATAAAAGGTAAATTCGTGGTGGCTTCAGTGCATTATATCCCCGGATTCAAGTCATCGAAAAGGATGCCTCCCGGTGATCCCAAGAAGGTTTTCGAAGAGAGATATATGCTTGTTACACCTGAGAATATCGATCAGATCAGGAAAAAATATGAAAGACTGTTCTTCAAAATGTGAAAAAAACTCAGGAACTTGCATGCTGTAAGACAGTTTTAGGTATAAGATATGCTATATTACCCGTAGGATGATCATATGTTAAGAGGTATTGCTTGATGAAGAAGGGATTTACATTAGTTGAGCTTCTTGTCTGCGTAGCCATACTAGGCATCCTTTTTTCCATTCTTCTTCCTACGTTTGGCCGTGTAAGGCAGAAATCATATCAGGTGGTCTGCATGAACGACCTGAGGCAGATCGCCATCGGTTTCAAATCCTACATGCACGACTACGACAATGAGATGCCCAACACAAAGAGATGGCTTGATGATTTTTCGGATATTTATATCTATGTCAGGAAGCTGGACGTGTTTGTATGTCCGGCCACGGATACCCCGGCTCTTACTTCTGAGGCGGATCTTGTTGGCGGTACGGATTATTATTCAGGCCAGGCCCCGACGGATATTGAAAAGCATGCGAACAACGGACATGGCAACAATGATTATGATTTCGATATGAGCAATCCCAGCCCCATCACCCAGGCGATAATTGATGCTAAAACCACTGAGCGAGTCCTTTATGACAAATACTACAGGTCTCATTTCAACGGTTTCAATCTAATGTTTATATCCGATGCGCACTATGAGACCGACGTCGGAGTCTCGGAGTATTGGACGCTTGATTATAGGGGCAGGATTGAGAGAAGCCTTGATCCGTTCCCAGACCTTGCGGGCGGCGGAGGCAGCAGTGGAGGCAGCAGTGGAGGCGGCAAAAAGAAATGATGACTGATCCAGGTAAGTTTTTCGTTTAGAGAGCTATATTTATATAAAGAGGGAGGGCTAGAATGTTTGATTTTAAAAGTATTTCCAAGGCCAATTTAATAAGTTGGCTTGCTACCATTCTGCTTGTAAGCGGATTTTTCATAATCTTTTTCATTTATGAGAAATCATATGACTTCAACAAGTCAGCCGAAAGCCTCCACAAGAGCTTTGTTTACTACTGCAAGCAGAATATCTCTTCTGAAGTTGATAACGCGATCAAATATATTGAACATGAGAGGACTCTTGTCCCCAAGGATACTTCCGATGCCGATACCAAGAAGATAATTCTTAAGAGACTCAGGGATATCAAGTTCGGGAGGAGCGTCTCCGGCGATGTGTTTGTAATGGACCAGAAGGGCAATATCCAGATGCATCCGGAATCCTCATACGAAGGCAAGAACATTGCAAAGACGATAGGGGCTGGCGGCGAAAGACTTCTTGACTGGGTCTTGTCCGGGGCATCCTACAATGCAGGAAGATATATAAGCTTTGACGCTTCCGATGCATCAAATCCTGTTCCTGTCCAGACCTGGGTATACACTCAGGCTTATCCCAACTATGGATGGATAGTATGTTCAAAAATACGCGAAGATGAAATGAAGAAGACTTTCGGGGAGAACCAGAACAGGTTGAAAGTCGATATGACGCTGGAAATAGGCTTCATGCTCGTGCTGTCACTCCTTGTGACTGTTGCTGCAATTATCTTCTCTCTAGGAGTGTCCTCGGTGATAAAAGGGGAGATCAATTTCCTCGTTAACTACTTCAATGAATGCTTCAAGAAACATATCGTCCTCGGGGATAGCGATTTCCGTTTTGACGAGTTCAGGTTCATTGGTTTTTCCGCAGCTTCAATGGTCACTCAGATAAAGGAGCTCATCCAGAGGGTCAAGAACCTTGCCATCAAGGCTGAAATGAACAACCAGATAAAGACTGCATATCTGAACAGCATGAGCCATCAGTTCAGGAATCCTGTCAATGGCGTGGTCGGAATGACACAGCTCCTGATGGACACGAAGCTCACGGACGAGCAGAAGAATTTCGTCAAGGCCATTGAAATATCGGGGAATTCCCTGGTCGAGCTGATCGGCGACATAGATGACTTTGCAAACATGGAGTCCGGTGGCGTGGAGATTGAGAAGGCGCCATTTGACCTTCGCGGAACGTCCGAGGAAGTCATTCTCATGGTCAACAAGCAGGCGTCTGAAAAGAATCTCAAGGTTGGACTGGACATCGAAAAGGACGTCCCTAAATATCTGATGGGCGATCCTGAGAGGATCAAGCAGATATTGACCGTACTCTGCAGGAATGCCATTGTTTTCACCACTGAAGGCGGTGTGAAGATCAACATAGCCGCTGCTGAGAAAAAGGACAAGAATATACAGATTGTTTTCAAGGTCACCGATACCGGCCTTGGAATTTCAGCCGAAAAGCTCTCCGATATCTTTGATTTTACCCATGAGGAATACTCTAAATCGAAGAAGTTTGCGGCAGTGAGCCTCGGTCTCTCGGTCTGTAAGCATCTGACCGAGACGATGTCCGGGAAAATCAGCGTTGAAAGCGAAAAGGGCAGAGGCACGGTCTTTACCGTCATGCTTCCCCTGGAAATCATAGAGCTTAACAAGGTTGAAGAGGATATATTAAAGAAAGCAGGAGCTTCTGTGCCGCATAATTTCGCGGGCATGAAGGTTCTGGTTGCCGAAGACGATCCTGTCAACAGGAATGTCGCACTAAAGCTCATGTCGAAACTCGGAGTTTCGGTGGATACTGCTGTCAACGGCGAAGAAGCCATTAAGAAACTGAATGCCGGCAAATACGATATGGTCTTCATGGACTGCGAAATGCCGGTCATGGACGGCTTTACTGCCACTAAGAATATAAGGAAGAAGGAAGCAGAAGACAAAACCAGGCATCGTATCCCTATTGTGGCCATGACGGCATATGCAATGCGCGGTGACAAGGAGATGTGCCTGGAGGCCGGCATGGACGACCATATTGCCAAACCGGTCACAAAGGAAGTGCTGCTAAGGACCCTTGAAAAGTATCTTGGGACTCCTAAATAATCCGCAGGGGAACCTCATGATAATTTACAGTGGTTCCTCTTAATGATTAGATTCGGACTCTGCTGTCTGTTTGTTGAAGCGCCTGTAAGATTCAGGACGGCTACTGCCTCGTCCCTCTCATCACTCTCCCGCAGGAAAGCCCTGGAAAAGCTCAGCGGCCTTTGTCTTGCGAACTCTGAAAATCTCAATCTTGCATTAAAGGCCGTATCCGGTCTTGGATTTGGCGCTTTTAGGATTTCATCCGGGCTTTTCCCCTTGTTCACGCATCCGGCAGCCGGATATGGAATTGATGATCTGCCTGATGCCGGGAAAATAAAAGGAGCTCTGGGCAAGGCATGCTGTTTTGCGGCGAAGAATGATATAAGGCTTAGTTTCCACCCCGACCAGTTCGTTGTTCTTTCATCCCATCGGGACAATGTAGTTGCGAATTCCGCAAAGGAGCTCGAGTATCATGGGATGCTTGCGGAACTTGTCGGAGCCGAAGTCATAAATATACATCTTGGCGGGAGACATGGAGGGAAGAAGGATGCGATTGAAAGGTTCAGGAGGAATTTTCAGAAGCTTCCGGAGAGTGTCAGAAGGAAACTTGCGCTCGAGAATGATGACGTCTCCTACACGCCTTCCGACCTGTATGAGCTGTGCATGGGGCTTTCACTTCCAATGGTGTATGATGTCCATCATCACCGGTGCAATCCCGACGGCCTTTCCATTGGAGATGCGACCGGCTTATGCATTGACTCCTGGAAGAAGGCAGGCAGGGAGCCTTACTTCCATATTTCCTCCCCGAAGAACCTTTGGAAGAAGGGAAATCCCAGATCCCATTCGGATTATATAGATCCTGCGGACTTCCCAGCGTGCTGGCTGAAGCTGAAAAGGAATTTCACCCTTGACGTCGAAGCAAAGGCAAAGGAACTCGCCGTCCTCAGGCTCATGAAAGGAATCCATGGACATGGGGAACCGCGAGCAGGCAGGGAAAATAAATAGGTGTCAGGTGTCAGGTGTCAGGCTTGCCCCACGTAGTTACGCTAAAGCGGACGGAGTGGGGTGTCAGGAAAGATAATTCATTTGAGCTGATTTCAAAAATACAATAAAACTGTTGTCGCGGAAATATGCCCGTTGGAGTCCAATCTTTAGTTTGTCTTAGTATTTCCCGACGCCCGTTGGGGCCGGGATCTTCGACAACAGGTTACGCAAGCTTAAGCTTGTACTCCAACGAAAGCAATCAGCTCAATAGAGGCAATTTTGAAATTGCCTCATATAGCCAAGTGATCGATTTCCTCGAAGCTGATCCTTCGGTAAACCGTTTCAACTTGTACAATGTAGGCATTGCAGCTCAGACACTGACACCTGACACCTGACACCTGACACCTGACACCTGAACACTGATACCTTATTCTTCCGTGCTGTCGCCGGACGTGTTCTCGTTCTCGCCAGGTTCGGCATATATATTGAGCGCTAGCTTCTTGAAAGCGTTCAGCGAGAACTCTGCGGTCCCGAAATTTTCGCTCTTGCCGCTTATCTTCCCGTTGAGTATTTTCTGGATGTCTACTGTCATCGACTCGTCCGAATTGAAAAATGCCTTGATATCGTTCGTGTTCCTCTTTGCGACCTGTGAACCTTCGTTCGAGAAACGTATGTTCTTTGCGCGCTCGATCGGGACGTTCAACGCTGCAAACTCGGTTTCAAATGTTATCTGTCCGCTCTCTATCGACTTGAGCTTTCCGGTCACCTTGTCTTCATTGCTGAATACTATGTTGTCCTTCGTGCTCTCGTCGCTTTCAGCGGCGGCGTTCGGAATCCTGCCGTCCCATTTTGTTACGAGGATGTTCTTGATCTTGAGGGCTCCGTATGAGCCGGAATTGTAGAAGGATATTATCCCGCCTTTTCCGCAGAAGTCGCCGCGGTTGTCGGTCGCCTGCTGCACAACCGATCCGTTCACCATGATCGTGAAGGCTTTCAGCTTCTTGTTCACGAGTACTGTGAAATGCGCCGAATTCTTCTCCATGAGCCTGCGGCATTCGCCCTGTCCGATGGAGTCGTTCCCTTCATTCCTCGAATATCTCTGGAGGTATATGTAGTTGGATGAAATGTTCAATATGTAGGAATTCCCCTGGTGGCGGGCCATCTGGTCCGCGTAAAGGAAGATATTGACATTTGAGTTCTGGCTGAAGATTATGTCGAACTCGATCTTGGCCATGTCCGGAAGCTTCACATCCCGTCCTGCAGAACAGTTCCCGGGTATGCTAAGTGTCTTGTTGGTGACCTCCACCTTGTTTTTGTCGCCGCCGCCGCGCTGGTTGTCAATCGTCCATTCCTTGATGTCGCTGGGCCCCTCGTAGATTCCTGAACTGACCGTGGAGGGGAGTATCTCCTTGAGCATCTTCCTGTTGATCTTCAGGTCTCCGGCATACCAGGTCTTGATGAGCAGGTTTTCATTGTCGAGTTTGACTATGGAACCTTTCAGGATGTCGCCGTTTGTAAGCCTGACGGTAGAAGTGCCTGCCGGCGCCGCCGGCTGTTTTCCGGACAGTGTTATCTCGCGGATGTTTGCGACCTTGAATTCTATTGGCTTCTCCGCGTCAGGATGCGTCCAAGTAAGCGTTTTGTCCGGAATAAATGATACAAGTCTGCCGGTAATGAAGTCCTTGCTGGAGAAACGTATTGTGTCAAGCCCGCCTTCTGCTCCTGAAGGATTGTCCACTGCGGCTGCCGCAGTGTTTTTTCCGGCATTGACTGCGACCGGCGGAGGCAGCGGGATCTGCGCCATCATTTCAGGAACCAGGACGGACAGCAGGAGAGCTGCGGACAATGCTTTCACACGACAGTTTTTCATAATACACCTCATCCCCTTTATTTGTAAGTTTTATTTGTTTTCATCCTTGACGGTCTCTTCGTCATAGATGTTGAAGGTTATTTTCTCGAATGCGCCAAGATCGAGGGAGACTTCACCGAAGTTTTCACTCCTGCCCCTTATCTTCCCTCCGGTTATTTCAGATATGTTGATGGTGATGCAGTCTTCAGCGGAGAAATAAGCCCTGATATCGTTTGATTCCCTTTTTGCCTGCCTGCGGTTGGCGGAGCATGTTATTATGTTCGCGACCCGGTCAAGTGGAATTGTCAAAGGTGCGAATTCAGTTTCAAACTGGAGGTTTCCCTTCTCAAGCAGTTTCAATACTCCGGTTGTCTTGTCCTTGTTCGAAAAGAGGATGGTGTCCTTTTCAATGACCTCGTCCGCAACGCCGGGAGCAGGCAGCTTGCCGTCCCATACGCCCACCCTTATGTTGCTTATTTCCACTGGGCGGGAATCGGAACTGTCAGTCAATATGAAGCACATTCCTGATCCCTTGGGGAATTCCTTGTCCTGGTCGATGTATTTCAGGGCAGGCGTATCGTTGACATGGACATTGATCATTCCCGCTTTCCTGTTCGAGAATATCGTGACTTTCAACTTGGGGGATGAATTCAGCAGTTTTCTCAGTTTTCCGTTGTCGTCTCCGGAATCACCGGCAGACTGCCATTCGTTGTTCCTGGATCTTCCTGCGCTAAGTTCATATTTGGAGATGCTGACGCCGTATGCATTGAACCTGCGAATTTCTGATTCCAGTGAGCCATCCTTCATGTCTATCTGCTTGTCTGTGTATAAAATAATTCCAGAGCCTTCATTGCTGACAGTCGTTTCATAGTCTATTCTGACCAAGTCTGGAAGCTTGATGTCCTTCTTCTCGGCATAGGCCTCATATCCGGAGAGGAGGAGCGTATTGTTCTTAAACTCGACCTTGCCTGCGTTTTCATCATCCCCATCATCCCTGTTCGGCTTTGAGACGCGCCATCCAGCAAGGTTGTCGGGCCCCCTGTAGATGAGCTGGGATGAACCTGAGTTGATCATCTCCCTTATCATCCTCCTGTCAATTTTCAAATCCCCGGCGTACCATGTCCTCAGGACGAGGATGTTGGAATCCAGGGACATTACCGAACCTTTCAAGGTGTCCCCGTTTGTAAGTGCGACTGCAAATGTCTGCTGTGCTTCCGATGTCTTCGGTTCAACAGGATCAAGGATTATCTCCTTGATGTTTTTCAGATTGAATGTGAATGGCTGCTTTGAGTCTTGATGCTGCCAGACTGCCTTTCCGTCTGAAGCCGCTATTGATGAAATTCCGCCATGAAGCAGATCGTTGTTCTTGAAGACTATGACTGATGATTTTCCGGAAGCTTTTGCGTCATCTGCGCTAATGGCGGTAAATGCGGCAAGAAGGAAGAAGGAGGCAAGGCAGATACCGAGATTTGAAATTTGTTTCTGATTTCTGATTTCGAGTTTCGAATTTATCATGGTTTTATCTCTCATATATTGGCAGATACCTGAAGTTGAGGGCCATCGAAAGAAGCGCGGCCGCTGTCGAGAACGCAGGCCCCTGCTGTCCGTTCCATGAGCCGCTCTCCGTCTGCATTATTTTCAAGGACTTTATATTTACCTCATTCCACTGGTCCCAGGACTCCGTCCCAGTATGGAAGAAAGACTGTGATGCATAATATAGTCCATAATGGTAATAATGTCCTCCTGATTCATTTGCGTTGTGGGATTGCAGGTAGCTCATCGCCCCCTTGAACGTGTTCGAATCTTTTTTCTTCGCAAGCGCGAAGACAAGAGCCCCTATCGCCGTCCTGGGATAGTTGGACGAATCCCTCCCGGTATACCCGAATCCGCCGTCCCCTCCCTGGCAGGTCTCGTAGAACTTCAATGCCTTCTTGACCACCTCATCCGGAATGGGGATCCCGGCGTTGGCTGATGCAAAAAGCGCGACGCTGATAGCACCGCTTACCGTTGTATCCGCATCCTTGCTTTCAGGACCATAACGCCAGGCGCCGCGGGGATTCCGGTTCTGCGAACTGATTATAAGTTCCACGGCCTTCTTGAGGGCGGGCCCGATCCTGTCGTCATTTACCACGCCGTAGGATTCGGCGAGTGCGAGAGTCGCAAAACCGTGGCTGTACATGGAATTGCCTATGTATCCGTTCTGTGAGTTCGTGGACTTGATGATCTTGTTTATTCCCCTTTTGATATTGCTGCTGTATGGGCCGTTGTTCGGATCATCCCCTTTTGCGAGCATCGCAACTATGCAGAGGCCTACGACACCAGGATCATTCCCATACTGCCCCTGGAAGTCGCCCTCCTGGTTCTGTGTCTTCTGGAGGTAGACAAGACCCTTGGCATACATGTTCTCAAGTTCGGGAGGAATCGACTCCATGTTGCCTATGAAAAGCTTCTGTCCGTAAAGCGCCGGGGCGGATATCAGGTTTATAACTGATATTGCCATGATGAGCCAGATTATATTCTTCATAATAGTATCCGTTCATAAATTTCCGCATGGCGGAAATTTATTTCCTGTTCTTTTTATCAATCGAATTGACACGGTTGAAATATGTCTCGATCGCATCCTTGTATTCTTCTGGCAGGGCCTTTGTGCTTGCGCCAGCAGTCCTTTCAGGTTTTCCTTCCGGAAGATTTGGCTTGTATGTTTCCCCGCCGGACTTTGTATTTGCGGCATTGCTGCTGATGGAGCCCTTGAACCCGCCGGGCCTCATGCCTCCCTGTCCGCCCATCATCATCTGCATCAGCATGCTCATCATTTCCGATCCTTCGCCGCTTCCTTCAGACATTTCCGAGGCGTTCTGCATCGAGGCCGCAAGCAGCTCTATGACCTCTGTCTCCGCTCCGATCGTCTGCTGGTCCGTCTGAGGCTTGAACAGCAATGCGCCTGCATCGGTCATGGCCTTTCCTGTCTGGTCCATGAGCTGGATGAGTTTCGGGAAATCCGCCGCCTTCTTCTTCAATCCGCCGAGATCGTTGCGCATGCCCATCTGCTTTTCCGAGAGTCCTACGGACTTCTCGCCGTAGTCCTTCATCTTCTCCCTGTTCTCATCCAGGTTCCTCGTCTGTTCCCTGAGCTCCTGTTCCTGCTGGAGAAGCCGCATCAGGCCTATGAGTATCTCGGGATCGATCTCCTTCATCTCCCCGCCGCCTTCTCCTCCTCCTCCCGCCTGCTTGTTGTCCTTCTTGCCGAGATCATCGGCCCACTTCTCGAGCTTCGCGGCTATCTCCTTGGTGCTGGATATCCCCTTGGCCGTCTGGTTCTTCGCAATGGTCTCGACTGTGTCCTCGAGCTTCTTCTGGATCTTCTCCTTCTCCATCTCGTCGGATACATCCTGATATTTCTTTATCCTGGTCCTGGAAAAGAATCCGAGCAGGTCGTCCTGGATGTTCTTCACGATCTTCCTGATCTGCTCCTGCTTCGACTTCTGATCGGTTATTTCATTCCTGATCTTTTCCGGAAGGGTGTTCTGGTCCATTCCCACCGAAGTCTTCATGATCTCAGCGAGCTTTGAGGAAATGGCCTTCTCGTTCTCGGCCTCCTTCTTCAGCCTGCTCACGAAATTCTCCATGGTCAGGTTGTTCAATGATTCGTCCATCTTCTTCATCAGCTCCTTGAGCTTTTCAAGAAGCTCCTGCTGTTCCTTGACGGCCTTCTTCATCTGCTCGGAGCGCTTGCTTTCGCTCTGGGCGTTTTTCAGGGACTTCTCGACATTCTTCATGTCGTTCTTGGAGACCTGGTTGATGGTGTCGAGCATCTTCGCCCATTCCTTTATGGTCTTTGCAGGGAATTCCTTGTTCTTGAGCGCCTCCTCAAGCATCTTCACGGCCTTCTCCGAAAGCTTCTCGAGATCCTCGGCGTTCATCTTTTCAGAGTTCTCCTGTTCGGATATCTTCTCCGAGGTCTCATCATTCTTCATCTCCTCCTCGGAGAGCTTGCTGATGTTCTTGTTCTTTTCAAGGTTCTCCTCCTCACGCCATACCAGATCCTCGATCTTCGCCATGATCGACTCAAGCTCCTCCTCGACCAGCTTTGCATGTTCCTGCAGGCTCAGGATATAAATCCTGTAGGGCTTGGAATAGATGGTCGTCCTGGACGGGAAATAATCCTTCGCGGTTGAACAGACAGTTACAAGAGTCTTCTCCTCTATCTTGAGAAGAGCAGGGCAGAACATGAATTCCGCCTCCAGCTTCTGCTTGTCGGCAGCTCCTTTCGCAAGCATCATGCTGGCCGTACCGTAAATCTTCGTCTCGATCTTCGGGTCGGATGAAGAATACGAAGCCCCAAGTTCGGCAACACCGTAGTCATCTTCAGCGGTGACCTGTATTATTATCGTCTCGTCCGCGAGCATCGCAGAATACAGGGGAAGCTTTGGACATTCGGTGAAAGGCTCCTGATCCTTCTCGGGGACGACTGAATACTCGAACGGATGCAATGGGCGCATGCCGAGGGAATCCAGCCACGTCAGGACGTTTTTCTCCGAAGCCACAGCTTTCTGCTGCTCCGTGAAGAAGGAGCTTCCCTGTGTCCTGAGAGGATTTGTTTTTCCTGATGCATCAACCAGCTCCGCTGATTTGATGTCACGGTCGATCTTCCCTTCGAAACTGTATTGGCTTCCTTCAAGTAGCTGGAAGGTCTTTCCTGAAAGTTTGACCTTCTCGTCCTTCCTGCCGGTGTATTCCGGCAGCTTCACGGCGGCTTCGAGGTTGAGGAGGACAGGACGATGCAGCGGGATTATCTTCACTGTCTTGCGGAAGTCGCCGGACCATATCTTCAGATCGACAGGTTTTGTCTGGCCTGATATCCTAAGCAGGGCGCTGTCCTTCGCCACGGTGACGGTCTTCGCAGGCTCCATCCCGCATCTGAACTTTATATTTTCGGGCCTGACCGTTGAAGAGCTGTCGAGTACGCATTTTATTTCGAATTCCTCACCGTGCGGGACATTCAGGCTCTGCGGGATGCCGTCGAACTTGACAAAGGTGTACCTTTCGACGGAAGACAGCGGATTGAGCCATCTTATCAGGGCGTTGCCGAAGGCGGGCCTGGTGAAGATCAGCATGCAGACGACAACTGCGAGGATCGCAAACGACCAGACAGCGAAACGTCTGAGCCCCTTCCTGCTGATGGCTTCGCAGAAATCCATCGACTGCGATTTCTCCGCGATGTTCGTGATGGCGGCCGAACACAGTTCCTTCGAGACGTTCTCCGACAGATCCTTGTTCTCGGCAAGTTCGACGACCCCGAGCAGGCTGTCACCGAGTTTCCTGTGATGTTTCTGGACAAGCACTGACAACGTCTTGAAATCACGGCGTTTCATGAACACGTGATGTATCGTGTAGAATATAAGGTAGAGCAGGGGGACGAAGCCGCACAGGAAGAGTATGATCCTCAGTATGACCGGAGTGTCCCAGAGCCTGTCCGACAGATAAAGGAATGAGAATGCGCCCGCAACCATGCAGAACGCAGCAGCAGCGGCTGTCACGCTCTCGATGGCGCGCAGTTTCCGCTGGAATCCTCTGAGCTGTAAACTCAATGATTCTGGTAATTTTAGATTGTCCATTTCTTTCCTCGTAATATTCCTGTGCTGCTAAATCTTTTCCGCATGTCTTTGATTTGAATATCAACGGAGCGCGGGTTTTCCAACCCGCGAGTTGGCGGACTGGAAAGTCCGCCCTCCTTTATTTTGAACTTTCATTTCATTGAGAGACTATTACTAATTCCAGACATACCATATCAATACTTCTTTTCTCGAATTTTGCCAATTCAAACTCTATCAGCTGCCCGAGTTTAAAACATTATTCCTCGTCATCGCCACGATCCGGTTTCTATTTTATCTGCTTTTGTTTTTGCACAGGCGGAAGATAGTTCTCACCTGTAACGACGCTCTTGCCTGTTTTTGATTCAAGTTCCAAGCGGGCTTGCTTCGCGATTTTTCCGCCTTTTTTTCCGGCTTCGGCATTCTCGGGTACCCCTGTGGCATCGACACTCTCAGCTATTTGCCGTGTTGAAAGTTCCGCAAGCGCCGTAAAAATCAGTTCTGCTTCGTTCATATGGTCACGCAGATTCTGCGTTTTAAGGCCTTTGATATCCTTATGTTCTTTGACCGAAACACCGCTCCATTCCTGATGAATGATGTTTGTGAGAAGGGCATATTCGTCTTCTTTGGTTATTTCGTGGTCTTTCCAATAATCAGTGAGCTTGTTACGGGTTTCCTGTCCCATCATCCTCTGTTGAATCCATTTTTCGCTTCTGCCGTGCTTCTGCCAGAATTCTCGGGCACGATCAAGGGAACGGGCGGGATCGCTCATGTCCTGCAACCGTTCGTATCCAACCTTTGCCAGCCATCGCTTGAACGGTTCGGCTTTGGGCGACGGTATGGATTGAATAATCCGCAATATATGTTGAACAGATCCTCCAAGAGTTTTTCTTTTTTTGCCTGTTTCTGTCACCATTTCTACCTGGGGACAGTTTGTCCCTATGTAGACGCCAAGTTCCACATCCCTTTTCCTGAGCTTTTTCAGGTAATCGGTCGGATTTACTGAAACGGTAAGCGCTTCTACGACATCAATAATAGAAAAATACCATGTCTCTGTATTTTCATCATAATGACGGCGGATCTTATGGTTTTCAAAAACGGCTAATGCGGTTTCATTCATCGTATCTTATATCCTTCCCTTGGTCTTCAGAATTTCAGTCGGTTACATTTTGTCACCGACTCATTTCCATCCTCAAATTCCAATACCCGATCCATAAATTGCTTTTTCAAGTCACCGTTATTCAATTGCGCTGGTGTCCCATGCGCCTTTACTGAAGCAACCATTTATTGTCTTTCTTAATGAAATAAAACTGATATATACAGAGAGCGCCAAGCTTAGTTCCCATTTTACATAAATATTCACCGTTTTTCCTGAAGACTCTGGCGATTTTATTGTTATATCTGCTTGACTCCACGGACAAGTCGCTATTTCCTATTTCGAAAGAGGTTCTTTTCTCCTTTGAAAGGAATTCGCTGTATGCTGATAAAAACGCCTCCTTTGACGCATCGTTGGAAATATTATTTGCTTTTGCATAGTTTTCGATGTATGGCTTCATCGTTGAATCAATTAAATCCTTGAATTCTCCATGCTCATATCCCCGGATTATCTTATTTGCAGCTTCCTTTACTGTCGCTTCTTCATCTCCAGAAATGGATTTGATTTCCTCACCGTCCTGCCATGCCCATCGTATTGATGGAAGCTTCAAGTCAAACTCAACAACTGTCTTCTCGGATATTTCCTTGTTAAAGGAAAATATTAATTCATCATTGTCATCCCCCTTTTTCTCAATCGTCAGGTCAATTTTTGTTTTTAATGCGGGTTCAATGACAATGGAATTCTTGCCGTCAACCAAATATTCCTTGCAGAAGGATTTAGATTTTAAGACATTCTTGTCATAGAAAAAGCCATTTATATATATGGTTGGGTTTTGTTCCGATTTTACTTTGATCTGTATGGCGTCCTTACCGAGCAGGCAGCAGGAAAGAAAGACGAAGATAAATATTACATGTAAAATTTTCATCCAATCACCTTGTCAATTGATGCATTCCCGGCTGCAAATATCAGAGCAATTGCCGGCGAGACCTGTGCTGAGCAAAGTCGAAGTACGCCGGCGCTCCATTCTATTTTCCAGTATCAAATCAATCCCGTCAGCTTCCTTCCTACCCAATATGACGAAATAAGGCATAGTATTATTAGGCCCCACCACCACTGACACCACAAAAGAAAGCGTTTTTCTATGTCGATATATTTTGGCAATGCCATTATTTTCGAGACGACCCTGTCGAGTTCCTCGGGTGTGGAAAGTTCGCCTTCGGTGATCTGTGAAATCTCCTTGAGGATGTTCCAGTTGGCAGGTTCACCGATCTTCTCGCGGCTCTCGCGGGTGACGGTTATCTCCGTCCTGAGCGCAATCGAGTTCTTTTCGCTTTCCATCTGCAGGACATATGTTCCGCTCTTGTCGGGGACAAACTCGCCCTTGTAGGAGCCCCAGCCGCCCTTGTCCGGGAACATCTTCAGGCGCTGGAGGGATTTCCCTTCCTTGTCCTTGACGTTCACGATTATTTCGGCGTCGTCGACAGGCATTCCCGTCCTGTCGTGGATCGTCGCATTGAGGAAGACAGTCTGTGCGGCCTTGGGATTTTCAGGAGTGTAGAAGAGTCTGATGCCTTCGTCGTGCGCGAGGTGACGCTTGTGTGCCATCCAACGGACGACCTGTCCCCAGAACCTGTAATGATATTTGTCCTCCACTCCCTTCCTCCAGCGCCATGCGCTGTCAGTTCCCATGAACAGTACGTTTCCGCTGCCGTACTCCTTGATTACAAGAAGAGGCATGCGCCCGCCAGCTGTCTTCAGTCCTGAATGTACCGCCAGGATGCTGGAACCTGTCTTTGCGGAAAGTACAGGCGCGTTCCAGTAGAATCCTGGAAGATCACGCCAGAGAGAAGAGTTCATGGCTGGATTGTCCGCGAGCATTGTAAGGAAGTGATCCTTGCCGACTGATGTCAGGACAAGCTTCGATTCGACCGGTGAAGACATTCCACCGGGCTTGCTTTTGTCGAGTTCGACCGGCATGAGTTCCCCGAGCGGGCTGTCAAGCAGTGATAACTCCTTGCCTTTCTGTCCGGGCAGGAAGACAAGTCCGCTGCCCTGGTGTTTAACAAGTCCCTTTATGAGTTCCAAGTTCTCCGTGGTGAGCTGCCCCTGCGCCACGCCGACGTCTCCAAGGAAGATGACGTCATATTTGGAGATTTCGTTCTTTTCCGGGAACTTCGGCAGATAGTTCTTTCCGCCTCCCATTCCGATTTCCGGCAGGAAGAGGACGGTATTGAGCTCCATTCCGGGATCCCTGCTGATTGCGTTCCTGAGATATCTGTATTCCCATCTCGGCAGGCTGTCTACTATCAACACCTTCAAGCTCTCCTTGCGGACCGCGATGTCAAAGGACCTTGAATTGTTCAGCTTGATTGCTTCATCTTTCTCCTCGGGAACTTCGATCCTGAGGGCAGCCTTTCCTTCCTTCTGTGGCTGCCAGATTATCGAGTCGCTGAAGGATGATTCGGCCGGAATCGTTATCTCCTTTTCACTTTCTATTCCAGAGCCTGAATAAAGCTTTATCTTGGTCTTTATATCCCTTGCGAAATGGTTTTCCACCTGGAACGGAATGGATATCTTCTCGTTCAGGAGACAGTATGAAGGGGCTTTTATGTTCTTCAGATCAATGTCCGGAAGATATGTCTTTCCACCGAACGCGACCGAATAGATCGGGGCCTGCCGTGATCTCAGTTTGACAGCCGCTCCGATCGGGGAGGAACCTTTGTTCCAGTTGCCGTCCGTTAATATTATCACACCCCGCAGGTTCTTTGACGCAGCGATCGCCTTGGACATGGCATCTTCAATATCAGTTCCTTCGACTTCGCCTGATTCTGCGAGTTTCGCAGGATCGGGGGGAGGGCTGAATCCTTGCAGTGAGACTCTGAATTTCTTTTCCAGAGGAGCGTAGAACTTTGATGAAAGCAGGCGGTCAAGGCATGTCATCCTGGCCTCGGCATCAGCCATGTCCGGCCTTATTATGTCTATTGTATCCATGCTTGTGGACTGGTCGTAGAGGATCGCTATTTCCGGATCTGACTTCTGGCGGAGCTTCGTCACAAATTCCGGACGCAGAAGCGTGAAGAATATGAGGGCGATGATCACAAACCTGAGGACTTCAAGAATGAGAACAGGCATCCTGCGATTGACAGTCTTCCATTGGATGTAGCTGAAATAAGCGGATGCCATCAGGACCAGGATCCCGATGATCATCACCGTCCAGCTGTATGAAAGGCTTATGTGCATGTCAGAACCCCGCCTTTTTGGTTTTTAATTTCAGCGAGATTGGCAGGCAGAGGAATGCCTCGGAGACCAGGAAGAGGAGCATGATTACCAGGAACGCCTTCCATATTTCCGTTGCAATATTGGTATCGGTTCCGCTTTTCTCATGTAGGGTCGAGAAGGAAATCCCCTTCATCATCTCTTCAAGATCGGACGACCCCAGGTATTCCTGGATGTCCTCCGAGGGCGGACGGTTCAGCACCATCACCTTGTCGCTGCTCCTGTAGGCGCCGGAGTTAAACCTTGGATTCTTGTTTTCAGACGGGATGGTGTCCTTGATGTCATTCGCCATTGATTCGATGTCCCAGCCGCCGCAGTCGGAGAAGACGGTTTTGGAGAGTCTTGCTCCACCTTCATTCAGGATTCGCTGGATCATCGGGACAAGCACCTGTCCTTCACCGAGAGTTGACCATTCCTGGAGAGGCAGGGTCGTGCAGAAATATGCGTTCCCGCCGTTGAGCTTGAGTCTTGATACAAGTGGCTTGCCGTCAGTGCAGGATGCTATGGGATTGAGTCCGTAGCCCTGGAGCTGCCTTGTCTTTTGGATTTTAAGCTCGTTCAAGGCTATGCTTTCGCCGGAAGCCGTGTCTTCGAACGGGCCGGAACGCCTGTCCCATTCCTTAACTGAAAGAGGTTCGGCCTCCTTGCGGATTTCGCATTTCTCCCAGATGATCGAGCCGAAAAGTTTCGTGGGATCATCGGTCTCAGGGGGGAAGAAGATTATCGAACCGCCCTCCGAGATGAACTGTTTAAGCATCTTCTGGACTTCTTCACCAGGGAAAGGTGCAGCCCATATTATGAGCGCGGTCTCCTTGTAGTCGATCAGATCAGCCGCCGATGGCTGCTGGAACTTGAGATTTCCCTGGTTCTTCTCGTTCGGGCACGCCGCAATTGAAAGAATTTCGGCTGCAACGTCCTTGTCGGGTGAGACGATGACTGTCTTTTTTTCCTGCTGTACGGGGAAGGTGAAGTAAGCCCTGTTGTCATTGATGTTGGAGTCGGCCGGGAGTTCTATGTATCCGCAGTTCTCCGCGACGCTGGCGCCTTTTGTGATCTTCTGCCTGAACTTGTTGGAAGTCCCGGTGAGTTTCACATTTATCTGCTTCTTGTTTTCGCCCTGGGAGAATGTGACCGGGATCACCGTGTCGCCACTGGCAATCCTGTTTATTTCGAACACGAGTTCGGCCTCCTGCGGATCGCTCGCTCTCGGAGGATTTATCTTGACAAGGCGGACGGACATGTTCTCATCCACCTTGGAGTCCAGGGCGAGAATTCTGATCCTGAGGGACTGGGGAACTGATTTAATCTTGGATTCTATTTCGCGCCATCGGGAATTTTCAGGCTGCCAGTCGGTGATTTGCATGTCCGAGGCGACCCATATCTCTGTAACGCCGGTCTTGTTCGCGATCACATAGTTGACGGCCTCGTCTATGAGAGAGGGGATGTCGCAGGCGGTCTGGGTCTGTGCGGTGTCGGATAGGTCGGCGAGGATTTCAGGTGATGCGAGGTCGCAGGCTTTGCGGTTGACGTTTTCCAGGAGGACGAATCTTGTTCCAGTAAGTCCTTTTGATGCGGATGCCAGGATCGCCTTCGCCTGTTTGAGCCTAGATGTGCGCGTGGAATATTCCGTGCCCATGCTGGCGGAACGGTCGAGGAGTATTATGACAGTTTCCGGAGGTCCTGAGAATGTCCAGCCGAGCCATCCGCCGGCCAGAGGTCTGGCGATTGCGATGACAAGCACCAGCACTGCGAGTATCCTGAAGAGGAGGATGAGGAACTGCCTGAGGCGCGCCATGCTTGTGGAGCTCCGGTTGGCCTTTATGAGGAACATTATTGCAGCCCAGTTCACCGTACGGTATCTTATGCGGTTCATAAGATGTATGAGGATTGGAATGAGACAAAGAGGGAGTCCCCATAGTAATAAAGGCTGTAAGAATGTCATTGTTGTTCCCCGGAAATCATAAATTCCTTTAAAATACCATCGTTTGGGGAAAAATCATCTGGGTTTACCTATAAATCTTGTGAAGAAAACGGACGCGGCAAGCGCATCCCTCCACGTCTGGCGGCGTAGATGTATGAAGTAATACAATACGGAAGTATCCAGTTCATGTATTTGTTGGAGTACAAACTTTAGTTTGCCTTAATTGAAAAGAGGATTTTACCATTGTCGCATATGACAAAATGATACTAATCGACAGGGATGGATCTTGATTTATCATTGTCTGAAAGTATTTTCCTGCTCTCAAATAAAACTCAATCCAGGAATCAACCATGAAAAAACTTTACCTTGTAGTTTTCCTTGCGTGTCTCTCCTTGCCCCTTCTCGTCGCTGCCCAGAATACCGAGAAGCCCAAGGAGGCTATGGCTCCTCCAGCATCAGCAAAGACTCTCGGTGAACAACTGGTCGAGACTAACAACCAGATCGTGTTGAAAAGCTTCAAGTATGAAGAGAAGGCTCACAAGGAACTCTTCCTGAAAGCCCTTGAAATATGGGCCTCCGGCTCCCAGGACAAGAGCGTCGATGCGCAGTCAGCCACGGAAGTCGCCATTGAGGGGATGATAAGCCTTTATCCGGGAGTCTCCGACAAGCTTGCGGAGATCGTTGTGAATGAAAAAGTCGATATGGAGAAACGCGGAGACGCACTCCACTATCTTGCTTTTTCAGCCGACAAGAAATACTTTGACATATACAAGAAGCTTCTTGTGTCAAAATCCGATGCCTTCAAGTACGAGTCTTTAAGCGGCCTTGCGATCCTCGGTGACAAGGACTCGTTAGGGCTCATCTCCAATGCGGCTTTAGCCGAGAATGATCCGCGTATCAGGAACGATGCGGCGACGCTCATCGGACTTTCAAAGACAATCAACGAAGTCCTTGACAGGAAACTTCCTGCCGCCCAGCGCAAAAAGGCTATTGCGAAGCTGAAGCAGAGCGGAACCGCCGCCGGCAAATGCATCATCGAGAAGATCAGCTTCTCCGAACCGGATTTGCTGAAGTAGTTTTCCTCTTAACAGATACGAGATATTAAAGATAATTGCCTTCTTCTCATAACGCCCATCCATCTGCCACGGAGCGAAGCGATGTTGGCATAATGGAATCTAGTTAGACTTTTCTTGATGTCATATTTTCTCTTTATTTTCTTTCTTCTTGCCTTGAGCAGCAATTGACATGGCAACAATTATTATAATCAACAGAGCCCCTGCTATCATTTCTGCCTTTACGCCCAATGGCCCAAGCCTTCCATTGCCTCCATTGCCAAATAATCCTAATTCTTGTCCCCTTAAATATGCTATTACCCCATCCGAGAAAAGGGCTATCCCAAAAAGGAACAAAAAGAACATCGTAAATGTATTATTCATTCTCATTGTTTTGTCTAACGACCATGGTCTAGCACCGAGTGAAGCGAGGTTGCCAGAACCAAAATTAGTTATGATTTTCTTATTTCCAAAATTGCCACCATTTCTTAATTGAATTGACCTTGGATTCATCCCAGCTTCCATCTGTTTTACGAATAGCACGATGATTCCCTATAACAATTTCTGTTCCTGCTCCATGATCTATGAACTCTAATAAGTGAGATGCAAACCAATAGTCTTTTTTTATTTCATCAACAAATACATTGATAGCATAATCCTCTTCTGTTTTACCTATGATTTTTACGTTTGTAACCGAAGGCGTGGTTTCTCCATATACTTGACCTTTCTTTCCGGATAAGCCAAGCATATCAGTTTCTGGAGAATCCAGTATCTTTACATTGTCACCAAAAGAGATTTTAATTTTATTGTTCATAACGTCCCTCGCTCTGGTAGCCAGCGAAGCTGGATTACTAGAAGCGGAATTGTTATGGAATCCTATTTTACTGGTGTGAAATAATTAATTCCATCATTTGTAAATAATAATTTATGCTTTCCTGATTCTGTATTATTAGTCTGAATGATTCCAAGTTCTGCCTGATTTAAAGGTATCTCATCATTAATGACAAGTTCTTGCTTTTTAATTTTAAAGTGGAATTCATTACAATGGTCTCTCCATTTTGTCTTAAAATAGTGATATGAATCATTACTTCCAGTATAGTAGCATGTTGAGCGTGAAGGATTATTTTGTAAGCTTAAATACCGGTTTAGTTTTTTAATCATTAACTCTGTTTCTTGTTTGACTTCTCCTTTTTCTGGAAGAGTAATTGAAATCCACTTGCCACCATAATCCTCAAAAACGAGAGTATTGTCATTTGTCCATTTCATGGTTTTTACAAATTTATCCAAGGCATCTTGATATCCTCTGCCTTCTTTATCATCCCACTTGAAAATTCTATTTCCATTTTTGTATATCTCTACATCAGCATTGAAATCAGCTGACCAGCTCCAGCTTACTGCATCTCTAACATGTATTTTTACTTTTAATCCTGTTGGTGAAGTTGGGCCTTCAAGAGTGTAATGATCAAAAAAGCTGTCTATAAATAAAAATGCAAGTAATGCAAATAAAAGAAAAACATGGAATATGCAACTACCGCAAATAAAAAATAATATTTTCTTCTTATTATCCATAACGCCTCTCTATCATCCACCCCGCGGATGCGGGGTTGGATGCATGGAAATCGTTCGACCTTCTTATTCTTTGTATTTCCAGTATAGGTCACGTATAGCTTTTTTATTGCCCCAATCGATCTGCTTTTCACATTGCTGGGTTCGGCAAACAGTAATAATCATGCTTGCCTGTTCTCCCTCAATCCTGTCCAGTTTATTTTGATCTATTCCTGGAGAATAAGATAGAACCTTCCAGGCTTTTGGATCGTCATCAGAATAGCACTGTTCACTCGTTACTATTGCCATTTCCTTTTTGTCGATTCCGACGAAGAACCATTTGACCCCTCCAACAGAGGAGTTTCCACAAGCTAATATCTGTATTTCATTATCCATTATTTTATTGTGTCGAACGCCTAAGGCCCTGGCAACCGGCGAAGCTGGGTTGCCTGCGGCCGATAGTTCTGTCTCTATTGATTATATTCTATTTCGTCAACGCTTAAATGTTTTATTTTAGATTCAATTCTTCTCTGCTTAATTGTCTGTATCTCTCTCTCTTCAACAATCTTTTTTGCAAATTCAGTAAACTCATCTTCGCTACGTCTTAGAATTTCAACCTCTCCACTTGTGATTTGTATTGCTACGTCTTGCCACATTACACCAGGGAAGACTGCTATTAGAATATAATTTGAATGATCCTCGTTGCTCCAAACATTGTATAGCCATGTGTCATTTTGATATTGTTTTGTATATTTCATAGATTTTGAAACAGAACGCTCAAGTATCTCCTACCGCGCGTATGCGCGGTTAGGAGCATGCGATAGTTCGCGTTTAATTATTTTCCCCATGTGGCTTCTGTCATCTGTGTTTGTCCAAGTTCAGTAAGAAATACGTCATCCATACTGAGCTTTCCGCAAACTGGACATACAATATCCTTTTCAAATATTGGGCGTAGTTTCTTTTCGTCTATTTCAATTTTCCCAACATCGCAATTAAATTCAATTTTGCATTTTTTACATTCGAAATTTATAAACATTGAAATTCCCGTTTATTGTTTATGTGCGAACGCCTATCTATCAGCCAACCGGCGGAGCCGAGGTTGGCTGAATGGAATCTGGTTCGGCATTTTGATTTATCATTGAGAACGATCCTATTTCAACCTTCTTTACACCTAGTTTTTCAAATACCATAAATAATTCATGAATTGATTCAAGTCCAGCGCTACCCATGTCTATTGAGATGAGCCAGTAGCCAGTTTCTTTCTTTGGTTCAGAAACACTGTGAACAACGTATTGATAATCCTTTCCTTGAACATAGCGCTCATCTTCTATGTCCACCCATTTGCGAATCCATGTTTCAAGAGCACTCCATGATGTGATATCTCCAAATATACGGAACTCCATCCCGTTCCAGTAAAACGGATTTAATGTAGCAGGAATATCCGGCTGAATTGTGAAAACAAAAGTATCAAAGGAAAAATAACGATCCTTGTTTACTTCTATAATTTTAGGTCCTTTCTCAGTATTGTACATAATGTCCATACGGGTAAGTCGATATGGCAGAGGAATCTTTTTAGTGTTTATTTCAATGAGAACTTCAGCAGTGGCTAAAGGTGAAATCCTACGTTGTTCCTCTAAAGACTTTGAGAGACACGACAGATAATCCTCTCGTTCCTTGGTCATTATGTCTGATAATTTCATATGTCTGCCGAACGCCTCTGCCTCAGGAAGACTGCGGAGCAGGATTACCTGAAGGCGCACTGGTTATACCCTTACTTGCTTGATTGAGCTTTATTTAATTCAAATGGAGATGAAATGAAGTTATATTTTTCTCCAGATATCTTTACTCTATAGACATTATCCGACTCTGTAAAGGCATAGACAGGAAATTTTAATATATACTCCTTTGATGGGCTGATTTCAAAAAACTGTGCTCCTGTCGCACAATATACCAATTTAATATCTCTCCACTCTTTGTCGGTCATTAGTTTTTTTGTTTCGACTGCTGGAAAACGTGGATAAAACATGTTTAGCTTCAACTCAAACCCCCATAAGGAAACAGGTTTATCAAGACTATGCATGAATTTGAAGAAGATAAAATTATCAGTCTTTTCGAGCAGGGTAAAAGAGTATTTATCAATCGGTGCATTAATATTCTGTGACTTTGTTAGTGCTTTCTGGACTCTCTCTTGGTCTGCCTTCATTTTATTTATTATAGCAATTCTGTTAGATACTCTGTATTTATCAATGCAGAAAATTGTTCCAACTACAAGAATAGCAATTAATATCGGAGAAGAGAAAAGGATAACCTTATACACTCGAGATCTTTTAGGTGATTCATTCATGCTTTCACTCGGATTATGATTCATGAGTATAACGTCCTCCTATCTGCCGACCTGCGAAAGCAGGTTGGCAGAATGGGAATAGTTAAGAAATTGCCTCTTCCGTCTTTATTTTCTTGTCCTTATGTCAGACGCCTTGGCCTTGGAGTGCTGAAGCGATAGATTCAGCCTTGTTCCCTGCGAAGCATCGCTTCGCAGAAGAAAGGCGGTATCTTCTCTTCATTTCGCTACCGCACTCCACGGATTCGCTTTGCTCATCAAAATTACAATCAATTCCGAATTCAATTATTTCCATTCGTAACGCCCTCTCATCAGCCAACCGGCGGAGCCGAGGTTGGCTGAATGGAATCTGGTGTACGCCCGGCATGGGCGCGAACTAATGGGGTTCAAGTCCCCTGTGCTGACCCCGTATATTGGTTAAACAATATACCAAGCACTAACCGAAGTCAACTGCGGTCTGGCGACAGGCCGTGGGAAGGAAGACGGAGAGTAAAATTGTGAGCCCACGAACGTTTTGACCTTTAGGTTCTGCTTGAGCATCTTGAAAAATATCTCTATCTGCCATCTCTCCTTGTATACGGCGGCTATCG
>MHBH01000018.1 GCA_001804805.1 Lentisphaerae bacterium GWF2_49_21
GTTGAAATCGTGGGCGACTCCCCCTGCCAGCTGTCCAATAGCTTCCATCTTCCGCAACTGACCGAGCTGGCCTTCCATCTTTTCACGCTCAGCCTCCGCCCGTTTGCGCTCGATGACAGTGGCGAACACGTTGGCAACAGCCATGAGGAATTCAGTTTCCTTCAAGTCCCGAATGTGTCCCTCCTTCACGTACAGGTTAATGACGCCTAAAACGTTATCTCCAGACAATATAGGCACGCAGTAATGCCCATGGGGCAGCATTCCCTCGACGTGGATGACATGCTGCCCGTCAATGCAATCCGCGAACTGGATGGTTCTCTCCGCAGCGGCTTTTCCGCAGAGGCATCTGCCAAACGGGACTGTGGAACAAGCTGCAAGCAGTTCCCCGGAAAAGCCTCTATGCACTTGAAGATGCAGCGTCTTTTTCGACTCATCGGCAAGAAAAATGGAGCCTTTCGACTCAAACGCCAACCACTTGAGAGAGAGAAGCAAATTCAGCGCAGTGTCCAGGAACTCCTTCTCATTATTAATCTCGATGGACAATTTCAGCAAGGCATTCATAGCGGCCTGTATCTCGTAATTCCTCTTAATCTCCTCCTCGGCCTTCTTACGCTCGGTGATGTCGCGGATATACAGGTTCACGTAGCCGTGGTCCACAATGGGCGCCAGGGTTGCGCTGAATGTCCGATTACCCGATTGAAACTCGATGTTGACCGGGTGTGCCTTCGCAATGGCCTCGCCGATGTGGGCCTGCCATTCGGCGTTGACCGCGCCACCAACCTCGGCGCCCATCACGGGGAGGAGGATGTCCGCCGCCGGGTTCGCGTATTCCAAAACGCCCTGGGCAGTCACGCGTAGTACCGGGGCCGGGTTTTCCTCAGGAAACCGCGAAAGGCCTTCGATCTTATCCTCCGCCTTCTTGCGCTCCGTGATATCCTCGGAGATGCCCAACAGGAATTTCGTGGTCCCATCTTCCCCCCGGATGCATATCTTCCGGGTATGAAGCAGCCGCTGGCCTTTCTTGGCCGTCAGGATAAGTTCTTCCGGGATGTCCAACATGCCAGTCTCTCCATCAAGCACTTCGTGGTCACTTGCCATGAAGTGGGCCGCCTGTTCCGGAGGGAAAAGATCCAGGTTGTTCTTACCAAGCAATGCCTTGCGGTCATAGCCCAGGAGTTCCTCTCCAGCGCGATTGAATATGACGAAACGCAGGTCTGTCGCCTCCTTGAGAAAAATCATGTGAGGGACATTTTCCACGACCGCATTGATGAGTGCTTTCGACTTCTTCAGCTCCTCCTCCGTCCACTTGCGCTTGGTGATATCGCGAATACTGCTCCGATAACCGAGTGCTTTGCCGTTACTGTCGAAAATAGGTTGCCAAGATATCGAACCCCACCACTTGCTTCCATCTTTGTGGACGAAGCGAAACTCCACATCGTCCCCATAACCTCCGTGCACGGCCTTCTGGAACAGTTCACTCGCCTCAAGACGATCTTCCCCAGCAAATAAGGGCAAAGGAAACGCGGGCATGGCAAAGCACTCGGTGAGCGAATAACCGGTTATCCGCTCCACTGCAGGATTGACCCAAAGCAATTGGCCATCGGTTCCGAACCAGTTCTCCCAGTCTACCGTGTAGTTGGCGATAGCCTTGAATCTCTCTTCGTTCTCCCGCAGTTCCTCTTCCGCCTTCTTGCGCTCAGTGATGTCCGTGGCGATGCCGCACATTTGGATCAGATCGCCGTGCTCGTTGCGAACAGGATAGCCCCGATCCAGAATCCAGCGCACCTCCCCATTCGGCCGTATGATCCGGTATTCGATATTCCAGTTTCCTTGGGTATGCTGTTGAAGAGCCCCGATGACCCGGTCCTTGTCTTCGGGGTGTATTGCGTCAACAAAGGATTGGGACGGCTGGTAGAGGTCCGCGCATGGGCGGCCCCAAATGCGTTCAAACGCGGGGCTGACGTATATTAACCGGTCAGCGGTGGGCGTGCTGATCCAGAAGACGTCTTGGATGTTCTCCGCAAGGAGCCGGAACTTAACCTCGCTCTCCCGCAGTGCTTCTTCCACCTCCCTATGTTTCTGATGCTCCTCGGCCTCGGCCAAGGCACGCACCACGGCCAGCACCAGCCGGTTGAGCCGTTGCTTGAGCACGAAATCGGTTGCACCGCGGAGCACGCAGTCCACCGCCTGCTCTTCGCCCAACGTGCCGGAGATCAGGATGAAAGGGACATCGGCTTGTTTCACACGAGCCAATGCCAGAGCTGACATGCCATCGTAGCCGGGAAGACTGTAGTCGGAGAGGATCAGGTCAAAATGCGTCTGATCCAGTGCGGCCTCGTATTCCGCGCGATCGATCGCGACCCGCAGTTCGCAGCCCATGCCGATCTGCTGCAGTTTGTCCCGCACCAGTTCCGCGTCGCGCGGGTTGTCTTCGAGATAAAGGATCAGCACCGGATTATTCATCGCAATCTCCTTATGAGCCGTGCAGATCTGCACGACTCCTTATCGATATCATGGTGTCTTGGGCCGCACCAGACGCACGCTGCCCGGCGGCGGTTCATTGACCACGGCCCAGAAAGCGCCCACCACCTTCACCGCCTCGACGAATGCCTGGAACTGGACCGGCTTGACAATGTAGGCGTTGACTCCCAGTTGATAGCTCGTGACCAAGTCCTGCTCTTCGCGCGAGGAGGTCATCACCACCACCGGGATCGTTTTGAGCTGCGGGTCATTCTTGATCTGCCGCAGCACCTCAAGACCGTCCACCTTGGGCATCTTCAGGTCCAGTAGTACGACGGCGGGATTGCCGGCGGATCGGTCGGCGAACTGGCCGCGCCGATATAGGTAGTCAAGAGCCTCGACGCCGTCGCGGAGGGCGACGACCTCGTTGGCCAGGTTGTGATGAGCCAGAGCATCGAGTGTCAGTTCAATGTCACGGGGACTGTCGTCTACCATCAGGATGCATTTCAGAATAGTGTTCACTGGTGTTTTCCTTTCAATCGAGTGTGCTTGTTGATACTGACGGTTTCAAGGTGAAGTAAAAAGTCGCGCCAAAGTCCAAAGCTCCCTCCGCCCAGGTGCGTCCGCCGTGCCGGGTGATTATGCGCCGCACGTTGGCCAGGCCGATGCCGGTGCCTTCAAACTCTTCCGTCCGGTGCAAACGTTGGAAGACGCCGAAAAGCTTGTGTCCATACTGCGGGTCGAACTTGACGCCATTGTCGCGCACGAAGAGGATGACACGGCCGTCCTCCATGCCCGCGCTACCAATCTCGATCTGCGCCGGGTCGCGTGAGCGTGTGAATTTCACTGCGTTGCCCAGCAGGTTGGCCAAAGCCAACTTGAGCATTGCATGGTCGGCCTGCACTGCTGGCAAGGTCGGTATTTTCCAGATAATGTTCCGTTCGCGCGTGGCCGGCTCCAAATCACGCAGCGTATCCTGCACCAGCTTATCGAGGTTTACGCTGGCCTCACACATCTCCGCACGGCTCATGCGCGAGAACGCCAGCATGTCGTCAATCAGTTCGCCCAGCTCCCGGCTGGCATCAGCAATGGTCTTCATATAACGCCGACCATTCTCTGAAAGCTGACCTTCGGTCTCGCGTGCAAGCATGTCCACGTAACCTTGCACATGCCGCAACGGCGCACGGAGGTCGTGGGATACGGAGTAGGAGAACGATTCGAGCTCCTTGAAGGCAGCCTTCAGTTCTGCATTGAGCGTTCGCAGATCTTCTTCCGTCCGCTTGCGCGCAGTGATGTCGCGCTCGGTGGAGGCAATACCAATTACTCTTCCCGTATCGTCCACAAGCTTCGTTACCGTCAGCCATACATCGAGCCGCCGCCCGTCCTTGGTCAGCCGCTGGGTCTCAAAAGACGTGACCTTTTCACCCGCAAACAGCCGGTGGTTAAAACCCTTTTGCTCTGCCGCTTTGTCGGGTGGTGCAAGTTGCCAAATGCTCATCTTGAGCGCCTCTTGCTCGCTATAGCCAAACATCTGTTCGGCGCCGTGGTTCCAGGCGGTGATCCGGCCCTCGAAGTCCTGTATCGTAATCGCGTCGTTGGAGTCCCGCACCACCGTCACCATGCGGCTGGCCTCCTCCTCCTTTGCACGCGTTGCTGTCGCCGAATCAATCTGGCGCTTGGTTTTCATGCCAAATCCCTTTACTTGCGTTTTAGTGTCTTTCCAGTAGCGTCTTTTCTCTCCAAAACTCCATAACGGTTATTATAACCAGTTACGTTTAAAGTATAGGCCGTGCCTGAACCTTTTGCTATGGGGTGAAGAACTACTTCTCTATGGGTGAACACCTACCTGAATATTTCATGAATCAGGAAGACAAGTCCGGAAGTTGTATTTGAAGAATGTGGTACAGGCGTACTTCGACAAGCTCAGCACAGGTCCCGCCTGTAATTAGGAGAGGCCTTTTCAAAACTGCTTATGGAACGCCGACCTCCAGGTCGGCATAAGAGCCGGTCTGGCCTGCCGCGCCGTCCTGTCCCTCGTAGTTTCCGCCGCGCCGGAAGAAGTGGGAAGCATCTCAGCGAAGGCGGGAGACCGGCGCTCCTTTAAAAGAGCAGTTTTGAAATTACCCCGGGAATTTATTCATGGCAATGCTCTCTTTAAGACAAGCCAAGCACAGACCGAAGCTCAGAACGCGAGCGTTTCATGATTCGAATCGCTTCCTTCGCATCAGTTGAAGTGGCTGACTCCCCTGGATAACGGAACTCAACGGCATATGATGAAAGACGTATCATGTCATCACGCGTGGCAATCAGGAAAGGATGCGAATCCGCACACTGGTCAAGTAAAATTGGCAGCGCATGGATTTTCCGGACAACGACACCTTTTTTTTCGAGTATTGCCTTGAGATATTTTTCGATACATTGCTGGGCATGGAAACATACTGAGTTGTGAACGGGATTTCTGCGCAGTCGACGAAGAGTTGTCGCTACGCGGAAATCTTCCTCGGCTTTTTCAATCCATTCGGCAACAGGTTTAACCATATAGCACTTGTCCATCTTGCAGTACAGATCTTAAAAATGTGTCCTTCATTGACAATCGCTCAGAAATTTCAGCCGGACGCTTCACTATCAAATCCATAGGAAATGTCGCATCAAATTGAAGGCGTATTGCAATAGCCTGATCGACATTCCTAGGATTGTCATGATCCATTATAACCAGAATATCCACATCGCTATCATCTTCAGCCGAGGCGCGGGCATAAGAGCCAAACAGTATTATACGGTCCGGATGAAATCTCTTTCCGATCTCCCTGGCATACTTTCTGATTTTATTTCGATTTATCATAATACTTGAAATTAGTCCGTCAAGCGGAAATAATCAAGGGAAAAAGTGCCAAAAATTAAGCTGTGAATTCCAACAGAGAACGAGTTTTCCCCATGTAGGAGCCCAGACAAGTTTCTACCATCCCCCTAGATACTCTCGGCGGAAGTCCTTCCGCACGAGATTATCTGTCAAAGATTGCAGCTGGCTAAATCAGGTGGAGATATGGTTTGGAGTTCTGGCCAGGAAAGTACTTAAAAGAGGGAATTCCACCTCGGCAAAGGATCTCGGCGAGAAGATGGGAATGTTCATCGATTATTTCAACAGGACCATGTCAAAAGCGTATAAATGGATAAAATACTCTTCCTGCATGGAATTTTGCTGTTAAGATGGCGTTTCCACAATTCGCAGAATTGTGGAAACTTATAGATTTACTTGTGCGGAAGGACTTCCGCCAAGCAAATCTAGTCAACCAGTAATACTTGCATGAGGAAGAACTCTACATCTTGTCCATCCCATTGTTAAGTCCTCTGCCTTGACCCTGTTCTGTTTTCTGCGAAGGCGCTTATGGACTCAGCATCCTGCCCATGAACAGAATGCTTCCCGTAAAGCTTGAATGCGAATTCCGCATTGCTGGAACCAAGACTGGCTTCTCCTGCACAATATGCGGAGAGTCCGCACAAAATCACTATCGCTGCAATTATCTGTTTCATCTAGTACCCGCCTCCTATTTTTTCCTGAACAGGAAAAAATAATTTATTCATAGTTATATTTCTTTTCGCGGCGTTGCCGCCGCGAAAAGAAATATCAATCCTGTACATTCAACTTTATCTCATCCGAGTTGGCCTTCAGCTCCGGCGCGTACATCGCGCTGCCCTTCGTCGGCAATGCGCTGAACTTCCCGGGAATCTCCGCCTTCATCCGGTATGAAACACTGTGCGTGCCGCGAGCCAAAACCCGCGTGAAGAAACATACGCGCTCGTCACGAAATTCAACATACGCACCCATCTCGTTCCCGTTGTATCCGCTGCGGACTTCGCAGGGTTCGAAACCTGCCGGCTTCATGTCTTCGAATATAAGATATTCATAGTCGTTCTTGCTCTGTATCGTCAGCTCGATTTCGACAAGATCTCCGCTCTTCAATGTTGCGAGATCCGCAAGCTCCTCGCGCTGGTATTTCTCGACCTTCTGGGACAGTGCCTGGCCGCGCGCACCGGCAACATTCACCTTCTTGTCGACTTCCTTCAGCTTGTAATATTTGCGGTCGACCTTGATCTCGAGCCCGGCCTTCCTGATATAGTCCTCCAGGCTGAAATAGCTGAAATACATATTGGTGTAAATCGGCCCTCTTCCTGTCTTCCTTATTTCTATCTTATGTTTTCCCGTTGATAAATTCTTGCCTTCAAGCAAAAATTTGTTGTCATAGGAGAACAGATTCTGTGCATTCACCTTCTCGACCTTCGCCAGCTCGCCGTCGACAAGCACCTCGACAACCATCTCCGGCTTGTCCTCGCCGCTCGCGCGGATGTAGTCGGCCATCGCCTCGATGCAGAGCGCAGTGTCACGTGTCGAGTTCCAGTATGTCGAATGCTTGCGGTTGTTGAGCAGATATTTCACAAGACGCGAGGCCTTCTCGCTCTTGGGATCGGTCAAGGCAAGAAGTTTCAGATAGTAGGCATGCGCCTCGAACTCGCTTCCATACCAGTACCACCAGTATCCCTCGTTGCCGATATTCAGATATGCCGTCTGGTTCTCATCGTCCTGCACGAGGAACTGTTCGATGTTCCTCATGATCATCTGGAGCTTTTCCGCGTCGTTCTGCTTCTGCAGCGCGATCCCGAACATCGCCTTCGCATAAACGCTGATCTTCGTCCTGTCGCGGTAGAGCAGGAACTTCATGTCGTCATTCTTGATTCCCGCATCCACAAGGATCATGTAGACAAGGGCATCGATGTTGTCGGCATAGAGCCTGTAGTGCTTCGGATGATCCTTCTTGCATGTCTCGCCTTCGGGGTATTCGTGCCTGCATGTCCTGGCCACCTGCTCATCCTGGTATCTCTTCAGCCAGTCTATGCCGCGTTTCAGCATCTGCTCATCGACCTTCACATCGTTCTTCCTCGCGACCTGGAGTCCGTGCACGACTGTCGCGGTAGTGTGCGGGCTTGAATGTTCACCCCAGCCGGAGAACCAGCCCCAGCCACCATCCGACAACTGCATGAACGCAAGCGCCTTGAGCCCATCGACAATCATGTCGTTCAGAAGCTGTTCATCAAAGACAGGCTCGCGGTCAAAACGCTTCCACTGCTTCGCGCGTTCCTTGTCATCGCCTATCTCCTGCGCATTCAGGTTAGAGCGCTTCTCCCTGATGTCTTTCAGGTTCAGCCCCATGTCGACAAGCACCTTCTGCGTGATGACCGTCGGCAGGAACCTGTTCAATGTCTGCTCCGTGCATCCGTAGGGATATTCGCACATGTACGGCAGCGCATCGACCATCGCTCCGGCAAGCGTCGGAGAATATCTGACCTCGAGACGGCTCTCATCCACGCGCCTCTCCCCGGGGACATTTATCTCAAACACCTTCGATCCGGAAACTTCCTTCGCCGAAATGAATCCGCTGTACGGAACCATCTTCATCATCCCATGCACGTATACCGGAAACTTCATCTCCATCGCATCGCTGTCACCTTCGGTGACAGCCTTCATCCTGACAGTCACTTCGCCTTCCTTCAGGACTGAGACTCTCCAGTCAACACGGACTTCAGCGCCAGGCTCGATCTTTATATCCCGGACGCCTTTGATCTTCTGGTCCATGACCGACAGGTTTCCGCCATCGAGTTCAAGAACGACTTTTGCGGATTTCGCATCCTTATAGTAATTATGGACAATCGCGGAAAGAACGACCTCGTCCTTCTCGACAAAGAATCGCGGCGCCTGAAGTCTTACAATAAAATCCTTTGACGTGATGACTTCCGTCTCGCCCTGTCCGACCTTCGTGCCATGCGTCATGCTCCACGCCTTTACTTTCCAAGTCGTGAGATTTTCCGGCATCGCAAGCTCGATTTCAGCTTCGCCTTTCTCATCAGGAGTGACTTTCGTCGTCCAGAACGCGGTGTCCGCAAAGTTCTTCCTGACAGCAACGCCTCCCATTTCCTCTCCTCCGCCGCCGGCTTCTCCACCGGCCTCGGCTTCCGCCGGAGCTGCCGCGGCTTCAGCTTTATCAGCCATCATTGCAAGATTACCTTTCGCCTTCATTGGGGCCGACGAAGGCATTACAACACTTGGCATCATTTTTCCTTCCCTAATGGCTCCGCCCCTCCTAACCGCTCCATCAAATCCTACAGCCACGCCGTCGTTATCCCCATCGGTTATATTTCCAAAAACTCCCAGAGGCCCCATCCCGACTTCCTTTTCCTTCAGCAGATTATAGAAGAACTTGTCGAGATTGCTTTCACAGTGGGAATTGTGGGAACGCCTCCATTTCCAGAAGAAATCCTTTATCTCCGGAACATTCGAACCGCCACTGATATATTCGACCGACTTGTCATAGATTGTAACAACCACCGAACCTGTCGTGAGAGGCTTCCCGAAGAAATCAGTGATCTTGATTTTCGCCTTGGCCTTTTCGCCCGGCTTGTATTTTTCCTTGGACGGAATGATGTCGACATTCAACACCCTCTTTTCCGGAGGGACCACGAGTTCCTTGACCGCAGTATATATCCTGCCTCCGGAAACCGTCACCGCCTCTACAAAGAAATTCGGCATGTCCTTCTTGGATATCTTGATTTCTTCTAGCGCCGTCTTTCCTTTCAGCCTGATCACCCTTGGTGTAAGATAAATTCCGTTCGCGGGCCTTACGAAGAGCAGGACAGTGCTGTCGGCCTGGTTCGTCTTGATGAGGATCCTGGCTGTATCGCCATCCCTGTATTCTGTCTTGTCATTTACCACTTCAATATCGTTGAACCTGAAATCGCTGTCCGGATCCCCCTGTGCATGGACAGTGAAGATGTATCCGCCTTCAATGCTGTTGCCCTTCACATCCTTCAATGTATAGGACAATCTGTACTGGCCTTTTTCAGCAGCCTTTATCTGCTGGAGCGCGAGACCTTCCTCGTTAGTATCTACCTCCCAGTTCTGGATTTCCTTCTCCGCAGGTTTGCCTTCTGCATCATATTTTATCTTCATGAGCTTCAGAGAGCCGGTTCCCTTGACAGGCTTGCCATCTACGGTCCTGCCTGCGAAACTCGCATTCACGGCATCGCCAACCTGGTAGAACCCCATGTCAACCCAGCCATAGACCGTAAACGGCTTCCTCGCGGCGATCACGCTGCCCTTTCCATAGATAGTGCGGCGTGACTGGTCGACGACTTCGGCAGTTATCTCGTAGCGGTGATCCTGATCGCCATGCATCGCCTTAGCAATTGAACTGTCGATCTCGACCTTTACTGTTCCATCCTCGCCGATCTTCACTTCGTTCTCCATGACAAGCTCCGGCGGATCATTCCTCACCGGGAACCACCACGGCGACGGGCATCTGCATCCCCAGCTCTTCCACCCGGGATACCAGCTGTAGTCGCCGGCGAACCACCAGTATCCGGGACCATAGAACCAGTCCCAGTACATCGGGGGATACCATTTGACATTGTGCGAATACCGCTGGACCTTGTATTTCACCTTCGCATCCGTTACAGGCGCGCCGAAATAATATTTCGCCTTGATGGTCGCAGTGATCTTGTCGCCAAGCTTGACAGGCTCCTTCGGGGCATCAATTGAGACTTCGTATTCGGGCTTCTTGTATTCCTCTAAACGGAAATGCCCGTATCCTCCGTGTTTTTCAATATATATTCCATATGTCCCAAGCGTCGCGCTCCTTGGAAGCTTTATCTTGTCCTCGACACCTCCGAACTGATCTGCTGTCAATGTCTTCTTGTAGATCTCCTCGTTCTTCGGATTGCGGATTATGACGGTGAACGAGCGGCTTGCGAAATCTGAAATGTCCTCCTGATCATATTTCGCTTTCCTGACCCACAACTTGAAATTGATCTCCTGGTCCGGACGATAGACAGGCCTGTCGGTGATTATGAAGGTCTTCGTCTGGTTGTATTCATAGTCGTGGTATTGGCCATACCATACGCCGCTGAATCCAAGATAGGTTTTCTTCCCGCTGGTTCCGGGAGTCTCGGCGATCCACTGGAAATTCTGGCTCAATGCCTCCGGCCCGATTATTGCGAGCCCGTCATCGTTGGTTTCAACCGCGAAGGATTTCGTCTCAATTTCATACTGCCTTCCAGTGACCTTGTCAATCAGCTTCCTGTCAATGTATTTCTGCTGGTAGCCGAAGAAGTCGAGTTTGATCTTCGGCATCGGGGCACCCGTCAACGCATCCGACACGAAATAAATCGAACCGTTATTGCCCTGTTTCTTCATAATGACAGTGTCATTGAGCCACACGACAATCCGGCTCACATTGCCCTCCGCGAGTTTCGCGGTGACAAGATAGGCGCCGGATTCCTTCATCGGGGCCCTGACAAGAACGGTCCTGTTGAAATGATTTTCGCGGGGCTGCAGCTTCATCTCCCATGTTGCAACCTTGTCACCAAGATATTTCGCCTGGTTGTTCCAGACGATCCTCTGGCCGATATCGTTGATGTCGACTTTCTCCCACTCGAGCTGTTTCGGATTCGACTTGAGATATTCCCTAACGTCGTTCAGAAGTTCCGGGACTCTTATCTTGAAGGCCTCAAACGAAACGGCCTTGCCATTCCTGAATGACAGCTCCACTTCTGCCGGCTTGCCTGCAACAAGAGGCCTGGAACCGACAAACTGGCACCAGTTCCCGATTATCTGTTCGAGCTGGTTCTTCTTTATGTTATTATGATCTCCATATTTCTTTATGCTTTCCTGCAGGTAATCTGCAGTCTTCGGATACTGGCGCCTGTTCCTGAATATATCGACAAGGGAGTTTATCGCAGAAGCACTGAATCCGTCGTTGTCGGCAAGTATCTTCCTGTAAATCTTTATATAATTGTATTCATCCGGAAGCTTGAAGCGCTTTATCCCGGTTGCGAGTTTTGCAATCGTCTCGTCCTCGGTAAGAGTATGTACGGCATAAGGGCCGGATTCATCCTTGTCGGCGTCCTCGTCGACGTTGCCGTCACCGTCATCACGCGGTCCGAAATACCCCCTGAAATAAGCCATTGTCTCGACGCCGAACTGAGTGCTCAGGAACCCTGCATACTGGAGAAGTATGGAATTCTTGCTGCCCGGTTCTGATTTAATCGCCTCCTCGAGGAGCCAGCGCCAGCGTTCACCGTCGCTTTTCGCGTCCGCGAAACTCGCAGGAACCTTGTAGAAGACAGGATTGCCATTCTCATCTACAGGCGCCCCTTTCGTCTCGCCCCTGTGTCCGTAATATCCTTCCTCGTAGTCCGGAAGCTGGGAAAGATCCGAGAGAAACTGCATCTGCCAGGAATCATTGTATCCCCTGCCCTGGAGTATTGAACGCGCGAAATCCTCGTAGTAATGGTACTTGTCGTTCCCGGTTCCATCCTTCTGGACAATTGACATCCCCTGGACGAAAAGCTGGAGGGAACGAATCCTGTCGCGCTCCTGCGAATTCACGTTTTTTCCCCCGCCACGGTGGTTGCCCCTTTCATATTTGCCGGAAATCATGAATCCATAATGGTTGGAATACATGTATATCTCGGCCGCCTTCTTCAGGAGCATCCAGTTCTTGGAGTTTTTCGCTATGCAGCCCTCCACCAGCTCGTCGAATTCATTCTGCCTATTAAGATTTGCCAGGCAGTTGACTGCGTTGTGCAGATCCTCGCCGACCTGGATTGGGACAGTCTCCTCACCAAGGGCAAGCTTGGAAAAGGCATCATAAGCCTCCTTGTAGTTCCCCTGGTTGTAGAACTTCAGCGCCTTGTCGCGCGCAGTCTTGCTGGTGTCATCGGCCGCAAAGGCAAATCCCGAAAGAGTGAAAGAAAGAATAACCGACAGCGCAATCAAGCATTTTTTCATATAGCCCCCATACAAGTATTATTTTTTACTATTCTTGTTTTCACATATAAAGACGAAGCATCTGATGATTTATTAGAATATAATGGCAAAATAAATAAAAGACGAGTGGTTGGCGAGGATTTAAAGCCAATGCCTGGAGCACCTGCATCCTTCGACAAGCTCGGCACAGGTCAGGACAGGTCTTGCAGGCAATAAACAATTGCTTGTAGTTAACGCATTCTTGCGTGTGCCTTTGCTTCTTAAAAACCGCAGCCAATAATGGCTTGACTACAAACTATGAAGAAGATGCATAAAAGAAAAATACTTGTTGCGTCTTCAAGAAAAAAGCTGTCATGTTTCAGCTTATAAGACAGGGACATGCAAACTTGAGGTGCCAGACTGGCACCTCAAGTTTGGCATTCTTCATAGACTTAGCCAAAAAGCTTATGTCTTCCACTCATGATTCTTTTTCCCTTCAGCTTTTGCCATTTCCCCTTTTGGCCGTATCTTAATATTTATGAACTGATTGTAAATTAATAGAAAGGTTTGTAGGGAGATAAGCCCCGTTGGAGTACAAGCTTCAGCTTGCTCTTCATATAATCCCGAAAAACAAAAAAATACGCAAACTAAAGTTTGTACTCCAACTTAAGCAATCAGCTCTATACTAAAAATGTCTTCAAGAAATAAAACAGCGGCAGCAGTAACAGTGGGATGCAGGCTCAACCAGGCCGACACCGCCCTCATCTTTGGACGCCTCAAGGATGCCGGTTATGAAATTGTCGAGCCTGACACCGACGGCCCGATCGATGTAATCATCATCAACTCCTGCGCTGTCACCGCTTCCGCATCCCAGAAGAGTCGCCAGTATGTCCGGGCGTGCAGACGCAATCATCCTGAAGCGAAGATCATCGTCACCGGCTGTGACAGTGAAGTTGAAAAGGAATTCTGGAAGAATGAAAAGTCCGTAGACATCTACCTCCCCAATCCCGACAAGACCAGAATCCTCGACTATATAAACGGCCCTCTCCCCAGGCAGGAAGCCGCCATGGAAAAGATATTCCTGGAGAACACAACGGGCTTCTATCCCTTCCGCAACCGCGCATTCATAAAGATACAGGAAGGCTGCGACGCCTATTGCACATACTGCATCGTCCCTTATGCCCGAGGTCCGGAAAGATCCCGCGAGCACAAGGAAATAATCTGCGAATTCCGCAAACTCCTCGAACACGGGCACAAGGAGATCGTCCTTACCGGCGTCAACATCTCGACCTATCGCGACGGCAAACTCGGTCTGGGGGAAATCGTTTCGGAACTTCTCGCCATCGAAGGGGATTTCAGGATAAGATTGAGCTCCACAGAACCGCACATTGAAAACAGGAAGCTCATCGGGATCATGAAGAACAATCCAAAACTCTGCAGGTTCCTCCATCTGCCGCTTCAGCATGGCGCAAATGAGATCCTTAAGCTGATGGGACGCAAATATACAGCGGAGGAATTTGCGGATTTCGCAAACGAGGCGATATCGTCAGTCCCGGGAATCCATCTCGGGACAGATGTCATCTGCGGATTCCCCGGCGAGACGGAACAGTTCTTTGAGAAGTCGTGCCGTTTCATCGAGAGCATTCCCTTTGCCAATCTCCATGTTTTCAGTTTTTCGCCTAGGAAAGGAACTCCTGCGGCCGATTTCGATGACAAGTTGAAACCGGCGGAAATGAAAGTCCGGCATCAGAAGCTTGAAGCATTGGAAGACATGCTTGCCAGCAGATTCCTGGATTCACAGATAGGGATTACATTGAAGATCCTGATTGAGAAAGTCAGGAAAAACGGTGAATCCGAAGGATGGAGCGACAATTACATCCGAGTCATCTCCCATATGGAAAATGCAAAGCCCGGATCATTTGCCAATGTTCTGATAAAGGAAAAATCCGGGAAGATTTTGAAGGGATAGGAGCTTTTGCCCACAAATCGCCTGGAGCAGCTGACACCGCTATTTAAATCTGCAAGCCTTTTGCTTTTTCTTCTTCACCGAGTTTCAAATAAGCCTCGGAAAGATGCTTCCTGATTATGGCTTCATCTGGCAGGACAGCCAGCGCTTTTTCAAGCTGCTCAACAGCCCCAGAATAATTCCCCTGTTTATATAGTATCCATCCCAATGTATCAAGAGCTTCCCCGGAATTAGGCTTTTCCGCAACGGCTTCCATGGCAAACTTCAAAGCCTCATCAAGTTTAATTCCCTGTTCGGCCCAGAGGAAGGACAAGTTTAATTTCCCATCGTATCCATTCTCAATTGCCTTCAAATACCATTTCTCCGCCTCCCCGTAATCCTTTTTTATCTCAACTGTTCCTTCAGCATAAATTTCAGCAACGTAATACTGCGCCTCAGCTTCACCTTTCTGCGCCAGTTCCATAAATATCTTGAACGCCTTGTCGTCCTGTCCTCTTTTATAAAGCTTCTTTGCCTTCTCAATAGGAAGCTTCCAGAAAAGCCACAATGGAATTCCAATAAGAATCATCACAGGAGCGGTAACTATAATGAAGAAAAAATTGAGTAACTTCACATACCAGGCTGTCTGATCGGACTTGAGCTGGCTCCAAAGAGTCGGGTAGATGCTGTAGTTGAAGGGAATGTCAAGGAACGGGATATAACGGGTGTATTCGCCTGTCACATTCCCGCATTTGGGACAGTAATGCTGTGCCGGACCGTCAACAGGCCTTAAACATTTTATGCATACAGGCGTCCCCTCTCCTTCTTCATCCGCCCCCTCAACCCCATCTTTGTCATTCCTGTCCTTGTCCAGAGGCGTCCAGGGATCAGGTTTGACTTGTAGACGACTAAACCAGTGGAACAAATATAAAAGGATTATAAAGAAAAGAATACAGAGAGAAATTTTAAGTTCAACTGACATAGAGCCCCCGCCTTTTCACAATTAAAATCAGACTTTGGAACTTGAGTATTTGGAGCCTGGATAAGGCAGGATGCCATTCTGCCTTATCCAGCCCCGCGGATACCGAGCCAGCCACTGATATTGAACTTGTCGTGTTCCATTATCTTCCTGCCAAGGTTCACAAGCTGTCCATCCTTCAGGTGCGGATGGTTCTCCGACCTGAGATGTTCGATGAAGCGCTGCCTGAGACGCAACTCGAGTTCTTTGTCGCCGACAAGATTATGTTCGTCGTACGGATCGCAGCTCTTGTCGAAGATCAGCTCAAGCCCGTCATCCGCGAAATAAAGGTATTTGTATCTGCCGTCATGGAACATGTGCTGGTTGTCAATCTGGGCATGCAGGACGTCCCTGATGGATTTTTCATCGTCCTTGAGAAGCGGCAGGAGGCTTTTCCCCGTGACATCATCAGGTGCAGCGGTCCCAATGAGTTCGCAGATGGTCGGCAGGAGATCCGCAAGCTCGACGAGTGAAGCGCATTTCCCGCCTCTTGGAGGCTTCATCGATGACGGACACCTCACGATAAGCGGTATCCTGGCGGCCGACTCAAGCAGGGTACCTTTGAAATAAGTGCCGTAGTCACCGAGATGTTCGCCATGGTCCGTAGTATAGATGACAACTGTGTTGTCCCAGAAGTCATGTTTCATGAGCGCGCCCATCAGCCTCCCAATCTGGTGATCGAGGTTCGTGATCATGCCGTAATAGACTCCCCTCGCCTTCCTGGCCTCGCGCCCCTTCATGTAGAAATGCGAGTTGGCATATCTGATTTTTCTGATGGCATACGGCGTGGTCTCTTCGGAACATGCCCATCTCGGAACCACTGGCTCGGGAATGTCCTCGTTGTCGTACATGCTGTAATAAGGTTCATGGATTATGTTTTCCGGATGCGGATGCACCATGGAAGTCCAGAGGAAAAATGGCTTGGAGCGATCATGTTTTTCGATGAACTCAACGCTCTGCTGTACCGCCCAGTTCGTAGAGCAGAGCTCCGGGGGAAGCGGATCGAGCATGGGGACCATCTCGTTCCTGCCCATTCCCGTCCTGCATCCATATCCGAGTCTTTCCACGATGCGCTCAAGCGTCCTGAACGAGATCCATTCTTCAAACCCCCCGTCGAAACCGGGATCCGTATGCCAGTGCGTCTTTCCAACCAGGGCATTGCGATATCCGGCCGAACCAAGAATGCCTCCGAGGAATTTTTCGCGCGGCCTGTCGATCCTGAACGACGGACAGTATTCCGGCTTCCCGTACAGATGGGACTGGATGCCAGTGACAAGCGTCGTCCTGGCCGGTATGCAGACAGGGCAGTCGGAATAGGCGTTGCTGAACATTACGCCTTCCTCCGCGAGGATGTCCAGATGCGGAGTACGCGCGCAGGAATGGCCGTAGCATCCGAGCGAGTCCGCCCGGTGCTGGTCCGACGTGATCAACAGTATGTTTGGTCTATCCTTCATACTCTTAATATAACCGACCCCATGCAATATTTGCAAATTGAAATATTTTTAATTGGAATATTGACTTTTCAGGAGCTTGGATTATATTGGGGACAAGTTGGTTACAGGCTAAACACACGAAGGGACAAATCAGTAAGATTGCCATGCAGGAAAGAATCCCCCTCAACAAGCGCATATACGGCAAGCTCAGGGACGAGATATCACGCAAGAAGTTCTCGCCGGGCAGTCTCCTGCCGGGCGAAAAGAAACTCTCCGACCACTTCGGCGTCAGCAGGAAAACCATCCGCCACGCCTTGAACCTCCTCGAAAAAGAGAAGATCGCCATACCTGTCAACGGTCTCGGCTGGAAGATATGCGGACAGCCCCAGAAGGGACTGAAGCCCGTTGCCGTAATCAACTACTACAGGGATTTCAGTGCCGACTTCGCGCAGGCCATATATTCGTTCATGAAGGCCAACGGACTCAAGGTCCGATTCTATTATCCCATAAGCGAGGACTGCGACCTCGACGAGATCCTTTCACCGGAAAACTACAGCGGACTGATATATCTTTCATGCAACCCCGTCCCGAAATACCACGTCAGGACCGCCAAGCAGCATCATCTTCCGATAGTCTGCGCAGGCCTGAATTCCGAGCAACCATACGACACGGTCTCCTCGGACAATCTCGCGGCCATCAACATCCTTGTAAACAATCTCATCTACACTGGCCACAAGAACATACTCTTCGTAGGCACAAAGATCATGGACCCGGCATTCTCGATACGCCACAAGACCTATTTCAACTCGATAAAAAGACATTTGATGAAGCCAAACTCCCTGATAATAGATGAAAACTACCTTACGCCGGCTTCAGCCGAAAAACTCCTCCATGAATGCACCAGGAAGAATAGGCGGATCGATGCGGTGATAGCTGTGACAGCGCGAATCGCAAAGGATATCCTCACACTCTTCCATGAAAACAAGATCAAGGTCCCGAATGAGATCTCCCTTACCAGTGTCGGCAGTCCTATTGATCCGGGCGAGCTTTCCCACTTCGGACTTAGTTCAATCACGGGTGTCGTACATCCCTGGAAGGAAATAGGCAGGAGGACCGCTGAGAGGATACTTGCACGGGTCAAGGGCGACACTTCACCTTCAGGAATGGAACTTGTCAAACCCCTGCTCACGAAAAGCGATTCCATCAGGAGCAGGATCGGCACGATGAAGTTCTAACGGTCGTATCCATCCATTCAAAACAGTTCGCCCTGCTCAGGAACTTCAATCTTCTCAATGCAGTCAGGCGCATCATATCTGGACGAATTCACGTTCATGGAGACATGATGGAATTCAAGAGGCCCCTTGTGGTCCGCGAACTCATCCTCGGGATTCACCGGGAAATATCTGCCGTCGATCCACTTGTCCACCTTGTCCTGCGCAACAACAAACGGCATCCTGTCATGGATGTCCGCCAGATTCCTCCTGGGATTTTTCGTGATGACCGTAAAGCAGAGCGCTCCTCCGGGGGATTCTTCCGTCCAGAGTCCACCCAGCGGCATGATCTGCATGCCCGGGGAATGGATCAGGAAAGGCACGCTCTTGCCGTTCTCCTTCTTCCATTCATAATACCCGTTGCACAGGACGGCGCATCTTTGGGAGCGCATGAGCTGGCTGAACGTCCTTTTCTGGAGGATCGTCTCTATCCTGGCATTGTATGATACGACGTCATGGTCCTTTTCCTTCACATTGAAGACTGCGGGCAGGCCCCATTTCATCAACGAGAGGGAGATGACGCCATTCTGGGTGAACACCACAGGCAGTTTCTGTCCGGGGGAGACGTTATATGAAATCCTGAATTCGGAAATGTTTATCAGAACTTTGATCTTTTCGCCCCACCACTTGATTATTTCCTCGAGGGGCTTGGCCTGTACGCACCTGCAGCACATATAAAATTTTTCCTTTGGTAAAATTTTATAACTAATCGTCCTGGGTATAATTTACCATGCAAACAGTCATTTGAAAGTCAAAATTATAAGTGTATCGTAAGCTTTCCAGTGAAAAGGAATTTGCCCAATGGCCGATTTAAAGACAGACCTCGGGAAACTGAAACTGAAGAATCCGGTGATGACCGCATCCGGCACCTTCGGGTATGGCGGTGAATATACCGAATACTTCGACATCTCGAGACTTGGCGCAGTTGTCGTCAAAGGTATCTCCTCATTCCCATGGGAAGGCAATCCTACGCCAAGAGTCGCAGAAACCGCCAGCGGAATGCTCAACGCCATCGGCCTCCATAATCCCGGCGTCAAAAAATTCCTCCACGCTCCAGAATACATGCCATTCCTCAGGAAGAGCGGTGCAACTGTCATCGTCAACATCTGGGGGCGCTCCATAGATGAATACTGCGATGTCACTGCAAGACTCGAAGCTGAAAAAGACGGCATCGCCGCGCTTGAAATAAACATCTCATGCCCGAACATAAAAGCCGGCGGAATCGCATTCGGTACCGACTTGAAACTCCTGGCGAAAGTAATTTCGGAAGTCAGGAAGCAGACAAGCCTCCCCCTCATCACGAAGCTGAGCCCGAACGTCTCCAATATTGCGGAATTCGCAAAAGCCGCGGAAGATTCCGGGACCGACATCATCTCCCTTATCAACACTCTTCCGGGAATGGCGATCGACATCGAGACGCGTAAGCCCAAAATCGCAAACGTCAAGGGCGGACTCAGCGGTCCGGCAATCAAGCCCGTTGCGGTACGGATGGTCTATGACGCATCCAAGGCCGTGAAGATTCCAATAATCGGGATGGGCGGAATTGTCACCGCTGCAGACGCAATTGAATTCTTCCTCGCCGGCGCAAAAGCCATAGCCGTGGGAACTGCGATCTTCGCAGATCCGATGGCGCCCATAAAAGTCATCGACGGGATCAACGAGTATCTCGACAAGCACAAATGCAAAAGCGTGAAGGATATTGTAGGAAAGATAGTGATTTGATACTGGATGCTTGATATTCGATACTTGATACTGGAAATTTGGGAATCCATCAGGAGCGCCGGCACGTGTCCCGTAAGCCCCGCCGAATGACGGGGTCGAATGACTGGGATCCTGCCGACAATAATGTAACACAGGCATCTTGCCTGTGTCTTTACTTTTTGTTCTTTATTCTCAATCACAGGCAAGATGACTGTGCTACATTGAAAAAACCAATTCAATCCTTCAGAAGCTGTTTCAAGTCGATCTCCTCGACGTAGTACCAACTCAGGGTCTTCACAGGGGCATAGCAGATCAGCCGTTTCCGGCCTTTGATTTCAACCTCGAACTGTCCAGCTTCGCTTTTTTTAATCCGCCCTGATATCTGTGGATATGGGAACTTGTCGAACTTGACCGTAGAAAAGTCCTTCTCGGCTTTCTTCACCTGCTCTTCGTTGAGCTTCGAACTCAGGAACACCTGCCCTTCGCCGTCAATCAGATATCTCCCGGTCACGAAGACGTCCCTGTCCTTGCCGGAGGCCATGAGCCTCAGCACATGGTTGAACGTCATGTCGAGGGATGCTACGCCGCAGAGGCGCTTTCGACTGTCAAAGATCGCCTTGGATGCCGACATGACGATGCCAAGCCCGTCGGTGTCGACATAGGGCGCACTCCAGTTCACTTCGCTGTTTCCGATTGCAGCCTTGTACCATGGACGGGTTCTCGGATCATATTCTTCAGTGGTCGGGCCGTTTCCCGGATAGCCAAGCATGACTCCTGCTTCGAGTCCGACATATATCCATACGATCGGCAGACCATCCTGCAGCGCCCTCGCCTTGATCTCGGATGTTCCAATCGACCGATATTCCATTGATTCTGCAGTCATATATGCGAGCAGGTCGCACATGATCGGATTCAACGCCTGGATCTGGGGCTTGACGCTTTCGAGGGACACTCCCGGAGCCAGCTTGTATTTTGCCGTTTCAAAACTCACTCTCTGTTTGTAGAATGGTGACATCGTCGTGCCCGCAGGAGGATTTATCCTCTCATTGAACATGTTGCTTTCCGCTATCCTGTCCATGTCTCCACCTACCGTTCCCTGCGCGAGGACGATCCTGTATGCAAAACGCTGGAGCGTGTTCGCTACCTGCAGGAAATGACGGTCGATGCTGTGCGCCTGGTCGGATATGGCGCCATGCAGTTCAACAAGCTTCAGCTCGCGCTTCTTGGAATCAACAATGGCCTGATTCTGCCTGACAAGGCTGAAAATTGTCATCCCGGCCAATACCAGCAGGACAACCAGTACGACTGACGCAGTAAGCATCCTGTGCTTGTAAAGCTTGCGGAATGTCCTGCGCATGAAATCATCAGGCATCGCAATAGTCTCTTCGCCACGCAGGAAACGGCGGATGTCGTCAGCAAGGGCGCTGACCGAAACATATCTTACCGCAGGATTCAGCGCTGTCGCCTTCATGATGATCGCCTTCAGGTCATCGGGGATCTTGTACTGCGGGAAATAATGTTCGAGAGTCTCTAGTTTTCCCTCACATGCCTTTGCCATGACCTCAGTGAGAGTTTTCCCTGTCAGCGCATGTTTCAGAGTCGCGAGTTCAAACAGCATGATTCCAAGCGCATACTGGTCGCTTGCAGGGCCGTAGGCCTGTGTCTGCGCCACCTCGGGAGCAATGTATCCGGGCGTCCCGCAGATGCCGTTTGCATCCGGAAAATTCTTCCCGTCCTCGGAAAGGACCTTCGCGATCCCCCAGTCCATGACATACACTTCATGGAACTGTCCGACCATCACGTTCTCCGGCTTGAGGTCGCGGTGGATGACGTTCTTGTTGTGCGCATAGCTGACCGCATCGCAGACCTTGATAAAATTTTCCAGGCGTTCCTTGAGTGATTCGCCCTCCATGTCCTCTGTCCGGGCACCCTTTTTATGCTTGCAGTCTAAAATCGTATCTTCGATGATGTCGTCGAGAGTCTTGCCGTGGATGAGCTTCATTGCGATGTGGATGCGGTCCTCGTCATCGCCATTCACCTCGTAGAGGGGGATGATTGAAGGATGATCGAGCTGGGCTGTCACTTTCGCCTCTGCGATGAAATTGGCGATGACCTCGTGGTTATTGACATGCTCGCGTTTCAAAGACTTGATGGCGACATAGCGTTTGAGGAGGAGGTCCATGGCGGTCTTGATCTCCCCCTGCCCTCCTTCCGCGAACTTCTCGATTATCTCATAGCGGTCATATAGTTCGGTCAGACTTTCCAGCTCTGCGAGGTCAAGCTTGATCTTTTCGGGTGTCACATGGGTGGTCGCTGCCTGGATGGTGAGGAACTTGGTCGTGGGCCTGGAAAAATTTTTCTCTCCGGAAACAGGATCGGCTCCGGAGGAAATCCCGGGATCGGTTTTCGGCGGAATTGCGATTGTATTTTTCCTTTCCATGTGTCTCTAATTTATATCATGTTCAAAGCATTGACAATATCTTGCTTTGTTTTAGTTTATAAACAAGGAGGTTCCAATGACAAGACGCGAAAGACTTATGGCGACATTGAACGGGGCCCCTGTCGACAGGCCGCCGGTCTCATTCTACGAACTCAACGGCGTTGATGAAAATCCGAATGACAAAGATCCCTTCAACATTTATTCCCATCCGTCATGGAAGCCCCTAATCGACCTGACAATGGAGAAAACCGACAGGATTGTCAGGAGACACCCGCAAATCAAAGATTCCACTCCCAATCCGATCGACAATCTTACGAAACGCGAAACCTACTACAAGGACGGCAGCAGATACGTTGAAACTTCCATAAAGGCCGGCAAACGCACGCTTAAGTCCCTGACCCGGCACGATCCGGACGTCAACACAACATGGACTCTTGAACATCTCATCAAGGACATAGACGATCTCAAGGCGTATCTTGATATTCCACCGGAAATCTTCTCCGGCACAGTCGATGTCGAAGATGTAATAAAAACTGAAAAACTGCTGGGGGACACCGGGATTGTAATGCTCGACACAGGAGATCCGTTATGCTCTGCGGCTTCTCTTTTTGACATGGCTGACTACACTGTCACCGCATTGACCGAGCAAGAGCTCTTCCATAAGCTGCTGCAGCGTTTCGCCACCTATCTCCATGCGAGGACCGAAGCAGTCGCGAAAGCAGTTCCCGGACGTCTCTGGCGGATCTACGGACCGGAATATGCTTCAGCACCATATCTGCCTCCAGACCTCTTCAATGATTATGTGGTCGCCTATGACAAACCGATGGTCTATTCAATCCATAAACACGGAGGGTTTGCAAGAATCCATTCGCATGGCAACCTGAAGAACATCCTCGACCTTATCGTTGAAACAGGCGCCATGGGCCTTGACCCGATCGAGCCGCCCGGACAAGGCGATGTCGAACTTGAATACGTCAGGAAGAATTATGGAAAACAACTTGTCCTCTTCGGAAATCTCGAGATCAGCGACATTGAAACGATGCCGACGAACCTCTTCGAGAAGAAAATAGATAAGGCGCTGATGGAAGGAACTGCAGGTGAAGGAAGAGGATTCGTCCTGATGCCGTCGGCCTGTCCATACGGTCGTGTTCTCTCCGAACTGACACTCAGGAATTACGAGAAGACAATTGAACTTGTGGAGGCGTATTAAGTCAGTAGGTACGGCCTTTAGGCTGTACCATTCTTAACTCTTAAAAAATTACAAAATGCTGGTACAGGCTAAAGCCCGTACCTACCTCATCCCCGTCCATCTCGGTTGTTGCTTTTACCCCCTTTTCCCGAAGTCTATGCCACATGTGGCATAACTGTATAATGACCTTGCCTTGGGTTAAAATAATTGAATCTTGAATTTGCCACAAGGCCGTTGTAAATTACTTAATAATGAGGAAGATAACAATAAATGGATTTGATAAAAACAATCTATTCCGGGGTTTCCAAGATTCATTCATACGTATCACTTAAGCAACGAAATATCGTCAAAACCGCTGTTTCAGCGTAATTGAATATAGTTTTCCAACATGTGGCATAATAATATTAAGTATAGGAGATAAAATGGCAAAGAAAATTGATGTTGTAGAAGCTCCAGACAATGTTTATCCTATTTGTCCTCACTGCAAGAAGGAGTTGAAATTTATTTGGGTGAAAACAAAAGGATTTGGATTTATTGAGAGAAAGCAATTTTTACTTTGTCCCCACTGTAAAACTTTCTTGGCATTTGGAAACATCTCCTTGGCTTGATTAAAATTAATAAAGGAGATCAAATAAAACTTAACCATACGGCCTCACCGAACCGGAGTACCGTTCAATAGGCCTTAGCGTTAAGAATCGAAGAAATGATTGATTGTTCCTGATTCAATTGGTATTATGATGAGCGAGAGCGAATCTTTGGACTGCGGCAGCCCCCTGCCGCTTTGGATTCTGAATTCAGATAGAATTGGAAATAAATGCAAAGCGGCACAGGAGTGCCGCAGTCCAAAGTCACGCCAAAGCGCCTGACATAAAGAAAAGATATGTTTTTTAACAATTTCCATTCATCCAATCCCGCATCCACGGTGTGGATGACAGGTGAACGCTACTGAAAGGATAAAATGTCGGAATTTGGGAAAGCACTCTTCGGCGGGAGCCGTTTCGTATTCTGGAGCCTGTCTCCAATGATCCTGCTCTTCCTGGTCACCCTGCCGTTCCTCATCCCCAAGTGGAATGTCGGGATTGTAATAATCATGGTGGCCTTATCTATCATCGGGATCTTTTTGATACTGGGCATGTTCAATCCTTCACGCTTTGGCTGGGCTTTCAGAGTTGTCAGCGCAACAGTCTTCCTTGCCTATGTCGCATACGCCTTGTCCGAACTGGCTGAAAATGACTGGATGCTCAAAAAACCGAAGTCCCGGGGCGAGGCAAATCCCGTCAACGCACTTATCGGACTGGTGATCATTGGCGGTCCGGCCTTGATGTATACCATCCTCGGACGGTTCAGATTCCAGAAAGAAGAGGATGAACCATTTGATGACGACGAACTAGATGAGGACGGCCAGCCACCATCTGAAAACTAGCATCAGTTTGATCAATGTGTTATAAAAATCCTAAAAAATGGAGTTGCCATGAAAGATAAAAGAGAGCGCCAAAACATCCCGGGCATCCAGCGTGAACCGCTTGAATGGAACTATAGATCCTCTAAAAAATACTCCGATCCGTTCAACGATGTCGACTTGGATGTAATTGTCAGCGCACCGGACGGCGACAAATACCGGATTCCATGTTTCTGGGCTGGAAAGAATGAATGGCGTGCGAGATTCGCAGCTCCGAAACCCGGATCTTATCAGCTCGAATCAGTCTGCTCCGACAAGATCAACCACAGCCTCCACGGAAAAAAAGCAATTCTCAAGATTTCTCCTTACAAAGGGAAAAATCTTCTTTTGAAACACGGGAATCTCCGTGTAGCGGATTCAAAAAGGACTTTCGAACATGAGGACGGCACTCCGTTCTTCTGGCTCGGTGACACCTGGTGGCTCGCACTCAGCAAACGGATGTCATGGCCGACAGATTTCAAACAACTCACAGCAGACCGAGTAAGAAAGGGCTTCTCCGTAATCCAGATCGTCGCGGGAATTTATCCTGACATGGACTCCTTCGACAAGCGCGGCGAGAACGAAGCCGGCTTTCCATGGGAAAAGAATTATTCCAGGATAAATCCGGCGTATTTTGACAAGGCCGACCAGAGGATTGGCTGGCTTGTCCAGCAGGGGCTTGTCCCGTGCATCGTCGGATGCTGGGGATATTATCTTGCCAAGCTAGGGACCGAAAAGCTCAAGAAGCACTGGCGATATCTGATTGCGAGATGGTCGGCATATCCCGTGGTCTGGTGCGCCGCTGGTGAAGCGGAAATGCCTTACTATCTTTCAAAAGACAAGGATGCCGACAGGAAGACGCAGCATGAGGGATGGACGGAGCTTGTAAAATACATCAGGAACACGGATCCAGTAAAACACATGGTCACCATCCACCCCACCCGCATCGGAAGAAATCAGATAGCCGATGACAGCCTTCTTGACTTTGACATGCTCCAAACAGGCCATTCCGGATATGAAACCGTTCCATACACGGTCAAGACTGTCATTGAGGAAAGGAAGAGGCAGCCGCATATGCCGGTGCTTGTCGGCGAGGTCAACTACGAGGGGATATTCCACCACTCGCATGAAGATGTGCAGCGTCTGACATTCTGGTCAGCGCTCCTTTCCGGTACAGCCGGCCACACGTACGGGGCGAACGGAATATGGCAGGTGAATACCGAAAAGGATCCATATGGACCTTCACCACACGGTGGTAACTGGGGAATCACCCCGTGGCAGGAGGCCAGCAGACTGCCCGGCTCTTTCCAGCTTGGCCTGGCGAGAAAATTCCTTTCGCGATATGAATGGTGGAAATTCGAACCACGCCAGGACTGGGTGACGCCCCCTGGCACTCCTGAAAAACAGGATCTGCCATTTGCAGCTGGAATCCCAGGAGTCGTCAGAATCATTTACATATATAATCCACCTACCCCATGGGCCGAGCCCATGATGGTCTCGTCACTGTCAACACGCATCCAATACAATGCATTCTTCTGGGATCCCCGGACTGGAAAGAAATATGAAATCGAAAAAATAAAACCCGACTCTGCAGGCAGCTGGAAGATTCCCATCGTTCCATACTTCAAGGACTGGGTAGTGGTGATTGAAGAATGAGACATGAACATCCACCGTACCCCGTCGCTGAGAAGCTATGGCGGACAGGTCGAACTTCCAACTTCGAATGAAGAAAGTGGCACACTGCATTTACATCATGACAAGTTCCAATTTTCAAACAAATACAGGAACAGCCCTTACGTGTCTTAACTGCTGACAATCAAGAACACGTCTTGCGACGTTGACTACAAACATATTCAATAGTTGCATTCGTTCGTAGTTAAGCTCGCAAGAGCTGTTCTTTTCTTAGTTTGGAATTTTCTTCCCTCCCTAATCAGACATGAATTCAAATCACCGAGAAATTTTCACTGCGGAATTTTCCGGCGGGCATGCCTTTGATCTTCGAGAACAGTTTTGAAAAATAATAGCAGTCGGGTATACCGACCTTCTCCGCGATTTCGCCGATCCTCAGGTCCGTTGACAGGAGAAGCTCAGAGGCCTTGTCAATCCTTTTCCTGTTGATCCACTCGAAAGGCCGCATCCCGAGATGCCTGGAGAAAATCCTGCAGACAGTGGCCGGGCTGCTGTTGCCGACTTCCACGAGATCCTGCAATGTGATTTTCTGAGCGAGCCTTTCTTCAATAAAGTCACAGATCTTCACAAGAGGAAGTGGAAGACTTGCAGTAGAAACCTGCGGATTGAGGATGTTATATTCGATTTCGCGCAGTATAAGACCGGCAAGCATCCTCGACTGCGGCTCCGTCTGATTCCCTCTTATGAAAAGTCCGACCGTGTATTCAGCCAGATGGGACAGCGGGCTGGGATATACGAGCCGACCCTTGAGGACGCCTCTCAGGACTTTTCCAAGATTTGCATCCTTCCTCAATTCCCCGCCTTTAATAAGTTCTCCGTCCCTGTGCCTTACCTTGTATTCAAATGGAGAACCTGGAGGAAGCTCGGGAATTATGTGTATTCCGGAAACACGCCACGGCTCCTTTGAACTGTTGAAATATCTTATCCTGTGCCCCCATGGCATGAACATCATGTCTCCTGGAGCAAGGACATTTCCCCCGTCATTTACCGTTACATATCCCTCCCCTGCCCGGCACCACAAGAGCATCCTGCTCATCACATGCATTTCCCCGAGTCTTTTTCCGGGCGCGATCGTCGCATGATTCGCATATGCCACGATGGAAGCAGGGGAGGATGGATTGGGTCTACGGACCCTCCTCTTTGAGAGCATAAATTATTCTCCAGTCTGAAAATATTGTCTTAGAGAATGTGATACAGGCGTCCCGCCTGTAATTATGAATTAATAAAGCAAAGACAAATTACAGGCGAGATGCCTGTACCACACTCTTTATTATTGACAATATATTACAAATATTTATAATTTCATCCATTTAACGCATTGTTTATACTGATAATATAATCGCAAACAAGGAGAATACCATGAAAACTCTTGCATACGGCGACAAGCTCAGTTCCAAGGAAAGGGTTTTAAGGACTTTCAGACATGAAAAGACCGACAGGGTGCCGGTGAACTACTCCGCCAATCCCGGAATCGACAAAAAGCTCAAGGAACATTTCGGGCTGAAGGCCGATGACGGCGAAGGGCTTCAGAAGGCGCTTGGAGTCGACTTCCGCGGAGTCGGCGCCTCCTATACCGGTTCCAAGCTGCATCAGGATATCCCGGCAAGGAAGGTGCTCGTTGACAACTGGGGCATCCACCGCATGTGGGTCGAGCATGAGACGGGAGGTTACTGGGACTACTGCGACTTCCCTCTTGAAAAAGCAACGGAGGAGGAAATAGCTGCATGGCCGATGCCGAATCCCGATCATTTCGACTACACAAAGATCAAGGAGCAATGCCGGACACATCGTGCATATGCAGTCTATGCCGGAGGAGCAGGAACCGGCGACATCATCAACATGAACGGGATGCTGCGCGGCGTCGAACAGACAATGGTCGACCTGATAACTGACGATCCTGCCGGAATTCTTCTTGCAAGACGCAGGGTTGACATCCAGCTCGAAATAGTCCGTCGTTCACTCGAGGCGGCAGATGGCGGAATCGACTTCCTGTGGCTGGGAGAGGATCTTGGCAGCCAGCATTCACCGCTTATCAGCCTGGAGCTCTTCCGCAAGCAGATCCGTCCCTTGCATCAGAAGTTCGTCGACTTGGCGAAAAGTTATAAAATCCCGGTGATGATCCATTCCTGCGGATCGAGCAGCTGGGCATATGAGGACTTCATTGAGATGGGGATTTCGATGGTCGACACCCTGCAGCCCGAGGCGAAAAACATGTCACCGGAATATCTGAAGAAGACTTTCGGAAACAGGCTCGCGTATCATGGATGCATAAGCACTGGCGGACCTGTCGCGTTCGGAACTCCTGAGGACACAATCAAGGATTGCCGGCGGACCCTCGAGATCATGATGCCGGGAGGCGGATACTGCTTCGCGCCTACGCACTGCCTCCAGGACAATTCACCGCTGGAGAATGTCGTCGCAATGTATGAGACTGCGCACAAGTATGGGAAGTATTAAGAAGGTGTCAGGTGTCAGGTGATTGGATTGTCAGCAACAGTTCAGGGCTCGAAGTTCTCCTGCTTGTTAAGCTCATCGCTGGTTAATCCTCGCGATTCGATATGGCCGTCCATGAAAGCATGGTTGCCGCTTCTGCCGACATGCCTGAGCGAATATGCTTTTCCGCAGGCCGAGATCCCGGTGGAGTCCAGCGTGTTTGTCCCGTAGGGGAAGACTGCCTTGGAATAATCACTTGCATCTTCAGTTTCAGCGAAGAGGTATTGGGTCGAGGTCCTTTTGAAAAGGCTTATCTTTGCGCCAAGGCTGAAGAAGACACAGCCCAAGTCCCCGAACTCTCCGAGCTCCTGTACTTCGCCATATTGCCCCTGCGGAGGATTTGCCCCCCAATTTGCTCCGCCGGCGGCATTGTAGTTCAATCTGTAATATCTCGAATAATCGCCGGAAAGGGGAGGCTTGGAAGGGCAGTAGAGCGTACCTGCAGTGTCACGACGGTAGGGAATCCTGTGCTGGCTGAGGGAATTGGTATAATATCTGGAGTTGAGGATATGCGTCCATGAGAGGCCGCCAACCGCTCCCCCGCCAGTTAGGTATCCCGGAAACCTTTCCTTGTTGTCGGACACGAACACAAAAGTTATTGAAGATATGTCCTTGAGATTTGCCCCGCACACAGATTTCCTTGCAGTCTCCTTTGCGTTGTTAAGCGCTGGAAGAAGCAGCGCGGCAAGGATTGCGATGATCGCAATTACCACAAGCAATTCAATCAAAGTAAACTTTGTTTGAATTGGCCTACGTCCCCTAACGGGTAACTTCGGCTGGCAGGCAACCAACAGCTCGATCAAGGTAAATACATTTTTGATTTCAGCGCTTGGATTCAAATCGCCAATCATAAATCGGCAATCGGAAATGCCATCATCCTGCATCCTGGATCCAGCATCAGTCAACTTGATCAAGTTGAATTTCCTCATATGTCCCGCCTCCCGCTCTTCCACTTTTTAATCTTATCACAGGGCACCCTCTGATGTCAAGGGCTGTTCAATTGGCATAGGAATCCAGAAAAACCGATAAAAACGCTCGCTTAAAAGTGATTTATTCAATATACTATTCCGCAAATTCAACTTGTCAAGCAAAATATTATATTTAATTATAAATTTCTATTTTACACCCATTTTATTCTGAATTGCTTTTTATGGAATATGACTAATTCACTATTGACATCATTATTCGTAGCACAAACACACAGTCGAAGGGGAAATATCAAATAAAAAGCGGGTAAAATGAGGAGGGCAATATGCTGCGGGCAGTATCAAGACACGTCAGGGCTGCGGATTATCCTCTCCAGGCGGCCTGAAGCCCGGACCGCCAAACGGCTGCGGCTGCTGTCCTTTTTCCGCCCATGCAAACCTCCTGAAGAATTCCTCAGCGGACAGTTTGAAGTCAGGACCAGGAGAAATGAATTTCAAGGTCTTCATCTTCTTCAATGTCCTATATATGTCCGGATTGAGGATTCTCGGGGAAATGAGTATCCACTCAAGGGGGATGTCCTCGATCGGCTTGAAGCTCTTGAAGTTCGTCTCGAAGAGCGACAGCTGCTGCAGTTTCATCCCCTTCAACGGACCAAGATCATTGACATCTGTCCTCTTCAATGAAAGTATTTTCAGCTGCTTGCCCTTCAAGAAGGAGATGTCCTTCACGTTCGAATCACCGAGGTTGAGGTTTTCAAGCGGCATGTCCTTCAGTACGGAGAAGTCCCTTGCCTGGCTTCCGCTCAGGCTGAGGGTTTTCAGGGGCATCCCTTTCAACGGACTCAGGTCGGTGACATTCGTCCAGTCGAGATAGAGATCGGTTATCTTTGAATTCTTCAGGGCATTCAAGTCGCCGACCCCGGTGCGCGAAAGGTTCAAGAAGCTGATCTGGAGGGAGGTCAGCGGGGAGATGTTGTGCACCGGTTTGTCGTTCAAATCTATCTTCCAGACGCCCTTTTCATCAATATCAATCCTTATGCCTTCAATCCTCATTTCAGGATTCAGAGCCTGCAGATCCGACAACAACCTGTCGATCGCTGATTTCTCCTTTTGTTCCGGAGCCCCGGCAGGAGCTTTCTCTTCAGGCTTTTCATTGATCGCGAATCCGTCCTGGTCATTAATTGGCAGGGGTTCAAGGAGCCTGGGGAGCGGCCTGTCGGGAATATTGACAAGTTCAGGAGCCTTCTCATGCTCAGGCACCTTCTCCGGGACAGGCTTGACAGGCTCACGCTTGCTCTCCGTCACCGGCGGAACGGCGACATTTACGGGAGGAGGAGTTGCAACCGGCTGTACTACTACCGCAGGCGGAATGTTTTTCGTTTCCTCTATTGTAGTCTTGGGCATATCCTGCGTCCTGGAAACAACTGGTTTATCCATGGAACGGACAATTATCATGACAATCCCCAGCACGATTGCAACTGACACGCAGGAGAGCACGACAATCATGGTTTTCATCATATTCGCATCGGCAGCCTTCACCGGAACCTGCTGCGGAAGCGGAGGCATTTCCATCGATGTCTTCCTCGGAGCCTGCGTGCTTGCCGTCTTCTGCAGGCCAGACACTTTCCTTGTAACAAGCGTCTCTCCAGTCGCCGGCCTTTTTGATTCCGGGAACTTGCCTTCAAGGACATTGTTCATATCCTTTATTACCGCCTCCCAGCTCTGCTGCCTTTTTTCAGGCTTCTTCGCCATCATTATTTCGAGCAGCGCGGCACACTGATCCGAGACTGCCGGATTCCTCTCCTGGGGCGGGGGGAAAGGTTCGGTTATATGCTGCGTGATTATGCTGATCGTGGTTGGCCCGTTATAGGGCAGCTCACCAGTAACGACATGATATAATGTGGCGCCGAGCGAATAAATGTCTGCATGAAAGTCTATTTCCTTTACTCCCTTGCCCTGCTCCGGACTTATATAGTATGGTGTCCCGATGACAACACCGGTCATTGTCAGCGACCTGTCCTCCCCCATGCTCTTTGATATGCCAAGATCCATGAGCTTGGGGATGCCCTCGCTGTCAATCATGATGTTCGCTGGCTTTATATCCCTGTGGATTATCTTGTGCTTGTTCCAGGCGTAGCAGAGACCTTCAGCGATCCCCCTTGTGATTTCAATGGCCTGCTTTTCAGGAAGAGTCTTCACTTCGTCAAGCTTCTGCCCGAGCTCATATCCGTCGACAAATCCGACCGCCATGTAATAAATGCCCCTGCTGTATCCTGCATCGATCGCGGCGACGACATTGTTATGCGCGAGTTTTGCGAGATTCTTGGCCTCGCGGAGGAACCTTTCGACGAACTCCTTGCTTTTCCCTAGGTTCTGATCGAGTATCTTGAGGGCGATCTTCCTCTCCATGGCCGTCTGGTTGGCGAGCCAGACCTGCCCCATGCCGCCGGCTCCGAGAAGTTTTTCCAGGACAAAACCATTCAGGTCAAGCCCCTCCTGCAGCAGTGGCGCGGGGACACGCACTTCGTTCTGGCAGTTGGGACATACGGCGGTACCCCCGCAGAGGGAATCGTTCGCCTCTATGCTTATTCCGCACTTCTCACATAAGAAAATTATTTCCGCCATATGGCAACGCCCCTTATCAATACAGCTTTCCTACAATATAGTTCCTTCTATTATAAATAAAAGCCTGAGCCCCGGATTAGCCGTCCCATGCAGGCAGACAAGTCACATATGGATGAAACACTATTTCAGCTTGTCGGAATATTTATCCATGTACCACTCCATCCATTTTTTCGGATCGTCCCCGAGTTCGGTCCCGGCCATCCTTGCGACCTGCTTGCGGAGCTCCGGAGAGGCGTTTTCCCCGTGCTGCTGCCACGCCTTGATGAGATGAAACAGCATTCTAGGATCCTTGATCGTGGCGACATAACCGAACATGGCGTTGTTGATCCGTGTATCCTGGAACATTTCCGCCAGCGCGGGAAAGGAGCGGGGATCGGCAATGCGGGTAAGGGCAATCATTGAATAGATCGGTTTTGCACCTTGTCCCTCCCTGCAGATCCGGACCAATGAAGGTGCGGCGTTCCTGCCCATTTTGACAATGGTGACCAGATTGGCATGCTCGCTGCTCATCACCGGAGTGAGAAGCGTATCCACCATTTGAAAATTCTCCGGGTCAACCTTGTCTATGTCAGCGGCGCCAATCTTCAGCATTATGCCGCGGGCCCTGATCCGCACTTCCGGATCAGTGGATTTGACAGCATCCTGGAGGTATGGCGCAACGATTTCACCAAGTGCAGTCAATCGACGCGTGGCATCCTCCCTTTTCGAGTATTCATCGTGACCGAGTTCGGAGACCAGATTCTTGATTTCCTGGGGAGTGGCTGAAACCGTCTTATCAGGAGAGACTGAGGAGCCGGAGTTTGGAGATGTCTGCGCCTGGAGGATCTGGACTCCTGAAAGGACAACCCCCATCAGTATTGCAATCCGCAGGCACGGTCCTGCAAATGATAAGACTTCTGTTTTCATGATCCTGATAGAATAGACTGGAATTCCCGGAGAATCAAGGCAGGCCCCTGAAAATCCGCATCCACCTCCGCAGCCAAGTCCATAGGCAACTGGGCATCTACTTGCGAGTTTGTTTACCCATGCATATTGCAAAATCTTTTTCCTTATTGCATAGTAGATGATACAACAAAAGGAGATCACAGATGAAACTTGCCTTTACCACGCTCGGATGCCCGACCTGGGATCTGCAGAAGATCCTGTCAACCGCAAAGACACTTGGATACGACGGAATTGATTTCCGCGGATATCTCTCGGAAGTCGAACTCTTCAAGCTTCCGGAATTCACATCAGGAATCAAGGAGACCAGAAAGACAATCGAAAAGAGCGGACTTGAAGTTTCAGCCGTCTCATCTTCCGCCAGGGCCTTTTCGAAAAACGACGAGGACAGGATCAAATGCCTCAACGAATTGAAGGAATATGTAAAGATAGCCGACGGACTGAACAGCCCGTACGTCAGGATATTCGGAGGAAAACTTGACGGGACTCCTTATGACAAGGCCCTCCAGATAGCCACTGAAAATGTCAAGGCCATGGTGAAGGCCCTTGCCGGCGCCAAGGCCAATATCATCATTGAGACACATGATGAGTGGATTGACAGTTCAAGGCTCAAGGCCCTGCTCGACAACGTAGGCTCAGAACGCATATTTGCTCTCTGGGATGTTCACCATCCCTACCGCATGGGCGGAGAAGCTCCAGCCACAACGTGGAAGAACATTGGCAACAAAGTCCGCTACACGCATTTCAAGGACTCCATCGCAACCGACGATAAGGGCGGACACAAATATACGCTCCTCGGAAAAGGCGACATCCCGCTGAAGGAAATCGTCTCCTGTCTCAAGAAGGGCGGATACTCCGGCTATCTGACCCTTGAATGGGAGAAGAGATGGCACAAGGAGCTTGAGGAACCTGAAGTCGCATTCCCGCAGTACATCGAGGAAATGCGGAAGATCATAAAGTCCGCCTGAAATAAATATAAAAGATTTTCTCGCACAGAGGCACAAAGCCTCAAAGGGATTATCCTACGGGAAAAGACTCTTTGTGGCCCTGTGCCTTTGTGAGAGATAGGAGGTTATTATTATGGACAAGGGCTACCTGCTACACCTGACACATTACGATCCCCGGTGGTGTCTGACAAAAAAGACGGAAAAACCTTTCGACCTGAAAGTCGGAATGGAAATTGTCGATGCGCTAGCAGAGGAAGGATTCAAGATCCTCTTCATCGGCTGTTCGGACGGCGTCAGGTACAAGTCGCATCCTGAGCTTGCCCGGAAATATTCCATTCCTATGAAGGATCTGAAACGTCTCGTGGCTCATGCGAAAAGCGCAGGGCTTGAAATCGTACCGAAACTGAACTTCTCGAAAAGCGAGATCAGCAGGCATGACAACTGGATAAGAAGGCCTGATTCAACATGGTTCGAGGATTTCGAGGAACCGGTCTACTGGAAAAAGGCCTTCGAACTGATCGACGAGGTCGGCGACGTCTGCCAGCCAAGGAGATTCTTCCATGTCGGGATGGATGAAGACCACAACAGATCATATACGCAGTATGTTGATGCAATAGAGATCCTGCACGACGGGCTGAAGAAGAGGAAGCTCCGCACAATGATCTGGAACGATTCGGCGATCAATTATGCGAGCGGATTCGTCTTTGTCGAGAAAATAGTAAACGCCCTCGACAAGATTCCAAAGGACATTGTCCATATAGTCTGGAACTACAGGTATGTCCCTGCGGAACAGATCAAGCTGACAGCATCAAAGGGCTTTGAAGTCTGGGGTGCGCCCGGCAGGGATGCCGCACAGGTGGAAGGATTCATCAAGGCCCTGGAAAAAGCCGACGGCAAAGGGCTTCTGATGACAACCTGGATGAAATGCTGGAAACCGAACCGCAAGACCATGCTCGAGCAAGTCCGCGCGATGGGACCGGCGTATAGGAAGGCGTAATAGGAACAAGTCGTCAGTCGTCGGCCGAAGGCAGCCCATCATCTATTGCGGAACGCCCATCTATCATCCACCCCGCGGATGCGGGGTTGGATGCATGGAATTAGTGTACGCCCGGCATGGGCGCGAACTAATGGGGTTCAAGTCCCCTGTGCTGACCCCGTATATTGGTTAAACAATATACCAAGC
>MHBH01000019.1 GCA_001804805.1 Lentisphaerae bacterium GWF2_49_21
TCATATCCTCGTGACTCCTTTCTGTTTAACTTCTGGAGATATTATATATCCCCAAAAGGAGTCACGCTTTTTTAAAAGCTATTTAGGACAAGACTGATCTTCCATCCTTTCTGATAAAATCAGTTCCCCATCCCAGCAAAGTGGCATCAAGCTCTAATCCTTGCGCGCCAAATTCCGTTACGCAAGATTTTAGATTACGACATGAATGCCCCCCAAGGGCTACTTCATCATCTGAATACCATGGCCCATATTTAACTTGCTTAGTTGACTGGAAGTCATTTTTAACTCCATATTCAAGAAGCATTTTATCCTTTGATGATGCAACCATTCCATATCTGGCTTCCTTGTGTTCAGAATATCGCTCTCTTAAATATTCCTTTGCAACTTCCAAATCGTTCGTGATACGAAGATGATATCCGCTTCTTTCAAGATTCTTTGCTATTTCAGCACACTCGAGAAAATCTGAATTGCCTAACAACCCATCCACAAATTGATGTATCTTTTCAGATAAGTGAAATCTGATTTCCTTGTTCAAACTTAGGCTCTCAGATACTTTCAACTGAGGAGCTATGCTTTCAAATGCCGGACGAACTGCAGGGGGACAATGAACCTGCCATGAGCTCGAATTCTTTGCGCCAATAATGGCCTTACACCATTGTTCAATTCCCGCTTCCTCTCCTATATGAATCTCTTGTCCTGAGCCTATCAATCCGATCACGACACACCACTGGGGAATTCTTTCAGAGAATTCAACAAAGTGTTCTGGCTCAGACTTGCCGATTGTCAGACCTGGGACTGGTTCGTGTTTTGCCATCACCTGTTCAGCATCAAACGCTCTTTGAGCTTCATCGAAAATTAGCACATGCTCAGGAGGTATCTTATTTAGATTTCGTGAATACGACTTGACATATTCCTTCACACCTCTTACAAATGTCCGCCCGCCGCCGCCAGCACCCTTTAACTCATACTGGAGAACTTCTACCAAAGGTCCATTGCCTGAAAGGAATACTGCCGGAGCTGTTGGACGACCATCATCTCTGGGAATTGACAAGTCATCAAGAAAATGAGCGTGGGCTATACGAAGTCCAACTAATGTTTTACCTGCCCCAGGAATTCCAGTCAATAAAATTAATCTTCTACTCTTTGTTTCAGCTGCTTCATGGATAATACGTGTAATCTCCTGAACAGCTGGATCAGTTGCCGCGGCTGCACGCTTTATGGTTCGTAGTTCTTTGTCACGGAACAACTCTCTTGCAGCTTTAACAAGTGTTGGCAATGGACGATATGCAGATTCATCCAGAAAGGCATTCCGAGATAATGGTGCAGCTGACTTATGATCTGGCTGAGAAACCACAAAAGAATCTAAAACATCTGGACCTATAATATGTATCCCATCCTGTTCGTCGATATAACCCCTGGCTAACATTGGCATACATACAGCAATTACTGGTCGATTCTCGCACTCTCGGTGGTAACAACGCAAATCTCGTGCGTAAGCGGCAGCTTGATCTAAGTCGGCTTGTGAAGGATACTTCTTCCCTTTCAATTCCAAAACAATTACATATCCATTAGTCAATAGAATTACGTCAGGACGCCGGGATTCCATCGGCAACTCATATTCCATTATCGTTGAATATCCCTTGGCATACTCGAGGTTCTTAAGAATTTCCTTTACTTCCTGCTGAAGAGGAGGGATAGAATCAGACCAAGCACGAATTTGTTCTTTTCCGGGTTTTGCAACAAATGTTTCCAGAGATTCTTTTATCTTTTGGGCAGAAGTTTCTTTAAAAGTTGGAAAGTCAGATTCCCAGCCACATCTTAATTGCTCATCCATAGGCAGGTGCTCTTTTCATGTTTACACAAATTTACTCGAATTTATCCCTTTTTAAAATGCTTTTTGAATAAACTGAGAGAATTTTCATAAATCTCCCTGGACATAAACGGTGGGCGGATTTGCGGATTTCGCAGGAAATGGCTGACGATTGCCTTGATTTCAGGATGCTTGATGAATTCCGGATATTTCTGCCCGAGATAGTCCATCAGCATCTTTTCAGCTTCAGCGTATCTTAGTTTTTTCACAGCAACTCCTTCCGACTATTAATTTAGAGTGGAGCAGTCCACCTGCAACTACCTAAAGGTTGCATTTAGGAAAAATAGCATGAGGCTTTTGAATACGCTGAGGTACGGTGGTAGGTTCCGTTACAGGAATTTCATATGACGCTTAATGGAATCAATTTGAAGAACTACAAGCTGGGGAAGCTGCCTGTCAACTTCCTGCTGGTTGCGTCTGCTTTTTTGTGCCTGTTCGCGTCAGTCTTGTATGCGTTCGAGTGGGACTGGGCAAGCGCGTTCACAATGTGGCCTCCTTGGTGCTGGGCTGCTCTTGGAGTTTTGGCTGGGACCCTGAAAAACAATTACGGCTGGAAGAAATCAGGCCTTCCCATCCTAATCGCATGGATTCTCTTCCTGGGACTCTTCGCCGACGAAACATCTTATCCGATACGCCTCTTCAGACATCATCCGACACAATCCAGAAAAGATTCCGGACTGAAGAATGGTGTCATAAGAATCGTTTCCATCAACTGCAGCGTGGGACAGGAAAGGGTGGCGCAGGAGGCGAAAGCGTGGGATCCAGACATTGTCCTCCTGCAGGAAAGCCCGTATATCAGCCGCATGCCGTCACTGGCCGAAGAATTTTTCGGCAAGGAAGGAGGATGGGTTTGCGGTCACGACACTGCGATACTCGCAAGAGGCAGATGCATAGACCAGGGAGACGAGATTGAAAGAAGGTCAATACACCATACACGGGCCCATGTGGAACTTCAGGACGGGACTGCACTGGAGGTTGTAAGCATACACCTTATTGCCCCTTCCCTCAGATATGACCTGTTGTACTATCAGGCATGGCAGGAATGCGCGGGACTGGACAGGGAAAGACGGAAATATCTCTCCGAGCTGATGTCAAAGCTCAATTCAAAAAATCCTGAAGCGACGGTAATACTCGGAGGCGACTTCAATGTTCCCGGATATGACGGGATCCTATCCGAACTCAAGCCACGTCTCCATGACTCATTCAGGGAGCACGGAGTTGGCTGGGGGCACACAGGCCTCAATGAAATGCCTGTCATCAGGGTTGACCAGATATGGCTGAGCAAGGATCTTAAAAGCATCGGATGCATGGCGGTACGGACAGTGTATTCGGATCACCGCATGGTGGTCTGCGATGTGATGAAGCTCCGGAAGTAAATCAACCGCAGATGAACGCGGATTAACACAGCCAAATCCTTCTCGCACAGAGCCACTAAGTCACCAAGGGGAATCAGACAGACTCGCCCACAGATTTACACAGATTAGCTCAGATAAATAAAATATGGGCTGAGGAAAAGGATTACACGGAAGCGATCCGTTTCCGTGTAATCCTTGTTTCCAGCCCATGAACTTTCTGCGAAAGTTCGTTTGCCTGCGGCAAACATATTTTACCTTCTGGAAGTCATCTAGAGGCTGATTGGTTTACTTAGTGGCTTGGCTCCTTAGTGCGAGAACATCCTATCTGCGTTTATCAGCGTGCATCAGCGGTTAGTTGCTTCGTGTGCTTCGTGGTGAGATAACTTCCGTCTTTACATGCCATGCATCACCAGTCGATGGGCTCATTCCAGGCTCGCGCCGTTCTTCTTTAGCGTCGATGTCAGGATGCCGGTGTCAATGGTTCAGGCCGTCTGGCAGAAATTTGCAATCAGCGCTTGCCGTATTATTTTTCAACCTAATGACACTAAGTTAAGGCTTAAAACAATGCCACGCTAAAGCTGTGAACTCCAACAAAAAAGCCTTATCTTAGCGCCATTCATTTTTGTACCTTTTACACCGAATAAAACTGGAGTAACAATTGTGAAAAGAATTATTTCATCTGCCGTTATGGTTTATTTCCTTCTGGTGCTTTCATCACTGATGGCCGAGGAAATTGCCGTCGAGCCGGGGAATCAGACCGGAGTCTACAAGAGCGGAGAAGAGGCTTCCCTTTTTCCTTTTATTCCTGCAATGGAAATACTTGAAATATCAAAACACCGTTGTATTGTTAAACAATACGATTGTATTGTATAAGAGAACAATAATGAATATGCTATCTGAAATATTGTCGTCAAGAGGAAGGGCCGAGATCTTCCGGATGCTTTTCGGTGTCTCAGACAAACCGCTGCACCTCCGTGAAATCCAGAGGCGCTCCCACCTGACCATTGCACCTGTCCAACAGGAAATGAGAAAACTGACCAGAATGGAGCTGGTAACAAGGCGCAAGGACGGCAACCGCGTCTACTACCGGGCGAACAGGAACAATCCGCTTTACGAGGATCTGCACAGGATTGTCCTGAAGACGTATGGACTCGTTGATATTCTCAGGAACGCCCTGGACCATGGGAACATCAGATACGCCTTTGTCTTCGGTTCCTTCGCAAGAAGCGAGGAAAAGGCTGAAAGCGATATCGATCTGATGATAATAGGCGAGATAGGGCTGAGGGAGGTCTCTTCAATGCTGTCCGGTGCTTCTGCCGCTATTGGAAGAGAAATCAATCCACACGTCCTCACCGTGGGAGAATATAAGAAACGTTCAAAACTGAAGGATCCGTTCATAAGACGGATATCCACCGCTGAAAAGATCTATATAACAGGAGATCCGGATGAGTTTAAGAGACTGGCTGAATAACGGATGGCTGCGCCTCCACAAGTGCAACAGGGAGGACATCCAAAACCTCTTTGAAATAGTTGACCGGGACATCGCCGATGCGGAGAGCGGAATATCCCCGGACTGGAGATTTGGTATCGCTTATAACGCCGCTCTCAAGCTGTGCACCATACTCCTCTATGCCGAAGGTTACCGTCCAGAGAAGAACCTGCAGCATTACAGGACAATACAGGCAATGCCTCTGATTCTTGGCAATGACAGGAAAAAAGATGCTGATTATCTTGAGACGTGCAGGACAAAGAGGAACACTGTCGAATACGACTATGTCGGCGGAGCGTCTGAAGCCGACGCCAATGAGTTAATCAAATTTGTTGTTGAATTTAAAATTGATGTGCTGACATGGCTTAAGAAAAGCCATCCCCCCTTATCTGACTTTAAATGAAATTTGCAATCAGCGCTTGCCGTATTATTTTTCAACCCAATGACACTAAGTTATTCCGCCCCTTCAGGGCGAATGGGATTTTTGGGGATTCTTTTCCTATGGTTGAAACCATAGGCTATGTTATTTCACACCTTCGGCGTTGAGGACAATTGAAATTCAAAGAGCGATTATCCAACGTAATGCAATATGCCTAAACGGGGTAATACCGAGCGATAATTACCCCATTTGTAAAGGTTTTACCATAATCCTGAAAATCCTCTTATCCTGTCAACTAAATCTTAACTTTGTGTCTCTGTGCTCCCGACGCCCTCCGGGGCCGGGATCTTCGACTTTGTGAGAGAAAATTCTTATCTGAGTTATCTGTGGGCAAGCAAGTCTGTGTCTTCAAGTCTGCCTGCCACGGCGTAGCTTCTTAGTGTAGCCGGGTGGCCAATTTGCAATTCCCGCACCTGAAGCCTATTTTCTCCATCATGAAAAAGAACGCTGACATCACGATATGGGGGATTGAAGAGATATCCCGGAGGATCTCGATGGGGCCGAGCGATTTCAACATCGTCAGCATCAGAAGCTCCAACATGTTCCCGGATGAATACGACGCCTTCGAGAAATACCGCAAGAACTACAAGGACATCATCGTAGAACATTTCGATGACATCCGGGCCCCGGAGGAAGGCTGGATCGTCCCGGCAAAGGAGCATGTCCAGAGGATCCTCGACTGGTCGATTGACAGGAAGAACATCGCCGTCCATTGCACCGCCGGCATCTCAAGGAGTTCCGCCATCGCATATCTCATAGCCTGCCAGAGATGTCCGCCAAAAGAGGCCTTGGAAGTGCTCGATCCCATGATGCATTTCCCAAACCGCCTCATCATCCGCCTGGGCGCGGAAGTCATGGAGGACGAGTCGGTGATCAATGAATATAATAAATGGTACGAAGAGGAATATAGGTTGTTTTATGTCAAGTCCTGATTTCGATTTGACACTTTAAATTAAAATTACTTTGATTAGAACAATGATTTATTTCTTCAA
>MHBH01000020.1 GCA_001804805.1 Lentisphaerae bacterium GWF2_49_21
TTCGCGAAGCGCCCTGTCGGATGACAGGGCAACTCCCTTATGCTCCAAATTCTTTCAATCTCTACGCATTGTACACGAGCGTCCCGAGCACGCCGCAAGGCGGGTCTCGGGAAGGTCAAGGGTTCGCGAAGCGCCCTGTCGGATGACAGGGCAAGTCCCTTATGCTCCAAATCCTTTATTCTCCCACGCAGTCTCCGAGCGTCCCGAGCACGCCGCAAGGCGGGTCTCGGGAAGGTCAAGGGTCTATGCTCCTGGCATGATCCCGGCTCGCGGACCACAAAGGCCTGCGACGTCGGCCCAGAGGGTGCCATGCAGATTCGCGAAGCGCCCTGTCGGATGACAGGGCAACTCCAATCTTCTCCCTCCGCAAAGCTATGGAGAAGATTGCCGCGGCGAAGTTCTCTACGAAGCCGGGCCTTATGCTCCAAATCCCTTAATTTTTCTGAATAATGCAATCAAAAATTCCTTTTGCGGTTTGCCGTGTCGCGGAAATGGAATCTATTGTCATTTATGAAATAAAAACCAAGGAGATTGTAATGCAATATGATTTGACAGGTGTAATCAAGCTGATACAGGAGGCGAAGACATTCGGAGCCAAGGGATTTACAAAACGCGAGTTCGTGGTGACGGTCAAGGAGGGCAAGTATCCGCAGGACATAGTTCTGGAGTGCGTGCAGGAGAAAGTCAATCTGCTTGACGGGCTGACGGAGGGCCAGACGGTCACGGTGACGTTTGATATCCGCGGACGCGAATACAACGGGCGCTATTTCAACAATCTTCAGGCGTTCCGCATCAAGGGCGGAGAGGGAACTGCTCCCTCGGTTGATGAAGACCGTCCACCGCTGCCTGATGAAGCGGAAATCCAGGGAACCACTGTTGACGATGATATCCCATTTTGATTGACCAGGGAAGCCGCAGATCCGGTAGGAAAGAATTTATCTCGCACAGAGGCACGGAGACACAAAGTTAATCAGCCACAGACTTTCACAGACTCCAGCACCGACTATTTCTCGTAATGGAATCGGCTCAAGGCGAACTTGTTCGCCCTGTGATGCGGAAGATGCATGAGAGCAAGAACGAGTTTTTGCCCTCATGCATCTTCCGCATATCTTCCCTCTGCCTGCGCAGAGGAGAGCCGATTCTTTCCAATCAGTTTCCTAATCCCGTTATCCTGTCAGAAAAATTACCTTGGTGGCTTTGTGGACCCGACGCCTGAGAGGGCCGGGATCTCTGACTTGAGCGAAGCGGGTGCGAGGAAATCTTATCATGAAAACTAGTTTTGATTTCAAAACAAACTCATCCTATATTGATTCAGGAACAAACTCGAAAAGGTAATATATTATGTTCAATGACTGCATATTCTCCCCTGACAGGAAATACAGGTATGTGCTGAAGCATCGCTGGGACGACCTGATGCCGGAGAAGGCCTGCATGTGGATCGGTCTCAATCCGTCGACCGCGGACGAACAGCAGCTGGATCCTACGCTGAGGAGGATAAGGGGGTTCTGCATTACCCACGAGTTCAACTGCTTCTACATGCTCAATATCTTTGCCTTCAGGGCGACGGATCCGAAGATAATGAAGAAGGAATCCGATCCCACCGGACCGGAGAACGACAGGTGGCTGAAGGAGATATCCGACAAATGCACGCTTGTTGTCGCCTGCTGGGGAACGCACGGGAAGCATATTGGCAGATCCGACGCAGTGATCAAGCTTTTCTCATCCCATGATAAAACTCTTCACTGCCTGGGCAAGACGAAGGAAGGTTATCCGGTTCATCCCCTCTACATTCCTGCCGACGCCGAACTGAAGGCCATCTGATCAGCACCGGCATGATCCCGGCTCGCGGACCACAAAGGCCTGCATCTATCATCCCGTATCCTGCATCCGGAATATCCTTTTCCTTGAAAACCAGCCCATGTTGTATATAGTTACGCTCATATTCGGGGTGGTTTATAAATGGACAAGAAAAGCTTAAGCGAGCGCGACATCTGTACGAAGTTCATCACTCCTGCCCTGAAAAGCGCAGGATGGGACATTGATACCCAGATACGGGAAGAAGTCTCCTTCACTAAAGGCCGCGTGATCGTCCGCGGGAAGATGGTCACAAGGGGCAAGGCGAAAAGAGCCGATTACATCATCTACATCAAGCCCAACATCCCAATCGCGATAATAGAGGCCAAGGACAACACCAATGGGGTAGGGGATGGCCTTCAGCAGGCACTCGATTATTCCGAGATGCTGGATGTCCCTTTCGTATTCTCGTCAAACGGCGATGCTTTCATGTTCCATGACAAGACCGCCTCCGGAAACGTCGAAATACAGCTTTCCCTTGAAGATTTCCCATCTCCTTATGAACTCTGGAGAAAATACTGTTCTTGGAAAGGAATCAAAACGGCAGAAGAGAAAATCGTCCTCCAGGACTATTATGACTATGGGAGCGACAAGACGCCGCGTTATTACCAGAATATCGCCATAAACAAGACAATAGAAGCCATAGCGAACGGTCAGGACAGGATTCTTCTTGTAATGGCGACCGGCACGGGCAAGACCTATACCGCCTTCCAGATCCTCTGGCGCCTCTGGAAGTCCGGAACAAAAAAACGTATCCTCTTCCTCGCCGACAGGAACATCCTCGTCGACCAGACCAAGACCAACGACTTCAAGCCGTTCGGCAAGGCCATGACCAAGATTGTGAAACGTCAGACAGACAAGTCATACGAAATCTATCTCGCCCTCTACCAGGCGGTGTCAGGAACCGAAGAGGAGAAGAACATATACAAACAGTTCTCCCCGGACTTCTTCGACCTGATAGTCGTGGACGAGTGTCACCGTGGAAGCGCAGCCGATGATGCAGCCTGGCGCGAAATCCTCGAATATTACACGTCAGCCACCCAGATCGGGCTTACCGCCACCCCAAGGGAAACCAAGTATATCTCCAATATCAGTTATTTTGGGAATCCAGTCTATGTCTATTCCCTCAGACAGGGCATCGAAGACGGATTCCTCGCCCCGTACAAGGTCATACGCATCGACATCGACAAGGATCTCATCGGATGGCGACCGGAAAAGGGCAAGCTGGACAAATACGGCAAGCTTATCGAGGACCGCATCTACAACCAGAAGGATTTTGACCGCAGCCTTATACTTGAAAAGCGCACGGAACTTGTCGCTGAAAAGATTACTGCCCTCCTGAAGGCCACGAACCGTTATGACAAGACAATTGTCTTCTGCGAGGACATCGACCATGCCGAAAGGATGCGTCAGGCCCTTGTGAACGCAAATCCGGACCTTGCCGCGAAGAACCGCCGCTACGTCATGCGCATAACCGGAGACAATCCCGAAGGCAAGGCGGAACTCGACAATTTCATCGATCCCCAATCCCAATATCCTGTCATTGCGACCACATCCCGGCTCATGGGCACCGGAGTCGATGCACAGACCTGCAAACTGATCGTTATTGACAAGAACATCTCGTCCCTGAGCGAGTTCAAGCAGATAATCGGGCGTGGCACAAGGATCAAGGAGGAATACGGCAAGCTTTTCTTCACCATCATGGATTTCAGGAAGGCCACCAACCTTTTCGCCGATCCTGACTTCGACGGTGATCCGGTCCAGATATATGAACCGCCTCCTGACGGATCAATCCTTCCACCTGAACCACCTCTGGGCCCCGACGATGTAATTGTCGATCCTCCTCCACCTCCGGAACCGCCGGGAGGACCAGAAGGTAGGATTAAATACACGGTCGGAGATGTCACGGTCCATGTCATAGCCGAACGCGTACAGTATTATGACAAGGAAGGGAGACTTGTCACGGAATCCTTGAAGGACTACAGCAAGAAGACCATCAAGAAGAGTTTCTCTTCACTTGACGATTTCCTTACCCGCTGGAATTCCGCTGACAAGAAGCAGGCGATCGTGATGGAGCTTGAATCCCAGGGATTGGTGCTTGAGGCCTTGTCGGAGGAAGTTGGCAAGGATCTTGATCCGTTCGACCTGGTATGCCATGTTGCATTCGACAAACCGCCGCTTACTCGGAAAGAGCGCGCGGATAATGTCCGTAAAAGGGATTATTTCACGAAATACGGTGAACAGGCACGGATCGTCCTTGACGCCCTTCTTAAGAAATACGAGGATGGAGGTATTGAGGATATTGAGAATCCGCAGGTGCTCAAACTGGCTCCCTTTGACCATATGGGCCGTCCAATGGAAATCATAAAGATTTTTGGGGGCCGGAAAGAATACGAGGAAGCGATCAAAGACCTCGAAAAAGCATTGTATATTGCTTGAACGGAGCGCTGGCGTCTCGCCGGCAATTCTTTGTTGGAGTTCACAGCTTTAGCGTGTGCGTTTGTTCTAATCTTTCGTGATGAGGAAATTTTATTATGAAAAAAAAGAAAATACATAAAATCAGGGAATCCTCAGCAGAATATGGCAGTTCTGAGATTGTCCTATACAAGGCTTCTGATGGCAGGACTGAACTTGAAGTCAACCTCAAGGGTGAAACACTCTGGCTCAGCTTGAATCAAATCGCCTCACTTTTTGGCAGGGACAAGTCAGTCATTTCAAGACATCTGTCCAACATATTTAAAACCAATGAGTTGGAAAGAAATTCAACTGTTGCGTTTTTTGCAACAGTTCAAAACGAGAGTGGACGGGTTGTCGAACGACAAGTCGAATACTTCAATCTTGATGCCATCATCTCGGTCGGCTATCGCGTCAATTCAAAGCGTGGTACGCAGTTCAGGATATGGGCGACGAACGTCCTCCGCGAACATCTGGTCAAGGGATATACCGTCAATAATCGCCGACTCAAGGAACTGAACCAGGCTATAAAGCTTATTGCGGATTTCGCGGAAACTAGGAATCTTTCTGGAAACGAGGCGACAGCCCTCCTAAATGTTGTCAAGGACTACAGTTATGCACTGGACCTGCTTGACGACTATGACCACCAGCGTGTAAAGACAGCGGATCTTTCCAGGATAAAGGCAATACCTGTCACAAGCGACGAAGCCCGCAGGATAATCGGAACCTTGCGCGGCCAGTTCAAGGCGGGCGACCTGTTCGGCAGGGAGAAGGACGGCAGCCTGCCATCCTCCCTTGAAAACATCATGCAGACATTTGACAGGCGCGAACTTTACCCGAGCATAGAGGAGAAGGCGGCCAACCTCCTGTATTTCCTGGTAAAAAACCATCACTTCGTGGACGGAAACAAGCGTATTGGGGCAGCCCTGTTCCTCTGGTTCCTCGAGAAAAACAAGTCCCTTTACAGATCTGACGGTTCGAAGCGGATCCCGGATAACGCCCTTGTCGCGATAACCCTGATGATGGCGGAAAGCGATCCGAAGGATAAGAATATATTGATAAGCGTGGTAGTAAACCTAATTAATAAAAAGCAATGAATGGAGCGCTGGTGTCTCGCCGGCATTTTCCTCTTGGAGTGTATTCGTTCGTAGCCTGTCCTCCGTAGCTTTACGCGAAGGAGGATCAAGCCCGTGAGGGCTGTTCTTGTAGTAGGTACGTGCTTTCCTGTCCTGAGCTTGTCGAAGGGAGCATGTACCAGTTTTAAATTCAGGAATGGGACAGGCTTCCGCCGTCGCAAAGAAGCTATGGCGGACACGGAAAGCCCGTCCCTACTTATTAAGGAGTTTTCATGTCAGTTGGAAATGTAGTCAAGACAATTCAGGATATAATGCGCAAGGATGTCGGCGTTGACGGCGACGCCCAGCGGATCTCGCAGATGGCGTGGATGTTCTTCCTAAAGATCATCGACGACCAGGACCAGGAACTCGAGATGATGAACCGTGAATACCGTTCGCCCATCCCGAAGGATTTCCAGTGGCGCACCTGGGCCGCCAACCCCGAAGGCATCACCGGCGACGAACTCGTCAATTTTGTCAACAACAAGCTCTTTCCCGGGCTCAAGGAACTCAAGATTTCCGGACAGAATCCCCGCATCAAGATCGTCCGCAGCCTTTTCGAGGACGCCTACAACTACATGAAGTCAGGACAGCTCATGCGGCAGGTGATCAACAAGCTCAACGAGATCGACTTCAACAATATGAAGGAACGCCAGCATTTTGGCGACATCTACGAACAGATCCTCAACGATCTCCAGAACGCCGGAAACGCTGGTGAATATTACACGCCGCGTGCCGTCACCTCGTTCATGGTTGACCGCATCGACCCAAAACCCGGCGAAATCCTGATGGATCCCGCCTGCGGTACTGGTGGATTCCTTACATGTTCCATAAACCACATGCGGAAGAAGTACATCAAATCGGTCGAGGATGAGAAGAAGATGCAGGCAAGTTTCAGGGCGGTCGAGAAGAAACCCATGCCTCATCTGCTATGCGTCACCAACATGCTTCTGCACGACATCGAGAATCCGTCATTCGTCCTACACGACAACACACTGTCACGTCCGCTCAGGGACTACGGTCCGGGTGACTGTGTCGACATCATCCTCACCAATCCCCCGTTCGGTGGAATGGAGGAGGATGGCATAGAACAGAATTTCCCGCAGAGTTTCCGCACCCGTGAAACAGCAGACCTCTTCCTGGCGCTCATAATCAAACTCCTCAAACCAGAAGGACGCGGTGCAGTTGTCCTTCCCGACGGCTCGCTCTTCGGGGAAGGCATCAAGACCAGGCTCAAGGAACATCTCCTTACTGAATGCAACCTGCACACGATTGTCCGTCTGCCGAACAGTGTCTTCAAGCCTTATGCGTCCATAGGTACGAACCTGCTCTTCTTTGAGAAAGGAAAACAAACTAAGGAGATCTGGTACTACGAACATCAGGTTGTTGACGGACAGAAGGCGTATTCAAAGACTAAACCCATCAAGTTCGAATACTTGAAACCGTGCATTGACTGGTGGGACAAGCGCGAAGAGAGCGAAGTCGCGTGGAAAGTCACGATAGACCAGATAAAGGAACGGAACTACAATCTCGACTTCAAAAATCCGCACACGGTGGAGATTGACCACGGCGATCCCGAAGAGATACTTGAGGAACTGCAGGCGGCTGAAAAAAAGGCTTGCGAACTTCGCGGAAAACTGAAGAAAATACTGGAAGAAGCATTGAAGAGTTAACCACCCGTCTTCGCCAGAGGCTACGCCGTGGCAAGCGAAACATACGAAAGTTTTATAGAAGGATATGTTAAAGGAATAAAAAAACCCCAGCTTCATCATCCGCCCGAAAGCAGAGAGAGGAGTCGACTGGGGACTGTGCGAATAATTTAACACATGGATATATAGATGCAAAGCAACTTATGAATAAGAATTTAATATCTTTATTCGATAAGGCGGCGGAATCATCGGAATTCATTCCGAAGCTCCGTCAGCTCATCCTCGACCTTGCTGTCCGTGGCAAACTCGTCCCGCAGAATCCAAAGGACGAACCTGCCTCCGAACTCCTCAAGAAAATCAAAGCCGAAAAAGATAAGCTCGTCAAGGAAGGGAAGATCCGCCCGGAGAAACCACTTCCGGCATTGCTCCATGATAAAATGCCATACTTGATTCCCGGAAATTGGAAGTGGGTAAAGCTTGGCGAAACAGTTCTCCAAAATATCGGAGGAGGAACACCTTCAAAAAATAATTCATTATACTGGGACGGTGATATTCCTTGGGCCAGTGTAAAAGATGTCGGGAAGGATAAATATTTAACTTCAACTCAAGATTTCATTACTAAGGATGGCTTGAAGAATAGTAGCTCTAATCTTATTCCAGCCGGTCAACTTATAGTCGTGACTAGGATGGGACTCGGCAAGGTTTCGATCAATAAAATAGACGTGGCCATCAATCAAGACTTGAGGGCTCTTTTTCTATCGAGTAAATCCGTGCTAGACTATTATTACATTTTCTTTCTAACACACAAGTTTGAAGGAACTGGCTTAACTGTAAAAGGTATTAAACAAGACGAGCTTATGGCATTTCCTTTCCCTCTTCCCCCTCTGTCCGAGCAGAAACGGATAGTTGCGAAGGTTGACGAATTGATGGCGTTGTGTGATGAGCTTGAAGCAGCAAATGAAATACGGGATGAGAAACGCAAGCGCTTGAACTGGACTTCATTGAAGGCTGTCACAGATGCGAAAACTCCAGAAGATTTCAAAAAGGCGTCTGGCTTCTTCATAAATCATCTTCCGGAAATAACTGTCACCCAGGACCACATCAAGAACCTCCGCCAACTCATTCTCGACCTTGCCGTCCGCGGTAAGCTTGTCCCGCAGGATCCCAAAGACGAACCCGCCTCTGAACTCCTCAAGAAAATCAAAGCAGAAAAAGATAAGCTCGTTAAGATCGGGAAAATTCGCAAAGAAAGTAATTCCACGCAAATCTATCCTGACGTAATCTTATTTGAATTGCCTGGAAACTGGCAATGGTGTAGGCTGACTCAAATAGCTAATGTGGGAACCGGGGCAACTCCATTAACTACTGAATCACTGTACTATAATGGTGAGATTAACTGGATTACAAGCGGGGATACTGGTAATCCTTTTATTACAGAGGCTGAGACTAAAATTACATCGAAAGCAATTCAAGAAACAAATTGTAAAGTATATCCAATCAATACCCTTGTTATAGCCATGTACGGGCAAGGCAAAACCCGAGGTCAAATTACTGAGCTCAAAATAGAAGCTGCGACTAACCAAGCATGCGCTGCAATTTCTCTCTATATATTTAAAGATCAAATGAACCAATACGTAAAATATTATTTCCGCAAAATGTACGATGAAATACGAATTCTTGCTCAAGGAGGAGCCCAGCCAAATCTAAATATGGAAAAGATAAAATCAACCATGATTCCTCTTCCCCCTCTTGCTGAGCAAAAACGGATAGTCGCGAAGGTCAACGAACTGATGTCACTCTGCGACGACCTCGAAAAGCAAATTTCCATTTCCTCCACCCAAAGCACAAGGCTTTTGAATAGTATACTTCAAGGACCTTTGTGTTAAGAAAAGAGGAGATTTGTGAAACAGTCTATAATGGGGAGCCGGTGCCATGCCAATGCCGTTAACTTAAGATATAACGCGTTAATGTCTTGCGCGTTAGATGCATATGAGAATCCTGAAGGGCGGCATTGGTGCCATGCTGGGCAAGAGCATGATTGCTAAGAAGTAGCGCTGATACCGTTGGCCTGAAGTGGATTAGGAAAGGAAACCGGTGCCATTCTAGGGAAAATATATATGGTAGGCTAATTTGCGGGAAGATGTCAAAGCTGGTGACGTGTCGCCGTCCTGCGGAGGCTTAGGAAAACTTTTTCATCCCGATAACCCCATGCTCGCGCATGGGGCTACATAATGTTGCCCTCTGCGAGGGCTTGCCCCGCGCATATGATCACCCCGCAATTGGCTCAATATATTGCCGGACGGAGGTTTAACCGCCGTCAGAGCTGTCGGACTTAGGATATTTGTTCGTAGTAGCTCGTGTTCGAGCGTTCTTAACGGAACCTTAAAAGACTGAAGAACGCGCAAACATGCGCTACTACAAGCGAAAACGCCCTCATTTGAAATCATTTCTAAGTCCGACAGGCTCCTTCGGCGGCGCCATAGGCGGCCAGAGGCCAGCGCTCCTATTAAATCATCTTGAGATAGTCCGGGGCTTCATGATCGATTCTTTGCTTGTGGCACATCTGCGGTTATGTTATCTGCGGAACAATCAATGAAAAAAAATCTATCCATAATTTTTGCATGTCTGTCCTTCTGTGCCATGGCGCAGGAAAAGGCTTTGCCTGATGCGTCGTGGGACAAGCTTCCGCGCTGGCGAGGATTCAATCTCATTGACAAGCTCCATCTCGACTGGGCCAACGGCCAGTTCCAGGAGGAGGATTTCAAGCTCATATCCGAGTTCGGCTTCAACTTCGTCAGGCTTCCCATGGATTACAGGATCTGGATCGTGGACGGCGACTGGAATAAGTTCGACGAAAAGGCGTTGAAGGGAATCGACCAGGCCGTCGGATGGGGCGGCAAATACGGAATCCATGTGAGCATCAATTTCCATCGTGCACCCGGATTTTCAATTGCGAAGCCGGCGGAAAGCCTGAGCCTGTGGGAGGATGCTGATGCACTCGAAGCTTGCATTCTCCATTGGGCGATGTTTGCAAAAAGGTACAAGGGGATTCCGAACAGCCGACTGAGCTTCAATCTCTTCAATGAGCCTGCAGGGGTGACGGAAGGAGATTATTTCAAGGTTGTGAAGGCGGTATGCGACGCGATCAGGAAGGAGGATCCGGAAAGGCTGATCATCTCCGACGGGATCAGTGCCGGCAGCAGGCCGTGTTCCAGTCTCAAGGAATTGAAAGTCGCGCAGGCCACTAGAGGATATATCCCATTTGAAGTCACCCACTACAAGGCCGAGTGGGCCTATGGAAGTGATAAGATGCAGCTGCCATCATGGCCGAAGACGAAGCTGACAGGTATCCTTTTCGGTCCTGAGAAGGAGGAGCTGCAGGCCCCATTCATAATAAAAAATACCATGCCTTTCAAGTTGAAGCTGAGATTGAGGATGGACATGGTCTCCGACAAGTCAAACCTGATCGTAAAGGCCGATGACAAGATCGTTCTCAGCCGGGAATTCGTGAACGGGCCCGGAAAAGGCGAATGGAAGGAGGCGGTGTACAAGCCGGAATATGAGAAGTATCAGAACGTCTATGATCTGGAGGTTTTTGCGGAAATACCGGCTGGCACGAAGAAGATTTCACTCGAAAATTCAGTCGGTGACTGGATGAGCATTGCCGAACTGGGGGTGATGGCCGGGGGCATGGAATTCAATATGAAGATGGAACAGATCTGGGGTAGGAATCCAGTCCTGCTCGATTTCACCTCCTCAGGCTTCAAGCTTGTCAACAAGGAGGAAGTCCTTGACAGGAAATGGCTATGGACCCAGGGCGTCGATCCTTGGAAGAAACTTGAAAGTGAAGGTGTCGGAGTAATGATCGGCGAGTTCGGTGCGTACAACAAGACGCCGCATGATGTCGTCCTGGCATGGATGGAGGACTGCCTTCTGAACTGGAAGGAGGCAGGATGGGGCTGGGCGCTATGGAACTTCAGGGGCTCGTTCGGTATTCTGGACAGCGGAAGGAAGGATGTCAAATACGAGGATTTCAACGGGCACAAACTCGACCGTAAAATGCTGGAGATGCTGCAGAAGTATTGAGGCCAAGATATGAAAAATGAACATCCGCCGTCGCTGAGAAGCTTCCGTCTACGCAAGGCCTACGCCGTGACTAGATGGCGGACACAGTCGAACATCCAACATTGAACTTCCAACCTCGAATAAGGAAAGTGGCACAGGACAAGACATCAATATCGAATATTGAGTTGGATATGATTTCACAGGAAGGGAAGAAAATTCCAAACCAAGAAAAGAACAGCTCTTGCGAGCTTAACTACGAACGAATGCAATTATTGAATATGTTTGTAGTCAACGTCGCAAGACGTGTTCTTGATTGTCAGCAGTTAAGTCCCATAAGGGCTGTTCCTGTATTTGTTTGAAAATTGGAACTTGTTTAAATTTTGGAAATTGGAGCTTGGAATTTCTCATGAACTGTAAATGCGGTGTTCCGCTTTGAGCGGTTCACAAACTCAAGCCTCCGGCTCTGCCAGAGGTAGATGACTATTGGACGGGGATGGATGAAATTGAACATCTTCACATATCACGACGCTATCAGAGGATATCTGGAAAAGGATCTGGAGTTCTTAAGGAACAATTCATACCGCACTCTTGATTCGGATGAGCTTTTCAAGGCTGTCAGAGGAGATTATTTTAATAAGGGTGCGTCACTGACTTTTGATGACGGGCGGATAAGCTGCTGGACTGTCCTGTATCCATTGTTGAAGAAATACGGATGCAGGGCGATATTATTCATCGTGCCGGGATTTGTCGAAAAGAGGAGGGATGTCTTTCAGGAGAAGACCAATGCCGGAGGCTCATCCCGCAAATTGGAGGACATGAATAGATACTGTTCGTGGGTGGAGCTGAAGGAGATGGTTGATTCTGGTACGGTTGATGTTCAAAGCCACAGCATGGCGCATGAAATAGTTTTTTCGTCAGGGGAACTTGTTGATTTCCAGCGACCGAGTGATTCTGGGAATCCGCTTTACCCGCAATGGTTCTCCGCTGAAAATCCCAGATGGGGGCTCCCAATTTATGCATGTTCATGGAAGGGAGCGGTTGACAACGAGTACAGGCCTGACGACATAACTGGCGGGAAATGCGTGGAGTATGTGTCAGCCGGCGGCGGCCTGGAATTCTTCAATGACAGGAGCTGGAAGAAAAGACTTCTGTCCGAATACAGGCGGAATTCACGTTCCGGGAAAATGATTAAAATAGATTTTGACAGGAGCCGCTATTTGGAAAACTCGCTTAGGCTTTCACAAGGCATGATATATGAGAAGCTTGGCAGGACGCCGCAGTTTTTCGCGGCACCCGTCCACAGTTATGATGATCTGGTAATATCCATCCTCAAGAAGGAGGGATTCAAAGGGCTCTTCAACGGAGGAGCAAGGACAGTCGTCGATCATGATGGCTTTGTCATTTTCGGGAGGAGGCGGAGCGGGGCGCCTCGACGGCTTTCTGGGGCTGGACGGGAAACTTTAATGCAGAGGATATTGAAGAGGTTGAGCAATGACGGTTGAGACAAAAAGATTCCAGGGGGCCCGCAGGGAGTGGAACAGCATCGCCTCTTTCTTCCCTTGCTATTCTTCCGAGCAAAGCTGGGAATGGGGGGATTATTTGAAAAGCTTTGGCTGGAGTGTTGACAGGGTCTTATTCATCAGTGGCGGCTGTGTTTGTGGAGCGGCCAGTGTCGCAATGAGGACGAAATATGGTCAGTTTTTCTGTTATACGCCGCGAGGTCCGCTTGCGGAATACGATGATTTTGAAGCTGTGTCCGGAATCCTTGAGAATCTCAAGGCGCTCTATCCGAAAGCTGTTTTCATAAAGATCAATCCTGATGTGAAATATGAAGAAAAGTTGTTTGAGCTTATAAGCGCGGCAGGATTTTCAAAGGAGGAAAGCCCGGATCTCTTTACTGAGACGCTTGAAATCCCCCTTGAATTGTCCGAAATTGAATTATGGAACAGGATAAGGCCGAGAGTCAGGTCATATATGCGGAAATCGCAGGAAATCCTGAAGATCAGGACTTGCGGCAGAGACGAATTCATCCCTTCCTTCTCTGAAATCTATTCAGGCATGAGCCGCTTGAAAAAACTATGCCGCATATCTTCTGATTATTTCGAAAAGATGTCAGAGGCGCTTGAGCCTTCCGGGATACTGAAGATGAGGGCGGCGTATCATGGCGACCGCATGCTCGCCGGGATAATTCTTTTAATTTCAAACAAGACCGTGCTCTACAAGTGGGGGGCTGCGTCCAGGGAGGAGCCGGAGTTCCGTGCTTCATATCTCCTGCACTGGGACACCATCCTCTGGGCAAAGAGGAACGGCTACAAATATTATGATCTTGGAGGGGTTGACCTGAAGGAAAATCCAGGAGTGACGCAGTTCAAAAAGGGATTTGGTGGAATTGAGAAGCAGCTTATAGGGGAATTTGACTTTTCCAACCGTCGCGTGATTCACAGGATATATAGTCGCCTTAGGGATGATTTATACCGGATACGCCGTTTTATTAATTGAAAGGCGCCCATGTTCTATAGGACAATAGACTATCTGGCATGTCCTTCCGACAAGAACCCGCTGATCGCGGACAAGATCACTCAATGTTCGGAAATAAAGAATCCTTCATGCCATTCCCGGTGCAGGTTATACTGTGCATTCAAAGGCGTCCAAATTCCAAATGGGATTGCTCCTGAGGACTGTGGAAAATGCCATAGACTCGAGATAATCACCGCCACTCTCAAATGTCCCAGGTGTGGAACTGCCTTTCCTGTGAAGGACGGCATAGCCAGGCTGCTGCCTGTGGAAAAGGATATTAAGCCTGAATTGCAGACGAGCATGGCTGTGAAGAAGAGCGAAATGAAGGCACGGGATGAGTTTTCGGCGGAATATGACCTGAAGTTTCCTCCAGGCAGGGATCTCCTGGAAACAAAGTCTTTTCTGAAACGGCTGTCGCTTTCCGGTTATGATGCAGTCCTCGAGCTTGGAAGCGGAACTGGAAGGCTGACTATGTCCATGCTGCCATCATGCAAGGAAATAATCTGCATTGATCTCTCGTTTGAATCCTTGAAGGAACTCAGCAGGAAGATACATCTTCAGGATGGTGGAACTGCCCATCTGATCCAGGCAGATATGAACTTCATCCCATTGAGGAAGGAATACCTGTTTGAGAAAATCGCCTGCTCCGGAGCGATACAGCATGTTCCGGCAGATTCGAAAATTGATGCAATTAAGGAGATAGACAGATATCTTGCCGGAAATGGGATATTTGTCGTAAGCGCGTATAATCATTCCGAAATGACGGTGGAGACAAGGGAGAAGGAGGGGTATCATTCGGGGAGGATCTACTTCTACCGGTATGATCAGGACGAGTTCAAGGATTTCCTTTCGAGCGTCTTCCGTGTATGTGAAATTGCCGGCATGATAAATTTGCCTACGCACAAGGTTGTCGGGAATTTGATGAAAACAGGACTGACCTGGGTTGCACTGGCTCTGGAGTACCTGATACAGAGGACGAAGCTTTCATTTCGCAGAGGTGAAATGCTGATTGCCGTATGCAGGAAAAAATCCTGACGGGAATATTTTTTGATTCCCAGCAGATATAAGCCTTAAGCAGGAAATTCTCCAACATCATTCCTTGGCATAGGCGGCATAGCCGTCCTTGTACTTGTACCTGCCGGTCTTCATCATGACCACGTCGAACGAGAGCTGGTTGATCACAATGCCGATCAGCTTTGTCTGGTTCTTCTTCAGATTCTGTATGGCGCGAAGGAGGAGATGGCGCGATGTAGTGTCAGACTGGTAAACGAGAACCGTTCCATCGACAACTGTTCCGATGATGCTGGCGTCGGATACAGGAAGGATTGGCGGAGTGTCAATGATGATGAAGTCGTATTTCTGTCTCATGTCGCTGACCATTTCCCTGAATTCGGCGGAAAGCAGAAGTTCAGAAGGATTTGGAGGTATGGTTCCACAGGTTATTATGTGGAGATTGTCTATGCCCTGGCTGCCAAGGAGCTTGTCCCATTCAATATCTCCCATGAGGAAATCGGCAGTGGTCCTGACGGCGGTGTCGGGCTTTATCGAACCTATGAGTACGTCGCTCAATCCCTGTTTGCTGTCAATCTTGAAGAGGTCGGCAATCTTTGGCCTGCGCATGTCGGCTTCAATCAGGAGTGTCATTTTCCCCATCTGGGCGAGCGCGATTGCGAGATTTGTCGATGTGAGGGTTTTTCCTTCGCGTGGACTGGCGCTTGTGATGGCGATCGCGTTGCCGGTCTTTTTGCCGGTCCCTATTGCGAACTGGATGTTCGTGCGGAGGGTCTTGTAAGCTTCGGCCACGACGGACAAGGGATCGAAGTTGAAGAGAATCTTCTTGTCCAGATCCAGAGGATCCTCGGATTTGGAGAACGGAATCAACGATCTAAATGGTTTAAGCACCAACTTCAACGGTTTGAAGAATGAGTTTTGGACGTTCTGTCCGCCTATCAGGGGTATATGGGCGATAACTGCAAGTCCCGTGATCCTTTCAACGTCCTCGATCTTGCCTATGGAGGTGTCAAGGCCTTCCCATACAAATGCGTAAATGAAGCCGAGTATCAGGCCGAAAAGACTTCCGACAATGATGTTCATTATTTCGTTGGGGCTGAGCTTTGAAGAACTCTGGGCCCAGGAAATCAGCTGTATTTCGTCCTTGGATTTTTCTCTTTTGGCCTCGTAGTCGATGTCCGCCTTGAGTGCGAATTCACCAAGGCTCTTGCGCAGGTTCTGATTAAGCTCCCATTCGGCAAGATTGTCATCGTATGTCTGCTTCTTCTGTGGCAGCTTGGAAAGCTGGGCCTCGATCGATGCGACAAGGTTTTTCTGTTTTTCGACCTTTGGGTGGCTGTCCTGATAGGTTTCCTTGAGCTTGTCCAGTTCGAGCCTCAGCTCAGTGAGCTGCTTCTTGTAGATTTCAACATCTCCGAAGGAAGTATTCTCCTCGGATGATTTCTGAAGATCGCCCTTCAGATTGTCAAGCGTAGATTTAACGCCGTTCAAACGCTCGTCGATGAATTCCTTTGTGTCTTTTGCGTCCTTGGTCTTGCTTTTCCAGAAATCGGCCCTGTAGACTATCGCCACCAGATTCGTGATGGCAATCGTGACGGCGGGATAGCTCCCTTTCGACCTTATCATGACTATGTCGCTTCCGGGGACCTGTTCAATCTGTATGATCCCCCTGAGGGAAGCCGCGCTGAGGGTGGAAATAAATAATTTTTCGTCGGGTGTGAACTTGAGGTTCCTTATGTACTTGACGATCGTTTCATTCTTGTCATCCTTGTCAGCATAATAATCCTTGTTCTCCGGAGAGGTTATGATGGTCGGATTTTCTTTGCCGGCGTCATTTTTGAGGACGTCGGCCACAGTAGTCAATATCTCATCCTTGTTGCTTATAAGCTCTATTTCGGAGGAAAGCTCGTTGCCTGAGGCGCCATACCAGGTGATCTGTGCGCCTTCTATCGTGGCCATAGGCTGCCGTGCTGATATCCTTATCTTGCATTCCGACTGGTATACGGGAGGCTGTTTCATCGTATAGACGACAGTCAGGGCTACGATCAGGAAGAAAATAAGCAGAATCTGGAAAAATCTCTTCTGTATGATCAACCAGTAGTCGGTAACATCGATATTCAGTGTCTTGTCTGAAAAATTATTCTCCATCAAAAATCCCCTCATGTATTGTGTTTTGTAAAACCGTAGGCTCGGTTCTGGCAAATTAAGGATTCACTAATTATATTAGACAAATTAAAATAAAGACTTAAAAATGAACAAAACGCCAATACACCATTCCCAGCCGTTTTTTGATTCGGACGATGAAAACTCAATCATACAAGTACTTCACGGCAGATATATTTCAAGCGGGAAAAGAGCGGCTTTCTTAGGTAAATGCGCTGCAAGGCTTCTCGGGAAAAGATGGGCCGTTCCGGTGCAGAGCGGAACTGACGCCCTTGTTTCCGCCTTGAAAATACTGGATTTGAAGGAGAACTCGGGAGTTGCAGTTCCCGCGTATATCTGCAGCGCCCCGCTGGACGCGCTTGCGATTCTCAAGCTCAGGCCCGTCCCTGTTGATATTGACAGGAGGACATTGGCCATCGATGTCCGGCTGGCAAACCGGCTGGACAATGTTTCGGCGGTCATCGCCGCCCACCTTTTCGGAATTCCCGCTCCGCTCCATGAGATAAGGAATAGAAACCTAATCGAGGACTGCGCACAGACGCTCAGTATAAGAACCGGAGGCATGGCGGTTGGCAGCATGGGGCGTATTTCAATCTGCTCCTTTTATGCTACAAAACTGCTCACGACCGGTCATGGCGGAATTGTCGCAGGAAATGAAGAAGCATTGCTGGAGAAGGTGCTTGATCTGTTTGATCATGACAAGCGGAATGAATGGGAGCCCCATCTCCATTTTCTGATGTCGGATCTCAACGCCGCACTTGGTCTGAGCCAGATCAGGAAACTCAAATGGTTCATTTCCGAGAGGAAACGCATTGCAGCCATATATTCTGAGACGCTCGGACAGGGAAAAGCAGCCCGAAGCATATTTTCAAGATTTCTTGTCATCCCTGAAAAAGGGGATGCTGCGGCAGTAATAAGGATGTTTGAAAAATCCGGAATTGAAGCGAAAAAGCCGGTTTTCAAGCCGGTTTTCATGTATCTCGGGGAGCCGGCCCGTAAATTTCCGAACGCCTCCTGGGCCCATGATAAATTAGTGTCAGTGCCCATATATCCCGGGATGAAGGAGGTCCAAGTTGACAGAATAGCCAAATTACTGGAGAAGCACAAAGATGATCTGCGTTGCTGGCCACCAGCCTAACCTATATCCGTACGGAGGTTTTTTTGCAAAAGCCGCGTCAGTGGATGTCTTTGTCATTGTCGACAATACCCAGTATGTCAAGAAGGAATACCATAACCGCAACAGGATAAGGATGACCGACGGCTCCGTCCAGTGGCTCAGCATTCCCGTGAAGAACGCCGGCCGGTACAGGCAGCCTATAAACGCAGTCGAGATAGACAATTCAAAGAACTGGAGGCATGTTCATTCAAGGACGCTATTCCTCAACTACAAGAAGGCCAGGCACTTTGATTTTTTCTATCCGAAAATAGCCGGGATGCTTGAAAAGGAGTGGGTGATGCTCGCGGATTTCAACATATCGTTCATCAGGATGTGCTTTGAAGCACTTGAGATAAGGACCCCGTTGAAAATTGCATCCTCGGAGGAAATTTCAGGAGTATCATCCCATCTCATCCTTGATATCTGCAGGAAGACCGGGGCAGGGGCCTATCTGCACGGGAAGCACAGTCTTGACTATGTGGATTTTGACTTGCTCAGGACAAACGGGATAATCAGCCGGATACAGGATTTTTCAGCCATGCAATATGAACAGGTTTCAGGGGTGTTCGTCCCTAATCTTTCAATCCTCGACATTATCTTCAATTGCGGGCCTGCGAGCAGGGATGTTATTTTAAAAGGCAGCTCAGTAAGGGAATTGCAGTGAATATTTGCGGAAATTTATATTCGATTCCTCTATTCATGCTTGAAAGATCAGAGCGCGGAGCTATTTTTAAATCAACTGAAAAGTATATTATTCCGGAGTGCAGATAATGAAGGAAAAACAGGAACAGCCGACAATACTTGTCATTGATGATGATTCGCATATCCTTTCACTTCTTGAGACATACCTTTCCAAGAAAGGTGTGAAGACATATACAAGCAGTTCCGCAAAGGAAGCCCTTGGCATACTGAGAACTTCGCAGATAAAGCTTGCTCTCGTCGACATCTGCATGCCAGATGTGAACGGTGTGGACCTTCTCCAGCAGATCCAGAAGATCACTCCCTCCACTCATGTGATAATGATCACCGGTCTCGGGGATATGGAAGTTGCCAAGAAATGCATGCAGCTGGGAGCCAAGGATTTTATTACCAAGCCCTTTGATTTTGAATATCTTGAAACAAGCATACTCGCCGAACTTATTCCTTTATCATGACCGAATTTACAGGCCTTTCAGTTGATGGATATAAGATTGGGGAGGTCATTGGCAAAGGCGGCATAGGCACGGTATACAACACGACTGACTCCTCTGGAAGAGACTTTGCAATCAAGATAATGCAGATAAATCCTTTCCTTGAAGCTTCTGTCCTGGACGCGGTAATAGAAGGGGCTGTTTTTTCCTCGAGGATCTCTGATGAGTGCGCAAGAATTGTCAAGGTCCATAAGGCCGGCAAGACTCCCGAATTCTATTATATCGTGATGGACTTCATGGGCGGGGGGACGCTTGAAAGGCTTCTAAATGATAAAACAGTTTCTCTCAATAAGAAGCTTGAAATAGGCCTTTCCCTTTCCCGGACAATAGAATGCGTCCACTCAAAGGGGCTGCTCCACGGAGATTTGAAGCCGAGCAATATATTGCTCGGTGACGAAGATGTCCCTTACTTGACCGATTTTTATTATTCTACATTGAAAAAAAACAATAGGATCCTCCCTCAGGGGACGCCGAGGTATATGTCTCCTGAACAGGCCATGGGGCTTTTCATAACAACATCGAGCGACATATACAGTTTCGGAGTGCTTTTCTATGAACTCCTGACTGGAGAGCTTCCGTATGAGACAAGCGCCAGCAATATTATGGGGATGATAGACACTGTTTCGAAAAGTGCAATAGTCCCTCCCTCCCGGGTAAACAAGCATCTTGATGATAGGATATGCGCCATCCTGCTCAAGCTCCTCCAGAAAAAACCTGAAGACCGGTACCCGACAATGCGGCAAGTCTCTTCAGATCTGAAACTCTGTATTTCAGGCAAAGGGATTTCCAGCGGATCAGACAAGACGATGTTTGAGAGGATAAAAGACCGGTTTTTTCCAGGAAAAAGCGTAAAAAGCTAATTTTAAACAAGAAATAGCTGAATTTTATTCCAATTTATGAATATGGTTGTATATTAACTGTTTAAATCCAAATACCCTAATTGTTCAATAAGATATGGCGCCATGATTAAACTGAAAATATGGTCTATTTTATTTTTTGCGATAGCCGCAGTCTTATATGCGGGATGCCTTGCTGTCAATAAAGATGCTGATAAGGCTGCCGTAAATGCCGAACAGAATCAGAATCTTACGGATGAAAAGGATAATACCAGGCAAATTAATGCGTTGATGAAGTCCTTCGAATCCCAGAATTCAATTCTTCCTCCTCTTGAAAAACCTCCAGTTAAAAAAGAAGAATACACCGGCCCTTATCTCCTGGACAAGGGGGATGTCATAGAAATTTCTGTTCTTGATGAGCCTGAAATGACGCGGAATGTCTCAGTCATACCAGATGGGACGATTACATATCTTCTTGTCGGTGAGATACAGGCCAAAGGGAAGACCTTGAAGGGGCTTCGAGAAGAGCTGGAAGTCCTCCTCAAGGAATATTTTGTCAAACCACGGGTAAGTGTAATATTAAACAAGCTCCATGAGGAAAAGGAGATGCTTGAAGATATAGGCTATGTTTCCTTGATGGGGGCATTGAGTCATCCCGGTAAATATAAGATTACCAAGGGCGACCGGATTACTGATGCCGTAGCGCAGGCCGGAGGGCTGCTTTATATCAATGATTTCCAGGGGGGGAGGTCCATTGCCAATCTCAAGGCCTCTTATATCTCAAGAAATGGAGTGAAGCTGGACATTGATTTCGACAAGCTTCTCCGTCTTGGGGACATGAGATTCAATATTTCTGTTGAAATGGGTGATTTCATATATATTGGCGAGGCGGATACTGATGCTATCATTGTTCTGGGTGAAGTTGCATTGCCCCAGATTATCCCCCATAACAGGGATATTTCAATTGTCGAAGCTATTTCACGCTGCGGAGGATTTACTGAAAAGGGCATGAAGTCCGAGGTTATAATAATAAAAGCTTCTCCCGACTCCGAGGTCAAGTGCGTGAAAGTTGATCTTGAAGCGCTTCTGCTGGGCACTGGAAAGGATAAGAACATACTGCTTGAAGGTGGCGATATAGTTTTTGTACCGGAGCACGGTCTCAGCGAGTATGCACGTTATGCGGGCTATCTTATAACTTTTGCCGACCTGGTCCTCAAGGCCTACAACGTGAGAGATCAGATCCGGTTCCCGAAGTTGACCCGCCATGGCACCGGATCTTATTAAGGACATAAGGAGATTGCCTTATGTTTAAAATTCCAATCCCGGATGAATGGATTCAGCATTACGCATATATCCTTCTAAGTTCAACTTTCCTGTCATTAATTCTGACATGGTTCTCCATCAGGATCATGAAAAGGATGAATGTCATGGATATTCCGGATGAAAGGAAGGTACATACCTCTCCCGTCCCCAGGATGGCCGGGATCGGCATTTATATTGCTTTTGCAATGCCATTGTTGGCGTGCGGCCATGTGAACAGTGCTCAGCTGGGTATCATAGTCGGTGGAGCAATTGCCCTTGTCATCGGTGCTGTCGACGATGTGCACAGGGTTTCAGCTGTCGGCAAGCTGCTTTCCCTTTTCGGACTCACAATTTTAATGTGGTATTTCGGGATCGTGACCAACTTCCATTTGACTGGCATTCAACTGCCGGATCTCTTCATCAATATTGTAATAACCATGTTATGGCTCACAGGCATTTGCAGTGCGATAAATGCGCTTGACCATTTGGACGCACTTGCCGGAGGAGTTTCAGTGATATCCGCTGCCGCCTACCTTGCTGTTTCTATTCAGTCAGGTCAATGGCTTTGGGGGCTGATTTCCATTTCGCTCATAGGAAGCCTGCTGGGATTTCTGTTTTTCAACAAGCATCCTGCGAAGATCTTCATGGGGGACAGCGGAAGCTTCTTTCTGGGATTCAGCCTGGCATCGATGGGCATCATGGGAGGGTGGTCTACCAATCCCATCAAATCCGTAGTTATTCCTATAGCTGTATTGAGCGTGCCCATCTTCGACCTCTGCTATGTTATTATTGCCAGAAGGCTCAACGGCACTACCCAATCCCTGCGCGAATCCATAGTCTACTGCGGCAAAGACCATATCGGACACAGACTTATGGATATGGGATTCTGTCAGGTCAACGCAGTACGGATAGTCTGGCTGACGAGTTTTACTGTGGCTATTTCAGCCTTGACCATAAGGTATACAAAAATATGGGAATCTATCTTGTTCCTGATACAAATTATCATGATATATGTTATATTAATCATTTTTATGAAAGCTCCTCATCTTAGGAAGAAATAATGGAATCTCTAAGCGCAAACATTTTTAGCCGGCAGAACCAGGGGATTGAGTCCACCGATGTCTTCAAGGAATCCCAGAGCGCCTATTTTTCACTGATCCTCGCTTTCAATGAACGCTGCGGGATGCTGAAAAAACAGGAAACTGTCGATTTTAATCCTGTCATGGAATCCCTCCAGAAGATAATTGCGATTATCAGGAAGGACGACAGGATGCTTCTCGGACTTGCAAATGCCCCTTATTCATATGTCATGCATCATGCAGGAGCTTCTATATCTGAGATGATAGTTGTGACCGGTGTCAACATAATGATTTATTCATTGAAGATTTCCCTTGAATTCGGTGTCGCCGACAACCATCTCGGCTATATCGGGATTGCAGGTCTCTGCAACAACATCGGCCTTCTCGATTCTGAGAACTTGGACAGCCAGGAAAAAATGGAAAACCTGCGTAAGACCGAGGAATACGAACTTAGCGCTAAGAAATATGTAAAGAAGATAAAAATTGACGATTTCCACACTGAATCCATCGAGTTCCTGAACACCCTCGCCAAGAGCGACAAGAACATACTGAGCAAGACGAGCCTTCAGGAATCCATGTATCAATACGCGATAATCATCCATCTCTGCAGCGAATTCGTCAAGTTGACCCACAAGGGCAGCTTCGGAGAAGTTATGACGCCAATTGACGCGATGAAAAAAATCCGCGGTGAAATGAACAGCTATTTCAACCAGGACATCATAAAGCTCTTCTTCAACAAGCTTTCAATCTATCCGCTTGGAAGCTTTGTAAAGCTCAGTTCAGGCGATACTGCGAAGATCATAGGCATCAATGAGAACTTCATAATGAGGCCGGTAATAGCCATTGTGCTTGATACTGACGGCAGGGAGAAAATCCCGCCGATGAGGGTGAATCTCAGGGAAAAACCCAATATCTACATAAAGCATGCGGTCATAAACGAGGAACTGACCGAGCGATTCATTTCCTTCTATTGATCTTGCTTATGGTCTTCTCCATTCGGACCCGGTATGAATAAGGCTTGAAGACTCCTTGGGCCCCCATGAACCGGATTCATACTTGAAAAGGTCTCCAATCTTTTCCTGCTCCTTTGAGGTTTCCCATGCTTCGAGGACGGGCGTAAGCAGCGACCAGGAGATTTCTATCGTGTCGTTCCGTATGAAAAGGGTCGAGTCCCCGAGCATGCAGTCGAGGAGCAGGCGTTCATATGCCTCAGGAGGTTCGCCCTTGATGATGTCCTTGTAGAGGAAGTCCATTACAAGGTTTCCCATGCAGAGCTTCGGACCGGGTTTCTTGGCCTGTATGTGCAGTGAGAATCCTTCTTCCGGCTGGACATTCAGAAGGAGTACGTTCTGCAGCAGGTCCTCGGGAAGCAGCGGCATGAATATCGAATGCGGAATCTTCTTGAATGTTATTGCGATCTCGCTTACCCTCCTTGGCATCCTTTTGCCTGCCCTGAGATAGAAGGGAACACCGTTCCACCTCCAGTTGTTTATTGCAAGCCTGGCGGCGACGAATGTTTCCGTCTTGGAATCAGGTCTTACACCTTCCTCTTCAAGGTAGGCAGGAACCTCCTCACCGGTGATCTTGCCGCGCGAATACTGCCCCCTGACTATGCAGGAACCGAGATTGTCAATTGGGAAAGGATGTATCGATCTGAGAAGCTTCGCCTTCTCGTCCCTTACGCGGTTCGCGTCGAACGAGGCTGGAGGCTCCATCGCCACAAGCGAGAGCATCTCCATCATGTGGTTCTGAAACATGTCCCGCAGCAGTCCCGACTGGTCGTAATACCCCGCCCTGTGCTCGACACCTATGGATTCCGCGACGGTGATCTGCACATGGGAAACGTATTTGTTGTTCCACAGCGGTTCGAATATCGCATTGGCGAAACGAAGCATCAGTATGTTCTGCACAGTGTCCTTGCCGAGATAATGGTCTATACGGTAGATCTGCTTCTCCTTGAGGTGTTTCTTAAGCTGCTTCTCAAGCTCGTTTGCACTGGAAAGATCGCGACCGAAAGGCTTCTCGATGATGACGCGCCTCCACCTGAATCCCTCGTCGTCCTCCTTCACCAGCCCCGCTTCGCTAAGGAGCTCCACAATCTGTCCGTAGAGGATCGATGGAGTTGCAAGATAGAATATCCTTCCAGCCTGACCTCCGGGGAATTTAAGTTCTATTGATGAGATCTTGGTGGAAAGTGCCTTGTGTGTCTCAATCGAGTCATAGGGGCCGGATATGTAATAAACATTCTGGAGGAAGATTTCCAGAATCTTCCTGGGAATGTCGGCTTTGATGGAATCCTTGATGGCCAGCTCCGCCTTTTTCCGGAACTCCTCATCCCCCATCTGTGTCCTGGCACAGCCGACAATGGAGAAGTTTTCAGGGAGAAGATCCTTCTCGAAAAGCCTGAAGAGGGAAGGCACGAGCTTCCTGCTGGTAAGATCTCCGGAAGCTCCGAAAATCACCAGGACACAGGCGCCTGGAACTTTTTCCACCAGGTTGCAGGCATTGGTATTGGTGCAGTTTTTCTCCGCTGAAGTTTCCATAATAAATTATTCCTCCATTAAAATCCGGTAGGTTTATCCTATATTGTATTGTCCTTTTCCATTATTTCAAAAATTCTATCAGTAAATATTTACATCTAATAAATCATAAAAAGAGTGATTTCGCATTTTAGAGGTCCCCTTTATTTTTAGTACGGATTAAGTAAACGACATAGTTTACTGAATACGTACTGTGAAAGAAAGGGGCTATTCCGGCTTGCTAAAAATGAACTTAATATTATTCTATTATCTCTTGAGGAAAATCATTCAATCCATCGATCAAACGGAGACATATCATGAAAGTTGTTGTTGCATATTCCGGCGGTCTCGATACTTCCGTCATCGTCAAGTGGGTCAAGGAGACCTACAAGGCCGAAGTCGTAGCCTTCTGTGCGGATGTCGGACAGGAAGAGGAGCTGGACGGACTCGAGGCAAAGGCGAAGAAGACTGGTGCGAGCAAGTGCTACATCCAGGACCTTACGGAGGAATTCGCCCGGGATTTTATTTTTCCCATGATGCAGGCCAACGCCATCTACGAGGGCGTCTATCTGCTTGGTACTTCCATCGCAAGGCCTCTTATCGCAAAACAGCTGATCCAGATCGCAAAGAAGGAAAAGGCGGACTGCATATGCCATGGTGCGACAGGCAAGGGCAACGACCAGGTAAGATTCGAGCTTACGGCTTATGCGCTCAAGCCCGACATAAAGATAATCGCCCCGTGGAGAGTATGGGACTTCAAATCGCGCTCGGACCTGATCAAGTATGCCAAGGACAATAAGATTCCAATCACTGTTTCAGCTGCAAAACCGTATAGCATGGACAGGAACCTCCTGCATATCAGCTTCGAGGGGGGGATCCTCGAGGATCCATGGTCCGAACCCCCGGCGGATCTTGGCGTAATGACAAAGTCTCTCGACAAGACGCCTGATAAGGCCGAATACGTAACTGTCGAATTTGAAAAGGGTATTCCGGTAAAGGTCAATGGGAAAAAACTTTCCCCGGCCAATGTGATGAGGGAATTGAACAAGCTCGGTTCAAAACACGGTGTTGGAAGGGTCGATCTTGTCGAAAACAGGTTTGTCGGAATGAAATCCCGGGGCGTATATGAAACCCCCGGAGGCACGATCCTCAATATCGCGCACAGGGCCATGGAAAGCATCACCATGGACAGGGAGGTCATGCATCTGCGTGACAGCTGGATCCCATATTATTCGAAACTCGTATACAACGGCTTCTGGTTCGCTCCTGAACGGGAAATGCTCCAGGTTGCAATTAAGGAAAGCCAGAAGTTTGTGACAGGGGAAGTCAAGGTGAAACTGTTCAAGGGCGCGTGCTATGTCGCCGGACGCCGGTCGAAGTATAGCCTGTATGACATGAACATCGCGACGTTTGAGAAGGACTGCGTATACAATCAGGCTGACGCCGAGGGCTTCATCAAGCTCAATGCCCTCAGGCTCCGTGTCCTGGCAAACAGCAAGCAGAAGAGATACTAATAAAAAAATCAAGGATTTTTTTATGATACGTGAAAGGGATAGGGCGATAGCCTGGGGAATAATATTTTTCCTCCTGGGCTCCATGCTGTATTTTTTCATTCCCAAGGTCATCCTGATATTCATTGTCCTTGGAATTGTCTTCTATTATTTCAGGGAGAAGATAAATTTAGTATAATTCCTTTCCAGGCCCCAGGGAGAGCTCCCTAGGGCCTGAAAAGGGATTTTATGCTCCAGAAAAAAATATTGATAACAGGCGCTTCCGGCCTGATAGGGAAACTGGCGTGGGGGCATCTCAGTTCATTCCCTGGAAAATATGATCTTCATGGTCTGGACTGCTCCACTGATTTCTCCGACCACTCATGGGGCTTTCACAGGAAGACACATATTCCGGAAAATAAGTTCATAGCTGCCGACATCTCCGATTATCAGAAAGTCACGGAAGCAGTGAGAGGAATGGATACTGTGATCCAGCTCGCGGCCAATCCAAGCCCCTATGCAAAGTTCGAGGATATCCTCGCTTCCAATATCAAGGGGCTGTACAATGTCTTCGAAGCTTCAAGAGCCGCAGGAGTCAAGCGCATAATTTATGCGAGTTCGATAAGGGTCTCGGAAGGCTATTACCAGTTTGTGGAGCCATATATATCGATCAAGCACAGGAATTTCAATCATATACCCGAGCAGATACCGTTGCTGAGCCCATATGATCCTGTCAGGCCGACGGAGCTCTATGGTGCAAGCAAGGTCTTTGGAGAGTCGGTCGCAAGAATTTATTCGGACATACATGGGATATCCTGCATATGCCTCCGGATCGGACTTGTCTCCTCCTATGATGTGCCGTCTTCGAAACAGCCGGGAATCTGGTGCAGCCACAGGGACATCGCAAAAATAATCCAGCTCTGCGTCGACGCCCCGGAAACTCTTATGTTTGACGTGTTCTACTGCCTCTCAGGAAGCAGATTCAGATGGATTGACACCTCGAATATCCGTGACAAGCTCGGTTATGTCCCTTCCGACAACGAAGATTACAGGAAGCCGATGCTCGGATGATTTTGCTGTGCAAAATCATAACTTGAATTTCTTCTGCTAGCATAGTGCTTGAAACAATTTTCACTCCATGGATGGTTTTTCCATACAGCGTTGAAAAATGCTTTTTATCTCCCGTCCAAAGATGAGTGCATTTGGCGCCTATGGCTCCACCTATGACCGGAATATCCTTCTCAGGCAGGGACGGAATTTGAATCCTGAGGATTTGTTTTTTTGGCTTTCATATGGATATTACAAAGCTATGAACGACCGGAAAAAGTCATTACTGTCATTAATCCTTCTTGTTCCCGCACCAAGCATCGGGGCGCTTTCAGCAATGGTCCTGTTTCCTGACACAATGTTGGGTAAAATCATTTTTGCATTGAGCAAAATCTGGCTTTTTGCATTCCCCCTGGTTTGGTACGTGATCATCTTCAGGAACAAGATAAGTCTTTCACCGCCAAGGAAGGGCGGATTTGGGATGGGGCTTTTGACCGGCGTCGTGATAAGCCTGGCCATATTTGCAGTATATCTTGCCTTCGGATCAAAATTATTCGACCACGCGCTGTTCACCGCCAAGATGAAGGAAATAGGGCTGGCCTCAATTCCAATGTATGCCGGGGGTGCCCTTTACTGGATACTGATCAATTCAGTTCTTGAGGAGTATGTATGGAGATGGTTTGTCGTCGAACAATGTGAAAGACTGGTGAAACCGGTTCCTGCCGCGATATTCGCATCGCTCTTCTTCACTTTGCATCATGTCGTCGCCCTCCAGGTATATTGCGGAACCGCAGCAGTAGTCATATGTTCTGCCGGGGTATTCACAGGGGGGCTTGTCTGGTCGATGATGTATGTCAAATACAGATCTGTCTGGCCTGGCTATCTCAGCCATGCTATCGTCGATCTGTGCATTTTCGGGATCGGCGCCTTGATGCTCTTCGGGTGATTTTATTTTCCTGACAGCCAGGAAAATAAAATGCATCCTTGATAATTGCCTTCCACGAACTAATTTTCTGCGTGTTTGAAATTTTGTATGGTTTGAAAACTCCCTAAAAATATAAAGGAATGCAAAATGACAAATCTCGCTCTCGTCGGCTGTGCCCACATCCACACTCCCGGCTTTATCAAACGCGTCAAGGCCCGTACCGATGTCAAAGTTGTGGCAGTCTGGGACCATGATGCCGCCCGTGCCCAGAAGAATGCGATGGAACTTGATGCCGCAGTCGTTGCGGATCTCGCGGAAATCTGGAACAACAAGGACATAGGTGCCGTGATCATCTGTTCCGAGACGAACCGCCATGAAGAACTTGTCCTTGCCGCAGCCGCCGCGAAGAAAAACATGTTCGTTGAAAAACCGCTGGGCATGGGAGCCAAGGACTCGAAGAAGATGGCCCGTGCAATAAAGAAGGCCAAAGTTAAGTTCCAGACCGGATATTTCATGCGAGGCAGCCCTGTGCACCAGTTCCTCCGCGAGGCCGTGCAGAAGGGGTGGTTTGGGCAAATTACCCGTGCCCGACACAGCAACTGCCACAAGGGCTCCCTTGGCGGCTGGTTTGACACTGAATGGCGCTGGATGGCTGATCCTTCAATCGCCGGATGCGGAGCTTACGGCGATCTCGGGACCCATGTGCTTGATATTCTAATGTGGATATTTGGTGATGTCGCCAGAACTACGGCATCGATACAGGTTGTTACAAAACGTTATGGTGATTGCGATGAATCCGGTGAAGGCATAATAGAATTCGCCAACGGTGTGCGTGCCACCATGGCCGGTGGATGGGTGGACATTGCAGATCCGGTTAAAATCCAGATCAGCGGCACGGAAGGGCACGCCTATGTCGTGAATGACCAGCTTTTCTTCCAGAGCAGCAAGGTTCCAGGTGCTGATGGAAAACAGCCTTGGACGCAATTGCCTGCGGCATGGCCACACGCTTTTGATCTTTTCCTCGATGCAGTAAACGGCAAGCCTGATGTTCCGTTGGTGACAGCTGCTGAAGCCGCAGCCCGTAGCGCAGTGATGGAATCACTGTACAAGGGAGCCGCCAAAGGCAAGTGGGTGAAGCCTGCAAAGGCGTGATTTATGAATATTATTTCGTCGCCCCGCGAGGGCTGAATTTGGAATCAGTTTAAGTCTAGCCTCCGCAGGAGGCGGAATAATGTAGCCCCATGCGCATCTCACGGCGCAGTGCCTTGACGAAGCCGGGAAAGCGTGGGGTAATGAAAAAATAAAAAATAATCAACAAGTCCCCGCAGGGCGACGACATGGAATCTTTTCAGCCAATGTAATTTTTAAAAGTGGGACACGCTGAAGCTGTGAACTCCAACGAAGAAGCCACGCCATAGCTTCTTAGCGATGGCAGGTCATCCAATCATCCAGCAAACCACTCATCCAAGCGTCCTATGCTTTAGAGGTCCCCTTGATTAGGTTATTATCCAGATTAGTAGGACGGTTTTAAACCGTCAACAAATCGTCGGGTTAAAACCCGACATATTTATGAAAGCAGTTTCTTCAGTTCCGCGAGGTCGAGTTTTCCGCTGCCGAGGAGGGGGAACTTCTCAATTTTACGGAAGTTCTCCGCCTTGGGAATCCAGAGGTTCGGGAGATTGTCTTCCCTGAGTTTTTTGATTATTTCCTCAGGTGTAAGTTTCATTTCCGTATAGAAGACAACCAGTTTTTCGCCCTTGGCCTCGTCCGGTGCGCTGGAAACGGCTACGGCGCGCGTCTCGGTCTCTAAAAGTTCCTGTATTGCGTTTTCGACGAGTTCATGCGGTACCATCTCGCCGCCGATCTTGCTGAACCTCGAGAGCCTGCCTGTGATTGTGATCCTGTCGTCGGTATCGACCTTCGCAATGTCTCCGGTGTTGTACCAGCCGTCCTTGATGACTTCTGCGGTCTTCTCAGTATCTCCCAGATATCCCTGCATGACGTTCGGCCCCTTGACAAGCATCAGTCCTTCGGTGTTTGGAGGCAATGGCTTCATGGTCTGGGGATCGACAATCCTGACGCATATTCCCGGCATCGGCATACCGACGCTCCCGGGTTTGCCGACCTCGGTCCCGAGATCCAGGATGGAGTTTGATATGTTGAACGATACGACTGGAGAGAGCTCGGTGCAACCATAGCCTTCGAGAGGCGTAAGACCTGTCATGTCCTTGAATTTTCTTGCGATATCCATCCTGAGCTTCTCTGCGCCGACGATCACGAGCCTCAGGGACTTGAACTGTTCGCCTGTGCACTTCTTCATGTAGAGCTGGAGGAAAGTCGGCGTGGCAAGCAGGACGCTGAGCTTCTGTTCCTGTATGGCTTTGCCGGAGGCGGCTGCGTCCACCGGATTTGTCACATAGACGACTTTTGTCCCAGTCATGAGCGGAACCCAGAAACATGTGTTGATCCCGAACGAATGGAACAACGGCAGGTTGCCAAGGATGCTGTCGACTTTCCTGTCCCAGCCGACAATCCTATAGAAGGAATATACATTGCTGTTGATGTTCCTGTGCGAAAGCATCACGCCCTTTGGCGAACCAGTGGAGCCGCTTGAGAAGAGCAGGACTGCCGTATGGAAGACCTGACGATGTGTTACAGGTGACAAAATATTCATGAGCTCCTGATGCGGCAGTATGGCCGCGAGGAATCCCCAGAAAACTATCCTGGAGCTGGGGATGTTTTTTATGAGATCCTCGGCGAACACCATTTCCGGTCGTGGTTCGATGCCGATCTTCTGTATGAAGATACGGCTTGTCAGGATGCAGTCGAGGTTCGCTTTTCTTATCGCTTCGTCCATCGCCTTCGGTGAGGATGTATAGTTCAACATAGCGGGAACCTTGTCGGCCATCATGACTGCGAGAGTTGCAATAGCAGTGCCAATTGTATTTGGCAGGAGGACGCCGACATATTTCCTGTTTTCCGCAGACAATCTGCGTATTTCGCGGCTGAGTACGGCGGCTCGGACCAGGACCGAGAAGTTGTTTCTGGACTTGCCATTGGCCTCGAAGAGGATCCGCTGGAACGGATGGAACCTTGCGTATTTCGCAAACTGGTAGTGAAGGGGGCGTTCCGAATCCCTCGGCCTGCTTTCGGTCTCTGCACCGAGTTCCGTCATGATCTCCCGGAGCTCGAAGGCGTTCTTCGTCTTCGGAACCGGTTTTCCGATAGTCACGGAGGCCGGGTGCGGGAATTCCATTGGCATGCGGATCCTGAGCTTGCCATAATAGTAGCTGAAGATGCTTCCCCAGAGGAGGCCGAGGCGAACGGGGATTACCGGCACGTCGAGTTCCTCGGGGATCATCTTTCTAAAGCCTTCCCTGAACTCGTCCATTACTCCGTTCCGGGAGATCTTGCCTTCAGGGAACACGCAGACCACCTCGCCGTTCCGGAGGGCATTTTTGGTGGTTTCATAGACCTGCGGCATCCTGTCCTTCATCTCCACGGGAGGAACCTCGATGAATCCGTAGAGCTTGAAGACGCGGGAGAGGAAGGTGAGACTGTAGTAGTCCTTGTACATGAGAAAGCGTACGAAACGCGAGGAACAGGAGGTTATCAGGAGGCCGTCCACATATGACACATGGTTTGCTACAAGCAGGGCCGGGCCGGTCTGGGGGATGTTGTCCTCGCCCTCGAGCTTGATCTTGTAAATGGTGTTGGTGAGGAGCACGACAAAGAAGCGGAGCATGAACTCAGGCAGGAGGATGCAGGCATAGACGGTCGCGAAAATTGTCGCGAAACTCATTGCTATCATCAGCGTGGACGCCGGAAGCGTAAGGAAGAAGCCCTGGATGTGGGTGAAGAAGTCCTTGGCGTCGACTTTCTCCGTTCCGCCGGTGAGGACCAGCATGAGAAGTCCGGATATGATCATTGCTCCGAAGCACAGGACGTTTGCATTGGCAAGAAGCGTTCCCCTTGTGACGGGATCGGTCTTGTTCTGGATGTACGCCCTCTGGGGGACGACGAAGAGACCGCCGCATATTCCGAGCAGGAACACATGGGTCAGCATCAGTGGATAGACGCCGAGTTGTCCGATCTTCGGAATTTCCGGAAGGAGGACCATGCCTCCCGGGAAGACGATCATCAATATCAGGAAAACGCTGAGGCCTATTGCGCCGAAAGGGACAATCCCGAGTTCCACCTTCTTCCCGGACAGCCTGCCGGCCAGGTAGCAGCCGAATCCCACGCCGAAGGCCAGCATGAGCTGGATGATGCCCTGTTCGATCTCCTTTTCAAGCTTCAATGCGTATTTCGCATGGACAATGAGGAGCGCCTGGACGCCCGTTCCGATCGCGGTGAAGAAAGCGTCGCCGAGAATGCAGAGGAATATCGGCCTTTTTTCCTTGACGAGCCTGAATCCCTCCACATATCCCTTGAACCAGTTCCAGCTCCACCTTGTCTTTGGATTCGCTGACAGGCCAGGTATTATCTTGAGGGAAATGATGAATGCGGCCAGCGAGAAGCATGAGAGGAAGATGCCGCACTTGTAGATGTCCTGTCCGGACAGCGACTTTGCGATTATGCCGGAGAACATTCCGAGGATCACGGCGAGCATGGTGAGCATTTCCTTCAGGCCGTTGACATGGGAGATCTCCTTTTCGCCGAAGGACTCCGGGAGCATTCCATTCAGCACCGGGCTGAAGAAGGCGCTTTGGGCGGCAAGCAGGAACATTATGAGTGCAAGCGGGGTGGAGCCCCAGGTTGCGAATTTCGCGAGACATATCGTGCCGGCAAGCATGAAGAACAGTTCGATGAACTTTATTATCACTATCACGTTCCGTTTTGAAAAACGATCGGCGAAATATCCAGCGGGGGAGGGGAACAATATGAAGGGCAGGGCGTAGACCATGGTTATAATCGAGATGAAGGCGGAATTCTCGGATGAGCTGGATTCAGCCCCCACGACCGTGAATATGGCGACAGCTCTGAACGCATGATCGTTGAACACCCCGAAGAACTGTGCAACTGCCAGCGGAAAGAATCTTTTCCAGATACCGGAATCCTGTGACATTAAAAATCCCCAAGTTTTACTTCAGATTGTTAGAGGTTTCCTTTAGCCGCTTTGCCCTCAAAATCGGAATTCAGGTTAAAAACAGTTGAATAACATAATACTTAAATCAAATTATGGTAAGTAAAAAATAAAAATCAGGGCGATCTTATGGAAAATAAATTAAAGAAGCCGATGAAGCTGTTTTTGCTGTCTTTATTGGTGGGGCTGGCCAATATGGGATGCGCCAGCTATCAGGAGATGTATAAACCCACTCCTTCAGGGGTAATCGAGGAAAAGGAGATACCAGAAGCAAGAGTCATCCAGACAGAATCCAAGTATCAATATTACAACGATAAGAGTTTTGAGAAAATGTTCTCCGACATGGAGTATTACATGCAGAGAAGGAGGATGGAAATGACGCTTCCGATTGAAGCTGAAATACTCAAGACTAAGAACGTATTGCGGTTTTATACCGGAGACGCTGACAAGGACAAGGATTTGAAGGGCTCCTCAATAGTCAAGGTGCTTGCCAAACCCAGGAAAACTGTCATGTCAATGGGGGCGAGGGGTTCTTACAACCAGAGGAATTTTGACAAGACCAGTGCTGAGCTGTGGACATGGGTCAAGCAGAATCCGAAATATCGCAAGAAGGCCGAACCATATGCGGTGTTCTGGGATCCTTCGTTCAAATTGTGGTTCTTGAAAAGGTATGAGGTGCATATTGAGGTGGAGAAAGTGGTGCCGGTTGATGAGATGAAGTGATTGTTTCAGGAAAACCGGCATTGGAAGCATCTTTTTCAGAGTCCATGGAATCAGGTGTTCACCCCCTTGAAATTAATTGAGAAACAGGGTATCTTGCTAAACGAAAGAGTCGTACCATAAATGAGGTTGGGAAATGAATGTTTCAGTTCTTGGAATGATACTTGCCGGAGGTGAAGGATCCAGGCTTCATCCGCTTACGATGGAAAGAGCCAAGCCGGCTGTTCCGTTCGGCGGAAAATACAGGATCATAGACTTCGTCCTCAGCAATTTCATCAACAGTGGCATAAGCAGCATGTTTGTTCTTACCCAGTTCCGCTCCCAGAGCCTTATGGAACACATCATCAACGGATGGAATATTGCCGGAACCCATGGCAAGGGACGTTTCATCATCCCCGTCCCCGCCCAGATGCGCACCGAGGACAAGCGCTGGTTCATCGGAACTGCCGACGCCATCTACCAGAGCATACACCTTATCGAGGACTTCGCTCCCGATCTCGTCGCTGTATTCGGAGGCGACCATATCTACAGGATGGACATAAGCCAGATGGTTGATTTCCACTGCCAGTCAAATGCAATTGCGACAATTTCCGCCATCCCTGTCCCGATACAGGAGGCTTCGAGTTTCGGAGTCATGCAGGTCGACAAGGACTGGAGGATAATTGGGTTCCAGGAAAAGCCAAAGGATCCGACGCCTATTCCCGGGGATCCTAAAATGGCGCTTGTCTCCATGGGCAACTACACGTTCAACTCCAGGGATCTTCTCGGGCTTCTGAGGAATGACGCCAAAGACAAGAAGAGCAGCCATGACTTCGGCAAGGACATCCTGCCGTCTCTCGTGAGCAGCGGACGGCTTTTCGCCTACAACTTCTATCTCAACAAGGTGCCAGGGCAGAAGGACGCCTCCCACTATTGGAGGGATGTCGGAACATTGCAGTCCTATTTCTGGGCGAACATGGATCTGAGAATGCCCGAGCCCCAGCTTGATCTTTACAATAAGAAATGGCCCGTTTACAATTATCATCTCAGCCTTCCTGCCGCGAAGTTCGTACATAACGAGGAAGTAAGCCCCACCGGCCTTCCAAGGATCGGAAAAGCCGTAAATTCCCTCGTGTGCGACGGCTGTATCGTATCTGGAAGCACTGTCAGCAACTCGGTTCTCTTCAACATGGTCCATGTCCACAGCTACGCTACCGTCCATAACAGCATCCTTCTCAATGACGTCGAGATCGGCGAGAGATGTCTTGTCAGGAACGCGATAATAGATAAACATGTCATTCTTCCTCCTGGAGCAACAGTCGGATATGACAGGGAAGAGGATGAAAGCAAATATTTCGTCACTGATCTCGATCCCCAGAAGAAGACCTGGCTGACTGTCATACAGAAACAGCGCAGCGTCGAAAAGCTTCCTCCGATCGGACTTTGAAGAACGAACCTGGGGATCGGCGGTCAATCAGGCATGGGTGCCAACTCTCACAAATCACTAAATCACCAAATCTTAAAATCATCAAATAGTCAGAGGTAATTAATGTCCGGACACAGCAAATGGGCGAATATCAAGCACAGGAAAGGCGCGGCCGATGCCAAGAAAGGCAAGGTCTTCTCCCGCCTGGCGAAGGAAATAATGGTTTCCGTCAAGCATGGAGGAAAGGATGTCTCGGCCAATACGAGGCTTAGGACAGCCCTGACGGCTGCAAGAAACGCGAACATGCCCAGGGACAATATCGACAGGGCGATCAAAAAAGGCGCAGGAGAGAGCGGGGAATCCGTAAACTACGAGAGCATATTCTATGAAGGCTGGTGCAACGGCTTCGCGATTCTCGCAGAATGCCTTACCGAAAACAAGAACAGGACCGCCAGCGACGTGAGAATGTTGTACGACAGGGGCAACGGCACTCTTGCCGGCGGAGGTTCCGTCACCCGGTTGTTCCATCGCAAGGCCCATTTTGTAGTCAAAGGCGAAAATGCCGACGAGGACAAGCTTATGAACATTGTCCTTGATGCAGGTGCAGATGACATTGAGGTCGATTCAGGCGTTGCCGAGATCTGGGGTCCGCAGGAAGCCTATGACGCCATTTCAAAGGCCCTTGAAAATGCGAAGATCGCAACTGAGGAGTCCGGAATAGTCCAGAAGCCTGACACGCTTATGGAAGTGACTGAGCCTGAGATTGCGAAGAGAGTTCTCAACCTTATTGAGACGCTCGAAGAATATGATGATATCCAGGCGGTCTATACCAACATCGACATCCCGGATGAAGTCCTCGAAAAGCTTGCAGCGGAGCAGGAGAAGTAGGAACGTGCCGGAGAGCACTCGAATTACGAACAGTTGAATGTCGAATTGCGATGTTATGCCGGTAGAACATTCAATAAGGCATAGGAAGCGGCCTATTCTTCCTTATCTGTTTTTTCTATTGAATCGAGCCGGATATGCAGATCAAAAACCCAGGCTATCCTGACTTTGTCGCCGACCGTCAATTTTGAGATCTTTTCCATCATTGCCTTGTCGAATCCAATTAAATGGTTAGTTGAGTCTTTTTCCTGTTTCACATAGAAGACTATGGTTTTCTTGTCACCTTTTACTGTAACTCTCCCATTGTCAATCCTTGTTATCGTACCGGAAAAGGTTCCGCTGTCACCCTTTTTGAACTGTTCAGTGCCCTGGACGGTTATTTCCTTAGGCGGAAGCTGTGTTTGCGCTTGTGCCTGGCAAATGCCTAAAACTGAGAGAATGGGCAATAAAAATAAGATCTTTAGCATGGCAACCTATTGTTTTATTTTTTTAAGTTCTTTTTCAGCCCATGTGAAATATCTGCTGTCAGAGGGTGCGTTCTCAAATATCTCCATGAGTATTTTATCTGCTTCTTCAGGGGAGTTCTGCCTGGCAGAATCATATCGGGCATAAAGGCCTGCGCATTTTTTATTCAGCCCCTTTTTAATAATTTCCATTTTATCATATACGGCTCCGTGATTGAAATCATCCTGCAGTGCCGATACTGTCAAAATCAAGTTTTCGGCCTCAATGCACTTCTTCAGGGCTTCAGGAGTGATGTCCTCAGGCAGGCCCGTGACCTTGCCGTCGACGAACTCTTTTATCTCACGGCCGACATGGACTATTGTCGGAGGTGTTTTATCCTTCATATCCGGATTCATGCCTGTCCTCAGACCGGAAAGAAATTTCACAAGGAGCGCCAGCGCCTCAATGTTTTCAGGATTGTTCTTCCATGAACGATAGGTTTCACGTATCTTCCCGGCGGAACTTATTGTTTCTTCAGATTCTGAAAGATCCTTCAAGAGGCCTTTGGCTGAATTAGGATCATATTTGCCTATTTCCGATATGTCTATCTTAAATTTGGAGATTTGAGCCTTGGAATCATCGAGATCAAGTTCGGTCAGGTCCGATGACTCAAGATGCTTTTTCATATTTACAATCTTCTGTATAGTTTCAACCTCCCTGAAGATTTCTTCACATTTCGAGGAAAGCGCCTCCAGCTTGTCCTTTTTGAATGATTCAGATAGCGCCTTCAGTATTTCAATTGCCTTGTCCCAGTCTTCTTTTTCGCATGCCTGGACAAGGGACATGGCATTTTCAAAGTATCCCAGGACAATTTTTATATTTACAATGACCGCAGGGGCCTTCCTGAGGAACATTGAACTGGCTTTCAAGTCGAATTGCCTGCATTCATACTTGCTGATTTTAGCCATTTCATCTTCAATTTCACGCTTGGCGCTGGTAATGTAGAGCGTATAAAGTCTGAGATTTGCAATTGGAGCCTTTTCTTCCGAATCAGGAAGAGGATCGATAAGCAGGTTTTCTATGGCCTTCAGCTTCCTCCTGTGAAAATCGAGGAGTTCCATTGCGTTGATCTCCGTGGACAGGGCTTCATGGAGCTCCTTGAAATAAGCGTTGTCACTTTTTGAAATGGGGCTGATTGCTTTGAACGCAAGCAAAAGATCGCCCTTTTGCATGAAAGAAGAAGCTTGATTGAGCAGCTCCTGCTTCCGGGGGATGGAATCCATACTGGAAGATGCAGGGGCTTTTGATTTTCCTGCTGTAAACAGCATCCCCAGGATTATGATATTTGCAACGACCGCCATGAGTATGAAGAAATTTATAATCCCAGATCTGAATTTGTCCCTGTTCGGGATGTCCAGCATTGGAGCTCCGGATTTTAAGATTTCGAATTCCATGTCCTTGTATCTGTATCTTTCAAAGGATTCGGCAAGGCTTTTGCCGATCAGTTTCTTGCCGACGCTGTTTTCTATCTCGCTGCACAGGGGCATGATGACAGGAATGTCGTCACCGGCGGACACTGAAAGTATTTTGGTGTTTTCAGGGAGGCCTGCCGGCTTTATTTCCGAATCGTCTGTCGAACCAATTATATTATCGCCGATGCAAAGCTGGAATATCTGGGGGGCCGGCTCTTTTGACGAGAAGGAAATGCTGTAGGATGAAAGCGGCCTTTGTGAGGAGAAGATAATATAGCAGTTACCAAAAAACAGTTTCATCCCATGCGACAACGGGACGCAGGAGACGGATTTCCCCGACACATCATTCAAGTCCCCTTCCTTTTCCGGATTTATGGCAATCCAGGCCGTCTCCTGTCGTGCGATTGCGAAATGGGCGTCCTTGACATTTGGAAGATCCTTTTTGAATTCAGCAAGCGAAATATCGCAATGCTCGGAAACTCCGACGGTGATGGAGTCCCTGGATTCATCAAGGATGTATTTCCCTAGGAGGATGTCCGGTTTCCTGTAAATCCTGCATTCTGTATGGTTCTGCTCAGGCACTGTGCTATTCCCCTGTGTTTTTCAAGGTGCCCATGGTTTTAAGGGCCCATTCCTTTATCGAGATCTCATTTTCAAGTGAAGCCGTCGAGAGCAAGTCTCCGAGAAGCTGTTTCGCCGTATCCGTGTTGTTCAATTTGATATACTGCGTTATCTGGCTCTTCATCTTGACAATCATGTCCATCCTTGCTTTCTGTACGGTCTTATAATCCTCCACCAGCTGTTGCCTTTTAGCATAAATACAGCCCCCGGTATTGGTCTTGGAAAGCTCCTCCAGCGCGGCTTGGAACGCTTTCATGGAATTAAGGATGTTGTTCGGATTGTCCTTTGAATTCTGCCAGAGCTCCAGGGCCTGTGAATAGTAAAGTTCTGTTTTCCTGAGGGCCTCGGATTGTTCCGAATAAGCCAGGCTGTCTATGAACGGCCTCTGGTATAGCGGGATGTTCCAGGGATCTTTCAATTCGATATAATTCTTCATTAGCAGGCAGACGCGCTTCTGCCTTGAATCTCCGGGAGTCATGCAGGTTGCCGCATAGACGAACCTCTGTTCGCGTGAAAAGAATATCATCCCTGTCCCGTTCTTGGCGCCGGGAAAGGTCTCGTAGTCGAAATTGATGCAGTGCAATCCTGCGAACTTGCCCTGTCCAATTTCCAAAATACTGATCTGCTTGGATTCCTTTCCATATTTCAGGAGCATGCTTTCGAGAAGCATCTGGATCTGCATCGGATTGAGATCAAGCGGACTGAATATATTCCTCTCATGTTCCCATATGTCGAGGATGATTGATGAGCCGTCTGTGAAGCTGAAGAAATATGAGTTGTCGAACAGTTCATATTCCCATCCCGCCGGACATATGATTTCGCACATGGTTCCTGATATCCTTTTCGCGCCCGCCCTTGGGGCGTTGCTGCTCTTCAGGTGATTTATGTAGAAAAGCATGCCGAGCGCTGTCAGGACAAGGAGGAACAGCACAGCTCCCTTCCAGGAGATGCTTTTCCTTTTTGAAGGCATGTTGATCAAGGATATGGCCATGTTTTCAGAACCCCGCAAATGCGTTCATCATTGGTTTTATTATCGGTGCGAAAAGTACAATGAATATTCCCGGAAGGATCAACAGGAGCAGCGGGAAAGTTATTTTTATGACAGTCTTCTGCGCCTCTGTCTCCGCCGAGAGCAGTCTCTTCTTCCTCATGTCGGTTATGGTCTCGCCCAGCATCTGCGAGATGCTTGTTCCCATTTCAATGGACTGGGCAAGGGATACGAACACTGTAGACGCTTCGGAGATGTTCATCCTGCTGGATATGTTCACGAGGGCGTCCATGGTTGATATTCCAAGCCTCAGCTCCCTCTGGAAGATCTTCATTTCCTCTTTGAGGGGGCCCGGGATGTATATGGAGACCAGATAGTTGACCGAAGAATGGAAGTCCAGTCCGGCATCGGCGGCGATCTTCAATATGTCCAGGCCGCCGGGAAGCTCCTTCATGAAAAGTTTCCGCCTTGCCTCGGCCTTGCTCTTCAGCATGGAGTCAGGATAGTAAAAAAGGAGAGCCGAGAAAAGTATTATGACAAGGGCCGCCAGGTCGGCTTCTATGCTGAACATGACTGAAAGTAGAAAGGCCAGGATGGAGAAGATGAAAGGTATCACGAATTTGAGGGAATATACTTCATAGACGCTGAGACCGTAGAAACCTCCCGCCGTCGTAAACTGCTTCCTGTATTCAGCCAGACCGGAAGAGACGAATGAACCAGTGTTCTGCCGTGAGATTACAAATGCGGACAATGGGCTCAGGATTTCCTTGAAAAGCGTTATTGACTTTGATTTTTCAGGTTCAAAATCCCTGAACTCGGAGCTTGTCTTCATAAGATAGGCCCTGATCAGCCAGAAGGACAGGATGAAGACTGACAGCCCTCCCGCCGAAACGAATATGATGAGATTTGAATCTGGTTTCATATGTCTATATCCACTATCTTGTTGATCCATATGTAAGCTATCACCTGCATCACAAAGACCGTCAATACGGATCCTACTCCTATGGGAGAGGCAAGGAACTCAAGCATTTCACCCCTGCGGATCAATGTCATTAGAATGATTATTGTAAAAGGCAGTATTGTCATGATGACCGCCTGCATCCTGCCCTCCGTCGTCAGGGCGGTGACCTCCTTGTGGAATATTTCCCGTTCCCTTATGAGTTTTGACAGGTTGTGATATGTCTCCGCAAGGTTGCCTCCGTGCTTGAGGGAAAGTTCGGAGGCTATGGCAATGAGCTTTATGTCCATCAGTCCTGTCCTGGACGCGAAATTATCCAGGGCTTCCGTGAGGCTTTTCCCGAGTTTGCATTCATATAGGACAATATTGAACTCCTGAGCCGCCATAGGGGGCATCCTGTCGATGTTCCTGTTTATCGCCTGCTGCAGGTTGAGGCCCGCCCTCAGGGAACTGGCAAGTATTTCAAGCGTGCCCGGGAGTTCATCCCCGAGCTTTTCCAGGCGTTTCCTGATCAGGTGCGATATGACCATGTGCGGGACGAAGAGGCCGAACGCACTCATTGTCAGTCCAAGAATTATGCCGGCCACCACGTTTGCATCCGCCAGCAGAAATCCTACCAGGAAGAGTCCGGAGGACAGGATTATTGTCAGGCTGACAAGGTTTTCCGGAGGGATTATGGCGTAGATCTGGGAAAGGTCCTTTTGAAACTTATCTGCGGCGGCCTGTTCATAGGACACTTTGGACGTCAGTATCTTCATAAGAAAGAAGGTGATTACCGATACGGAAATGAAAACCAGCACAAGCGATAGCATGACAGTCATGCGGACTTCTCCTTTCCGGCAGGAGTGAACATGCCATCAGGAAGTTCAATACCCTTGCTTTTGAATTCATCGAGGAAGGACGGGGCGTTCAGAAGGACGTGTCTTCCAATCACCTTTCCTGTTTTCCTGTCTATCCCCTCCTGTCTGAAAGCAAAGATTTCATTCAGTTCGGGTTCTCCGTTCTTGATCCCGAGGATTTCAGAGATGCTGACTACCTTTCGTGAACCATCGGAGAGCCTGCTTGTCTGTACTATCAGATTGACCGCTGAACATATCTGGTTCCTGACGGCGCTAAGAGGCAGATCCATTCCAGCCATGAGTACAAGCGTCTCCAGCCTTGATACGGTATCCTTTGGCGAATTTGCATGGACAGTGGTGAGCGAGCCGTCATGGCCTGTGTTCATGGCCTGGAGCATGTCAAGGGCCTCTCCGCCACGGCACTCGCCAATTACAATCCTGTCCGGTCTCATTCGAAGGGAGTTTTTCACCAGGGAACGTATGGAGACCTCGCCCTTGCCTTCGGCATTGGGGGGTCTGGCCTCCATGCGGACAACATGCTTCTGCTGGAGCTTGAGCTCCAAGGAGTCCTCAATGGTTATTATTCTTTCGTCATCCGGAAGGAAATTGGAAAGTGCGTTGAGAAGGCTTGTCTTGCCGCTGCCCGTGCCTCCGCTGACAACTATGTTTTTCCTTATCTTGATGCAGCCGTCGATCAGGTTCCCCATTTCGGCGGTCATGCTTCCATAGGAGATAAGCTTTTCAACGGTGAATACCGCCTTTCCGAATTTCCTTATTGTAACGCATGCCCCATCAGGTGTTATCGGAGGGATGACGGCGTTTACGCGCGAACCGTCGGAAAGCCTGGCGTCGACAAGAGGAGAAGACTCGTCTATTCTCCTGCCTATCGGCGCGACAATCCTCTCTATCACGGTCTGCAGATGCTCCTGGTTCCTGAACGTCCTCCTGCTGAGGCAGATCTTGCCGTTCTTTTCAACGTATATTGTCTTGTGGTTGATCACCATTATTTCTGTTATTGAATCGTCGGCTATCAGGGGTTCAAGAGTACCGAGGTGCAGGATGTCCTGGACTATTTCGTCCTTCATGTTTTCGATCGCGGCCGGATCTATGCCGGAAACATCGGATGAGAGTCCGGATGTTACAAGCTGGTTTGTCAGCCTCTCGACTCTCTTCCTGAGTTCCTCGTCTGAAATGTTGCGGCTTGACGCGGCTTCATTCTTCATCTGGGAGACGACATCATCGTAGATCCTGTCCTTCAGGACGTCTATTTCCGTCTTTGCAATATCATCCTGTCCCGATATTGTGAGCTGGAGGATTTCATCGCCTGATGTCAGTTCGGTCTCCTTTAAGATTGGAGACAAGCTGAATCTCCTGCCTGATATTGTGAAAGGGGGACGGGAGCCGCAGTCCTTGATCCACCAGTAGTCGGACGAGAAGAAGACCTTCAGATCTATGGTCCCGTCATTCCGGGGGACCACATATATGTCGCTGGACTTGGAGCCCCCGATCGAATAGTCCTTGCCGGTCCCGGAGTTGAGGACACCGATATTCTGGCCGTTGTAAACAAGCTGTAGGGTGCTACTCATCTATCTTCTTCTCTATTTTTTCTTCCATCTTGTCAATTTTATCCTCGACCTTGTCTGTTACCTTGTCCACAAGCCTTTCGATAAAGGTGAAGTCGACATGGTTTGGATCATCTTTCATCTTCGCGTATGTTCCATCCTCCTTTTTCCCTTCATCCACAACCTGTTTCGGGTCGGATATAGATATGCGTATCAGAAGGAGCAGATGGGCGTTGTCATCTTTTTTCTTGTCGTTGTCGAAGATATATCCTATGAGAGGTATGGTCGAGAGGTATGGGACTCCCTGCTTTATAACCTGGTCGTTGATAGTATTCATCTTGTTGACGAGAATTACTTCCCCGGGAGTAATGGCATATTTCGCGGTAAGGGAATACTTGGCTATCTTCAGGGTGGGGATTTCACGTTCGACCTGGCTGACCTGGACATTGACATCCGCCCCTACGGAATCACGGCTTATTATGGTCGGAACGATATCAACAATGAATCCGAAGTCAATGGGATCCACCTGTGTGACCTCGACCCCCGTAGTCTGCAGGTATATGGTTCCTCCTTTTTGGACGTTGAGTTTCTCCCCGCTGGTGGTTGACATCCTGGACTCATACAGGACTTTCAAGGAATTTCTGATCTTCTGCAGCTTCATGGCGCCATCATTGGAGACATTGCCCTGGAGATCCCAGGAGGCCCCCTCGTTCCTTGTGTTTGTACGAACCCCGTTTGTCTCACCGTGCTGCCAAAGTTCCGTCTGCTTCGGATTCCAGGCAAGGTTGTACTTCACCTCATTCATCACCAGTCCCATGTCAACATCATCCCCGTTCGTTATTGAGACAAACTTGACTTCCACGATGAGGGGGGAGCTTCCGGCAGTCAGTCCGGCCGAGTTGAGTACGCATCCAAATCCAGTGGCATAGGCCTTCAATACGGAGAGCATGTCCTCCTGTTTCTTCTTGTCCAGGATCATCCCTGAAACAAACACGGTCCCGTCCTGCACCTTTGCATTCACATCCTTGAACTCCGAGGCCTTGAGATAGGTGTTTATCTTGCCAAGCAGGTCTTCCTGGGAGAAGGAGACATTGTTTATAATCCTGGCCTTGTCCAGCGCCATGGCGGTCTCGATTTTCTTCAGGGTGTTCTGCTTCACCATCTCTCCTCCCAGTATCAGATGGTCCGTTGTCACCGTCATCTCTATGTTGGGAGCATCTGAGAAGATTTGCTGGAGGGTGTCCCAGTATGTAGGAACCACGGTTACTTCTACTGAGGTCTGGCTTCCGTCCGTATTCTGGCAGAATATCCTGGCCTTCCCCATTTTCACTCCTATTACGACAAGCTCGTCGTTCCGTTCCGTCCTGGCCACGGTCACTGTTTCGGGATCCATTGCGAGGAATGAAGAAATAGGATCAAGTTTTACGAGCGTTCTTCCGCCCTCCTTGACCTGGACCATTTTTTTCTTCGGTGCTACATCTGCTGAAATTAGGATGAAGGAAAAAAGAAATAGCACAAGTAAAGGGAAAAAAATCCTGTTTCCCATGATGCCTCCTTATATCTGTTGATTATTTAGGAGCCTGTTTTAATGGCGCCGGTGCTCCGGTTTTCGTTTTTTCCGCTGGTTTCAGGGAAGTCTCGGCCCTTGCCTTGTCGAGTTCGGTCGCAAGCTTGCCCTTGATACCCTCGCAGTCCACTTCAAAAATCTTATCGGCGGGCAGCCTGTCCGTTCCAGTAGGGGATCTCAGGACAAGGGAGAGCGAGGCATTGCTCCTGGCATGGGTCAGCATCACCGCTTCCTGTATTGAAACTTCAAAAGTAATATTGGAATATGTCGTATTTGCAGATTTCGAGGTCATGAATGTGCTGTAGTTCTGGCCAACCGCAAGCACCAGGACGTTCTGCATGAGGATGAAAGTCTTCGATTTCTCCTGCTGCGCCTGGGCAAGCAGTTCCGGATTCCTGGCTGAAGTGTCGAGCATGTCCTTGACGGTGGCGGAATTCAAGGCAAGGAGGTTTACGGCGGCGCCCCCGCATCCCGCATCCTTTGTTGCGAGAATATCAACCCTGTCCCCGGGATAAATATTGAAGCCTACGCCTGAAAGGGCGTCTACGGAAATGGTCACGGCCCTTTTATCCTTTTCGATGATGTCGGAAAGAGACTGGACTTCAGCCTCCTTCAGATCGGACCACAGTATCGGGGCGCCGGCGGTGATCGACCTCTTGGCCTGTCGGCCGGCAATCATTGTCTTCAGGTTGTTTATCTCAATACTGAGCTTCGAGAGATCGTCTGACACAGGGACTACGATGTTTATGTCGGACGCGGAGCTTTCCTGTATTTCCTTGGTCTCCAGCTGGGCGAGGGATATGATCTGCATCTCATCTATCTGCTGGGCAGCTATTATAATCCTGACCTTCTTCTCCTGGACTACAGTCGTCTTGGCTGTTATGTAGCGGTTGATTGCAATGACTGATATGATTCCGAGCACGATAGCAGCCGCCACCGGCAGCACATTCTTCACGTTCTTGTTCATTTTTACTCCTGATATTTATTAAATAACATGTTAATCCGCTGTTTTACTTCTCAATACGCTATCTGGGGATTCCTGACCTTGGAGAAGCGAAAGGATACGACCAGCCTTCCGGACTCCCTGTTTGTCATGATATGGCACATCAAGTCATTCTTCCTTGCTACAAGCAGCCTGTCTTTTTTTCCTGCATCAGCAAGTTTCAATATATCATCCCAGTTTTCAGTCTGCCAGCTGTTGATGGCAAGTCTCCTTTTTATTTCTGATATTTCGGCGTCCTCATCGCCTGCCGGGAAGCAGCTGTATATGTCCGAACTGTTTTCCGTTCCGCCCTTGATGTAAAAATCCGGAATCGACGGCATTATCTTGAGATATTCCGGAGGGATTTCCTGTTCGGAGACCTTGCCGTAGGCCTTTAGCGAAGTAATTTCCTTGAGATCGCCCTCCAGCGAAGTTATGGCGGTCCCTGAGGGAGTCGCGTCGAAAACATAGCCCCGCACATGGTTTTTCGGGGTCACGAAACAGATGAAATCGAAATTCTTCTCCTTGACCAGGAAAGAAGGGACCTTGTCGCTTTTCGCGTCCACAGGCTTGTTCCCTTCCGCCTTGTTCTGCCGTATGATACGCTCCTTTGCAGCATAGACCGGCGCCTCCTCGAATTCCTTTTTGATGGTGTATGAAACCCCTTTTATATCGAGCGTCCCGGTTCCGGAAAAACTTGTTGGAATTTTCTCTATGGGAACTTTGTCTGCCGTGACAACAGGCTTGTCAGGCCCCCTTTTCTTGTAAAGGGAGTAATGATAGGAGCCACAGGCGAATATCAATCCTGAGAGTGCTGTAATAATTAAAAATCTTATAGTCTTTCCCATATGCCCCTTATTCTTATCCGAAAACCTTGTTAAGCCAGTCAATCATTTTTCCGATGAACGATTCCCCGGTATATTTGCATGTGTCGCAGCCCGGCATATAGCAGTAGTAGCCGGTGCCGAATTCAGAGGGAGGAGGATTGCCGCCGGCAAATGCCGTATAGGCGGCCGATGGAAGCATGGTAGGGGCAGATGCTTTCACGGAGCCGGAGTAAAACACATCCTTGTCGAATACATTGAAAAAATAAGGCTGGAGATTTCCTCCGGTAACAAGGTTGGCGATGAATTTTAGGATTGCGGGGAAAAGGGGCCCGAGATATTTTTCGACCCAGTCCTGCACCGACTGTATTGCGCCGCCTATAAGAGACCTCTTGTCGCTGGCGGGATTGATAGTCAGCTTCACGCCTTTTCCGGCACCATCGTCAAAGAAAGCCTTCTCAAGGAAAGAAGAGTCCACAGTCAGCGTCCCCTGGTTCCTGGCCCTTATTTCGGAAACCAGGCGCTGGGCTCCGTCAAGCCTCTGCTTGATTATCAATACGCGCGGAATGTCAATGCATATGCATAGCAGGACCAGATAGATCGGCATGACAAGGCCTGTCTCCAGCAGGATGGCCGCCCTGCCGCTCTTCAACCGGTTTCTGTATTTCTGCTCCATGATCCCAAGTCCTCAGTGTAACAGGAATTTGTCGAAATATTCCCTGATATTGAATTTTATCTTGATGCCATATTTTTCTATTTCCTGATTGAACCTTATATTGTCTATGGAGATTAGGAATGCATCCGCTCCGACTCCGTAATGGATTGGCCGGTAAGGGTGGTCGTAAGCGGAAGTCATTGTGACATTGCCCCCCTGTGCCTGTCCCACTGCATACGCAATCACTGGCGGATTCATGTAATTCGAATCGTCCCCTCCCAGGAAGTATTTCGATATGTAGCTCACATCGTTCTTCATCCAGACACCCCATATCATAGGAGGTATTTTCGTATCCTTGCTCTCCTTGGAACGGTAGGGATCATCCTGCCAGCGTATCTTGGCGGCCAAGTCTATGATATTGGTATTGGTATTGAGGAGGCCAAGAAGCACCATGTAGGCCTTGCCTCCCGCACCATCAGGGTTCTTTATGTTCAGGGGCATTGTCTTCGCTTCCTGTGATTCGATCGGGAGCTTGTAGAATGCGTCTGGAGAGGTAGGTATTCCAATGGCGACAAATCCACCGGTCAGTTTGTTGATCGCTCCTGCTATGAACTCCCATATCTTTTCAAGGATGCCTCCTCCGCCTCCGCCAGGTATGGGGATTTTTGGAATTATCCTTTCCGCCCCATTGGCGGATGCTGCATTGTTCGCGGAGAGATATCCCATGACCATGGTTCCGGTTGCATAGACCGTTCGCAGTTTAGTAAGGAAAATATCCACAATTATGTTGTGGACCCAGTATCCTGCTCGGGCAATGCCCCCTGCGACCGATTCAATTGCAAATCCGGCAGGAGCCAGGAAGAGTGTTGCCTCCAGGATTTTCGCTATGCCGGTCATCGCTCCGGCTATTCCGTACAATACGGCCACAACGGTATCAGTCTGGTATATCTCGACATTTATGTTCTGTACGAGATTCATCCCCCTGCATTGCCAAACTGCCATCTCCAGGGCCGCGGAATCTGCCGCGTTCTGGGCCTGTATCTTCTTCCGTGAAACGGCCGAAACATCAAATACTACAGTTACGATTGCAAGTATGAAGAAGGATATGAAGGCAGTATAATAGAAGGCGACGCCTCTGTCGCTTTCGATCCTTCTCCAGCAGGTGCTTCCAAATATTCTCGTCATGTCTGTCGTTTCCTGGTTATGGTGAATTGCAGAAATATTGCTTTGAACAATGATCATGGGAGTGGTTCGGATATGCGGTGTCGATTGGCACGTAATGGGGGAATTTGCCGTCGGATGCAAACAAGTCATGGGCCCTTGATATCTTCGCAATCCTGTTCGAAACCTTTTCGCAATACTTCAGATTAGCGGATTCAGCTCTGGCGCAGGTTGTAAAGTCAGTCGGATCACGGCATCCCCAGTTCCAGCATTTAAAGAACCAAGTCTTACAATAAGCTGCCTCGTCGCCCTTGTCGCCGCACAAGCCTACGACTTTGCGGGGATCCATCTCCAGTATTCGCATATAGTCGTTGCACTTGCCTTGGATTTTCGCCCAGAGATTGGCCTCCGTTGTGACGGCTTCGACGTAGTCCGGTTTTCCCGCGGCCTGTTGTCTGCCACCGTAAGCGGTTTCAATTTTCTCCCTGGCCAATACAGCCTGTTCCCATTCATCTATCAGGTCGGAAGCTTCCGCGATGATCTTCTTCGCCTTTTCCCGGGCCCGTTTCCGCATTGCTTCGGGATCGATGTTCGCCGTGCCGTCGTCGTTGGCGAAATAATTTTCAAGAAGCTTCTTCTCGGGTTCGACAAGCATGGCGAAACGCCCGGTAGCCGTCACAGTATCTATTTTTTTGTCGCTTGCCACGGCCCAGAACATGAATGCGCTGTAGAGCCAGCCGCCCTTGTGGAGAGGATAGTTTATCGACACCTTTATGATCTCGGGATTGCTCCAGGCGTTCGTGTCATAGTCGTCCGACGGGAACTTGAGCTTCCCGGGGATTGGGATTTTTTCGGTGACTATCGTCCCCGTCTTGGTGGCCCTCTGCAGCGCCATGTTGAAACGCTGGTTCATCTGCGAAGAATATGTTCCGAATATCTTGTCCAAAAGGGTTTTCAATTGACCGTTCAGGAAATCCCTTATCTTCTGCTCCACAGGCTTGATTATCGCCTGGAGGATCTGGGCCAGGATCTTCTGGAAGAAGTTGGCGTCTGCGCCGGGCGTTATCTCAAAAAGGGGCTTGCTTATCAGGAAATAGCTCTTGAAATCAACCGTGCTGCCAGACGAACTGCTGTCCATCCATGCATAAGTCGAGCTCATCATGAAGAAGGAAGTTGCCACCTGGTCTGCGGTATATGTCTTTCCTCCGACCTGCACTTCCGGATACATCGTGTCGGGGTCGTTTCCCTGGTAGCAGTGGACCTTGGCGATCCTGGCGACTGAGAACGCAGCGTGGTTCGCCATCACAGTCGTGTCCCAGAACATGCACATCTCGACGATGAAGAGGGAAATCCCTATCAGGAGAGGGAATGCGAATGCGAATTCGAGGTGGACCGAGGCTCCTTCACCGCTGATCCTCGAACTGATCCTCTTAAAAATCCTTTTCTCACGGTTGTTCCTGAGAAAGAATGATTTTCCAGAGTCATTGTCCATGGTTCATGCACCAGTTGTTGAAATGATTACCGCCCAGAGAGTTCCTATCGCGATAGCAAGTCCATAAGGTATGGTCGGCTGTTTTTTCAGTCCGTGCGAAGGCGTCCCCTTCCTGCCGATGAGCATCCTGAAGAAGTTGGCGGACGTTGTGAGGATGTGCCCGTTCCAGACGGCATACATGATCGCGATCACCCCGCCTGAAATTACAGTATAGTACAGAACCCACCATATGCTGGGAGTGCCTACAAGGGCTCCGACGGCCGCCATAAGCTTGAAATCCCCGCCGCCAAGGACTCCCGCAAGGCAGAATGGCAGGAAAACAGCTCCTCCGATTACAAGCCCGAGCAGCGAATTCATGAACATGTCGGTGCCTCCAAGCGCAAAGGAGGCCAATAAGGCACATATGATGGCGCCTAATGTGAGCCAGTTTGGGATCGTTCTGCTTTTTATTTCAGTATATGTGGCGACAAACAGGAGGGGTGGAAGCAGTATTAATAAAGATTCTCTCATGATGAAAATAATCCTTGATGCAGTCAGAAAAATGGCATCGAAATTAGAAACACCCTCAGCATAAGCTCGCTCCGCATGAATTGATAGGCCGGTCCTCCGGGAATCAGCGGAGCACATACCATTATGGCGACAAATGCAAAGAGCATGGAGTATTCAAGATAAATTGCGGCCCGTTCTCCGGAGAGCCTTTGGAAATACCTGCTGTACCTGTCCGGAGGTTTCTCCATGTCATTTGCCCTTCATCTGGGAGTTGACATCCTGGACTTTTCCGCTCATGGTATTGAAAAGATCCTTGAGCTGCTTGCCGAAGGCGGCAACTGCAATGGCCACGGCAATGCCCACCAGGGCACAGAGCATTGCATACTCAAGAAATGTGGCCCCGGACTCCCCAAGGAACATCCGGGAATATCTCCGGAATTTCTTCATGAAAATTCCCTTGGATTATTTTGCGTCTGAAAAGTCGCCATCGATTTTGGCTTTTTTGACGTTGTCTGATACGGTTCCAGCCTGGGTGGCCGCTCCGGAGAATATGCTCTTGATGTTTTTCCCGAAAAGAGCCGCTGCTATTGCCACGACTATTGCTACGAGGCCTGCAAGCATCGCATATTCTATGAATGTAGCCATGGACCTGTTCATCTTCTTACGTCTCATATCATCCTCCTGTTAAATATTAATGGTTATTTCTTTTCCTCTTTTTCCTTGATGAGCTTTTCAATGTTCTGGTTCGTTTTCTTGAGCTCCTCGAAAATGTGATCAAGCTTGTAATACAGAAAAACTGCGCAGAAGGCAAGCAGTCCTACAATCATCAGTTCGCCTTCAACATCCTGCAGGTGGGAAAAATTCATAAAACGCCTCCTTTTGAACTCAAATCTAATATATTAATTTTATGATTATAACTTGAAAAAAACTGGAATCAAGCAAATGGATTAAATTTTCCGTGATTTTGCCAATGTGGTCAGGTGGCGGCGTATTGGCGTGTCGGAATAACGGCGGTGGGCATCCAAGCTGAGATCCGATAATTTGAAGTCTGTGATTTGACTAATTTTCCAGCCAGGGTATTTCTTCCGATATACAGCCCTTCAAAAGTCTGTGTGAGTCTGTGGCTAGGCATTCTTCAGGATGTGCTTCGGGGAATTTGATTTCCTGAATCCGCCCGGCGAGGTCTGGAATTTCTTCCTGAACGCCCTACAGAAGGTCTCGACATTCATGAACCCGCAGGCTGAACTTATCCTTTTCACCTCCTCGTTCGTCGTCGCAAGAAGCCTTCTCGCCTCCTGAAGCCGTTTGTCGAGAAGTATCAGATGCGGACTCGAACCGAGGAATTTTCTTGAAAGGGAATGAAGGTGGGGAACACTGATCCCGGCCTCCTTCGCAAGATCCTCTATCGCCAGATCCTCCGGATAATTGCTGTTGATGAACGCAGTAAGCCTTGTAAGCGACATCGGAATGTCAGATGCAGGTTTCCTTCTCACAAATGACGTGGCCTCCCAGGCGACCTTGGAATAGACGTACTGGGACATCAGCTGACGATCAAAGCTCTCATCGTGGAACGACTTTATAATTTTATCGGAAAAGCTCAAGGACTCCTCCCGGTTCTCCCAGACCGTCAATCTTGGAAATGCCCTTTTCCCAGTGTCATCCGGCCTTATGAACCTCAGGCAAAGGCACTCATAAGGAAAATCAGGAAGATACTTGTGGATGGTCATGTCGCCGGGAATATGCCAGAACATCGTTCCATATTCGAAGATCTGTTCCTTTGAATTATGTTCGAACAGGAGCTTTCCGCCTGTCAGGACCTCAATGTATTCGAATCCTGCCTGGATGATATGCGGATTTATATTGTGGTGCCGCGGTGCCCTGAAATAACTTACATTTGTGAGTTCGAGCATAATGACAAATCCTTTGGATGGTTGGGTGAGAATGGTAAAAAATATTTCCTGTTTTTTCTTTATGTCAGACGCTTTGGTCTGACTTTGGACTGCGGTACCCCTGTACCGCTTTGTATTTACTATTAATTCTAACTGGATTCAGAATTCAAAGCGGCAGAGGGCTGCCGCACTCCAGAGATTCGCTTTGCTCATCATAAAACCATAGGAATCAAAATCATTAAATCAGTTCATCAATCATCCACCGGCTTTATCATACTTTGTATCAACATATCATACTTTATGTCAATTGCAATAATACCTCTCCATGTATAAATTCTAAATGATCAAAGATATTTGGTCAAGTAACAAGATCCTAAAATAACAGGAGGAGTGATAGTGAAACCAATTTCAGTCCAGTTGTATTCGCTAAGGGAAGAGTCGAAGAAGGATTTTACAGCGGTCCTCAAGAGGGTCGCGCAGATCGGCTACAAGGGCGTCGAACCTGCCGGATTCTACAACTACAAGCCTGTCGAGTTGAGGAAGGTTGTCGAAGATCTAGGAATGAAGATCTCCTCAAGCCACGGCCCGTGGGCGACCCCGACCAATCTCGCAGAAGCCGAAGAGACCGCCAAGATCCTCGGCCTCGACATCGTTTCCACAGGCTATGGCCCCAATGAGTTCAAGGACATGGATGCGATCAAGAAAACAGCAGAAACGGTAAATGGCATGATAAGTGTACTTAAGAAAGCAGGGCTTGCCCTGTTCCTCCACAACCACTACTGGGAGTTCGAGCAGATCGATGGCAGGCTCAAATACGACTATTTCGCGGAAATGTGCCCGGAAGCCCTTTTCGAAATAGACACCTACTGGGCGGCGAACTTCGGCGCGAACGATCCTGCTGAACAGGTCGCGAAGTTCAAGAAACGCACTCCTCTCCTCCACATCAAGGACGGTCCGCTCGAGAAGGACAAGGCGATGGTCGCAGTCGGCAAAGGCAAGATGGATTTCAAGAAGGTCATAGCCGCCGCTGATCCGAAAATCCTCCGCTGGCTCGTTGTCGAACTCGACAAGTGCGATACCGACATGTTCCAGGCCGTCGAAGACAGCTACAAGTACCTTGTCGCAAGCAAACTCGGGGAGGGGAACAAGTAACCATGGCTTCAAAAATGAGAATCGGTATCATTGGCTGCGGAAACATCAGCAAGACTTATTTCACGAACGGTCCGACATTCCAGGACATCGAGATCGTCGCATGCGCCGACATAAACATGGCCGCGGCCGAGGCGAAAGCAACGGAGTTCAAGGTCAAGGCGATGACGGTTGACGAGATCATAAAGAGCCCTGATGTGGATCTTATCGTCAATCTCACGATTCCTGCCGCCCACGCCGAGATCAATCTCAAGGCGCTGAATGCCGGCAAGCATGTCCATTGCGAAAAGCCTCTCGCCATCACGCTCGCGGACGGGAAGAAGATAATCGATCTTGCAAAGAAGAAGAAGCTCAGGGTCGGCTGCGCCCCTGACACCTTCCTCGGCGCCGGACTCCAGACTTCCAGGAAGATCATCGACGACGGCTGGATCGGCAGGCCTCTTGCAGGAACCGCCTACATGATGGGACGCGGACCTGAAGCATGGCATCCGAATCCGTTCTTCTTCTACCAGACCGGCGCGGGCCCGATGTTCGATCTCGGACCGTACTACATGACGGCTCTTGTGCATCTGCTTGGGCCGGTAAAGACCGTTTCAGCCTGCACGCAGACTTCGTTCCCAGTCAGGATCGCAGGATGCAAGGAGCATTTTGGCGCGAAGATCAAGGTCGAAGTTCCGACGCACTGCTCCGGAACGCTTGAGTTCCACAATGGCGCGATGATAACGGTTGTCATGAGCTGGGAATGCTGGAAGCACGCACACAGCCCGATCGAGATATACGGATCTGAGGGAAGCATGATGGTTCCGGATCCCAACACCTTTGGCGGGCCCGTGAAAGTCTTCCGTCCCGGCAACGAGAACTGGTCGGAATCAGTGCTCACCCACAAGTATGCCAAGAACTCGCGTATAATCGCTGCTGCGGACATCGCTGCTGCAGTGAAGAAGGGAAGGCCCCACAGGGCTTCCGGCGAGCTTGCATACCATGTTCTTGAGATAATGCATGCGTTCGAGCTCTCATCCAAGAGCAGGAAGCATTATGAGATGAAGAGCAAGTGCGCACAGCCTGCTCCGCTCCCGACGGATCTCATGGAAGGGGTCCTCGACTGAAGTAGGGGCGGGCTTTAGCCTGTCCCCAGTATTTGGATTTTTTTACCGATCCGTGGTCTTTCCTGATAAGAAGGGCCACGGATTTTTTATGCCATAACTCGCGAATTGTAGTAATTGCCCTGAATTGAAGATTTAAGTTTGCAGGGTTGCTGCCGGAGTTGCGCGTTGCCCATGTACACCACGTTGCCAGCGCTTCAAAAGAACGCCAAGGCTCTGCTGCGGTTTCTGTCAGCAGAAGCATTTGGTTCAAAGTTTATGCGCATTGGACATTTTTCCCTATTGAGGTCCATGCCCAGCGACAAATATCATCCCGATGGCCAGTATTGTAAAATAAATCCATGTCTGGAGTATTGCCGATGCAATAATAAATACGGCACAAATAATTCTTGATTTGAAACGTGTTCCACTCATCCATGTCCCGGCAATGATCGGTATAGCCATAAGGACGGAAAATATAAGATTGAATGGTAAAGCAAATAATCGGACATTTGGAAATGATAATATCAAAGCTTTGACTAACAACACAGAAATCACTTGAGAAATAATTAAGCCGGACCACCCGCAAAACAATACGAAATACCCTGTATTGGCGTGGATAAATGTTTTTATGTGATTTGTCATGCGGGAAGGACATCCACCTTCGGCAATCGATTGGGGAGAATCTCCAGAGAGCTTCTTTCTTCTTAATATGGCAACAGTAAATATAGTTGCTGAAAGAAAGGAAATAATCGGACCGAGCGTACCTCCAAATAAACCCGACACGAGAAGTGTCACCCCAAAACCACAATATCTAAGATGTTTTTCTCTGCGCCCACCGACAAACAGTGGCACCAATCCAAGAATGGCACCGATTAACAATAAGAAACAAAACGCCGATAGATTTGGAAATTTAAAATTGAATATTGACATATGCCAACTCAATGTATTTTTAAATCGATATCTTTGAACTTCTTATTATGCTGTTCCCCATAAGAAGGGGGTCGGAATTGCAATTTTATAAGCACCACTCCGGATTTAGCCTCAAGCCTGTTACCATATGTATATAAGACTTATGGTAAATCACCATATGCAGTAAAATAGACCACAAGGGGGAACTGAAGTCAAGGTTTCAGCCCCCAATACCTGACCCCTTGGCTGTTGAAATGCCGTCCAGGCTGTGGAAGAAAATGTATCCAAAAGGAATTTTTGGACAGGCTTTAGCCTGTCCCATTCTTAAACAAAGATGGTACACGCTAAAGCACGTACCTACTTAACGCGCAAACATGCGCTACTACGAACGAGGACAGGCTCTGTGGAGGCATTACACCTTCCCTTGTACGCCGTTGTTTGGAGGATATAGTTATTTTCTTTCAGTCCCTGAAAGAAAATTAGAAAGGGTTAATAATGAATTTACTGACTTGGGATAAGAAATCTTTCATCATAGATGGGAAACGCGGTTTCCTGCGTTCAGGCGAGTTCCACTATTTCCGGGTTCCAAAGAAGGACTGGAAGCGCCGGCTGGATCTCTTTAAGAAAGCTGGAGGGAACTGTGTGGCGACATACGTCCCATGGTGCCTCCATGAACCTGAAGAGGGGAAGTTCCTGTTTGGCGATTGTGACGAACGCGATGTCGAGACATTCTTCAAGCTGTGCAAGGATGCCGGCCTTTATGTGCAATGCCGTCCCGGTCCGTACGTCTATTCCGAACTCTACTGTCACGGGCTTCCCAGATGGCTCTGCGAGAATTACCAGGAGATCCTTGCCAGAAACGCGAAAGGCGAGATCTTCCAGTACCAGTCGATCTCATATCTCCATCCGAGATTCCTTGCGAAAGTCGCAAATTGGTACGACAAGGTTGTGCCTATCATAAACAAATATTCTGTGGACAACGGCGGACCTATTGCGCTTGCGCAGGTCGACAACGAACTGATGGGGATACACGAGTGGTTTGGGAGCCTCGACTACAACCGCGCATCCATGGGGATTGGCGTAAGGAACGGACGGTATCCGGAGTTCCTGAAAAAACGCTACGGGAGAATTGGCTTCCTGAACAAGGCGTATTCTGCGAAGTTCGCAGATTTCCACAAGGTCATGCCGCTTCCCGAGATTTCACAGAAGACAGTCGAGGATAGGAGACGGGTGAAGGATTATCAGGATTTCTATTTCCAGTCCTGTGCCGAATATTTAGCCATCCTGAGCATCATGCTGCGTAAGCGCGGTGTGAAACTCCCGATCACGCACAACAGCGGCAATCCGTCAATGAACTCTTATTTCCATGAAACCATCGGATATACCGGTTCAAAGGAGTTCATTCTTGGGAGCGACCATTATTACAATCTTTCGCAGGACTGGGATCAGAACAATCCGACTCCGAAATATGCGGGGAAATGCTTCTATTCAAATGAAATGCTCCGCCTCTATGGATTTCCTCCGACGATATTTGAACTTCCGGGTGGAAGCCAGGCCGCCTGGCCTCCATCCCTGCCGGAGGACATGAACTGTGCGTATATGCTCAATGTCGCGTTCGGGATGAAGGGCTTCAACTATTATGTCTACACCGGCGGACCTGACAATCCACAGAACATCAGCTACAAGAACAATTATGACTACAACGCTTTCGTATCGGGTGACGGAAAGATCAGGCCGACTTTCAAGATGATGGAAGGATTTCATAAGTTCCTGATCAGGAACCGTTGGCTCGCGGAGGCGGAGCTTGTTTCAGATTTCCAAATCGGACTCGACTGGGAGCAGACCCGCAGCCACCATTATTTCTCCAGCCGTGGAGATTTTCTCTTTGGAAACAACGAGGCGTGGCAGTTCCTGCAAAAAGGGATCACGATGACGGCCCTGAACAATTCCTATACTCCGGGCTTCTCAGATCTATATTCGGATGCAATCCTCAGGGAAAAATCAAAACCTCTTTTCGTTCCGACTTCAGCCTGCATGGCGGAACATGTCCAGGAACGGCTCGTGAAATTCGTGAAGTCCGGAGGACGGCTTATCATTGCTCCGGTCATTCCTTATCTTGATGAAAACTTCAACCCGTGCACAGTCCTTTCAAAATTCCTTGGAGGTGCCAGGTCGGAGGCGGGGACAAGTCCAAAGGTGATCGCGCCTGCGTTCAAGATCGGTCAGACTCTGATGAGGGATAAATATTTTGTTTTCACTGCTGTTCCCCGGAATGCTGAAATCATCGCCAGGGCGCAGGACAAGGAAGCGGTCGTCGGTTTCAAAAATAAGGTTGGGAAGGGAACTGTGGTTGCGCTCGGATACCAGTGGCACCACAGCTACGACGAACATAGCAATGTGTTCCGCCATCTTTTGGAGCTTGCAGGGGCAGGGCGGACGGTGGTCACCTGCGACAATCCGAACATCTGGGCGGTTGTCCGGTCCGATGGGAAACGCTCGATGCTGTTTGTGATGAATCTTTTTGCATCGCCGCAGAAGGCGAATGTGTTGGTGCGGGGGAAGGCGGGAAAAATCAGGATTGCAAAATCCTTCAGACTTGCACCGATGGCGGTTGAAACGGTGATGATATAAGTTGAACAAGAAATAGTATTTCAAGGACGGGACTGCTTGCCGATTTTTAATCGATATTGAAAGACAACGTTGCCATCAAGAAAGGGAAAATTATCATACTTTCCGGTTCGGCATGCTACTATCAGAAATATGGATGCCAGCCCCAAATATATAAGCTTAATATTTCGTGGCAGGGAGTTATTGTTGCCATACTGATCCACAGGCCTTTGTCGCAAATAGACATATATGAATATGTTGAATAAATTTAAAAAGGCAATATTGTATTGGCAAAACAAGAAACACATATGAAAATAAAGCCACAGAAATTTCTGGATGTAAAAACCATCGCGTCAAGGATGGAGGTCAATTATCTCGAAAAGGAGATAACCGATCTTGCATTGAAGTCAAATGACCGCCTTGTTGATTTGGACTTCAGCGACATCATACATATTTCGCGTTCTGCCGCGGATGAACTGCTTTCTGCCCAGCAGAGGGCAAAAATCCACGACATCCAATTGTTTTTCTCAAATCTCAACGATTTCAACACGCGGATGCTGAAAATGGTTGCAGATAAGATCGAACATCCTCCACTTCCAATAAGAACTGTCCAGTCAATTCCAGTCTCAGAACTTGTTCTTTCCGAAAATTAGCGGTTAATCGTTGTGGCGGTCTCACGGGTTTCAGTGTAAGGCCCCCCATTGACAAAGTTATCCTGGCAATCCTGCCTGCCCGGCGTAGCCTTGGCGAAGGCGGGTTATCCTGTCGAAAAATGTATTTACAGGAAGCATATACGCGAGATGCACTGGTCGAAGCTTTCCTTGCCGCTTATGATGTCGATCTCGACGCGCATGAAATAGACGGGGATGTCCCGGCGGTCGAGACGGGGCATCCTGACAGCGTCCTTCTCCGTAGTGACGATGAAATCGGCGTTAGCTTTTTTTGATGAGTTTATGAAATCGATTATCTCCTGCTGGCGGAACCTGTGATGGTCGGCAAAGCGGGCCCTGAATACGACCTGTGCCCCGAGTTTCTCCAGGAACTCCTCGAAGCTTTCCGGGCACGCGATCCCGCTCAGGGCGGCAATTTTTTTACCTTTCAGATGTTCGAGATCCAGGCGGGCTTCCTTTGTGAAGACATCCTCAAGATATTTCGGCTTGTGGCAGCATTCTATTATTTCAGCGCGGCGGTTGTGCTTCCTGAGGAAATCCTTGAGATGGCGCAGCTGGTTTCCGCCATTTGATTTCGTGAGGAAAATATAGTCGGCCCTGCGGATGTTCTTTATGGGTTCGCGGAGAAGCCCGCGCGGAAGAATATGATGGTTGCTGAACGGGAGCGTAGTGTCCACAAGCACGATGTTCAGCCTCGGCTTGAGATCGAGATACTGGAACCCGTCGTCAAGGATGAGAGTGTCGGCCTCGTATTCCGCTATGGCGAAAAGGCCAGCCTTGACGCGGTCCTTGTCGACAAGGACTATCACATTCTTGAGATTTGAAGCGAGCATGTAGGGTTCATCTCCTGCCATGGTGGAGTTGAGCAGCAGGTTTTTCCCGTCCGAGACCACGCGAGGAGGGACTTCGTTCCGCTTGGAAGAGAATTTCTCCTTCATTTTTTCGAAGAAGGATCTGTCCTTGCTTCGGTAGCCCCTGCTGAGGACTGCGACTTTCCTGCCCTTGTGGCTCAGTGATCTTGCGAAGACTTCGACCACAGGGGTTTTTCCTGTTCCGCCGCAGGTGAGGTTGCCTATGCTGACCACAAGGCATCCGAGGGCTCTCGGCCTGAATATGCGCTTGTTATATAGCCACTGCCTGAACCGTACCGCCCTGTAATAGAATCTTGACAGCACGAACAGGAACATCCGCATTCCAATATCGAAGCGTGCATGGTGCCTCTCATCGATGATCTCGATGAAATACTGCAGGACATTTTCATTTAGTTCGCGTATTGTCATTTGAAAAAACTGTCCGTTCCTGATTTATGATAAACTATTAAAATACTTCAAGTTGGGCTAAATTTCTCTTTGTCAAGCTTATTTTTTTGTCTGCATACGCTTGCAAGTAGTGACGTAGGCGGTATTTTTACCGACCTGAAATAATATGTTTCTTGAAAATGGGCGGTTAGCTCAGTTGGCTAGAGCATCTCGTTTACACCGAGAGGGTCGGGGGTTCGAGTCCCTCACCGCCCAAATCCCTTTGCTTCACCATGCAGGCTTTCAAGTCACGGCTTTCCGGGAATTCTTCCTGTTCCATGGAAGATCAGGTTCAATGCGGTGATGTCGTCGGACTGTTCGGCGCCTTCCGTAAATCTGGCAACTTCGCTGAATAGCAGGTTTATCGTCTCAACTGAATCCAGCCCCTTTGTTCTCATGAATGCGTTATCCATCCTGTCATCGTCGAAAAGTTCATATTTGATGTTTGCGGCCTCCGTGACGCCATCCGTATAGATCAGGATGGAATCGCCGGGTGAAAGGACTGTCCTGCCTGCGGGATACTTGTCAGAATCAAAGACGCCAAGGGGCGGCATCGTGTGTTCATTCTCGAGTTTTTCCAGGGAGCCGCTGTTCCTGAGGATCAATGGATAAGGATGTCCGGCGTTTGAGAATTCGAGGGCGCCGGTGACCAGATCAATGATGCCGATGAAAAATGTCACGAACATGCAGGTGCTGTTGTCGGAGGATAGGGACTTGTTCATTTCGGTGATTATCCTGCCGGAATCCATGCTGCCGGCGCCTTTGGCCCTGAGAAGCGTCTTTGTTATGGCCATGTAGAGGGATGCCGGAACTCCTTTCCCAGCGACATCGCCGATGGCGAAGCAGAAATGACTTTCGTCAAGGAAGAAGAAGTCGTATAGATCTCCGCCTACGGCCTTTGCCGGGATGAGCTTCGCATAGATGTCGAATTCGCTGCGGTGCGGGAATGCCGGGAAGATATTCGGGATGATGCTCATCTGGATGTCGTGGGCGATGCGGAGTTCGCTTTCTATCTTCTCCTTCTGGGAGGTGGTCTCCGCCAGATCCGTGGTATATTTCTTGAGATCGACTATCATCTTGTTGAATGAATCTGCGAGATCCTTGAATTCGTCGCGGGATCTGACTTCGATCCGATGCTCGAAATCACCCTTGCTGACAAGCCTTGTCCCCTGGATAAGCGTCTTGAGGGGACGCGTGAACACATAGGAGAAGCAAAGGAGGACCAGCGCCGCGGCAAGCGATGTCGCAAGCATTACGAATCCTACCTTGCGCCTGATCTCGCTGTTGGCGCGGTCGAGTGCTTCCGTGGGCCGGTACAGCTCGAGCACGTTTGTGACTTCCCCGTTTTCGCCAGTTATCGGCGCCAGGTAGCTGAACCATTCTCCCTGGTCGTCCTTGAACCTCCCGCTCTGCGGCTTCTTTTCTGCAAGCACCTTGAAGAACATCTCGCGCTCCCTTGGAACAATGAAGGGCTCGTATATCGGACCGCGCCAGTTGTTGATGCCGAAATAATAGTGCCCCCTGTGGAGCTTGTGGATGATCCATTTCGGGGTCTGTTCGACCTTCGAGATGTCGGCTATCTTCTTTGCGGTCTGGAATATCTTTTCATATTCGGATGAGCCGAGATCCTCGGGCTTCCCTATCCGTCTGAGGTCGGGTATTGAGATCTCGCAGAGGATGGCATTTGCGATGTTCGCAGAACGCCTGATATATTCGTCCTGGATGTTCTTCATGACTATGTCGCTCGACCAGAGGCCGGTGATATACGAGCTGGCTGCGAGCATCGGTATGAACAGCACGGTGAACTTCAGGAAGAAATTAAGTTTGGCCTTTGCTGTCAGCGCCAGTATCCGTTTCTGGACAAAGAACCCGCCTATTGCAAGGGCGATGGCAAGCATGCATGCGACAAACAGCAGCCACCTGCTTTCAAAATAATTGTCAAACACCTTGATTTTTTCTCCGATGACGATGGCCGAACTGTTCGCCAGATCGAAGGAATAGCAGAGGCCGTCCTTGCCAACCTTGATCTTGTTCACGAGTATGTCCGGGAACCTGTAGCCTGATGCCAGGGGATCGATGACCTTTACCACCTTGCCGTCCTGTCCGTACTGCACCCAGGTGCGGTTCCCGCTGCTGGCGACCGTGAGGAGCGGCTTTTCCATTCCGGGAAGCTTTATCAGGTACACGTTTGACGCCGCGAGCAGTTCATCCTTGGCAAATCCGACGGTCCCGATCTCGCGGAGCTTTGTACCGTCCGGGGAATACTCGTTCACCTTGCCAGTGGCTCCGGATGTCACGAAGATATGCCCTTCAGAATCGACGGCTATCCCCATCCAGTTTGAATTCTCGGTGTTCACATCACCGAGTTCGGTGATCCCGGCGGGAAGAGTGCCGTCCCTCATCTCGATGCCTGAGACATTGAGCTTCCAGATGTTGCGCCTGCCCGGAATATTGTTCAGGACGTAGCGGACGCCTTTGTCGTCGGTGCAAATCGCCAGATCCGGCGCCGACTTCATCTTGTCCATGGTGAGAGTGAGGATGTCTTCCGGCTTACCGTCGAACGTCCTGTATTTCCTGTATCTGATTCCGGTCTGTGACTGTGTTTTGAAGTCGTAGAGATAGCTGCCTACGATTATGCCTTCCTGGTATGAGTGCATCTGCCTGACCATGTAGTAGCCATTGGCGTCGTCGCCCTCTATGCGGCTTCTCTTTTCGAGCTTGAGCCCGCCGTCCTTTCCGACGCCCGAGAGCTGGAGTAGAGTGTTGGCGGACTTCTCCACCACGAAGAGTTTGTCGTCCTGGTACGTGAACGCCACGGGGATGTCATACTTGCTGGTGATGAAACAGCGGGTGGCGGCAAGATAGACGGATATTCCCGCAACGAGGATCAAGAACAACTGCAGCGTTATCGCTCTTGTTTTCATTCAATATAGAATCTTTTATTGGTTTGAGGCAATTTCAAAATTGCCTCTTTTGAGCTGATTTCAAAAGTTGGAGTGCGCTGTCCCGACATCGCTGAGCCGGGATCTTAGACTTTAGCGTGTGTAACCTGTTGAATACCAGGACACGCTGAAGCTGTGAACTCCAACAAGCGTTATTCCCGCAACAAACGTTTTTCGTATTTTTGAAATCAGCTCGGGTTGTCAAGCATAACATTATTTCGAACTGCGGTAAATACAAACTTCGCGAGGACGGTTTGCAGAGTTCCAGGTTCCATCAGGCATGCGGCCTCGCATTATCATCAATAAAATGTAATTTATCAGACAAGAGACTGAAAGGTACGTATTCAGTAAACTATGTCGTTTACTTAATCCGTACTAAAATAAAATGCAAAATCACTGTTTTATGATTTATTAGATGTAAATATTTGCTGAAGGACATACTTCAGTGAATATTTACTTTGAAAATCCATATGAAAAAAACGCCTGTAAAAAACAGAATGAAGCTCTTCTATCGCCAGCCTGCATCCGGTTTCACCGAGGCTTTGCCCCTTGGGAACGGCAGGTTCGGCGCAATGGTCTTCGGCTGTGTTGAAGAGGAGATTGTGCAGCTCAACGAGGACACGCTATGGGCCGGTGTTCCCGGAAAATATACGGTTCCGGACGCCAAATCTGCACTCCCGAAAATCAGGGAGGCCTTATTCAAGGATGATTTCCACGGTGCAAATGAGCTCTGCAAGAAGTTGCAGGGGCCGTTCTCCCAGTCCTACATGCCGATGGGCAACCTGAGGATAAAGTTCAAAGATCAGCCGGTACATGAGGAGTATTCACGCGAACTCGATATCTCGAGGGCTGTAGCGAAAGTCGCGTATAAGTCCGGAAAGACAAATTATGAAAGAACTTATTTCACGAGCTTTCCCGACAATGCGCTGGTAATCAAATTCTCAGCGAAGGGGAAGGGGAGCCTTAACTTCACTGCCTCCATGGACAGCCTTCTGCGAAATTTGCAGGCGCGGATTGATGCGCAGACAATTTCCATGTCGGGCAGAGCGCCGGTGCACATTGATCCGGAGTATTACAAGAGGGATAAGGTCACTTACGATGACAACGAGGGAGTTGGATTTGACGTAAGGATCAGAGTCGTTGCCGAAGGAGGGAGTGTCACCTCCACGGACAGTTCCATCGAGGTCAGGGACGCAAGTTCTGCCGTCCTGTTCCTGGTGTCAGCGACAAGTTTCAACGGATTCGACGAGCTTCCCGGAAAAGAAGGACTGGATCCTGCACATGCCACAAGTCTCCGGCTTGAAGCTGTTTCAAAGAAGACGTTCGACAGCATCCTGAAGGCGCACGTGAAGGATTACAGGAAGTTCTTTGACAGATGCTCCCTCGAACTTGGCACGTCTGGCATGGAAGAGCTTCCTACTGACGAGAGATTGAAAAGATATGACGGGGAAAAAGATCTGCAGCTTGCCGTTCTTCTATTCCAATATGGCCGCTACCTGATGATCGCATCTTCGCGTCCGGGAACGCAGGCGACCAACCTCCAGGGGATATGGAACGACCTCTTCCGTCCGCCATGGAGCTCCAACTATACGATAAACATCAACACGCAGATGAACTACTGGCCCGCAGAGCCTGCAAGCCTCTCGGAATGCCATGAGCCTCTTTTTGATCTGATCGGAAAACTTGCCGAGACTGGCGAGAAGGTCGCTTCGGAAAATTATGGATGCCACGGCTGGACTGCGCATCATAATACAGATTTGTGGGGGCATGCGTGTCCGGTTGGCGACTATGGCAACGGAGATCCGAGGTGGTCCTGCTGGCAGATGGGAGGGGGATGGCTCGCTACTCACCTGTGGGAGCATTTTGCATTCAGCCAGGACAAGGAATTTCTTGAGGGGAAGGCCTATCCGCTCCTCAGGGGGTCAGCTGAATTCTACCTCGACTGGCTTGTTCCCGGCAAAATTGACGGCAGGGAATATCTGGTGACAGCACCTGCGACATCTCCGGAAAACGCCTTCATCGCCCCGGACGGGAAGCACGAATGCGTCAGCATCTCAAGCACGATGGACATTGGTATAATCCGTGAACTTCTTGCCGACTGCAGCATGGCCGCTGAAATTCTCGGTGTGGACGAGGATTTGAGGGCAAGGATAAAAAATGCGCTGGACAGGATGCTCCCATTCCAAATAGGGAGGAACGGCCGACTCCAGGAATGGTTCAGGGATTTTGATGATTCGGAACCTCATCACCGGCATGTCTCCCATCTGTTCGCACTGCATCCCGGGAGCCAGATAGGAAAGGAGACGACGCCGGATCTTTTCAATGCAGCTAAACGGACGCTTGAGATAAGGGGCGATGAAGGTACCGGCTGGTCCCTTGCCTGGAAAATAAACTTTTGGGCAAGGCTTCTCGACGGAGACCGCTGTCAGGGACTTATCAACCGCATGCTTCGCGTGGTGGATGCGAAGGAAGGAGGAAGGATGAGCGGTGGTGGCGTCTACATAAATCTTTTTGACGCTCATCCGCCGTTCCAGATAGACGGCAATTTCGGAGTGACCGCCGGCATCTGTGAAATGCTTCTGCAGAGCCATGAGAAAATTGTCGATTGTCGATTGCCAAATGCCGATTTAAAGACTGGAAATGATTTAAAATCCAAAATGAATGGATTTGTAGTTCGCCTGTTGCCCGCGCTTCCGTCACAATGGGAGGACGGATCGGCAAGGGGGCTTGCCGCCAGGGGCGGTTTCACATTTGATATGGAATGGAAGAACAACCGGCTTGTCAGGACAGCTGTCCGCTCCGCATGCGGAAACATATTGCGGATACGTACGGACAAGAAGCTAAAGGTTTGCTCGGAAGGCATTGACATTGCCTCTTCGTTCAGGGATGGGATTCTTGAATTCCGCACGTCCAAAGGGCATGTGTATGAGATTGTTTCTGAATAAGATCCTCAAGGGTGCATGAGATGAATACCGGCATGGCCCGGATTAAGAATTTCATCCGCCTGTCCTCCGAATTTTACCTGGTGATATCCCGAACTTGGACCGGAACGTCCTTGAAAAATGTGCGACACTCGCAAACCCGCAGATGTCCGCAATCTCCTTGATGCTTGCCGTGCTCATCTGCAGGAGATGTCGGGCTCGGGAGAGCCGTACCTCGCGGATGTATTCACTCGGTGGGATTCCGACATTCTTCTTGAACTGACGGACGAAGTGGTAATGGCTGAAACCGGATGCCTTGGCCAGATCACCTACGGAAAGAGGACGATCCGCATGGCTCGTGCAGTAATCTAAAGCCCGTATGATGAAATGGGGATATGAATGTCCCGGAGCGCACGTTGCAAGGTCCCTCGAGGTGTTCATTATAAGTTCATAGGCCAGCATCGAAGCGGTCCAGCGGGAGTTGATTTTACGCTTATGGGCTTCAGACAGAATCTTCCGGGCCGAGGCCACAGATGGAGATGCGGACGGAAGCCGGTTCACAGGTCCATGGAACGAGGTCAGTTCGCGGCAGAAGTTCAAGGCTGTGCTGCCGTTCATGCAGACGAACAGGAAATCCCAGTTGCCCGAGGGATCCGCCGGATAGTAGCGGTACACGTGGGGTGCGGTAAGCAGCATGAGCGTTCCCGGTGAAAGAGGGATGCCCTTCTTGTCTTCGAAATCCAGGATGCCTTCACCCGCCAGAGTATACTGCCAGACTGCAAACGGAATTATCGCCGGGTGCTGTCCGTCGCACAGGTAGTTAGGGTACTGGGAGGTGTTGCTATGGCCGCATGAAAGAAGCATTGCCGGCAACGGCATGTCATCACCGCCTCCATCCTTGCGGAAGGAGAACAATTCCTCGAAATAGGAGGTGTCCTTATATCTTAATAGCATAAAAAGTCAATAAAATAGCAAGATTTGATATTCTGATTTTAGTATTTACGTATAGAAAACATAATGTATTTGCTTTATAATATAGCATGAAATATCATATTCAAGACAAGAGGTATGATGATTTGAAATTGGGAATCAACAAATCAATGGTGAAGGAGGTGGCGGGAGCTGTCCGGAGAGGCTTTACGCTTATCGAGCTGTTGGTGGTGATTGCGATCATCGCAATCCTGGCGGCGCTCCTCCTTCCCGCCCTGCAGAATTCCAAGGAGCAGGCCAAGCGCATCTCCTGCGTCTCAAATCTCAAGCAGATAGGCCTTGCAATACTCACCTATGCCGACGACAACAACAACACCAGGCCATATCCGGAATCCACAGGCGTGTGGGACAATGGCCGGGGACTCAGGCTGGAAAATACGATAAGGGATTATGTAGGTACGACTGTCAAGAAGGACAACGTGATCGGCGGCATATTCCTCTGTCCGAGTTCGAATATGACCGTCTTCCAGGCCCCCAACAGCTGGCCTGCGTGGGGCAACCTGCGGTACAAGCATGGCGATAACACCGGACAGTATGACCTGAACTCCTATAACGGCGGCAGGATCTACTGGACCGCCAACAATAGCGATGGTATGAGAACATTGTATTACAGACAACCAGCATCATACCCCCTCCATTTCTGCTCGCGCGGAAGATCTGAAAATCCCGATGATACGAAGTACGGCTCGACCGATGACTGGAACGGACCGGTCTCAAGCTTTCACGGCTGGCTCGGTCCGCGCCCGACTGTCATGCTTGACGGGCATGCAATCATCATGATGACATTGAAATACAGGCAGAACCGCTGGCAGAACCTCGACATCGATCCCTTCACAAGCACCTGGTTCTGGGAGAACACCTCCACGCAGGGCTGCAAGAGGCTTGAAACCAGGCTTGAAGAATATTGAAGAAAATTCTTGAATAAATCAGGCCAGCTGTTTTAAACGTAAAAACATGATGTTCCCAGCCAATTTTGGCATTTTATTTTTAGTACGTATTAAGTAAACGACATAGTTTACTTAATCCGTACCTTTCCAATAGGCGGCCTGGAGATAGAATATGCCTCCGCTCGAAACCTGTCCACAGTCAATCCGTGTGATGGCCTGCGCCAGCAGCTCCTGCTGGGAACGGGAAAACTTTTCCCTGTTTCCAATCAGCTGGGCCAGCGCAGCCTCTCCACTTTCACGGATGCAGTACCAGACTTTGCGATATTCGCCCACAAGACCGCCGCTCTTCCGCCAGTCGGGGCCGACCATCGTGAGGTCAAGTCCGCGGGCCAGGCAATCGGCATTGATGGCACGTCCAGCGCAGAGCTTTGATATCCTTTTCATGATCCCGTGCATCTTTTTCTTCAGAGACTTGTCCTGTTCAAGCAACGAAAGCAATTCCAATGAACATTGCATCTGCAACAGGGCGTATGTCGGCTGTCCTCCTTCAAAGTCAAGGGACTGCTCCACGGCCGGCTCGAGATATCTGCGGTACATTTCGTGATACACCTGACGTCCGGTCACATCCCACGCTGCAGCATATAGCATCGGCAGTCGCGCGGCTTCATGTCCCTTGACGTTCCACATCCTGCTGATGCCGTGCGTATCACGGGTGCCGTCTGCCCGCAGGGAATCATAATCGTTTTCTGGTGTGACATTCCGTATCATACGGTCTGCAATCGCGGAAACTATCGTGCCTATCTCCGCCTTCCTTTCAATTCCACAGAGCGGACTGCGGAAATAGTGCCATAGGCCGTGGACGGCATGCGTATACTGGTCACGGGAGGAATTTATATAAATGCCCTTGAGATCTTCGGCGCAGACGGCGCGCGCCAGGAATCCCGGGATCCCGTGTGCGGTAGCGCAGAGCTGGATTCCCTGGAAGACGGCATCAGCAAGTTCACGAAGCGTTTCATCTCCGGTGACCGCATAGCGATCTGTAATCAGGCAAAGCATTACTCCTGCGGAAATCATGCAGTCCTCCATGCCGGTACCGTATCCATATATATTGGGATATTGACGGCGGACCTCGTCGGCAGCGGGGAGGTGCGCCAGTTCGTGTCCGGGCTCATAGCTGCTCAGGTAGTCGTAGAAAAGATGCGTATCATTCCTGTAGAAGCGTGACCACGTTGCTTCCCAGGCCTGCGTGCAAATTGATTGGATATGCTTTCCTGCCAGCGGACTGTCCTTGTCATCCGGGATGGATTTTCCGCCTGCCTTTTGAAAATATTTTATTTTATCTCTTGACATGGCGCCATAAATAGGATATTATATTTGATAGTACGTAATATCACAGAGAAAAATGCTTTTTCAAGGTGCCGGATGAAAATAGGCGGAAAAAAACAGAACGCGATGCCCACGCAGGCGGTTGTTGCCAGTGCCGCCGGCGTCAGCCAGCAGACAGTTTCACAGGCTTTGAGCGGAACAGGAAGGATCAGCGAATCCGTGCGCCGGCATGTCATCGAAGTTGCAAACAAGCTTGAATACAGGCCAAACAAGATGGCTTTAGCTTTGAGGAGGAATGACCATGGCACGATCGGCCTGATTGGGCTGGGTGACAGCAACCGGAGCTTTGTCCCCAATGTTCTTCTGCAGAATCTGCAGGCCAGTCTGTTGAAAATCCATAAACATCTCGCCCTTGTTCCTGTGCTGCCATCTGAAATTGATGCCTTGAAGGATAATCCGGGAAAATTAGGCATTGACGGGGCATTTGTAAATATAACCAGAGGCGATATCAGGCCGTTGCTCAATATCTTCCAGTCTGCAGGCATCCCTGAAATCTGGATCAACAACAAGCAGAAATATAATTGCGTCTATCCTGACGATTATGGGGCGTCCTTCCAGATCACTTCGTTCTTGACATCACGGCAATACCTGGGAATTGGTTTTGTCGGTTATTCCCGGCGGCCGGACAGGCAGGTTGGAGAAAACCATTATAGCGTCAAAGACAGATATCTTGGCTACAGGGATGCGATGGCGGGAGCCGGAATCAAGGCAACGCATTTCATCATTGACGAGATGACTACTGATTCCTTGCGTTCATTCCTGAAAATGGCGCAGCCTTCACCTGTTCTCCTGTGCTACGAACTCAATCATGCGCTGCGTGTCCTGCTGATCGCAAAGACCGCGGGGGTGAAAATCCCGGAGGAATTGAAGATCATATATTTCCATGAGTCACCTTATTGGGACAAGGAGCTTGATGCAATGATCAGATGCCTGCCAATACCAAACGACAAGCTCGCTGAAGCGGCAATTGCAATGTATGAAAACAAAAACAGGACACAGGCGAAGAATGTCAGATCCGTTCCTGTTCCATATGATTCCAGTTATTTCAAGCACGTGCTGACCACCAGGGACTACGTTGATATAGTGGAGGGAAAATGAAAAGCCGTAGAATTAAAATATCAGTATTTACATTGATTGAGCTGTTGGTCGTAATTGCGATCATCGCAATACTTGTGGCACTGCTCCTGCCTGCGCTCCAGCAGGCCAAGAACACTGCCTGGAGCACCGTCTGCAGGTCAAACCTGAAACAGCTTGCCGCCGCAGGCCTCCTGTATGCCAACGACAATGAGCAATATTTCACTCCTCTGGCGACATATTATTCAAGCCTTACCTGGAAGGGAATGACCAGGACCGGCGCATGGGTATATTGGCAGTCGGCAATATACATGGGAAGTTATCTCGGTAATACAAATTCATGCTGCACCGCCTTTCCTGACCAGATCCCAACCAACAAGGTGTTCTTCTGCCCCAAATGGTTAAACGCCTGGAACGGATCCGGATCCCAGGTCAACCTCGGATTAGGTCTCAGGACCAGCAATTTTAATGGTAACACAGGATGGCGGCCTCTTACCAGCGGTCAGAACATCAGCAAGGTGGTGACTTTTGTCGACACTCCCGGCATATGGGAGTGGAACAGCACTTCGACGACAGGACAGTATCCGCCATCATACAGGCATTTAGACCGCTGCAACATTGCATTCCTGGATGGGCGTGTTGATTCGTCCACAAGCCTGTACAATGATTATAGCAACGGTCTTATCGATGTCAATTTGAAATAGTTATGGAATCCCTTGGGTAGGAAGAAGAGGGAATTATGAAGAAAATGGCAAAGGCACATTAGGAAAAGGAAATTAACAAGGAGAATATGTCATGATGGGAAACTTTTATACAAATGTTCGGGCAATCTGTGTGTCTTGCGCGGTGCTCATTTTGTCGCTCATTGCCGCCTGCGACGGATATTCCCTGGACAGGAGCGCCGCCTTCGAAATGAACAAGCGTCTGGGCCGCGGTGTTAACATCGGCAACACGTTTGAAGCTTCGCCCAAGGAGGACAGCTGGGGGAATCCGTGGAAACCGGAATATCTGAAGACGATCAGCGATCTGGGATTCAAGCACATACGCCTCCCGATAAATTGGGAGACTGATGAGCGCGCCATGCTCGAGGCGCCATACACCATCAAACCGGAATTCATGACGCGGATCAAAGGCGTGGTGGATGAGGCGCTGAAAAACAAGCTTCTAGTAATCGTCAACATGCACCACCACTGGAGAGTCCATAAGGATCCGGACGCCAGCAGGGATCGCTTCCTTTCACAGTGGGCGCAGATCGCCGAGGCTTTCAAGGACTATCCCGACAGCGTGGTGTTCGAAGTCATGAATGAACCCCAGGGAAAACTGACCGGCGAGAAATGGGAAGTCTTCTTTGCGGATGCACTGGGCCAGATCAGAAAGACAAATCCAAAGAGGATCGTCCTGATGGGTGCGGGTGAAGCGATACCCAATGATCCTTATCTGATCTATACGCCGCATTTCTACGGCCCGTTCAATTTCACACACCAGAACGCAAGCTTTGAAAATGGCGCGAAGGCATGGCTGGGTACCGAATGGCTCAATGCCAAATACGAACGTGCTTTTATTGAGCAGGCCGCGGATAAATTCGCGGCGTTCGGGAAGAAGCATGATATCCCCATCCATATCGGTGAATTCGGTGTCATCATCCATGCGGACATGGCATCTCGGGCGCGGTGGACCACATTTACGGCGAGGTGTTTTGAAAAGCGCAATTTCAGCTGGGCGTATTGGGATTTCAGCGCGTTGTTCGGCATATATGACCGCAAGGCTGGCAAGGTTTATCCCGAGATGGCCGATGCGCTGCTGCGCAATCCAATGCCAGAACCTGCCAAATCGGAGCTGAAGATCCTTTATAGCAGCAATTTTTCCACGGATACGAACGGATGGAAGCTGAATGTCGGTGGCGGTGCCGAAGCCACAATGGTAGCTAAGGATGGAACGCTTGTTGTCAACATCACAAATCCCGGGAAAAATGCCTGGAACGTCCAGCTGTCCAAATGGAGTTTCAGCCTGGAACAGGGAAAATTGTACATGGTCAGCTATGTTGCAAGTGACACTGCCGGACGGGATGTTACTTCCTACATGGGAAAAGGTCCCGCTCCGTGGAATCATTATACGCACAGCAGGATAAGCCCCGAGGTCACTAATCCGTTCTATTGTTTTTCAATGGGGACGCACTCCGATCCTAAGGCAGGAATTACCATGGACATCGGAGGAGGCAAGCCGTCAACGTTCGTTCTCAGCGAAGTGAAGCTCCAGGAGATCGTCATTACGAATGGCAGGAAATAAAGAAATGGAGGGTGTCATGAATCAGAAAATATGCAGTTCGAGGGCTGGCCCTCGAAATACTTTTACATTGATCGAGCTGCTCGTGGCTGTGCCCGCCATAGTCCCGAGACCCGCCAAAAGCGGCGTACTCGGGACGACGGCGAGAGTAATTCGATTCACACTAATTGAATTGCTCGTGGTCATTGCGATCATCGCAATCCTGGCGGCGCTGCTGCTGCCGGCCTTGAATCAGGCGAAGGAGACCGCCAAGGCGATCAAATGTATCAATAATGAAAAGCAGATAGCTCTTGCAATGTTCAGCTACGCCGACGAGTGGGATGATTATCTCCCCAACCTTGGGGCATGGGGGATCAAGGAAACCTCTGATTACTATTCAAATGCCTGGGTGCAGCATGTTTCAAAATACACTGGAGGCAAAAACGTCTCAACGATCTCCGCTGTCGCCAACACTATATTTGAGTGCCCTAATTACCAGCAGACCAGTAATTTGAATGGTACGGTGAATGGATGGATTGGCAACGGCTACGCGACTAACCACCGTATTTATGGGACAGTAGATTCCAATAATAAATGGCAGTTCGCCAGGCTTTCAAAGTCAGCGAGCAAGGCCTCAACTACTTACCTCATGGGCGACGGAGGCATTTATAACAGCGTATTTTGCTTGTGCAAATATGATCACAATCATTATTCCTGCCGCCACAGTTATAAAAGGATAATCAACCTTGCATATGTTGACGGGCATGCAGAAGGATTATCCCGGAGCGACTACTTAAAAGGGAGATTTTCCGCTTATTAATTGATGAAGGCTGCGGGATCAAGCTTCAGTCGGCACGCGCCCCTGCGCCAACACGAAATATAAAGGTTCCCTGAAAACATATTAGGAGATAATGTATATGGCGGATTCTGCATCGAAATCAAATGCCGTCAACGGCTGGAAACTCGTCTGGTCGGATGAATTCGACAGGGACGGTCTTCCTGACAGCTCCAAATGGATTTATGAAGTTGGCTTCGTGCGCAACAAGGAGGAGCAGTATTACACGGAGGCCAGGCTTGAAAACGCCCGTGTTGAGAAAGGGATGCTTGTGATAGAGGGGCGCAGGGAGAAATTTCCGAATCCGGGATTCAAGGCAGGTTCAGACAAGTGGAGTGAGAACCGTGAATTTGCCGAGTATACTGCGGCAAGCATCACTACCCAGGGAAAGTTCGCTGTGAAATACGGCAGAATTGAGATAAGGGCAAAACTCCCTCATGGAACTGGAATCTGGCCCGCTATCTGGATGCTCGGAACCAATATAACAAAGATCGCCTGGCCCCGCTGCGGCGAGATAGACATCATGGAGTACGTCGGGTTCGAACCGAACAGCGTCCATGCGACCGTCCATTATAGCAGCGGCGGGAAGCACGCGCAGAAGGGAAGCAAGATAATCACGGAAAAGCCATATGATGATTTCCATGTATATGCCGTTGAATGGGACTCCGAGAAAATGGATTTCTATTTTGACGACAAGTTCTATCACACCTACAAGCTGGATGATGCCGTTGAAGGCGGCTATAATCCGTTCCGTGATCCTCATTATCTCCTCATAAATCTGGCAGTTGGCGGAAGCTGGGGAGGCAAGGTGGATCCATCAATATTCCCGCAGAAGTACCTGATAGATTATGTGAGGATTTACCAGAAGGCGTAGTCTTGTCATGCTTGAAGGCATTGCATATTCCATATTGGCTGGTTGCTTTTTTGCGGCTGGTGCCGCCCTCTTCGCAGAAGTGTCAAGGCGAGGTCTTCCGTTCATGCTCTTTCTTTCATCCGGGGCTGTGATTGGCCTTGCCATCTCTTTGATGGCTATGGTTGACTGGCATGCGGCCGGTTCTGAAAAAAGGATTGGAGAACTGGCCTTGTGGATCATTCCAGGAGCCCTGGGCAATGTCGCAGGACATCTTGCAATGTCACGTGCAATGGCGATCGGCCGTGGGCCTGTCGCATGGGCGATAGGACAGGGAGGCCAGGCTTTGACATTCATCGCCACTGTCATGATATGGAGTGAAAAGCCCGGCACGCTTTCATGGTGCGGCCTGCTCATAATTCTCATGGGAGTGGCATTTCTGGCACGGACGAAAACCTCTATCAGTGCTGCGTCCCCGGCTCGTGGCTGGGTATTCTGGTCGCTTATGGCGATGATCTGCTACGGGGTGAATCAGACTCTGATGTCCGTCCCTTCCCACTGGACGGGCTGGCATGATGCCGCACATCTCCGGCTGCCAATCACACTGGGTGTCATTGCTCTTTCAGGATTTGCATGCTCTGGAAAGACTGATTGGAAGATTCTGCGTGGAATCCTGCCATGGGCAGTTCCTTATGGCCTTGTGATATGCGGATGCTTTGGACTTGTCTATCTGTCGCTTGACCGTCTCAGCGCCGCAGGCTGTGCGGCCATAGGCTGGCCGCTTTCCTGCAGTACTGGAATACTGGGATATGCTGTCTGGGAACACATTGTCCAGCGCCGACCTGTCAGCCGCGCCGAAATAATCGGAATCGCAACTGTTGTTATAGGAATCATCGCGTTGGCGATGCGCAATTAGGCAAATTAAGCAATAAGGAGATTATAAATATGACAGTATTTCCACATTATCCGGAACGTAGGCACATCTGCCTGGATGGAATATGGGATTTCTCCTGGCTGGGATTCGAATGTGACATCGTTAAACTCAAACCCGCCGCACTGAAATACGACGGGCATATGGCTGTGCCAGGAGTATTTGACACATGCATCGATCTTTTCGGCAGGCGCGGTGTAGGCGTATATCGCAGGAAACTTCATCTTGAATCCGTTGCCGGACAGAAGCTCTGCCTGAAGATCGGCGGTCTCGGACTCTATGCGCGTTTGTGGTGGGACAACCGCGAGATCGGCGAATGCAAGCTGCCGTACTCGACAGTTGATTACGATTTCGATGCCGGAAAAGGCACGGAGCACGAACTGATCATTGCGGTGGACAACCGTTTTGATCCCGGAAGGATTCCTCTTTTCAATCCGAATTATGATTTCTACGGATACGGCGGAATTTACAGGAGCGTCAGTCTGCAGGTACTTCCAGTTCTCCGCGTGGAGAGGGTGCGTGTCTCTACTATGGATGTCTCGAAAGGACTGGTACAACTGAAGATTTTGCTTGGCGGTAAGGCCCCATCCGAGCTGGAGTTCTCCGTAGGCTTTGACTATGGGCTGATAAAAAAGCTGCGGAAGAAAGTTGTGAAAGGGGAGATAGTGCTGGAACAGCTCGTTCCCAATTTTAGTCCATGGTCTCCGGGAAGTCCCAGTCTTCACACTGTCCAGGTTAAGATCATCGGCGACAGCATCGTCGAAAGATTTGGCATAAGGACAGTCCGGACAGAAGGCCAGAAGATTCTGGTCAACGGCAAGCCGGTGCGTCTTGTCGGTGTCAACCGGCACGAAGCACATCCGGAACTCGGGCCGGCCCAGACCTCGCACCTGATGCTCGATGATATCCGGCTGATGAAGGATCTGGGATGCAACTTCGTGCGCTGCGTACATTATCCGCAGGACCAGGCTTTCCTCGACATCTGCGACGAAACCGGAATGCTGGTCTGGCAGGAGAGCATGGGATGGAACAACACCGGGAAGGAGGCCCTTGATCCGCAGTTCAGGAAACTCCAGATCGAACAGACCAGGCTTATGGTCTGCAACAGCATAAACCATCCTTCGGTGATCCTTTGGGGATTCATGAACGAGGGATGCTCCGAAACAAAGGCCGGCAGAAGGCTCTACATGGACCTTGCAGAAACTGTCAGGGCGGAAGATCCTTCGCTGCTTGTGACCTTCGCATCCAACAAATGTGAAAAGGATCTCTGTTTCGATTTCGTGGATGTCATTGCAATTAACATATATCCCGGCTGGATATGGCCGACCGACTGGCTTACCGAAACATCCAAGATGATCAAGCCATGCGTGGAGGCGAAGGCGAAATTCGCAAGCAGTCCGGATCTCGCCGGCAAGCCGTTCATCATTTCTGAGATTGGCGCCTGCGCATTGTATGGATGCCACGACCGGGCAAACGCGCAATGGTCTGAGGAATTCCAGGCGGAATATTTCGCGGAGGCATGCCGTTGCGTCCTTGGTAATCCCAGGTTTGCTGGAATTGCCCTGTGGCAGATGTTCGACACCAGATCCTTCGTCAACGCAGGAGAAGTACGTTGCAAACCGAGAGGCTTCAACTGCGCAGGTCTTCTGGACGAATATCGGCGTCCCAAGCTGGCATACGACACAGTCAGGAAGATCTTCCATGGAAACTCAAAGGCTCATAAATAAGGAGTTCCAGGAAAATGAAATTACATTATGAAACACATAAACAGGGGAAAATGAATATGAACATGAAATGGCCGTTCGCCGGAGTTGCGGCAATGATTGCAGCTTTATCTTTCTGGACAGGCGGTGTCAAAGCCGCAGACGCAGCACCACAGGGGATATCGCTTGATCACCGAGGGCTTCTGAGCATTGGAGGAGGAGCCATCAGTTCCAACCTTGTCGCTTTCGGCCCCGGCTGGAAATATGCAGCCCAGGACTACTGCCTGGAAAATATCAAGAAGTCCGGCAAGGGCATGGACTTGAAATATGAGGCGGATTTCAATGTCCCAGGCGCCAAGCTGAAAATGATTGAAACTACAAAAGCGGTCAATGACAAGGGAAAGACGGGCCTGAAAGTCTCCTACACGATCAGCAGTCAGGATGCCGTCTCGCTCGATAACATGTATGTGGCTTTCCGCATGCCGGTAAAGGAATTTGCCGGTTCAACCATTACTTCGAACGGCGAGAAAGTCACGTTTCCCCAGACATATGAAAAAGAATATCTCGCATTCCCGAAAAACTCCTCAATGATTTCCGTTGCAAACTCCAAGTTCACCATGAACATCAAGGGCGATAATCTTGATATCGCCCTTGTCGACGCCCGCGTCCAGAAGAACAATGAAAACTATGAACTGCGTGTCAACTTCAAGAACTGCAAGGACTTTACAAGCACGGAACTGTCCTTTGGTGTTTTCTCCGAAGAAGCCCCGTTCTTCATTGCTGCGGACAAAAACTGGGTTGAGCTGCCGGTCGCCGCTGAGATCCAGGAAGGCGGCATTCTTGATTTCTCGTTCAGGTCTGACGCGCCTGCCGGCAAATATGGGCGCATCGTTCCAGGCAGGGACGGCCATTTTGAATACGAGAAAAATCCGGGCTCACGCGTAAGGCTTGTCGGCACCAACACATGTTTCGGTGCAAACTATCTTTCGAAAGAAGCAGCTGACAGGCTGGCACGCACTTTCCAGCTCATGGGATATAACGCGATACGTTTCCACCATACCGACGTTGATCTGATAAAAGGAGCCTGGAGTGCAAAAAAGTCCGACGACATCAATGAAAGCCAGCTGGACAAGATAGATTATCTTTTCGCCGCGATGAAGAAAGCCGGCATTTATGTCACGATCGACCTGTACACGATGCGCCGCTTCGGTGCGGATGAGATCGAAGGATGGAACAAGTATGTGGACAATCCGAACGTGATCAAGGCGCTGGTTCCGATTCTTCCGGGCGCATTCAACGCCTGGACCAAGATGGCCCTGAAATGGCTGAACCACGTCAATCCTTACACCGGTATTGCGTGGAAGGATGATCCTGCCCTGGTGGCTATCTGCCCGGTGAACGAAGACAGCATCGCCTCCGTCTGGGCGCCAACCCCTGAAGTCAAGCAGCTCTATCTGGACCGTTTTGAAAAATGGAAGACTGAAAATAACAAGTCCGGAAATCCAGATGCGCTTTTCGCACAGTTCCTGACCGAGCTCAAGGTGGCATCCAACAAGCAGATGGCAAAATTCTTCAAGGATAACGGTATTAATGCGATGATAACCGGAAGCAACTGGTGGGATACTATGGCGCAGACGTTCGAACGTACCGAGTTCGATCTGGTCGATAATCATCACTACTGGGATCATCCGCAGCCCAGCTACAATCAAAACAGCGATATGAAAACATCCCTGGCTTATGTCTGCCCGAATTTCATGACGCCGACCCGCATATTTGGCAGACCTTTCACTGTTTCCGAATACAATTTCTGCGCGCCAAACCAGTTCCGTGCGGAAGGCGGCGCCATGTTTGGAGCGTACTCCGCGCTGCAGGACTGGGACGGTGTCTACCGTTTCGCTTGGGCACACAGCGACAAAAACGTGATGGAACAGAAACCAATCGAAGGATTCGATACCGCCACGGATCCGCTCAATCTACTTACGGAACGACAGATCATCCTCCTGTTTGGTCGCGGCGATGTGGCGCCGGCAAAAAAGAGATTCATATATGCAGTTACCATGGATGAAGCGACCAAAGGCGGCCTGGGTGATATGTGGGGCAAAGGATTATTCCCACAGCCGTTCATCGCGACGGGACTGGTCTCCCAGATCGGTTCGCAGGTTGTGGATAACGGTCGGACGATTCAAGGCAAGTATGACGGGGTTGTTGCGGCAAGTGCTCCAGCCGCCGATGCCTTGTCCGGAAACCAGTTTGTCGATGCAAAGAATCTTACGAAGCTTCCGGAAAGCGGCGAAGAAATCGTGTCCGACAACGGACAGATCATCCTGAACAACAAGAAAGGATATGTTAAAATTGTCACCGACAAGACAGAATGCATCGTTGCTCCTGCGGCGATCGACCTCGGCGGGAAAAATCTCTCGGTGAAGAACCGTACTTTTTTCTCCTCGGTCTCAGCGTCCGCCATGGACAGCAAGCCGTTGGCGGAGAGCAAGCGCGTGCTCCTCTTCCATCTGACCAACGTGCTCAACACCAACATGCAGTTCAGCAATCCCAAAATGACGACGCTTGTGAAACGCGGCACCCTGCCGTATCTGGTCCATGTCGGTTCCGCGGAGGTCTCATTGAAGAACAGCAATCCGGACATGAAACTCTACGTTGTGGATTTCGGAGGGAAACGCCTGCGTGAAGAAAAGACTGAATATGCTGACGGTGCATACAGCTTCAAGGCGGAAGTGTCCGCCAGCAATGGTCAGCCGGCGCTGATCTACGAGCTGGCGGAGAAATAGACCGGACTCGTCTTCTTGTATTCCTTGAGCGAGCACAGCATCAGTCCGCCGGTCAATCCTGAAGATTTTGAAATTCTGGAGAACAGCTTCTGCAGCTTCTCCCAGCTGTCGGCGTAGATCATCGCGTAAAAATTGTAGGGGAAAGACGTGTGTTCAATCCTTTCGTAGCAGTGCGTGACGAACCTGAAGCCTGAGACCTGCCTGCCTATGCTGGAAATCCTGTTTTCAGGAACATTCCACACGCACATCGCATTGGCCTTGAACCCGATCTTCTGGTGGCGGACAATCAATGCAATCCTCCTCAAGATTCCTTCCTTCTTCCATCTTTTCAGCTTACACAGGATCTCCTTTTCAGTGAATCCTGTTTTCTCCGCCAGATACCTGAAAGGTTCAGAAACTACCGGAAGATTCCCCTGGAGAAGCCGTACCAGCTGCTTGTCCCGTTTCGTGAATTGGATTTTATCAATCCTTGTCTCTTTCGGCAGGTGCCTCCTGCTTATATTTTTTTCCGTTCCGGAAAAAAATATCACATCAACCTTGAACCTTTTGACGGAAGGGAAGACGAGTATGTTCCCGGCTCCCAGCTTCTTCTCGAAACGTTTCAGGCTTTTTTCAAAAACATCTTTCTTTTCTGAAAAAGTGAACCACAGGTTTGGGATTTTTACGGAGATGGAACTGCCGCCGCCTTTTCTGAGATCCGACGGCCATCCGCGGAGATAGCAGTGCGTAATCCCGTTGTGCCTTCCAATTTCCGAAACAACTTTCTTTTCATCCTTTGTTTTCAGCCTGAGCGCGCACAGTGCACTCCTGTATCCGAGACGCTTGGAATCAAATATCCCGCCAAGCCTCCGTGCCGCACCGGTTTTGAACAGGTCTTCTAACCATCCCAGTATTTCCGGTTCGGAAACATTGAATTCCCCTGCGAATTTCGCAAAAGGCCGGGAACTGATGGATATCCCCTGCTGAAGAGCAAGAAGGAGTTCCTGGTTTTTTATTGTGATTTTACGACTCATCTTTTATTAAGTTCCAAATTACTTGTTTTTCATATATTTTCCTGCCTCGCAGGAAAATATCTGCACAAGTTTTCTTCTCCAAGCATGTCTCCGTCTTTGGCGTATGCTCTGGCCCTGCACCCACCGCAGATCCTGCGAAATTCGCAGATGCCGCATTTGCCATGGTAGCAGTCGACGTTCCTGAGCTCCTGGAAGATCTTTGATGTTTCATATATTTTCTTGAAGTCGAAATTGTCATTCCTCAGATTGCCGGCCTCAACATCGAGAAAACCGCATGGCTGGACTATTCCTGTATGGGAGACAAACACAAATCCTCTGCCTCCAAGACAGCCTCCTCCGGGATGTTTTGAGCTTTCTCCGGGATCCTGCGCCTTGATCCTCGCAAACTGGGGTGCACACGTGCATTTTACGATTATAGGCGAAATCTTCTGGAGCTCATAAACCTTCTTCAGAGTCTCTTCATATTCTACAGCAGTCAGCCCTTGATCTTTCAATGCGGAACCTCGTCCTGTCGGCACAAGCATGAAAATGTCGAAGGCCACGGCTCCCAGCTTCAAAGCCAATTCATAGATCCTGTCAATTTCACTGAGATTGCTTCTGGTGACAGTTGTGTTTATTTGGAATTCGATCTTTTCGGCTATGGCGTTCTTCAGTCCTTCCATTGTGGATTCGAAGGCGCCGGCAACACCACGGAACTTGTCATGGGAGACGGAGGTCGCGCCATCGATGCTTATGCTTATTCTCCTGATGCCGGAATCCTTGATTTTTCGGGCCGTCTCAGGTGTGATCATCTGGCCGCAGGGAGCCATGACGACTCGAAATTCCTTGTCCGAAGCATAACGCGCAAGCTGGAAGATGTCCGGACGCATCATCGGTTCACCGCCGGTTAGAATAAGGATAGGTTTTGCAAAGGAAGCTATGCTGTCAATCAGTTTCATGCCTTCTTCCGTGGAGAGTTCCCCGGAATATTCCATGTCACGCGAAGCCCCGCGGCAGTGCTGGCATTTCAAATGACAGCGCCGCGTAGTCTCCCAGGCGACAAGACGAAGTTCGGTTTGTTTGTTTTCAGTATGGTTCATGGTTGAATTCCAAACAATACCACGCTAAAGCCGTGAACTCCAACATTTGAACAATAAAGAAAATTCAGGATAGTGACACTTATTATGCATTCTTGTCTTTCGTTGGAGTTCACAGCTTCAGCGTGTCTTAATTATCCCAGTCCTTCCCCATATCGCTTATGTCATATTCTTTCCATATTCTGATTGTCTCTTCTCTTCCTTTGTCCATTAAGAAGGATTTGAAACTTGAAAAAGGCCAGTCCTGCCATTTTTTGACATATTCATGTTTTACAGGATTGTTATGGATATAGTTTATCGTAGCCCAGAAGTGTCTTTCAGATTTTATAGCATGTTCAAGCGCATTAAACCAAACTCGTCTGCCTCTTGAATTCTCTTCTTTATTCCAATAATACGAGGATGAACCATGTATTTGATGGAGTTTTTTCAAGGAACTTTTGAGATCTGTTGTTTTTATCAGAAGATGGTAGTAATTAGGCAATATGCTCCAAGCGTATATTTCTTCTGTTGCCAATTTAAAGGATTGAGTGATTGTTTCTTCAAGCTTGCGAATTCTCTCTATGGAAAAACCTATTATTGGGTGATGTTCATAACAAGCTGCAGTAATATGGAATTCCGAATTGTCCCCTTGGATATGCGGGGGCGAATGCCATGGCAGTTTTTGTGTTTGTCTGGTCTTTAAAACATCGGCACGCATTTCCTGCGTCATTTTTCTCCAGTTATACATATAAGCCCCCAATCAAGAAAAGAGCACGCTAAAGCTGTGAACTCCAACGAATGCAGAAATAATCAGTTTTCATGTTGTGCTCTTTGTTTGTATTAGTTGGAGTTCACAGCTTTAGCGTGTCTTGATTTCCCTGTCGTTCAAATAACATGCCGGATCCGAAGCCCAGAGATCGCCTGTCAGAGCCTCGGTCCTTGCCCTGAAATTCCCGGCGCAGACATCGAGGAAACGGCATTTCGCACAGCGTCCGGTGACCAACTTGTGTTTCTCGCGTAATTTCTGAAGAAATTCACCCGGCTTGCTGGGCCATATCCCGCTAAAAGGTTTTTCCCTGATGTTTCCGACAGGATGATTCCGCATGAACTGGTCCGGATAGACCGTGCCGTCCCAGCTGACGCATGCGATACCGACGCCGCTGCTGTTGCCCCCGGTCATTTCTAGAAGATCAAGGACTTCTTTTGCGCGAGGGCTGTTTTCCTTCAGCATCCTGAGATACAGATATGGACCGTCACAGTGGTTGTCGACTGTCAGGACTTCCGTGCATATTCCACGCTTGTGCAGATTGGCAGTGCGGTCAATTATCAGATCGACGGTCTTCCGTGTGATTTCCGGAGAAAGGATCTCCTTCCTGATGTCCGAGCCTCGTCCGCTGCAGACAAGATGGTAGAAGCAGGCCCTTTGGATGGATTCCTTTTCAATCAGATCGAATATGAAAGGGACTTCCTTGTAGTTCTTCTTCGTGATCGTAAATCTGATACCGACCTTCAATCCTGCCTTATTGCATGCCCTTATCCCTGAAATAGTTTTTGCGAATGCCCCCTTTTTTTCGCGGAACTTGTCGTTCACGGTTTCAGAGCCGTCAAGGCTTATGCCGACATATGATACGCCTGCGTCCTTGAGTTTTTTTGCCATGGAGGCATTGATCAGGGTTCCATTTGTCGAGATCACCGCGCGCAGGCCCTTGGAAACTGCGAACTTCGCAAGTTCCGGGATGTCCTGACGCATGAGCGGTTCTCCGCCGGAAAAAAGAAGCACGGGAACTGCGAACTTCGCAAGATCTCCGATGAAAGTCTTGGCTTCTGCGGTCGTGAGTTCGTTGTCGATGGAGAGGGAAGACTCTGAACTGGAATAGCAGTGCTGGCAGAGAAGGTTGCAGCGTTTCGTCGCATTCCAGACGACGATCGGTTTCCGCTGGGCAGGGGAATGCCCGGGTTTCCGCGAATATCGCAGAGAATCTGAAGCCTCAGCTTTTCCGATGTAAAGTCTTGATATTCCAATCATAGTATTAAATCCGAATATCGAAATCCGAAACAATGTTAATTCAAGAACAGCTCTTGCGAGCTTAACTACCAACGGATTTCCAATTCTTAAGCATGAGCTTGTAGTGTTAACGTCGCAAGACGTGTTCTTTATTAAAGTACCTCTCTGTAGGGCAATTGCAAAACTGCCAGAAAGGCTTATCGGGGGATAAATCCCGTTGGAGTACAAACTTTAGTTTGTCTTTGTATTCAGTTAGTTACGCAAGCTGAAGCTTGTACTCCAACGGGATTTATTTGCCAAGCAAACCTTTATGGCAGTTCTGCAATTGTCCTCAATGCTTGAAAATATTCATCGCAGGTATTAGCTTCACTATATGATACGAAAAGCAAAAACAACCGATGCGAAAACAATATGCTCGATATACAACTATTATATCGAAAACACGGTAGTCACGTTCGAAGAAGTCCCTCTGTCTGCAAGTGAAATGGCAAAAAGGATAAAGGACATAGGGAAGGACTTTCCCTGGATTGTGTATGTCGAAGGCAAACAGATCCTCGGATATGCCTACGCAGGCAAGTGGAAGACACGTTGTTCATACAGGCTGACGGTAGAAAGCACCGTTTATCTGCACCGTGACGCCGTAGGCAAAGGGATAGGGACGAAACTCTACAAGGCTCTTCTGCCAATGCTCAAGAAGAACGGCTTTCACGTGGTGGTCGGAGGAATCGCCCTGCCGAACAAAGGAAGCGTGGCATTGCATGAAAAGTTCGGTTTTAAGAAAGTCGCCCACTTCAAGGAGGTCGGCTTCAAGTTCGGGAAATGGATAGATGTCGGGTACTGGGAATTAATATTTTGACAGGATAACTGGATTTGCATGATAGATTGAATTCAATAAATCCGGGTAATCCTGTAATCCTGTCAAGAAAATAAATATAAAGGAATTACTATAAATGAAAAAGATTGGTCTGATGGGATGCGGGGCGGTGGCTAACTACGGGCACATACCTGCGATACTCAATGTAAAAGAACTCAAGTTGCATGCGATATTTGATCCGTTCGAGAAGAACCTTCTGGCAATGCAGAAGAAATACGGGATTCCAAACGCTTTCACGGATCCGGAGAAATTCTTCAAATCTGGGATCGAGGCTGTCAGCATTACTTCCCCTGCGCCGTGCCACAGGCAGAACGTCCTTGATGCGGCAAGATACAAGATGCCTGTGATCTGCGAGAAGCCTCTTGCCATGGACAGGAAAGAATCCATGGAAATGATAAGAGTGATGAAAAAGGCGAAACTACCGCTCTACACCGGATTCTGCTACAGGTTCAGTCCGTGTGCATTGAAAATCCGGGAGCTGCTCAAGAAAAAAGCAATTGGAGATGTCCGTTCGCTCCGGCTCATCTACAACTGGGACTGCCATGGGAAATATGAACTCGATGGAAAAGGGAAGAGGATCATCCAGAAACGGCGCGAAGACAGGATGCTCGAGGGCGGGCCGATGGTCGACTGCGGAACCCATCAGATCGATCTTGCAATGTTCTGGCTGAATTCAGAAATTGTCTCATATCACGGATACGGCGCCTGGGTTGACAAGTATGAGGCGCCTGACCACGTATGGCTTCATATGGACCATGCGAACGGTGCCCATACCATGGTCGAGATCAGTTATTCTTACCATTTCACTTCCAAGCACAAGTCCAAGGAGTTTGTCTATGAGCTTATCGGGACTGACGGCGTGATCCGCTACGATCGCGAAGCAGAAAGCTTCATTATGAGAAATTCCAACGGCACTTTCAAGTTTGAATTCCATCATGAAAAGAATTTCGAGGGCGTCTACAAGGAATGGGCGAAATCCCTGCATACGGGAAAATCCGAGCTCCTGACCACCGCCGAAGCAGGCATGAAAGTAACCGACATTGCCCGCGAAGCCACGAATGAGGCGATAAGGAACCGGAAAGGCAATTGACATACAGTTATCAGATGTCAGGTGTCAGGTGAAGAACGAATGACAATGAGAATACAAGAATTCTGCATGTGTTTTCTTTCCTGAACACTGACACCTGAACACTTCTGCTATCAGCCCATTACACTGCCATTCAGTAAAGTTATCGGTACGAGCATTACCGTCGGCCTTCCCTCGGTGGTGATCTCCAGCACCGCCCGGTTCATCGACTTTGCCAGTTTCGTGGCAGTAAATTCAAAGTCGAAACTGAGGTTCATTCCGCCAAGATGCGGCTGAACGCCCAGGGCATATGCGTCGGCGGACGGTGTCACCGTCCATCCTTCCGGCAGATACCAGTGCATTGACAAATTTGCCTGCATGCTGCGAGTGTGGGCTATTTTGATTGTGACCTTCTTGGGAATTCCGAGTTTGATGAGGGGGGCGTCGCCGTAGTCGACGAATACCGTGAAGAGATCGAAGTCGTAGGCTGGCATCTTCATTCTTTCGATGAGAGCCTTGCCGTTGTCCTTGCATTTCAGGGAAGAGAGATTGAGATCCGAAAGATCCGTGGCTTCGGTGCAGCACATCTTCTCCGAATTGTTGATCAGCAGATTCTGTTTTGCGAGCTTCACAGTTCTTTCAGTGAGATCATCGACGTTCTTGGGAATCGCTCCGCCAATGTCGCCGAGGTCGAGGACTATTGTGAGTATTCCTCTGCCGATAGGATCGATCCACTTCTGCGGAATGGCCTTCGCGCCATGGATTATCCCCCAGATCGAACCGGCAGTCGCGGCGGTGCAGTCGGTGTCCTCACCGAGGTTGACGGCCATGCACTGGACCTTCGGGAAATCATTTCCGCCATAGAGCAGGGGGGCGATGGTGAAGGCTATATTCGAAGGAACGTCGTAGCCCAGGACACCATCCTTGAAGCCTTTCCTCTTGTCCTCCTCACTGCAGTTCATATAGGTGAATCCACCGCGGTGGTGCTTCAGTACCTCGTCGCGGGTCTGGAGCCAGGTCTTTTTTGACTTGAAGCATTTGAGGGTGGTGTTGACAGCCTTTGTCACGCCGCAGTCTTTTGGTATAAAGGACAGTCCGATGTCGATCAGCTTGAAAATGTCCTTCTCGACGAACGCGGCGCTTTCCAAAGCCGCCATGAATATTTCAGCATACGAGCCTTCGCCGTCGCCGTGGTCGAGTATGGCGTCCTTGCAGGCGAGTTTTGCAGCGACATGTGGGAGTCCGGGCGAAATGCATGCCCATATCTCAGATCTTATATATGCACCGCAGCTATGTTTGTACATGTTGCCGAAAGTTCCGCTGAGAGGGGGCTGGAGCCCGGAACGCATGTTGATCTTTCCTGTGCCATATTCGGCCCAGTGCGGAGTCACATAGCTGCACCAGTATTCGGCGAGGGTGTGCGAAGAGACTCCGATGCCATGCCTTTCCATGGCCGCAAGCCAGAGGAGCTGGATGTCGAGATCATCGTTCGGAAGGGGATTGCCGTTGAGTTCCTGGACATAGAACTTCACGTTGTTCACCTGGCGGTGCCATTCGAACGGTGCGCCGATCGTGCCTCCGATGTTCTTTCCGATCCAGCAACCGAGTACCTTGTCGCGGAATTCTTTTTCATTGATACGCATTTTAAATCTCCTTGATAATTATTCTTTATGGCATTAAAGTGCCATAAATAAAATTATATTACTTGCATAAAAACGGCAAATAATTGCACAAAACCGACAAATATAAATTTTTGCCGGGCAAAAATTTATGAATAAAAGAAAAGTCAGCGCAGTCAATCCCTCGAAATGGTTTGAGGACATCTGTTTCCGGGGAACGGACTCGCCTGTAGTGGTGATGAGGGCGGAACATCGGGAGGACATCGGAAGACATATCCACGATTTTGCCGAACTTGTCCTGGTCCTCGAGGGGACCGGTATGCATGGGTTCGGAAACAAGTCATACAAGCTCCAGGAGGGCGACTGTTTCATTATCGAGCCGGGGATGCATCATTCCTACAATTCCTGCGAAGGCTTGAAGCTTGTGAACATCCTCATAAGATCATCCTTTGTCGAAAAATACTGGGAGATGCTGAAGGAGGATCCTGCTTATGCGATCCTTTTGGGAAGGCAGGCGGACGAAAAACGGAGCACCTTGAAAAGACCGTCCCTCTCCCAGGAGGAACTTGATTCCTGCATGAGGATCGTGGCCGAGATCGAGCGCGAAAGAAAAGAGATGAAAAGAAGCCATACGGTGATGATGACAGGGCTCCTGCTTGAGCTCTTTGTGAGGATTTTCAGGTCGGTGCAGAGGGCGGGAGCGGTCAAGGACGACTTGCGCAGCCCGTGGCTGTCGAAGGTCCTCGATTATCTCGAGATACATTTTGCCGAGGAGATCCCGATAAGCCTTCTCCAGAAGATGGCAGGAATGTCGGAACGTTCGTTCCAGAGGCATTTTTTGGAAATGACGGGATTGACGCCTCTTCGCTACATCCTGCGTCTCCGGATAGCCCATGCGTGCAGGCTCCTGAGAGAGGGCAACAAGTCCGTCTATGAAGCTGCTTCACTTTGCGGAATCGAGAACTGCAGCTATTTCTGCCGACTGTTCAAGAGCATCACGGGCCATTCTCCCAGGAAATACGCGAAACTTTCAAATAAGTAAGGCGGTTTCTTGCCACGCCGAATGGCTGTTGTTAAACCGCCAATTATTTGTCGGGTTCCTTCGACAAGCTCAGTACAGGTCAGGACAGGTAAAACCCGACATACTTGTAATGAAGTACCTATGTCGATGAAAGCTAAACAGTACCAAATCTTGAAATAAGCATGAAACTAAAGTAGTTTTCCCTCAAAAATAATATCAAGGTGGAATTTATGTCAGACCCATATGAACGGTTCCAGAACGAGGATTTGATCCTCAGGGATGAGCTTGCGGTCGATCGAACCCTGCTTGCGAATGAAAGGACGCTTATGGCATATCTCCGGTCAGGCGTCGCCCTGATCCTTGCCGGCGCCACATTCATCCATTTCTCAACCCAGCCCTGGTTTGGATTTCTGGGGATGGCCTGCATACCCGCAGGTGTTGCCGTAATGATATTCGGATGGAGCCGCTATCGGAAAGTCAGGATCAGCATCGACAAGATCAGGAACAAGCTGGCATCCAAGCCGGATATTACAGGGGGGTAAGTAATACGGATGATTGGATTGCTGGATGAATGGATGATTGGGTTTGAATACAATGGAATTTCAATAACACATGAAAACATTAAAGAAGTCGTATTGTAACTTTTCTATTATTCTTAAGTTCCTCATATGCAACCATCCAGTAATCCATTCATCCAATCATCCCGAAGGTGAAATAATATCATGCTGACAGGAATCCACATCCTCCTGACATACACCTGCAATCTGAAATGCGACCATTGCTTCCTTTACAGCAGCACAACGGCAAAAGGGACAATGACGATGGCGAAAATAAATGAGCTGTTGCAGGAGTCGAGGAAGATTGGGACTGTCCAGGAGATATTTTTCGAAGGAGGGGAGCCGTTCCTGTTCTACCCCCTCATGGTCGAAGGAGTCCGCGGGGCGCGGGAGATGGGATTCAAGACAGGCATTGTGACAAACGGATACTGGGCTACGGATCCGAAGGACTCGGAGCTCTGGCTCAAACCTCTTGCCGAACTGGGGATTTTTGATCTGACTATAAGCGACGACGAACTCCATTACGGTGACGATCCAAACAGGCCTTCCAAATGCGCGCTTGCCGCAGCTGCGAAGCTGGGGCTGCCGGTGCATTCGATCTGCAAGACAAAGCCAGTAATAAAAATTTCTACACAGCCTGATTCAGAAATAGGAAAACCTGAAATAACCGGAGGGACAAAGCTCAAGGGGAGGGCGGTTGAGAAGTTTGCCGCTGATCTTCCTGTCAGGAGCCGGAAGGAATTCATAAAGTGCCCATATGAGGATCTAGCCAATCCCAAGCGCGTCCACATCGACTGCTACGGCAACGTCCAGGTCTGCCAGGGCATCAGCATCGGCAACTGCTGGAAGACGCCTCTGTCGGAGTTGATAAAACGATATGATCCTTTGAAGCATCCCATCTGCGGTCCTTTAATAAGGGGAGGCCCGGCCCGTCTAGTTGAGGAGCATAAGCTTGAAATGGATGAAAAATACGTCGACGAATGCCATCTCTGTTATGCCGCGAGGCTTGTCCTTCTGGAGGAATTTCCGGAATGCCTTGCCCCAAGGCAGGTCTATGGGCTGGATGATAAACGGCCTTGAATTATCGCCTTACAGGAGGGGGAGGTCCGGTCCTTTCTTCTCCTGTACGATCATCGAACTCGAATAATTCATCCATCTTCACGATCTTGTCCAGAAGCTTCTGCAGGGCTGGCTTGTTGGTCTTGACGCTGAAGATTTTGTCCGACTTGTCCTTGATAATTATCATATAACCGCCGTATTCAGCGCCATACTTGTTCACGTTCATCTTGTTGAATTCCGTGTTTCCCTTCATGTCGAGTTCGACAGTTTCCTTCTTCTTAATGGAAAGATCCTTCTTTTCAAGCATCAGTATCTGGCAGATGTGCTTGTCGGACGTGTTATCACCGACAACATACGCCTCAACCTTGTAGCCTGTAAAATCGGTGGCGGCGGTGTTTGTCAACGACACTTTCATACTTATGTCCTGAATAACATAGACATCGCCGATCAGTGTCTGCCTGTTTGTGTTCTTTGTGTTTGCATCCACCTTTATAGTGATATGCTGCGGAGTGAAGACGAATTCCTTAGGAGCCGGATCCTCCTTTACGCTGAGCTTCGCAATCTCCACGGCCTTCTTGTCTTCGATCTCTTTCTTCAGCCCCTTTATCTTTTCAGCGAGATACTCTGTCAGGATTCCGCCGGGCTCAAGGGCTTTTTCAGCATTCTCATAGTTGCCCGTCTCTACTTCCATGACAGCGGAAAAGACAGCCCTTGACGCCTTGTCCATCTTGTCGGATCTTTTTATTTTCTCTTCCGGAGAAAGATTGGCAAGGCTGATTTTCGTCTCCATCATTGCGGTGCCTACAGGCCTCTTGACATATACAGATTCCTCCTTGATCCTGCTTATCTCGGCGGTCGTGAAAGCCCCGTCCATCTTCACGGTGATCTTTCCTCCCACGTCGGACTTGCAGTTTTCCAGGATGAACTTCTCCGGACTCTGCATGGTCTCGAGCATGGTTTTTACCGGCGCGATATCATCCAGTTTTCCGGACTGGTTCCTGCCGATAAAATCGTTGTAGGCGGCAAGGGATTCGGAGGCCTTGTTCTTAACCAGCATTCCAGAAATGCTTTTGAGCAGTTCGATCTTGGATTCATTGAATTTTTTCTGGTCTTCGGCTATCGCCCTCGCGGATGCAAGATGCTTCTCCGCGATCCTCAGGCGCTCCTCAGCGGTTTCCTGGGCGAGAGCTCCGGAATAATCCTTGTATATGGCTGCGGCATCTTCAAATTCCTTGTTCTTGACAAGCTCCCCGGTTTTAACTTCGAGATCGGATATTATCTTTTCAATTGTCTTCTTCCTGAGGTCATGAAGGTTTGCTATCTCAGCCGAGGCCTTCTTCTCATAATCAGTTCCCGGCATGGAGGTTTTGACTGAAGTCAGGTTTGCTATGGCGACATTGATGAGGGCGGGATTTTTGACGGCTTCATCCCTGGACGAGAGAGCCTTTGTCCATTTCTCCTCCTGGACCTTGGCGGCGCGCTCCTTCGCCTCCTGTTCCTCCCTGAGCTGATTTTCCTTCGCGATGCGAGCCTCCTCGGCCCTCTGCTCTGCAATCTTCTGCACCCTCATCCTTTCAGCGTCACTCGCGTTCTTTGCGATGATCATACCGAAGAAGACACAGATTATTATGAAGAGGACGCCAGCGAAGATGAAATAAACTTTATAATTAAATTTTGCGATAGCAACAGGCTGTGCGGCAGGCTGTCCTTCAGAACTCCCCGCAGGCTTTACGCCGTTTGGTTTTTTAGGATCTATCTTATCAGCCATATGAAAAACTCCTTTAATCAACGTTAAAAAATCCAGCTGTGTCCGGCCTGTCCGCTCTCAGAGGGCAAGCACGTATGAATATACCTGTATTTACGGGCACAGGTTACAGCAGTGGCACATAATTAAATGCCAAAACCGGTAAAATCAACAAAATCCCCATTTTAATTTCATTAGAATATTTGCAGGAAAGGTATATTGTTCAACGGTAAATCGGTAGCTATGCTGGGAGACTGGCATAGTTTTGGCTTGGCTGTTACAAATTAAAATTCCAAGCTCCAAAATCCAAGTTCCAAACAATGTGTAAATTTCAAATATTTGTTTGAAGTTTGAATATTGGGATTTGGAGCTTGTTTGGAATTTGTCCGCCGCGGCGGATTGGAACTTGGAATTTAGATATGGCCGCCTCTGGCGCTACAATACAGGAACTTATGATGGCATATGTAGATATAGACAAGACTGCACTACAAAGGCGGTTTGTGGGAATTTCGGCGGACGAGGTCAGGCACAGTCTCGGGAAGGACAGGCTCAGTTCCGCCGACTTCATGAACCTGATTTCACCGTCAGCCGCCAAATTCCTCCCTCAGATGAGGAAAAAAGCGGCGGTCCTGAAAAAAATGCACTTCGGGAAGACTGTCAGGATCTACGCCCCGCTCTACGTCTCCAGCTACTGCATAAACAACTGCCTCTACTGCGGATTCAGGACCGGCAACAAAAGTGAAACGAGGAAGAGGCTCTCGCTTGAACAGATCCGCAAGGAGGCTGTTGCGATTAAGAAGCTCGGGATTGATTCCGTGCTCATTGTTAGCGGTGAAGATCCTATATTCGTCTCCCTTGGATTCCTGGAGACGGCCGTGAAGGAACTCAAAAGAATATTCTCATATGTCTCGCTGGAAATATATCCTCTGGACGTCGAAGGCTACCGGACCCTCTTCAAGGCGGGAGCCCACGGACTCACAATCTATCAGGAGACCTATGACAGGGAACTCTACAGGCACCTGCATCCGTCCGGACCCAAGAGGGATTATGACAACCGCCTTGCGGCGCCGGCAAGGGCTGCCGAGGCAGGATTCTACAATATCGGGATAGGCGCCCTTCTTGGACTTTACGACTGGCGGAGCGAAGCCGTCTCCATTGCGGCCCATGCGTCATGGCTCATGAAGAAATACTGGAAGAGCAAGATGCAGTTCTCTTTCCCGAGGATCACCCCGATAGAAGGAGCATTCAAGGTGCCTGCCCCTGTTTCCGAAAAGGAGCTCGAACAGATGATGCTGGCGTTCCGCCTGAGCTTTCCTGAATGTGACATGGTCCTCTCGACCCGCGAAAACTGCGAATTCCGCAATAGGGCGGTGCTGCATTCAGTGAACATGATGAGCGCGGGCTCTTCCGTGGTGCCGGGCGGATACGCCTCTCCGCGCGAAGGGAAGCTCGGACAGTTCAGCCGCCGTGACGCAAGAACTGTCAAAGAGGTGGCGAAGGATCTGAAGAAGCTCGGACTTGAAGCGGTCTTCAAGGACTGGGATAAGTGCATGGGCTTGTAAATACGTGAACTTCGAACACTGAACATCGAACTTCCAACGTCGAATATGGGAGTTGAAAATGGAGCGCCCTACGAGGGAATTCCAAATCGGATTTTATTTGTTCGTAGGTAATCCGCCTAGGCGGATGTTCTTGAAAATTTTCTTGCAAGGATGAAATTGAGAAGGAACCGTCATGAAAATAATTTTAAATGGTAAAAGCAAAAATGTGGAGGCGAAAAACCTCCAGGCTCTCCTTCTGGAGCTGAAATTCGATCCGGAACGGGCGCTTGTGTCGCTGAATGGGAATGTCGTTGAGAAGAAGAAGTTTTCAAAGACAGCCCTTTCCGACGGCGACAAGGTGGATGTCTTCTCCTTCGTGGGAGGAGGGTGAGTAATGCAGGCTTTCCAGCCTGTATTTCCTGAAACGGAGAATCGGCGAAACGGAGAAACGGTGAGATTCAAGACAAAAGCAGATACGTTTAAAATGTAGGAGTTCACAACTTCAGTTGTGTGCAAGTGTACTTTATAGAAAAAGGAACGCCGACCTCCAGGTCGGCATCAAAAGCCGGTCTGGAGACCGGCGCTCCTTTAGGGAAAATAAAACAAAAGCAAAGGAATCTGAAAATGGGAATTTCAGGAAAACTGTTCTTCACCTCGAATCCTCCGGGCGTCTATGAAAAACTGCAGGACAAGAGCGTCTTCATTGCCGGAGCAGGGGGCCTTGGATCGAATGTCGCGATTGCACTGGTACGCGCAGGAATTGGTTCGATGACCATTGTCGATTTCGACAAGGTGGAACCAGCGAACCTGAACCGACAGCAGTATTACAGGGACCAGGTCAAGATGATGAAGGTAGATGCGCTCAGGATGAATCTCGCCAGGATCAATCCCGATCTTAAGATAAAGACAATCTGCGAAAAGATTTCCCCTGAAAACATCGATGACATAATTCCTGCGTCCGCAGGAATTATCTTTGAATGCTTCGACCGTGCCGAGGCCAAGGCGATGTTCTCGGAGTTCTGCCTGAAAAACCGGAAAGCCATCCCTCTCATCACGGTCTCAGGTCTGGCCGGACTCGGTTCATCGGATGAAATCAAGATCAAAAAAGCCGGCAAGAAGTTCTGGGTGATCGGTGACGGCAAGACCGAGATGAATCCTGAGAACGGCACTGTTTCCTCAAGAGTCGCGCTCGTGTCAGCAATACAAGCCCACATAGGCATCAGGATCCTGCTCGGACTGGAGAAGTAAGAAATTATTAACCACGAAACACACGAATTACACGAAAAGGTGTTTTGCTTGTAGTAGCGCATCTTTGCGCGTTAAGTAGGTACGTGCTTCAGCATGTACCATCTTAATCTGAGAATGGGACAGGCTTCCGACTTCGCCCAAGGGGCTACGCCGGACACAGAAAGCCCATCCCTACTTCAAGAACTCTCGAACACGAGCTACTACGAACGGAAACCATAAATCCGACTTTAGCCCTCAAGAGCTTGGATTCTTGCCTTTGGCCGGTGTCAACTGTATTATATACCGGTGCCGTTTGCAAAACAGATTGCTGCGGAGATGTTCATTGTTGGAGTTCACAGCTTTAGCGTGTCTTGGATTTCAAGTTTATAGGTGCTTAATCTGCGATGTTAGCGATAGACATTAAGTTAAGTCGTTTAAGAAGGGACAGCCTAAAGGCTGGACTCCAAAGTTTGGAGTTCACACTTTAGTGTGTCCTCTTAGTTCTTAAGAGAAGTGACAGTGTATTTTTAATGTTGAATATTTGCAGTGAACAGGATTCCCTGTCATGAATAAAACTCTTGCAACAATACTCCTTCTTGTAGTTTTATTCTTTCCTTTCTCTCTCCATGCCCAGGAGCAGGCTCCTGCCCAGCCGGTCGCCAGTGAAACCAAGCCCAAGGACTACGGCGCGGGATTCGAAAAGTTCTACAAGCTGGGTCTTCCGGACGTGGCGAACGGAAAATATGTTTATCTGAGCTGGGGATTGATTGAGGATTATGATGAGTCACCGGGGAGAAATGGAATCAAATACTCTTCGAACTGGCTGGTCAAGGAGAACAAGAAAGGCCTAAGCACGTTCATCGTTAGCGGTTGCTACAAGGTGGATGTCTATGACAGCGATTACTTGAAGGAGATCAAGGAGGAGGAATCTCTGGAAAAGAAGAGCTTGGGGATGGGTGGGCCTGACGTGTCCGAAGATGACGATCGGCGTGGAGCTAAATGGAAGGATGCGGACCTCAAAAAGGATATTGACAAGATACTGCTTTATATGGACCTAAGGAAAAATGATAAATATTCACCAATAGAAAAGTATGAATGGGGGCATCTCCTGATATTTGCAATTCACGCCTACCGGATTGGCTATAAGGATGACGCCAACAGGCTTGCCCATGCACTTTTCAACTTGACGTCACCCACCCCGCAGGAGGTGGTTACGGAGGCGATTGGAGTGATCGCCGAGGTAAGTTACGAGGAGGACCTTTTAAAATTATATGAGAACGGGAGCTGGGTAGAATTTTCAAAGAAACTGGATACGTTCCTTTCTAATTTTACTTCCGGCTGGCGTGGGCTTCCCGCCGTAAGATCACTTGCTGAGAAAGCAAGGAAGATGGCTTCCTATGCATCTATTCCTGAAATCGAAGGCAAGGATATAACTGATGAAGACAGGCAGCTTGCCTTGGAACTTGCAGGATTCGGCTTGAAAGGAGTCGATAAGAACGAAGTAGATGAGAATTCATTTAAATCCCTGCACAGAGAGCTATGGCTCCTGCCAGAAGGGGAAAAAGTTAAGGGAAGTGGAGGCAGGCAGGAGAATGTCATAGACAGGATTAAGAAGAGAGGAATGAAGTCCATTCCACTTCTTCTTGCATTACTAAAGGATGACTATCTTTTGAAGGCTGATATTCTTTATCTAAAAGGACCAATGGATTTTGAAAGGGAAATGCTTTATGGAACGCTCCGGCGCCCAATTTCACGACAGGATCTGGCATTGTGTCTTTTGGAGCCCTTGTTGAATCTTTCTGATATCTATGAATCGCTGAAGGAGGACAGGCAGGTCCTGTTCAAAAGATTTTCTGACTGGTACGATGAACACAAGAACGAGACGCCAGTCCAGCTTGCCAGGTTCTACCTGGCCGAAGGCGATTATTCCTTCCATCAGGAGAAGGCAATGTATTATTTGATCAAAAACGGAAAAGAAGAGGACTTTAAGTATGTTGAGAAATATTTACTCGGTGCTGATCCTGTAATCTGCCTGAACCTTGCCAAGGAATACTTTCTTGCGCGTGGCGGAAATGCCAGGGGATTTGCCGGGAAAATGCTTGAGAAGCTGAATGATAATCCTGATGAAAACGACAAGTCAATACGGACGGCAATAACAATCTTCAGGGATTACCAGCTTAGCGCCAAGGAAATCATCGGAGAGATGGTTTCAGGTAAAAGGCCATTTGAAGGCAGCAATGAACTTCTTTCTATCAAGCTAAAGGAGGAAAAGCCCGAGGACGTGCTGGGGATGCTCCTGAATGCTGCGATTACCGCGAAGGATTCGGATCTAAGTGCAAAATTTATCGAATTCATCTCGTTTGGCATGGGAGGATATTTTTATGAAGGATACAACACGCCGTCAGGCGGTCGATTGCCGCCAATCAAGGGAACACTCGAGCTCTGGAAGAAGCTACTTGCGGATACAAGGCCGCTGGACGGGCAGAAACTTGAATCATACTTGGAATCAAAAGTTGGAACGGTGGGGGAAATGACTGCTTTGATCCTGGAAATGCTATATGGCAATTATTACGAAACTGCGAGTGGTTGTGGTTTGAATGACATGCAAAGTTATATGGCGATAATTCTGGGCAAGGACACAATACGGAATATTACCAGGGCACGTATAGAGAAAATCCTTGAAGGTGTGAAAGCCGAAGAGCTGCCCAAATATCCAAATGCTGCAAATGTCAGCAATGCAAGGAAGAAAACGATAATTGAACAGGTTGAGAAAGCAAAAGATGATGATATTGCGAAGCTGATCTCGTCGTTAACGGATGAGGAGAAACTGGTGATATATTATGAGGAGGATAACAGACCGGAAGTAGACAATCTTTTTACCCGTTTCTGGAAGGTGGCCAACAATGTCAGCAACCTTGAGTCAGAGGTTCCCGAGTGGAATGATCTCAAGGGGCTTGATATCGGTGGCAGGCCGTTTGACAAGGCAACTTGTGAAAAGCTCCTTGAGATATCCAGAAAGCTGGCACTTGAAGGAAAGGCGGCAAAGATTGAGGTTAAAAGAAAACCTTTCTTTGGCGGAGTGACGATCAGGATGTCAAGAATTGTTGAAGATCTGAAAGCAATGGCATCCAAGGATGGAAAGGAAGATGAAATAGAACATCCATATGACAAGGGAGTTGTATCTGGCGTCATAGCCTTCTGTCACTTTATGGATTTCTGCTTGGACTGGCCCCTCAAGGATAAAAAGCAGGAATTAGGGAAAACGGACGAGGATGATGAAGAAAATGATCCGATGTTGAAAATACGAAAGGAATTCTGGGTAAGGGTTGAAGAATTCTGCAACGGCAAGAAAGACATACTAGGATCGGCTTATATCGAATTCAAAGGCTGGCCCCCAAAGATGAAAATCCAAATCCAGGAACAAGATTCCTTAAAGAGATAAAGGAAAGGCGATAACATCAATGGAACTTGGCAGAATAAAGTTCGGAGCACATATTTTCCTGTGGACGGAGAGATGGTCGTCTGAGGAGATACGGCTGATATCACGGGCGAAGAAGCTAGGGCTTGATGTCCTGGAGATCGCCGTCGGCGACGATGTCGAGTTTGATGCGGAAAGAATAAAACGCTGTGCTGCCGACAATGAAATTGAGATCGTGATAAGTCCCGGCGGGATTTGGCCGATGGAGGCGGACATCTCATCTTCCGATCCTAAAAACAGGAAGGTAGGCCTTGAATGGCACAAGCAATGGATTGAAAAAGGTGCGCAAGCAGGAGCCACTGCCTATACCGGCGCGCTGTATTCCCATCCCGGACACATCGACAGGCGGAAAATCACCGAAGACGAACTTAAATATACAGCAATCAATCTCCAGTTCCTTGCGGAATTCGCAGCAAAACGGAATATGAAAATTGTCCTTGAGCCGATGAGCCATTTTCGGGTTAGCCTTGTCAATACACCCTCACAGCTGACGGAACTGATAAAAAGAACCGAGAGCAAAAACCTCTACGCTCTAATGGATACATATCATCTTGTGACGGAGATCCGTGACTATGCTGAGGCTGTGAAGACACTTTCGCCCTGGCTTTGGGGTATCCACGCCTGCGAGAATGACCGTGGTGTTCCAGGCGGAGGGATCATGCCATGGGACAAGATTTTCAGCGCACTGAAGAAAAACAAGTTCGACGGTTATTTCATCCTGGAGACCTATAACAGCTCGATCAGGAAGGGGGATTTCGCAAGTTCCAGAGGAATGTTCCATGATGTGTGTCCGGATGGAGATGAGTTCGTGAAACAGGGGATAAATTTCATAAAAGGAAATTTCTGATTTGAATGATTTAATGATGAGTCCTTTTTGAGGACGAATCTTTGGAGTGCGGCACCCCTGTGCCGCTTTGTATTCCGCTGGAAGCGGGATTAATTAGTTAATAACAGCTCCGCTGTAAAAGAAAAGCGGCACAGGGGTGCCGCACTCCAAAGTCAGGCCAAAGCTCCTGACAAATTGAATAAAAGACTAAAGGGGGGAGACATGAGAAAAACTGCGAAGATCGCAATTTTCCTGGCAGTTTCATGCCTTCCATTCTTTGCCTGCTCAGAGGACATCCAGGACCAGCCTCCGATTGCTCCTCTTTCAACTCCTGAATCACCTAAAAAGAATTCTCCCCCTGCCGCGAAGGACAAGGATTCCAAGCCCAAGGACTACGGCGCGGGATTCGAAAAGTTCTACAAGCTCGGACTTCCGGACGTCTCAAAGGGGAAGTATGTCAGTTTCATTTTTGATGGTTCTCCTATGGAATACGATGATGCGTTCATTAGCAGTGACCGGTACAAAGCATTCATGCTTGAAGAGAACAAGCAGGGCAAGAGCATTTTTGTTATCAACAATACCCAAGTGATTGAAGCCTATGACAAGGATATCCTTGAAAATATACGGAAGGAGGAGGCTGAAGAGCAGAAGAAACAGGGAAAGGAGATCAACCAGTATTTCAGATATGGCTATTACGGCTCAGATGAAAAGGGGAGACGCGGGGCCAAGTGGAAGGTCGCTGATTTCAAGAAGGATCTTGAAGATAAGATTGAACCGTTGGGAAAACATGAAAATGATAGAACTTATGAATTTGGTTCTCTGCTGCTTACGGCGGCGCATGCATACAGGCTTGGGTACAAGGACGAGGCGAACAGGCTTGCCGATGCGGTATTTAAATCATATCCTCCGCAGCAGGCCGTGACCGAGGCAATCGGGATTATAGCCGAAGCGAAGTACGAAGAGGCGCTCGATAAGTTTTATGCCGATGGAAACTGGATCGAATTTTCTAAACAGCTCGAAAAACTCCTCGCGACTTTCAAATCCGGATGGAATGAACGCCCGGCCGTCATGATGCTCGCCGAGAAGGCTGCGAAGATGGCGTCTTACACAAAAGTTTTGGAGCTTGAGGGGAAGGATCTGACAGATGAGGACAGGAAGCTGGCCGTAGAGCTTGCGGGATTTGGCAGAAGAGGGGGCGTTAAGGTTCAATATGATCTGGAATCCCTGGCAGTCCTGTATAACGAGTTGTGGATTTTGCCTGTTGAAAGCTCTGACGACAAGGCGGGCGATATCCACGAAAGCATCATTGACAGGATTAAGAAGAGGGGGATGAAGTCAATTCCACTGCTGCTTGCGCTCCTTAAAGATGATTATCTTTTGAAAGTTGACAGAAGGGATATCGGGGGCCTGTCGGATCCGAGAAGTTTAGATATGTTGGGTAATGATTTGGAGAGGATGTATGATTCAATATGGAGGCCTCTTTCCCGTCAGGACATTGCACTGATGCTCCTGGGCCCGTTGTTCAATTATGACGATACCAGTGAGGCCTTGAAGGAAGGGAAAAAAGCCCTAATTCAAAAGTATTTCGAATGGTACGAACAGCATAAGAACCAGACACCTGTTGAAATTGCCAGGGTTTATTTGAGTGACGAAGAGGGCAAACATAGATTTACAGCAATGTCTTTCCTGATAAAGAACGGCAAGGAGGAGGATATCAAATTCGTCGAGACGTTTCTATCTGATGGCGGTCTGGTCGAGAATTTGCACCTTGCCAGGGATTTTTGCCTTGAGAGGGGAGACAAGGGAAAGGAGTTTACTGAAAAAGTTCTTAAGGCTCTGCAAAATGATGCCTTGCCAGAGGATCCCGAGAAAGGATTTATAAATGAAACCAGGGCAATTTTAAACGATCTGATTTCACCGCAAAGCGTTCAAGAAATCATGAACGGAATTGCTTCAGGTAAAAGGCCTTTCGATGAGAACAGAAGCCTCCTTTGCCGTAAAGTCGAAAAAGAAAAGCCAAGGGATATTATCAATATTTTTCTCGGCGGAGCTTTAAGCTCCAGGGAGCCCTGGACAAGCGCACATATCCTGTGGTTACTCGACAGTGCGATCAGAAATTACTTTTATAATTACTCACGGCTCCGGTATGACGAAGATATTTCAGGATATCTCCCGCCAATCAGTGAAAGTGCTGAGCTTTGGGAAAAGCTTCTTGCCGACACCAGGGAGATAAAAGATGAAAATGAGAGGGACATTCACCAGAGGATAGTCCGTGAATCATCGAAAAGGACAATTGGAGAAATAGCGGAATCAGCATTGGAATCGCTTTATGGCGGGTCGGAAACTAAAGCCAGCAGGATTAACAACAATTTTTCTGAAATCATCGGGCAGGAAACATTGAATTCCATAACAAAAGCCCGCATTCAAAAAATCCTTGCCGGGGTAAAGGCATCCGAGCTTTCCAGATATCCCGATGCGAACAAGGTTAGTGAGCAAAGGAAGAAGGAAATAATTGAAATGTTTAAAACGGCAAAGGATGAAGATGTCCTGAAGTTGGTGGCTTCCCTGAACAACGATGAAAAACTGGCGATATTTAGGGACTCCGGAAGAGATGTTCTGCTTTCGGAAACTGAAGACGGGAACATAATTTTGAAGTTCTGGAAGCCTGCGAACACAATAAATAGTATTGAATCTGAAGCGCCTGAATGGAATGATCTGGGTGTGATTGGCGGAATGAAGGGAAAGCCATTGGATAAGGCAACCTGTGAAAAGCTATATGATATCTGCAGATCTCTTGCGCGCGAAGGCAAGACCGTTAGAATATGGATTCAAAAGAAAGCCTGTTTCGGTGGTATCTCGATCAGGCTGACCAAGATCCCTGAAATAAAGGAAAAGGAGTCCAGCGAAGAAGTTGATGATTGGCAAGATGCCTATGATAAAGGGTATACATGGAGCGGATTCAATTTTACAAGATACAATATGCATGAATACATGTGGCCGCTTGATGTAAGAAAAGAAGAAAATAAGGAGATTGGGAAAACTGATGACTTGCCAGATGACGTTTACACTGTGCAGATGAATGCCCAAAGGAAGGAATTCTGGATGATGGTTGATTATATGTGTTCCGGCCAAATGAATGTCCTCCAACCGCTTACAATAACCTTTACCGGGTATCCGGCCAAGAAGAAATAACTGCTTTTTAGCCTCACTTTGAAGAAAATCATAGAAATCTTCAGTTTATATGAAAGATTCCACCTTCCTCCCGTGTAGTACCCTATAGAAAAGGACGAAAAGGGTTAACTAAAAGGAGGAACGAACATGAAAAAGAACTTAATGGTGACGATGGCGGCGGCTTTAATCCTGGGGCTCGGGACCGGATTCATGGCTGAGGCTGGCGGCGGACATGTCGTGAAACAGAAGGCAAACAAGGAAGCTGTTAAATGCGCAACTGCGGAGAAGGTCAAGGCAAACAAGGACTGTGCCAAGGACAAGATTGAGGCCGGCAAGGCCTGCGTGAAGGACAAGATTGAGGCTAAAAAGGCCGCTCATGAGGCCGTAAAGGAGAAAATCAGCGCCAATAAGGAAAACAGGGAAGCTGTCAAGGACAAAGTAAACAACAAGATAGAGACAAGGCGCGAGAACTATGTTGACAATCGCCAGGATCACCAGACGGACAGGATCCAGCATGGGATCAACAGGGGTTATCTGACACCTGAAGAGACCCAGAGCCTCAAGATCCAGCAGCAGGAAATAGCCGCATTGGAAAGCTCCTACAGGTCTGACGGCAAGCTTTCAATGCCTGAGATGAAGGATCTTCAGAGCGCGCTCAACGTTGCGAGCGCCAACATCTGGGCGGAGAAGCATGATACGGACGGCGTCCAGATGGCGACCTACAGGCTTGGCAAGGATGTATTTGCCAAGAGTTCCTTCACCAGCCAGATGGCGAACCAGGACATGACCGGTGCCGATGCGAAGGCCCTGACTAGCGACTTCAGGAAGATGCTCGGTCTCAAGACCAGTCTTGCAAACGACAATCTTTCGGATGAGGAACGCACCCAGAAGCAGACTGAATACAATGAGCTTCTGAACAAGTATTTCGAAGTTCGGTGAGAGCTGAACCTTTTTGGAATAAAGGATGACGGGCCAAGGGGGCCGTCATCCTTCTTCTTTTTTCTTCTAATGGAGCGCCGGCGTCTCGCCGGCAATAATAAAGAACAGCTCTTGCGAGCTTGACTACAAACGAAATTGCACGTAATTGAATACAAGACTAAGATTCAGCCTAAAGGCTGTACTCCGAACACGTAATATTTAAAATCAATGTTTTGGTTCACGATGAGAGCGTTTGGAGTACGGGCTTTAGCCTGAATCTTTAGGATTCCCATAATCAGGTCCGCGAATATCGCATTTCCCGCCACCTATTGACATTTTATGACATGCAGTGTAAAATGATGACATTCATCCAACCATCCAAGGTTTTTATCGTATGCAATTGACTGTTCATGATGTCGCAACATATTTCAACGTATCCGAAAGGACCGTTTACCGCTGGATCGACCAGAAGATTGTTCCAGCGTACAAGATCAACGACCAGTTCAGGTTCAACCGCGCCGAGCTTATCGAATGGGCCGCTTCCCAGAAGATAAATGTTTCACCGGATATTTTCGAATCGCAGCAGACCCCCGAGGACACAGTTCCCTCGATCTCCGAGTCCGTCAAGTCCGGCGGAATCTTCTTCCGAATTGAAGGTTCCGACAAGAAGACGGTCCTTAAGAACATCGTTGACATCATGAAGCTTCCCGACAATGTCGACAGGAGTTTCCTGTTCGACGTGCTTCTCGCCCGTGAGAACATGGCATCGACAGGAATCGGAGAAGGAATAGCTATCCCGCATGTGCGGAATCCGGTGGTGCTGAATGTCAATATTCCGATCATAACATTGTGCTTCCTTGAAAAACCGATCGATTTCGGGGCGCTCGACAAGAAGGATGTGTTCTGTCTGTTCACCCTGATATCCCCGTCGCCCCGCGTCCATCTCCAGCTCATCTCCAGGCTCGCGTTCCTCCTCAAGAATCCGAATGTCAGAAAAATCCTTGAAAAGCCCGGTACCCGCGAAGAGATCCTTAAGGAGATCGAAAAGGCTGAAACAAAGGTGAACGTCAAATGAACCTTCTCCTCGCAGGTTTTTTAATACTTCTATTGTCATCCTTCGTTCCTCTTTTCAGTGGAAGGGAAAACCGTGTCGCCGCACTTTCAGTGGTCATCGGTACGATCCTCTGCCTGATTTTTTCATCGAATATCTGCCTGGACAGTCTGATCACCGGGGGCAGCTATGAAATTTCCTTTCGGATGATGATCCCGTTTGCGAACTTCGCAATCGGCATCGACCCCTTGAGCGCATTCTTCCTGATGCCGCTGCTTCTGCTTTCGGCGCTGTGCGCCGTCTACGGCATGTCATATATGGAAGGAAAGGATGAAGGAGGAACCAGCTGGTTCTTCTTCGGAATGCTCGTGCTCGGAATGTCGATCGTCGTCGTCGCCAGGAACGGCATGCTTTTCCTGATTGCCTGGGAGATAATGACTCTCGCGTCGTTCTTCCTGGTGACTCAGGACCACCAGAAAAAGGAAACTCGCAAGGCTGGCTGGATCTACCTGGTCGCCTCGCATATAGGTGTCGCCTTCATATTTGCGGTATTCGCAATTCTCGGAAGGAACGTAGACAGGCTTGATTTCGAAATGTTCCAGGTCCTAAAATCAGGGACAACGGCTTCAACGGCTGTCTTTATCTTCGCGCTCATAGGTTTTGGATCAAAGGCCGGTTTCATCCCGCTCCACATCTGGCTTCCCGAAGCGCATCCCGCCGCGCCAAGCCATGTGTCATCGCTGATGTCCGGAATCATGATAAAGGTCGGGATATACGGGCTTCTCAGGACTTTGACTTTCCTTGGTATGCCACCGCTCTGGTGGGGAGTGACACTGATCGTGATCGGTTCGAGTTCGGGGATACTCGGAGTGCTTTTTGCGCTTGCGCAGCATGACATCAAAAGACTTCTCGCATATCACAGCGTGGAGAACATCGGCATCATCGCGCTCGGAATCGGAATGGGTCTCGTCGGGATTTCGTGCGGGGAACCGGTAGTCGCCGTGCTGGGATTCGCCGGTGGACTGCTCCATGTCGTCAACCACTGCATCTTCAAAGGGCTTCTCTTCCTCGGGGCAGGGGCGGTCATACATGAGACCGGCACCGGCGAGATGGACCATCTCGGAGGGCTGATGAAGAAAATGCCGCGTACCGGGATCTGTTTCATGACAGGTTCGGCGGCGATCTCCGGACTTCCTCCCTTCAACGGATTTGTCAGCGAATTCCTGATCTTCCTGTCGGCACTCGGTGGAGTGACATCCATGATAATTCCTCTTTCGTTCTGCTCGATCGTCGTTATCATCTCGCTCGGGCTGATAGGCGGGCTTGCGACGGCGTGCTTCTCGAAGGCCTTCGGGACAATCTTCCTGGGTGAACCGCGTTCAGAACATGCGGCACACGCAAAGGATCCTGATGCCCGCATGACAATGCCGATGCTCATCCTTGCGATCCTCTGTCTGGCGATCGGGATTTCCGGCGGATCGATCCTGCTGTTCCTCGGTACAGCGGTTTCCGAGGTGTCGGGTCTTTCAATGACCGCCTGCGCGATCGGACTCAGGACGGCGGCATATCCGCTGATGGCGATAGCAATGCTTTCTACGCTTCTCATGGTGCTGGGATTATTCCTGTTTACGGCACGCAGGGCGATGCCGCGCGCCCATATTGAATCCAAGGTGCCGACATGGGACTGCGGTTACGCGAAACCGGAACCCAGGATGCAGTACACATCTTCTTCGTTCGCACAGCCGCTGACACAGATATTCTCGTTTTTCCTGAGGACAAGGACAAAGAATCCCGACACCTCGGAAACTTTTCCCAGGGGGAATTCCTTCTCTACTGAAACCCCCGACTTCTGGCAGGAATACATCTTTCGCCCGATGGTCGCCTTTTTCGCAAAGCTGTCGGCGGGGATTGCCCGTTCTGATACAGGCAGGATACATATCTATATCCTTTACATAATAATAACGGTCCTGATTCTTTTAATGTGGAACTTTTTCAAATGAGTGATTTCGATAAATTTCTAATGGCGCAAGTGGGTTTTATCGCTGCGCTAATCCTTTCCCCGCTGATTCCGGGGATCATAAACCGGACCAAGGCTGTCTTCGCAGGAAGACAGGGGCCTCCGCTTCTGCAGCTGTACTACGATCTGTTCAAACTGCTCCGCAAGGGGGCGGTCTACAGCAATACGACTACCTGGGTGTTCAGGGCGGCTCCGATCGTCAGTCTTTCAGCCGTCATCGGAGTTCTGATGCTCATTCCGTGCACCGGAGCGACTCCGGCGCTGATCTCCTTCCAGGGCGACATCATCTTCTTCGCATACCTTTTCGGGATATCAAGATTCTTCACGGTGACTGCGGCGCTTGACACAGGTTCGGCTTTTGAAGGAATGGGAGCGAGCCGGGAAGTCCTTTATGCGGCTCTCGCAGAACCTGCGTTCCTTATCGCGCTCTCTTCTCTCGCCTGCCTCAACAACCAGATTTCCATTACTGGAATTTTCATTGCAAGCACGGCAAATCCTTTTGCGAACATCGCAGTGATCCTGCTGGTGGCCGTCACTTTGACGATCGTGCTCCTTACTGAAAACTGCAGGGTGCCGGCCGACGATCCGAACACTCATCTTGAACTTACGATGATCCATGAGGTCATGGTTCTTGACTACGGCGGTTCTGATCTGGCATATATCCTGTACGGAAGCGCTCTCAAGCTCTGGGCGTTCGCATCAATACTTGTCGCGATCGTATTGCCGGCGAGGACCGGTTCGTTATTTCTCGATTCGGCTGTTTTTGTGGGCGGGATTTTCATTGTCGCTGTAATTGTCGGTGTCATCGAATCGACAATGGCGAGGTTCAGGCTGGACAAGATCCCGAAGATGCTGATAGCCGCAGCGGCTTTGTCCGCAACGGCTCTGCTCCTAACTATAACAAGAGGTTGAAGATGAACATCGCTGATTCAATAATGATTCTTCTGTTGCTGACCAACCTCGGCCTGCTGGCGTCGAGCCGTCTCAACGCCTGTATCAAGACTGTAGCCATCCAGGGGCTGATCGTCGGACTCCTGCCCCTAGTCGCCACGAAGGGGCCGCTGACCATATATTCCTTCCTTCTCGCGCTACTGATAATCACCGTGAAGGGGATTGTCTTTCCATATCTCCTCAAATACACCCTCAGATCGGTGGATGTGCGGCGCGAGATCGAACCGTTCATCGGATACGGGGCATCGATAATCATCGGCATTGTGGCGCTGATTTGCTCCTTCTGGCTGAGCATGCACATTCCGTTCCCGGACAAAATACTTTCGGCGACCGCGCCGGCCGTGGCTTTCTTCACCATCTTCTGCGGACTTTTCCTGATCGTGAGCCGGGTGAAGGCCCTGACCCAGGTCATGGGCTACATCGTCTTTGAAAACGGCATCTACATATTCGGTTCGGCGCTCTTCATCGAACAAAGCTTCCTCGTGGAGCTCGGAATAATACTGGACGTGTTCGTCGTCGTGTTCATCATGGGGATAATGATGTTCCATATAAGCAGGGCGTTTGACCATATAGATACGGACAAGCTGGGAGAGAAGTAAGCAATGGATGATTGGATTGTTGGATGACTGGATGAATGGGTAAGTAAGAATTGAATATCCAATATCGAACAAGGAATTTCCAATGTCCAAGGATTAAAAATGTAAAACTTGATCTGTTGGAAATTGGATATTGGGTGTTGGATATTGTTATAAGGAAAAGAAAATGATTCTGGCGTTGATAATACTGTTGCCGGCGGTTGCAGGGCTTGCTGCGTTTTTCATAACGTGGCCTTTCCTGAGAAGGGCTCTGCTGCTCCTTACCGCCGTTTCCCACGCCGCCCTCATTGCCTTCTGCTGGATTGTCAGGCCTGAGCCGATCCTGAATGGATGGATCGCACTCGACTCGGCCGGGCTTCTCTTCATGACGGTTTCGGGAGTGCTCTTTCTCGCCGCATCCATCTATGCGATAGGATATCTCAGCAGGGAACCGAAGGAACAGCAGGATACCGACGAAGGATTCTTCTTCACCAACACTCCGGAAAACATCTTCATCGCCTGCCTCCAGCTTTTCCTTTCTGCAATGGCGCTTGTCTGCACGAGCCAGCATTTCGGGCTTCTCTGGGTGGCGATCGAGGCCACGACCCTGGCCAGCGCACCCCTGATCTATTTCCACCGCCACCACAGGTCTCTCGAAGCCACCTGGAAATACGTGCTGATATGTTCCGTAGGAATCGGACTCGCACTGCTTGGAACCCTTATCCTTACGGTTTCAGCTTCTGCAATCCATAACAACCTCATGATTTCAGAATTGACCGACAACAGCCAGCTGATAAATCCGGAGTGGCTGAAGGCGGCGTTCCTCCTGTTCCTTGTCGGATACGGCACGAAGATGGGACTTGCCCCGCTGCATACCTGGCTTCCTGCGGCCCACAGCGAATCACCGTCCCTTGTCTCCGCCCTCCTTTCCGGTGCGCTCCTCAACTGCTCGTTCCTTGGCATCCTGAGGATACACCAGGTCTGCGTATATGCCGGACAGTCCGAGTTCAGCTGCAATCTCCTGATCTTCTTCGGATTATTCTCGATGGCAGTTGCCGCAGTCTTCATAATAGCTCAGAAGGATTTCAAACGGATGCTCGCGTATTCGAGCGTCGAACACATGGGGATCCTGGCACTTGGTGTCGGACTCGGCGGAACCGCCGTCTTCGCCTCGATGTACCATCTGATCAACCATTCGCTGACAAAAGGAATGCTCTTCCTCGCGGCGGGGAACATCATCGCCTTCTACAAGACAAGGACCTCGTCGGATGTGAAGGGTATTCTCAAAAGGATCCCGGCGACCGGCATCCTCTGGACCGCAGGCCTTTTCGCCATCGCCGGATTCCCGCCGTTCGGGCTTTTCGTGAGCGAATTCACGATCTTCAAGACGGCATTCGACCAGGGGCATTTCTACATCTGCGCCATCTTCCTGGCGCTTCTCGCACTGATCTTCGCCGGCATGGCCTATGTGATGCTCAACATGTCGCAGGGGGAGAATGCTGACGGGAAGGAAAAAGAATCCCTGCTGATGGTTCTTCCACCGGTCGTCCTCGGAATCATAACGCTCATCCTAGGTCTTTATATCCCGGACTTCCTGACAAACGTCCTCAATGAAATTTCAATTATCTTCGGAGCGCTCTGATGAATATTTCCCCATACATAAGCGTCTTCAACGGAGAGACGGTGAAGCTTGAAAATGTGCCGGTGCTGGACTTCGAGGAGTTCAGGGAGACGCTGCTGTCGCTGAACGGGAAGAACGGACGGCTCTCTTCGCTTTTCGGAATGCCGGTGGAATACAATATGACGAGGATTTTTGCGATAATCGCAAAGGACAGGCTGGGCAACCTCTGCATTCTTTCGACCGAAGTCGGCGACAGCTATAAATCACTCACTCCTGACTGTCCGCAGGCGCACTGGTTCGAGAGGGAGATTGCAGAGCAGTGGGGGATAGTTCCGGAAGGGCATCCCTGGCTCAAGCCCATCCGTTTCCACAAACCATATTCCGAGGACAGGGATGCATGGAAAAGGAAGGAAGACGAGGAGATTCTTCCATGCGTCACGGATTATTACAAGGTTGACGGAGAGGAGATACATGAAGTCGCGGTCGGTCCTGTCCATGCCGGGATCATCGAACCCGGTCACTTCCGTTTCCAGTGCCATGGTGAAACAGTTTTCAATCTTGAGATCTCGCTCGGATACCAGCATCGCGGTATCGAAAGGAAGCTTGTTGGCGCACCGGACGGTAAGACAATCCATTACATGGAGACGGCTGCAGGCGACACTTCAATTGGACATGCCACTGCTTACTGCGAGGCGCTGGAATCACTGGCTAAATGCAATGTCCCGCTCCGGGCTCAGGCGATACGTGGAATTCTTCTCGAGCTTGAACGGCTTGCAAACCACGCTGGTGACTTGGGCGCGTTGGCGGGTGACGTGGCATATCTGCCGACATCATCATTCTGCGGCAGGATCCGCGGGGATTACCTGAACATAACCGCGCTCATCTGCGGAAACCGCTTCGGCAGGAACGTCATCAGGCCTGGCGGAGTAATGTTCGACATCGACAATGAGATGAAGGCTGAAATACTGAAAAGGCTTGATGCTGCATTCAAGGACACTGAAAACGCCGTCGATCTGCTCTGGGATAATCCGTCAGTGCAGGGACGCTTCGAAGAATGCGGCAAGCTCAGCAGGGAACTCTGCACAAAGATCGGCACCGTCGGACCTGCGGCCCGTGCCTGTGGAGTTGAACAGGACGTGAGATTCGATCTGCCATCGGGGATATTCCGTTTCGCGCAGATATCTGTTTCGACATACCATACGGGCGATGTATTCTCAAGGGCGTTCGTAAGGATGATGGAGATCAGGAATTCTGTGAAGTTCATCCGCGAACAGCTTGCGAACCTGCCGGAAGGGAAGATCATGGAACCTTGTGGCAAGGCCAGCGCGGATTCCCTGACCGTAACACTCGCCGAAGGCTGGCGCGGCGAGATCTGCCATACGGCGATCACTGATTCCAAAGGACATTTCGAACATTACAAGATAGTGGATCCGTCGTTCCATAACTGGTTCGCCCTGGCGAATGTCCTGAAGAACGAACAGATTTACAATTTCCCGTTGTGCAACAAGAGTTTCAATTTGTCCTATTGCGGGCATGACTTATAAATTTTCGGAGAAAATTTATTTATGTTGAATGAAATCAGAGCAAGAATAAAACAAGGCTACCGGACGGCTCCATTCCCGAGCAAGGAAATGAAACTGCCTGAACGCTATCTCGGAGTCCCGATAATCGAAAAGAAGAAATGCGGGGAATCCGACTGCAGGAACTGCGTCAAGTCATGCCCTCTCTCCTGTATCTCAAAGACCGATAAAGGCATTACAATCGATCTCGGCATCTGTATTTTCTGCGGTGACTGCGCCAGGGCATGTCCTTCCGGAGGCATCACGTTCTCCAGGCATTATGCGATGTCGGTGAACAACAGGGCCGACCTGAAACTTTCAGGAAAGACCTTGAAGCTCGCAAAGGCGCTCGAAGACAAATCAAAAGCAATCTTCGGACATTCACTGAAGCTGCGCGAGGTGAGCGCCGGCGGATGCAACGCCTGCGAGGCCGACACTAACGTCCTCAACACACTTGCCTGGGATCTTGGGAGATTCGGGATCCAGTTCGTTGCTTCACCGCGACATGCCGACGGACTTTTCATCACGGGTGCCGTCCCTCAGAACATGCTGCTCGCCCTGAAAAAGACCTATGACGCCATACCCGAGCCGAAACTCGTAATTGTCGCCGGGGCATGCGCGATCTCAGGCGGGATCTTCAAGGACCATCCGGAAGTGAATAACGGCGCCGACAATATTCTTCCAGTCGATCTCTATATCCCCGGATGTCCTCCGCATCCGGCGACAATCCTCGACGGCCTGCTGAGACTGCTTGGAAGAATTGAATTGTAAGTAGGTACGGACTTCAGCCTGTACCATTCTTCAATTTCCTGGTACAAGCTAAAGCATGTACCTGCTACAAATGACCGAATTACTTTCTTGATGTACAGTTCGCCGTACGCCTGCGGCGTATAAATCACGTCGAATGTTTTCAAGAGACCAGCGGGTTTGGAAATAAACTCAATCAGGAGTGGATTTCGCTTGTAGTAGCGCATGTTTGCGCGTTCTTCGATTTCCAATAGGAGCGCCGGTCTCCAGGTAAACCGGTATCATTCTGAGGTAAACCAGTGCCATGCCAATGCCGTTAACTTAAGATATAACACGTTAATGTCTTGCATGTTATATTCTGATGACGAATCCTGAAGGGATTGAGTAATATAGCCTGTGGCTTCAGCCACAGATTTCGTATAAAAGATGATTCGTCCTGTAGGGACGGAATATACTCTGCCCCTTCAGGGCAAAACAAATTTTGGGATCCAATACCTATGGTTGAAACCATAGGCTTTATTACCTAACGCACTCCATGCGTAAAGATAAAAACAATATAAACCCTGTATTATTAAGTTGTTGCGCCTACGTTAACGGCATTGGCATGGCACCGTCCTCCCCTCTCATCAGAAAAGCTTAACGCGTATCAAACCTGCTGATGAGCGGTGGAAGTGATTTCCTGAGCGCCTTTTTTCAGCGGAGTCAATAGCAAGAGTACCCCCCGCTCTTCAACTTGGCGTTATTTTAAGAATTTATGCAATTCGATTGAAACAACATCAATACCCATATTAGCAAGCGCAATCAACGAATATTTTTTTACAAGCCATTTGACAAACTCACAACCGAGATAATATCCAACATCCGAATGCCCCAAAACACTGCACCAATCTCCAAAAAAGTCTTGCGTACTTTCACCCGCGTCAACACGGCGAAGGTATTCATTAGACAGTACAATTTTATTTGACTCACACCAGTTACGCCATCCATTGATGTCCTGATGATAGTATGAAAAATCACCGCACAGAAGTTGCTCGCAATACATAGCAATACCTTCACGAAAAAGTTGCCAGATGGACTTTTCGCCTTGTTTTGTCAGTCCGGGATGCGGTGTTCCAGCCATGTCATGCCATAAATGACCGAGTTCATGATATATGAGCGAAGCCATTCTTTTTTCATTGCACCAATCAAGCTCAATAATTTTTTCCACACCAAGAAGAACCGCTTTTTTACCATCAAGCGTTGTCGCCCAACCAGCACCATTGCACAACCCTAAATATAAAATAATATCCGCCTGTAAATCAGTTCCAAATACACCCGTGAACCGTTGTTGCAGGGTTTGTGTAGCGGAAAGGAAAGAGTTGTGCGTTTCCTCCAGCTTGTTTGTATTGTTCAATGCCTGCTGTACGATAGGAAGTACCTCTTGATTGAAATTATATGAACAGCTGTCATTCAATAGTTTTTGGGGCAGCAATTTGGATATCTGAGCAGCATAACATTCCCATATGGACATATTGAAACCATTTTTCATACTGTCTGATAATATCAATATTTCGGGATAGGTATCTACGATTTTCATCTTGTATCACCGTTTATTAGCCAATTACATAGTTCAAAAGACCATATGTACTGCCGGGCCATTCGGGTCCGGGCCATTCGGGTCTGGCACTCCGGGCCATTCGGGTCTGGCACCATATTTATTATAATACACACTCATAATTAGGCTGAGTATTGTCATATCTGCATCTTATATTAAGTATTTATGCAATAGAATATCAAGTTAATAAACTCAATGATTTCACTGACATTTTCCGGTAAGATAATGCACTGAATCGGAATTGACAATCCGGAACCGTTTCAAGCCGCATTCGCCAGCCTTCTTCCCGAGCCAGTTCCAAGAGAACTGGGTCACACTCTTGCTATGGCTTTCATGAAGTAATTATCATCTGATGTAATATTGGAAGAACAATGGTCGTAATATAGAGGCAATTTCAAAATTGCCTCTATTGAGAACGATAAAAAAAGGGACGGTGTCCAGCCGTCCCTTTTTTTGCTTTAAATTATCTGGAAAGTAGCACAGCCGTCCCGGCTGTAATTATAATTTTCACTGGCTGGCCCCGGCATCGGGGCAGATCCCAGTGAAAATTATCCTATGGCGACGCCTCCGGTCTCGCCCGTCCTGATCCTCGTGCATTCCTCGAGGTCCAACACGAAGATTTTTCCATCGCCGACCTCGCCTGTGCGTCCGCCTGCGATTATCGCGTCGACTACAGGCTTGACGAATGCTTCATTGACGGCGATCTCGAGCTTGATCTTCTTGAGGAGGCTGCCGGCCTCCTTGTGGCTCCTGTAGACGGTCGCGACTCCCTTCTGTCGGCCTCTCCCCATCACGGAAGTGACTGTCACAAGATGAATCTCCTTCTCCTCGAGCTTCTGCAGGACGTCGTCCATCCTGTCCGGCTGTATCACTGCAATTATATATTTCATATTCCACCTCCTCTATTCTAATGTTGTGTAGGCTGCTTCACGATGTTCGGTGAGATCGAGTCCGACGCGTTCCTCATGTTCGCCGGTCCTGAGTCCGAAAAGCTTGTCGACGATCCAGAACAGGGCATAGCTGACCACGAAGGCATACACCATGGTGATGGCGACGGCCTTGAGCTGTATCATCAGCTGTCCGGGATTTCCGTAGAAGAGCCCGTTTGCCCCTGCTGAATTTATTGCGGTTGTCGCAAAGAGTCCCGTGGCTATCGCGCCCCAGATTCCGCCGATTCCGTGGACTCCGAATGCGTCGAGTGAATCGTCATACCCGAACTTCGCCTTGCAGAAGCTGACGGAAATATAGCATATCACGCCAGAACCGAGGCCGATGACTATCGCTCCCATCGGAGTGACGAATCCGGATGCCGGCGTGATCGCCACAAGTCCGGCTACTGCTCCTGTGATTACGCCCAGGACAGTTGAACGCTTGTTGAATACGAGATCCATTATTGCCCATGCGAGTCCTGCAGCCGCTGTCGCAACATGCGTCACGACGAATGCGCTTGCGGCAAGTCCGTTCGCGGCAAGTGCGCTTCCGGCATTGAAACCGAACCATCCGAACCAGAGGAGTCCGGCGCCGAGGACTGCAAATGGAAGGTTGTGGGGAGGGGACATCTTGTCCGGATACCCCATTCTTTTTCCGAGGAAGAGCGCGGCCGCGAGCGCCGCCATTCCAGCGTTGATGTGTACGACGGTTCCGCCTGCGAAGTCAAGGGCTCCCATTCCTCCGAAGGTTCCGAGAAGTCCCTTGTCGGCCCACACCCAGTGGCAGACCGGATCATATACTATGGTTGTCCACAGCAAGGTGAATATGCAGAACGGTACGAATCTTATGCGTTCCGCAAACGCGCCGATGATGAGTGCGGGCGTGATCACCGCAAACATGGCCTGGAAGATCATGAAGGCCTGATGCGGAACGGTCGTGCCATATACCGCATGAGGTTCAAGGCCGACACCCTTCAGTCCAATCCAGGACAGATCGCCGATGAAACCTTTTATATCGGGTCCGAATGACAAGCTGTAGCCAATAATCACCCACTGCAGGGTCACCAGGCAGAGGATGATCATGCACTGCATCAGCACGGAAAGTACGTTCTTCCTTCTGACGAGTCCTCCGTAGAAGAAGGCGAGTCCGGGCGTCATCAGCATGACGAGTGCTGCGCTTGCGAGGAGCCAGGCGGTGTCGCCGGCGTTGATTGCGGGGGCCGCAGCGATAACCGGAGCAACTGCTGCAGCGGCCGGTGCGGCAGCAACACTTGCAGCCGGCGCAGCCGGAGCAGCTGTGGCTTCAGTTGTCGCTGTAGCTGGGGCCGAGGGGACGGCCAGTGCTGTTGTCACTGCCGGGGTAGCCACAGTGACGGCTGGTGCAGCAGGTTTATTTGTAGCGGCGGCGCCCAGTGGGAATGCCGGCGGAGCCTCCTCTGCCCATGCAATGCCGGTCATGAGCAACGCGGCAAGCAGAGGCATTCCGATGATCAGTTTCCTCTTTTTCATTTTCGCTTCCTCTCTATTTGGTTTCAAGTTTCGATTTCTTTGAAATTTGAAACGGGTAATAGCAGTCATCATGCCAAGTGGTTTCTGGCAGCGGTTAAAAGCATGGAGGACAAGTAATTATAAATATCGAGTAAAATGCGTGATGGTAAGGATAAGTTATATGCATGATACAAATATGAGAACTGCCTGCCTGTAGTCAACGCATTATTGCGTGTCGGAATTATCTGGAAATCACAGCCAAAAACGGCTTGATTACCAGCGGGAGATCCTAAAGGAAATACTGACAGGATGTCTTGTTTTAAGTAATTACAAATATGTGTACAGGCAGGGTCAATAATAACAAAAATGTAATAATAAGAATAGATGCGTACTTTATTGTAATAATTATATCTTGTTTGTCATCAAAGATTTGCAGATATCGATTCCGGGATGGCACGGCCATTGCTAAAGGGACAAACGTTTTTAAAACAAAGGAGGCAATATGAAAACAGGAAAATGGAAAATCGCGGCGGTGATGATGTTCGCATATTTTTTTGCGGCATCCTATCTGCTCTGCGCACAGGAGCAGAGGCAGATAAAGGTCATCGAGGACAGGGATCAGACCTATATGTCCTCAAAGGTCTACGAGCTCAAGAGCATCAAGGCTGCGGATCTCACGCCCTTCATCCAGGGCGCCGTCAAGAGATACTACAACCAGTCCAGCGTCGACAGGCTGTCCTTCCCGGAAGGCGGAAAGGAGTTCATAGCGGTCAACATGCCGACGGCGATGGTGCCATTCGTCGACGACATGGTCGCGAAGCTTGACAGGGCGGGGAAAGTGGACGAGAACAATTCAACGGTCGAAGGGACCGGAATATACAGGTTCGTCTACTGTCCGAAATACCGCGCCTCCTCCGAGATGGAGGTGATCGGCAGGACGATCACGAACGGCGACGGGGAATATTATTTCGATGCATCGACCAGCATGTTCTACTGGAAGGATTCCAGCTCCTATGGAAACACGTCGCTGGAATGGTTCAAGGCGTTCGACAGGCCCGTGCCGCAGGTGCAGCTGACCTTGAACGTCTACGAGGTGACGGACGACGACCTGACTGAGCTGGGCATCGACTACGTCGCCTGGAAGAACGGTCCGGGAGCGAACATATTCAACGCCGGATATGACTTCCTGAGCTCCAAGTTCATGTCGCAGAACAGCAGCTGGTCGAACATGCTGAACGTGTCGAATATGGCATCGCATTCCTGGGCCGGATTCCTGGTAGCGCCGAACATCGACATGACCTTCATCAAGCTGCTCGCGCAGAAAGGAAAGGCGAGGATAGCGACGTCCGGATCGCTGACGGTCGTGAACGACTTCACGTCACCGGATCCCGGCATAGGCAACTTCGACGGCGCAAAATATAAGCTGAGGTTTACGCCCAGCTACCAGAACATACAGAAGAGCTCGGACCAGAACACGAGCGTGGATACGGCCGATGCGGATTTCCTCTTCTACATCAGGCTGCCTGTCATTAATTTCAATGACAAGGGGGACAAGGCGGCGGCGCTGGAATTCGGATGGTACCTGAACATCATGGACACCGTCGAGAAGGTAAGCAACGGAACCCCGATCCAGAACTCCTCGCAGTTCTATTCATGGACAACGTTGGACGCAGGCGGAGAGAAGCTCCTGGCGTCATACACGAAGGTGCAGGAGGTGAAGCAGGAGAACGGCATACCATTGCTGAGCGATATACCGGTATTGAAATACATATTCGGCTCCACGAACGTGTCGAAGAGCACATCGAAGGTCTATGTGACGGTAAAGGCGGAGGCCGTGAGGCCTGAATCTTCGCTCTCGGAATGGGCGGGCAGGATCGTGACTGCCGGCGAGATGCTCAGGGAGGGAGATAAGCCCGGGGCCGAAAAGAAGGATGTGGAATCCAAGCCTGCCGAAGCTGTAAAAGAAGATGACAAGAAATAACTTTTCAAACAAGGAGGAACTACAATGAAAAAAGGAAGAGAGAACTTATATAAGGCGATGATCGGCACGGCTGCGCTTCTGCCGCTTGCGACGTTCGCAGATTCGAACTTCGGGCCTACGCCGGAGGCCGCCCCGAAAGGCAGCCAGATCCAGACCCAGCTCTGGGTGCAGGTCAAGGATGACACCAAGCAGGTGCATCTGATATCGGCGAACAATGATCCGAATATAATCACGAAGGTGTATGTCCTCAAGAATGCGGATCCCTACGAGCTGCGTCCGTATTTCCGCGAGGCGGTGAAGGCGAAGAGGATCGCGGAGGACTTTGAGAGGCAGTCCAACGGCGATATCAAGACGAACATAACCAAGGTTGAGTGCATCAAGTACAACGACGGCACTGGCGCGCTGATAGTTTCCGCCGAGGACTACAGGTTCGGGAAGCAGGCCAATGGAATGGGCTTCGACGACATGGTGGCGATGCTTGACCAGCCGAAGATCAAGTCCACTCCGGGAAATGCGTACTATGCCTATTTTCCGAAATACTGCGACGCCAACTGGCTGTATACCGTGCTGAGGAATGTCGGACTGAACCGTCCCGACGATCCGTCCGAGCTCGAAGGCGGCAGGGACAAGGTGGGAGTCGACAAGAACCTCAACGCCCTCCTGTTCAACGTGCCCAAGTACCAGGTGAAGACGATCAACGACATGATCAAGCAGTACGACACGCCGACGACGGAAGTCGCATTGAAATACACGATCTATGAGATCGACGCGGAGAACGACGGCCAGATCGGTGTGGACTTCCAGGCCTGGAAGAACGGTCCGGGATCAGATCTGTTCTCGCTTGCGAACAGGACAGGCTACCAGTGGGATTTCGTGAACAACATAGTGGCCACGCCTGATATCGGCAAGCAGCACGTCAAGTATATCAAGTTCAATCCGAAGTGGAACACCAAGTATCTTGACTTCCTCGTGTCGAAGTCCAAGGCGCACGTCATAACCTCCGGCGACATGGCGATAATGAACGCCCAGGAAGGATATGTCGAATGCAGGACGGGCCTGACGAACTACCAGGCCGGGGAGAAGATTCCCGACGTCAACATGTTCGACTACATCAAGCTGACCGGCCAGACCGTGAATGTCGACGGGACCTTGCCAGCAGCAGCCGTAGATACGCAGTACATGTTCTCCGCCACGGACAGGCAGGGCAATACAATAACCCTGAACACGGCGTTCTTCGGAAACTTCATGCTGTCACGCAGCTTCGACGGATACCGCTACTATTACACGGTCGAAATTGATTCCACTACAGGATCCGGAACCTTTTTCGTTGGCAAGGGCGGACAGAATATCGGAACGAAGGTGAACAACTGCCTGAGCGCAAGCCTGCAAATTTGCACGGCGACTACTGTAGGGGTCGATGCGGCTGGCGGTAACAACGTAGTGTCCTCATACGCATGGGTGCCTGTCAGCAACTGGCAGCTCGATCAGAACTTCACCGCGTACAAGAACAGGAAGACTGATACCGCCATCAACAGCTATGGGTTCAACATGAGGATCAAGCCCGTGGTCTGTGAGAAGGCTACGACCCTGGACATCGCGCTGGTCAACAACAACCTGATCGGGTTCAGGAGCGACGGCTCCCCGAGGATCTCGAAGAGCGAGCTCAACACCCAGGTCATGGTTGACAACGGCGGAACCAAGTTCGTCATCGGCGGGCTTGAGAAGAAGGCCCTGGTAAGGAGCGTAAACAAGGTTCCGTGGCTTGGAGACATACCCGGACTCGGCTGGCTTCTCGGCAGCGAATCCGAGACAACAAAGAAGTCGCAGCTTGTCGCGGTCGTCGAGTGCGTGCCGGCAACTCCGAACATGCCGGTTCCTGAAAACATCGCGAAGGAGATGAAGGAGGTCAATGAAAAGACAGTCGATGCTGGAACGACGAACTCGTACGGCTTCGACCAGCTTCTGATCGACAAGGAAAAGAAAGGATTTGATCCGCTTCCATGAGTGCGGAAAAGGAATGGGATAAAGGTGTCGGGTGTCAGTGTTAAGGGAGAAAATGTGTTAAGGTCTTGAGATTTTCCGGATTCCAGAACTGACACCTGAACACTGACAGCTTTTTTACAATTTAGGGATACTCGTGCCGGCTGCAGACTCAACCCCCCGCTCGCCGGTGCGGGTATCCCTTCTTAATCGAATGCATTTGTGCTATCCAAATTACCTTGTCCTGATCCGCATGATCTTTACCTGTTTTTGATTAGGAAAAACAGAAGTTCAGGATATATTTCCCCGCATTCTTGAACTGATTGTCCATGTTGGAGTACAAGCTTCAGCTTGCATAGACTTCTGAATGCTAAGACAAACTAAAGTTTGTACTCCAACGGGGTTTTATTCCGTAATAAATATTCTCTGAAGTGATTGATATGAACAGCAAATTTTCTTTAGCCAGCATATTTTCCGACAACATGGTCCTCCAGAGGAATGTCAAAATTCCAATATGGGGGACCGCCGAACCCGGAGAGGAGATCTCCGTCGACTTTGCAGGACAGAATAGATCCGCTGTCACCGGGAAGGATTCAAAATGGCTGACTCACCTCGATCCGATGCCAGCAAGCTGCGAACCTCGCAAAATGATAATTTCTTCATCAGCTCCAAATCCTACAATCTCCCAATCCCAATATCAGCAAATCACAAATATCCTCGTGGGCGAAGTCTGGATAGCGGGCGGACAGTCGAACATGCAGTTCGCTCTTGCGGATTCGATGGATGCTAAAAAGGTTGTTTCCAAGGCGGATCACTTGGAGATACGATGCTACCAGGTGCCGAGGATCCCTTACGTGGGCGCAGACCTTGAGAATCCTGCTGCGTATTTCGCAAAGCCCGAATGGAAGGTGTGCACCCCGAAGAATGCGGGAGCCTATCCAGCGGTCGCCTACCACTTCGCTGTGAAGATCAAGAAGGCGCTGAAGGTCCCGGTCGGGATAGTCAGCTGTAGCTGGGGCGGGACTTCCGCATCGTCATGGATGAGCGAGAAATATCTTTCCTCGGACAAGGATATCAAGATCTATCTGGATGAATACCAGGCGCTGGTTTCCAATCTTGACATGGAGAAGTACGAGAAGGACCGTAGCGCATATGACAGTGCTGTTGACAAATTTGTGAAGATGAAGGAAAAGGCGGTGAAGGAGAACATTTCCGGCGCGGAACTCGACAAGCTGCTTGGTCCATATCCTTGGCCGCCTCCAGCCGGACCGAAGAATTTCCAGACGCCTTCCGGTCTTTACCATACGATGGTCGAAAAGATTGCTCCATACGCAGTGAAAGGTGTCATCTTCTATCAGGGTGAGAGCGACGTCGAAAAGGCGTCCCTGTATGAAAAGCTTTTCGCCAAAATGATACAGAACTGGCGTGACGACTGGAAAAATCCTGATCTGCCTTTCCTCTTCACCCAGATAACCACTTATGGTTGCGATGGAAAACCCGACAATGAAGACTGGGCAGTCCTCAGGGAGCAGCAACTGTTTGCGACAAAGAAGATTTATAATGCATACATGGCCGTCAGTATCGACGTGGGGGACATGACCGACATCCATCCGGAAAATAAAAGGCCCATAGGTGAACGTCTCGCCCTGATTGCAAGATGCAAAGTGTATGGACAGAAGATTGTGTGTTCCGGGCCTGTGTTCCATGAGATGCAGATCAATGGAGACAAGGCAATCCTTTCGTTCAATCATATCGGCAAAGGGCTGGTTTCAAAGGGGAAATCCCTCAAAGGATTCAAGATCTGCGGGCCTGACAAGGTTTTTGTCGATGCAAAGGCGGAGATCAAAAAAGACACTATCGAAGTTTCCAGCAGCCAGATAAAAGTTCCAAGGGCCGTGCGTTACGGCTGGGCGAACTATGCAGAGATCAATCTCTTCAACAAGAACGGTCTGCCCGCCAGCCCGTTCCGGACGGAGTAGGGCTACCATCTGAATATGGTGATTTGATTCTTTGCAATTGCTTAATAGGGAATACCAGTCATCTCATCGAAGTAAGAAAGAAACAGCTCTTGCGAGCTTAACTACGAACGGATGCAATTAAGAAAGCCAGAAAATACCTCATATGACCGAAACTGCACAGTTATTGCCTGTTTTTGACAAGAATAAATCCTTTGTGGAAATACAGTAGTTTCAAAAAGAAAAAGGATTTATCATGAAAAAGAAAAGTATAATTTTCACTGGCAAAGAGGCTGTCGAACTGATTGAAGAGGAACTCCCGAAGATAAATGACAACCAGATCCTGATTGAAACGGTAAAAACACTGATCAGCACCGGAACAGAAAGCACCTGTTACCGCCGTAATTTCGCGCCGGGCACGCACTGGGACAACTGGGTCAAATATCCGTTCTATACCGGATATCTCAACGTCGGGAAAGTCATCGAAGTCGGAAAGAATGTCAAGGACTGGAAGAATGGCGACAGGGCCGTCTCGCGTTCCGGACATTCAAGCCACATCATCGCCGACGCCGTAGAGAGCAAAAACACCTCCAAGGCTGATGAAGGCGACTGCACTCCGCTCAACAGGGCGGTGAAAGTTCCTGACAATGTCATAGATGAGGAAGCCGTCTGGATGGGGCTCGGTAAGATCGTGCAGGTCGGTGTCAGGGCCGCGGAACACAAACTCGGTGACGATGTGGTTGTCATCGGACTAGGTCTTCTCGGACAGCTTGTGGTCCAATACGTGAAACTTCTCGGGGCCTCCGAGATCATCGCGATAGATGTCTCCCAAAAGCGTCTTGACATGGCGAAGGCGCATGGTGCCACGCAGATACTGAAGATGTCATCGGCGGAAGCTGAACCGATAGTCAAGAAACTTACTGGCGGAAGGAAGGCGGACGTCGTGTATGATGTTACCGGACATCCTGCGGTTTTCGCAACTGCCTTGCCGCTTGCGCGCAACTTCGGCACGGTGGTGCTCCTTGGGGATCCAGGAGCGCCGAATCTCCAGACATTGACGCCGGACCTGATCACGCGCGGCCTCAGGATTGTCGGGGCGCACGACTGCCATCCGCCGACCATGCCGAACCAGTTTGTCAGATGGTCCTCACAGGAGATGTACGAACTTTTCCTGAAGTACCTTTCGCGCAAGGAGATGAAGGTCTCCGATCTTATCACGAACCACTTCAAGCCGGAGGACTGCAAGAAAGCTTTCACCTATCTGCAAACGGACCGCGAGAACGCGATGGGCGTGATCTTCGACTGGAAATAAATTCTGCCTTGCAGAATTTATGACGATGAACTGTTCTTGATGGCATATTCATGGCAGATTGCAAAACAAGAAGTTTTGTGATATAGTTCCCTGTTGTCATAAAGTCGGGATGGTTTTCGTAATAGGCGGATCCTTTTGGGAGGCATTATGGTTACAGGAAAATCTCAGCGGATTTCCCGCTTGCATGCATTTACTTTAATCGAACTCCTGGTAGTGATTGCCATAATAGCCATACTTGCCGCACTGCTTCTTCCTGCTCTCAAGGCTGCACGTGAATCCGCAAAGGGCATAGACTGCCTTTCCAACCAGAAGCAGGTGATGTTGGCATACTTGCATTATTCGGACGATTTCAATGACAATGTTCCAGGATACCAGTTCAGGCACGTTCCGTGGGGTGGAGAATGGGCATGGTGCATTTATTTCATTGGCTGGACTAACTGTCATCCGTTTACTGGAAGTTCTGGTCCGGACTACCTCACAAACAGGACAGTTGTCCGCTGCCCATACTATCCTCCTTACAAGGCGATACTTGAAAGCGACAGCGGTGCCGCCTGGGGTTCCTATGGGGTTCTCGGTACGCTTACAACTGTGAATGGCGTAGATGTGAGCGAGGCCGGAAAAGCCTTTTTCGAACAGCCTGGCTGGGTATGGGGAGGCCATGCCTGGAACCTGAGGAAACTCTCCAAGCCTGATAAAATCCCCTGGATTGCAGACTCTGGAAGCGACAGCAGCAAACAGCAGACGGATCTCTTCACTGTATCAGCTGCATGGCCAGCCGGAGGGTATGCCGTAATGATGAGGCATAACGAAAGGGCGAATGTGTGCTTTGTTGATGGGCATGCCGATTCATTCAATGGAAACAGGCTCAAGGAAGAAACAGGAGTAGCCCGCTACTTTACCAGCCAGTGGGGACAGAGGAATCCTTAGCAGCGTGTCGGACTTAAGGCCTTTCCGCTTTTACATATCCTTGTCCCGCATATGAAAAAACAGCGGGACAAAGATATGCCATTTAAAAATCCCATCTGTGGCTGCAGAAGTCCGAAAGTGGCTCTCCGGAATAACCGCCTGAGAGGCGTTGTTCGGATTTACTTTTCCGTTAGCTTCTCCAGAATCTTCCTGTCGAATTCAGCATCCGTTCCGGGAAGCCTGAACACCGTGACGAAACGATGATCCTTTGATTTTTCCGCTGTGTTCACGCGCAATGCATGCCATGGTTTTCCGTCCTTGAGGACTTCAATATATTTCTTCACCGGAATGCATTTCTCAATTGAAATTATTTCCTTTTTGCCATAGAAGAGGATCTTGCATCCTGAACGGTTCTCAAATGCAGGAATTCTTCCATTGGTGATCTTTTTCCATGGAAAATCTGAACCCCAGGAGAGCGTAAGCCTCCTGTCAGACTTGCATTTGACATCGTCCATCACGGCGAATCCCTTTCCGCGAATTCCGCAGACAGTCCTTTTCCAGCTTTTCAGCCCGAGAGAGGACGGATAGTAGCACGCAAGATCGATTTCAGCCCTGTCTAGGCCTTTGGTTTTAAATATTTTCAGTTGGGGCGGTTTGATATCGAATGGAGGCGGGGCCATCCAGACGTGTCCGTCATTATGCTGTCCCTGTCCATCTACAAGCAATACGTTGTGCTCCCCGCTGAGTTTGCACCAGGTGTATCCAGTATCCGCCAGTGTCCATTTGCCATCGTAGTTAAAAAGGATATTGCCTGCATCGGGATGGTGATGCCCATAGTTGTAGGTGTGCTGGTCCTTTTCGAACAGTTTGTAGCCCTGCGGAGGACCTGTCAGGAAATACGTTTTGGCCTTTGGATCCAGGTTCATTACGAAATAGCCGCAGTCGTCGAAATAGGAGCTGCTGGATTCCGAAGCTTTGCCCGGCTTGAAATCGGAAGGGTTGAGCTCCGGCGCCCATATCATGTTCAGGAAGTTCACGAGAATGCAGTGGTAATTGAAATGATCCGGATTGTACTTGAAGAATTTGTACAGGATCCTGCCGGTCAGCCTGCGGACATCCGAAGTTGCGGAATGGCGGCAGTAATCCCACATCGCCAGCGATGGCAGATATCCGGGCTGGCCGGTGCCGTCGTCGGTGGAGAATCCTTCCTCGGTATTTTCGGGAAGCAAGGTGTCGACGAACCTCCAATGCTTTTCCAGCCATTCGTCAGGGATGAACTTTTCCCCGGTGGACTGCTGCAGCAGCATGAGTGAAGGCATGAGTCCGACCATTCCGAAAGCAGTATATCCGTTGCCTTCGTGGTATGAACCATCCGGAGGGAGGGCGTCAATGAACCTCTTGAAAGCGGCAATCCCAACATTGAGCCAGAATATCGCCCTCTTGTTCCGCCCCAGCAGCAGAAGGCCGGCGAGTATGAGGGTCTGATTTCCGAAGAACGCATGGTTCTGCGCCGTGACACCCGGCCATGAACTGCGCGAATGGATTATCCATTTCAGCATCTGTTCCGCCTGATATGCGATCTTCTCCTCCATTCTCGCGGCTCTTTCCTTCCCCAGCTTTTCACGGTGCCAGCTGAGCGCGACAGCAAGACCCAGCATGTTGAAATCCGCCGTCAGATCATTGTCATGGTCTGCTCCGACTGGATCCTCCGAGAACCCCCAGTAAGGCAGATCTGCAAAGGCGTCAATCCAGCGTTTCAGCTGCTCAAGATCCGTCTCAGAAGGACGGACAAGAAGCCTGAGTGACAGTGCTGACATGTAGTTTCCGGGGAAGATGACGCTGTCCTCGTAGCGCTTGCCGGTCCGTGAGGTCGTACCGCTGACGACTTTTGCCTCCTCCACGTTTTTCGGGGGAGGGGCTCCTGCGCAGTCGTCTAGAGTCTTGTCCAATGATGCAGCCCATTCGGAAGAAGACCAGTTCCTCCTGATGCTGTCAATCCTTGTCTTGTCAAGCCAGAATTTCTGTCCAGCCTTGAAGTCCTTCTCCGTATAATCCGCCATGAAATCGGCGAAACGTTCGATCCTGACATTTGTCCATTTTGCGTTTTTCACAGATGAAGAGAGCTTTAGTGTGACTGTTTTCCTTGAGTCGAGGTAGAAGCCGATCCTGCCGTTGAAGTATTTTTTGTCGAGTTCGGTCTTCCGTGGAATGAATACTCTGCTTTTCCGTTTCAATGCCGATGTGATTTCCAGTTCCACGTGTGGAAGCAGGCATTCGCCCCTGTTTTTGGCGAATGAGGGCGCATAGTCCCAAGGTCCCGTGCGCCGCCCCATGAATTCGAAGTATAGCGAATCCGCTTCAAAATCCGGAGCCTCGAATCCGTATATTATCTCATAGAGTCCTTCATCAAGAGTTCCTGTCCATTGTTTTCCATGTCTTACGCAATCAAGCAAATCCTTTTTCATTTTATTCCTTATATGTTAAGACAGGCTTTCAGCCTGTTGTCTTATTGAGGAACGGGCTGGAAAGCCCGTCCTACTTCGCGTTCTGGATCTTTTCCCCGAGTATCGCCATGTTCAGGCCGTCCTGTATGCGCGGGCTGAAAGGTGCTTTTCCTTGAAGGCAATTTATAAAATATTCCATTTCCGCAATTGCCCCCTCCCTGAGTTCCAGGGGCGATGATTGATTGAGTTTGCTCTGCAGTTCAAGTTTTCCGGAACGCCAGATTTCAAGGGAGTTGAAATAATCCACCCTCACGCAGTATTTGTCACCGATGATTTCATAGTTTTCGCCCACGACTCCGCAGTCAGGCGCGATCATGAGCTCTGCAAATGATCCATCTGGGAATTCCATGTTCACTTTTGTGACAGGTTCTCCAGGGGAGGTGGAACGTGATTTTAAAATATTCGTCCTGGACGGCATTCCCATGACTGACACGATAATGTCAAGAGGATGAATCGCGGTTGCGGAAAGGAAATTCATGTCATGACGGTCATGTCTTTGGATGGAAGCCCTGAACATCTGGGGAGCGGACTTTCCTGTATTTCCCTCCAGCCATTCCAGGGCAGGGCGGATCATCGGGGAGAAACGGCGGTTGAAAGAGACCATGACTCTTGATTGGTGTTTTGCTGCAAGCCTGCAAAGTTCAGACGCTTCCTTCAAGTTATTTCCGATTGGTTTTTCTATGAGGATTGGAATTCCAAAAGGAATGATGTCTCCGATGATCTTCCTGGTAGCTATTTCCGGAGTTACAGCGATTACTGCATCGGGCTTTTCCTTGCGGATCATCTCCAGATAGTCCGTATAGACGGATTTGAATCCGAAAGCTCCAGCATATTTCTGCGCAGCCGCGATATTGCGGTCGCAGACGGCGGCGAGTTTCAATCTTTTTCTGAAATGCCTGCATGCCGGACCGTGATGCACAGTCGAATGGCGGCCGGCGCCTATGATGACTATATTTAACAAAAGCCCTCCTAAATTTAAATGTCCAATTCATCATTGGATATTCATGATTTTACGAATCGGAAATCTTCCTTTCAATGATGTTCGGTGAAATCCCTATCGGGACATTTTCATAGCGTTTCCTGCGGAACTCCTGTGTGCTCATGCCATAGACCTGACGGAATGCCATGTTCAGGTTCTTCGCGTTCTTGAAGCCTGAATTCGCGGCGATGCTGGAAATCTTGTCCCTCGAGGTGAAAAGTCTCTCAGCGGCGTATCCAAGGCGCAGCTTCCTTAAATATGACAAGGGGGATATCCCCCCCATATCCTTCTTGAATGTCCTGCAGAAATGGCTGGTCGTCACTCCGGAACGGGAGGCTACATCGTCTATGGTTATGTTCTTCCTGAATGTTCCATTCATGAAAAGAATTCCATTCCTGACGACTTCCGAGAGGGAATCATTGAATCCGCTCTGATGGGTTTCATCGAGCAGCATCAGGAGTTCGGAGAGCAGGAAGGAAGCCATTACCATGCTTTTATCGGTCTGCATGACTGCTTCGGCGAGGACTTTTTTCAGGAGCATCTCCGCCTCCGGCATCTGCCTGGATTCGACCTTTACCGCAGGAGCAAGAAGTTTTCCTGAAAAGCCAGGCATCCTGAAACGGCAGGAGATTCCGCTGAGCGGGACTTTCCCTTCCGGCCTGATCTGATGCAGTTCTTTCGGATTCATGATGAAAAAGACGTTGTTTTCAATGTCATACTTCCTGCCGAAAATATTGAACTTCCCGCTGCCCTGGGTATAGCAGGTAAGTTGGAACAAGTCCGCATGCATGTGCTCCAGGACGTCTTCTTTCTTCATCCGCTTGTCAGTATTTATATAGCATATGACGGGATGATGTTCCTGAAGGTATTTCAAAAGATCCGATGGGTTCTGGCTGAACGGGAGGGAGTCCGCCTGTCCTTCAATTATTTCCCGGGACTTTTTCTTGCTGATGGAATTAGTTGTCATTTGATCAATCCTTTTACTAATGTGTGCATCAAATAGTTTATATGGTGAATTTTGTTTTAAGGTAGGGCGCGTTCTCCGCAACGCGCCGCGGACGGCTTCCCGATGCCTTTCAGGATCGGGATAAACTCGAGCCGTCCCTACCTCGGGAAAAACGTAAACCTAATTATGAACTCATTAGTAATTTGTTTCCTGCTGCTGTATCGAACATCGCCGCTATGTTTTCCGGGGGAGTTCCCGCCTGTATTAGATGTGATGGGCCGAGGATGTATCCGCCGTTTTTTCCGAGGATGCGAATCCGTTCCAAAACTTCGGTCCTCACCTTTTCAGGAGTTCCGAACGGAAGTGTCGACTGCACGCTTACTCCGCCTTCGAAGCAGAGCCTGTCTCCGTAGGTGTTCTTCAAAAATTCCGGATCCATGTCCCTTGCATCGAACTGGAGCGCCTGCAGGACATCAATACCCATGTCGATCAGGCCAGGAACCGCCTCTGTCACCGCTCCGTCGGAATGATAGATGACCTTCGCGCCATATTCATGGATCGCCCTGTTCAACTTCGAATGCCAGGGCTTGATATGCTCCTCCCACATTTCCAGGGAGAAGAGAAGGCTTTCCTGCGAACCGATATCGTCCGCCGTGAATACAAGATCTATTTCTCCGTCAGCAGCCTCCAGAATCCGTTTGAAATAGGAAATATAGAAAGTGGTGACTTTCTCAAGAATGGCCTGCATGATCTCCGGTGCCAGGACCATGTCCATCAAAGCCTGTTCAAAGCCGCGGAGATACCAGGAGCTTTCAAAGGGGTTTCCGTTGTGGGCCATCAGGCAGAAGTCGCCTTTTTTGCGAAGTTCGCGGATTCTGCCGTGCAAAGCTCCGTAGTCGAACATGTCGGGGGATGGCCACTTATAGGCGACCACATCTCCGATGTTCTTAGCCTTTCCAAGGGGATAATGTTCGATCTCGTCGTATGCACCTTCCCCGTAGCTTACGGACCTTTTGCGCACTCCCCATATGTCGGTTCCGGCTGGCAGGGCAGGGCCGATGTATGCAGGTTCGACATTCCGGATGTCGATCAGCGGTTCGAAATATTCATCGGCACCGATACCGCGGTTTTTCCGAAGATATTCTTCGAAGGCCTTGCGGACAGGTGCGTTTAATCCGGAACAGACCATGGCGATAGGGATCCTGTCGGTCTCCCGGTGTTCAAGCGCCACTCTTACCCGTTCCCTGTGTGTCATATTTGTTTTCATGACCTAAACCTTAGGTCATGAAAACAAATATTACAATTTAAATATCAAATTTAGTTGCATTTATTATTAATTAGGCGATTATTATGCATGTCAATCAATAATTTAGATGCAATAGGAAAGTGAGCCTTTATGATGAAAAGGCAGAATGCGCTCGGTTTGATCTTCGCCTGTGCAATCATAAGCATCGCCTTCAACCATGCATATGGAGAAAACGACATGAATGGAAATAGTGCAGCTCAAAAGACCTCATCGGAATCAGCCTCTGCAAACCTCTTCCCCGGGGACAGCTCATTCGAGACGGGAAATGAAAGCTGGTTCGGATGCAGGAGCGTCAGTACCACTGCATATGACGGAAAATATTCCCTTGAGCTTGATGGTACGCTAGAGAGGAACTGCCGAACCCGCCTGTACTACAATCTTCTTGAGAAGGATCAGGAATATGTATTTTCCTTTTATGCGAAGGCATCTGCTTCCGGAACTAAAATCAATGTCGGCCTCAACAACCTATATTACCAGACGTTCCTCTTTAAGAACTTTACGCTGAACGAAGAATGGCAGAGGTATATAATCGAGATACCTAAACAGGACAAGGTTCAGGATTTCTATCTGGATCTGGTATTGCTATCCGATGCGAAGGTGTGGCTGGACGCGGTACAGTTGGAGAAGGGCAGGAAGGCAGGAGAATATTCACGTCCGGAAAAAATCTCCCTTGGCCTTGGGAACACGGATGCTCCCGGCAACATTGTCTTCATAGACGAAGGCGCGCCACAGCTTGAAATAGGCGTCCTCAGCAACTGGGCTGAAAAACAGGATCTCGAAGTATCATTTGATACCGTTGATTATTCCGGCAGGACAATATTCACAAAAAAAGAGAAGATCTCCATCGAGACGGACAGTCCGTTCAGGAAGAAAATCCCTGCCATGGAAAAGATGACGCTAGGATATTTTGTCAGCACAGTGGCTCTTTCCGGAAAAGACGGCAAGGCTATCGCGAAACGACAGGTGCCATTCGGTATCGTTCCGCGTCCTCTCCCGGAGGAGAACAGTCCGGATTCGTTCTTTGGAATTCATGCGGGAAGTGTAACACTTGAAGCTCTTCCGAGGATAGGGGTCAAATGGATAAGGCATTTCACCACGTGGAAGTGGGGGGAAAGGGAAAAAGGCGTCTTGTCGCTTCCTGACGATTATTATGATCATTATATGAAATATGGTTTCTCGGTGATGGACTGTATCAAGGCGCAGGACTGTCCGAAATGGGCCATCGGCGAAGATGGAAAGCTCAAGGACATAGGGGACTACAGTTCCTTCTGCAGGAGATATGTCGAAAAGATGAAGGGCAAGGTCAAATACTGGGAGATCGAAAACGAGCCGGATCTTGACTTTGTAAGGAAGTTCAATCTGCCTTTGAAGGAGGCCGCCGAATATTATGCCGATGTCGTGAACTCGGCAGGACCTGCGATAAAGCAGGCGGATCCCGAGGCGGCAGTCCTTGCCATCAGCAATTCCGGTATGGAGGGGAACTTCTGCGAGATGGCCCTGCAGAGATGCGCAGGATCCTTTGACATCATGACGATCCATCCTTATACCGGGACACGCGAGATCGGACCGAACAGCACCAGCATAGCGCCTGAAACTTATCTCCGGAAGAAGATTCTTGGATTCGTCGATACATTGAAGAAATACGGGAAGGGCCAGCGACTGTGGGTTGACGAGCTGGGCTGGGCGATAGATGACAGGGAATCCTATCAAAGCGAATATATGCGGAAATATTCCGACTATGTCGCCAGGACGATGATCATCTGTAAATCCGTTCCAGAGGTCGAGCATCTCTTCTGGTTCAAGGCCCAGGGCTGTTATGAGAAGCAGTTCTACCAGTATGGCCTCTGGCGAAGCGAATTTGAACCGCTTCCTGCTGCCGTATACTATGCGAATATCGCAAGGATCCTCTGCATGACGAAACCTGTGAAGGTCCTTTTCCAGAACGATGTCCAGGCATATGCTTTTGAAAAATCTGACGGAAGCGTGATTGTGGCGATGTGGAAATATCAGGGGAGTACGAATGAGATGGCATTGGATTTTATGGAAGGATCCACGAAAATCATCGACATTTTCGGGAACGTAGTCCGCGAAGTCCGCAAAGAAGGAAGACTTGCCATCCCTCTGTCCGGAAGCCCTCTTTTCCTTATTGTAAAAGGCCTCGGCACGGAAAAGACGTGTGAAGTCATCTCCAATGCATCTATCAACATGGAGCCGGTTTCCCTTGCCTTGTCCATGAGCGAAGCCGGAATTATCAGCGGAACCGCGAAGAACAATTATCCGAGGGAGCAGAAGGTGGAAGTTTATCCCAGGGAAAGGATCGCTGGAATTGAGCCTGGAAAAATTCCGCTGGTCCTTCCTGCCGACGGCGTCAAGGCGTTTTCATTCAAGGTTCCTGATGAAGATGTCAAGGCCGGATGGAGATACTTGATTGAGTGTTCGACATCTTCAGGCAAGGTTTCAAAGGAGCTGAAGCTGGAGCTGAATCCATGTCTCAAGATCAGTTCCGGTGGAGAGGGATTCCAGGAGATATTGAAGATGAGGAATGCGATTGCACTGGACGAAAGGAAATACATTTATCCTCCGGATCCCGGCATCGCCTGGAAGTCTCCGGAAGATCTGAGCTGCGTCTTCAACTGCGCCTGGGACACGGAATACTTCTATTTCAGCGCGGACGTGGTGGACAAGGTCTTCTTCCAGAAGTCGGACAGCTACCAGGCATGGAACGGCGATTCCATCCAGCTGGCGTTCGATACGCTCGGCAATGCAGAAGAGAATGTATTCCAGTTCAACGATGACGATTCTGAATTCATCGCATGGCTTTCTCCGAAGGGTGCGAGGATCGCAACGACCTATTCGGCGCAAAAGGGAGAAGTCGGAAACGATGTCAGGGACGCGAAGATCTCGATTGTGAAAAAGGACAGGACAACTGAATACCGGATTGCGATCCCATGGAAGGCGATCGGCATGACTGGGCCGGCCAAAGGGCGCATTTTCGGGTTCAACTTCATCGTGAACAACAACGACGGCAACGGGCGGAACTTCTGGCTCGGTCTGACGAACGGAATTGGAGAAGTGAAATATCCGTTCATTTTCAGGAAGTTCATCCTGTTGGACAATTGAAATATCCGATATAGATTTCAAAACGATATAAATACTTATTGGGGGAGAGGTATGAATGTCACTGTCAGAATTTGTCCGCGGCTGCATGTAAAACCTGTCTTTACCTTGATCGAACTGTTGGTAGTAATTGCGATCATCGCAATACTCATGGCACTGCTGTTGCCGGCATTGAAGACCGCCAAGGATCAGGCAAAGATGATAGTATGCGCCGGAAACGAGAAGCAGATCGGCATAGCATTCGAAATCTACGCCTCAGACCATAATTCATACTATCCGGCTCCGAATCCGCAGTATTACGCGCCCTATGGATATGTCTTTGGATTCGATTGTTATCCATGGCCTGCGTGGTGGAACGTCTTCCTCGGCCCCTATGCCGGGTGCAAGGACTGGAAAATCGGCGTGGTTCCTGCAAAATTCAATCCTTCGACGGTTTTTGTCTGTCCGATGTATGACGATTCCAGGGGAGTGACGATCGTGGTCGACAAGATGGGTGCGGGACTGGGAATGAGCAATTTCGTTCCGCCTGCCGACAAGTATGGTGCATGGGAGCAGCGTATCGCCACTTTTCCATACACCCCCCTCATCCGCCAGCCTGCGACCGAACTGCTTGTTGCAGACGGACGGGCTTGGATGCTCGGGAGCGCCTGGGAGTTTACGCAACCGGCTCCGACCTGTTATGCGTTGGACTGGCTGCGCCACCGCAATGGCGCCAACTTCCTGTATTGCGACGGACATGCGGAATGGCTGCCCAGCAAGGAGATCCTCGGGCGGAACGCAAGCAATACGCTGTTTTAAAGAAAGATGGCATTTCATGGAGGAATGTTAATGACCGAAATTGCACAGTCTTTGCCTGTTTATGACAAGAATATATTTGATTTGGAAATAGTTTATACGTATCAAGAGAAGATTATTCCAGGTTTGGGGAAATTAAATTCACGGAGGATATGCGTATGAGGAAAACGACAGGCCATTGCGGTATCCGTTGGGGGAATAATATTTTTACGCTTATCGAGCTGCTGGTGGTCATAGCCATAATAGCAATACTTGCCGCGCTGCTTCTTCCGGCGCTCAAGAACGCAAAGGATTTTGCGAAATCCGCAATCTGCCTTGCGACACAGAAGCAGGTGGGGCTGGCGTTTGAAATGTACAAGGGGGACAATAACGAATATTACACCGCCTGCGACGACGAGTTCCCCTCGGGGACGTATTCCGGATGGCAGGAGAGGCCGTTATGGGATGCGCATCCGATCTACAGATGGTTCAACAAGCTCGAACCCTACACGAAAAGTTATTCCGTATTCAACTGCCCGGTGCTTAACGAAGGGAAAGGGTGGAACGGTAATCCGGGTACCAGATCAAGGGTTGCGAACGCAGACAAGGAGGGGGCGGTCTACGTCAAGAGAGGTACTTCCCCAGACGGCGCAAGCTGCAATTACGGATACAACCGCAGCACCTTCGGATGGTTTGAATGGCCCAAGGTGGGCGATGCCTGGACCGGACAGCCGCAATTCATCGTAAAAAAACATACGGAGCTGGAGAACATGGCTAAACAGGCCAACGTCAACTTCTCAAGTATAATCATGCTCATGGACGGAGTCCAGCATGTGGCCCAGGGAGATCCTGCGCTAGATACGAACAACTGGGAGCATATAATGGCGCAGTGGAGATATCTCCATAACGGGATGAAGACCACGAACGTGCTTTATCCGGACATACATGTCGAATCGAAGAAAAGATCTTCGATGAAATATACTCTCACAAGTATGGGTGAGGTTTATTGGACGGAATGAATGGTTCGGTAGTTCTTCCAGCTGCCTTTCCGGAAGGACAGTCCAGAATCCACTACGATAGTGAAACTTCCTATTATCCTTTAGAAAGGTCTCTTTGGCGGGTTAATCATTCGACTAGATACTCTCGTGCGGAAGTCCTTCCGCACGAGAGTATCTGTCAAAGATTGCAGCTGGCTAAATCAGGTGGAGATATGGTTTGGAGTTCTGGCCAGGAAAGTACTTAAAGAGGGAATTCCCCCTCGGCAAAGGATCTCGGCGAGAAGATGGGAATGTTCATCGATTATTTCAACAGGACCATGTCAAAAGCGTATAAATGGACATATAAAGGCCTGCCTCATTTTCATCTCGTGACATCTTTGTAATACTATCCGTCATTTTCTTGTTTTTTATGCACGTTTTTCTTACGAATGCGATAGCATTCCCGGGAGTGCGGTGACAAAGTCACCACTAGCGCAGACTTTGTCTGCGCACTCCATGGACGGCTTCGCCGTCATAATTCAAATTTGGTTGCGGCGCAAGCTGCTCAAGAAAAAATGATGGATAAAATACTCTTCCTGCATGGAATTCTGCTGTTAAGATGGCGTTTCCACAATTCGCAGAATTGTGGAAACTTATAGATTTACTTGTGCGGAAGGACTTCCGCCAAGCAAATCTAGTAGTAACGTTGCGAATATGAAATTCTGTCAATAATTTAATATTTTCCTGTATTTTGTATCTATTTAGGCTTGACAATGTCTTTCTCTATATTATCGTAACGTTACGAAAGATAATGAACAAGCACTATGAAAGGATGCCATGACAGTCGCGCTAAAACATATCGCCAAGGGAACCGGATATTCCATGTCCACTGTTTCTGCCATACTAGGAGGCCGCGCGCACCTGCATTCCAAAACCACCCAGTCGCGCGTCATGGAGATCGCCGAGAAGCTGGGATATCAGGCCAATAGCGGTGCGCGAGCCATGCGCCGCGGAAGTTTCGGTGCCGTTGCGCTTGTCATGGGGCCTGAAGGTCATACTTACCTTCCGCAGGATCTTCTCGCTGGAATCGAAGAGACGCTTGCAAGGGAGGGGCTGAATCTCATCATCGTACGCGTTTCCGAGGAGAACCTCCAGTCCCCGGAAAAGATTCCACATGTCCTGCGGGAGCGGATGGTAGATGGCCTCCTGATCAACTATATTCTCAAAGTGCCCCCGCGGCTGACGGAGCTTGTGAACCAGCGCAACTGTCCGGCCGTGTGGATCAATGACAAGCAGGATCATGACTCAGTGTATCCCGACGACTTCCGTGCCGGAATGGAACTGACGCA